>JAUWYL010000009.1 GCA_030615855.1 bacterium | reverse complement strand
TGGGGGATGTGAAGAACGTCTTAAGAGAACTCAACAAGATCGTCACTAAACCCAAGATATCTGCCTGGTTAAAGCAGATTGCGCAGTGGAAGAACAACCATCCCCTGACCTATACAAAGGGCGGAAAGCTGAAGCCTCAATACGTTGTGGAGAAAATCTATGAGGTGACTGAGGGTGAGGCCATTATCGCTACTGAGGTGGGTCAGAACCAGATGTGGGCTGCCCAGTATTATCAGTATACCAAGCCCCGGACCTTCCTATCCTCTGGTGGACTGGGCACCATGGGCTATGGCTTTCCCGCGAGCATCGGGGCCAAGGTGGGTTGTCCAAAGAAGGTCGTCTTCGATATTGCTGGGGATGGAAGTTTTCAAATGAACATTCAGGAACTGGCTACCTGTGTCCATAATAAGATACCGGTAAAGGTGGCTATTTTGGATAATGGCTATTTGGGTCTGGTCAGACAGTGGCAGGAACTCTTCTATAAGAGGAGATACTCTGCCGTTGATTTGAGTGGAAATCCGGACTTTGTCAAAGTAGCCGAGGCCTATGGAGCAGTGGGAATCAGGGTGGAGAAGGATAAAGAGGTTGTTCCTGCCCTGAAGAAAGCGATCTCCATCAATAAGCCAGTAGTCTTAGACTTTATCGTCGATCCAGAGGCGAATGTCTTTCCCATGGTTCCTGGTGGAGCACCTCTCACTGAGATGCTCCGCGGCCTCGCTTAAATAACAGATGAGCACGGATTAAATCCGTGACCATCCGTAAAGAATCAGTGATTATCCGTGCACCGGAGGTGAAGAATGAAGCATATCATTAATGTTTTGGTAGAGAATAAACCGGGGGTTCTGGCAAGGATCTCTGGGCTATTCAGCGCAAGGGGATTCAATATCAATTCTCTGGCAGTGGGGGAGACAGAGAACCCGGATACTTCAAGAATGACCTTAGTTGTGGAGGGAGATGACCGGGTCTTAGAACAGGTGACGAAGCAGCTCCATAAACTAATCGATGTCATCAAAATCGCTGACTTCGTGGGGGAGAAGCCCATCGCAAGAGAGCTATTATTGGTCAAGATCGCGCTAACAAAGGGAACCAAACCCCAGATCCTGCAGGTCGTCAATAACTTTCCCGAGGCCAGGATCGCTGACGTGGGAGAGAAGACGATAACCATCGAAATCGTGGGAGAAGAGGATAGGATCCAAACTATTTTAGATCTCTTAAGACCCTTTGGCATAAAGACCTTGAGTCGCACGGGCAAGATCGCCCTGCCTAAGGGCAGCAAATAAATAGACACGGATTAGCACGGATTGAGTAACGGATGAGCACAGAAAAACGACAACTATTATATGAAGGTTTGACATATAAAATAAGAGGGGCCTTGTATGAGATTCATAAAGCATTAGGTCCGGTGCATAAGGAAACAGTCTACCATAATGCTATAGCCATTGAACTTAAACATCTAAAAATACCATTTAAAACAGAAAAGGTACTTAAAGTAACCTATCGGGGAGAAACAGTAGGTATCTATAAACCTGATTTCATCATAGATGATAAAGTAATCCTTGAGATAAAAGCGGTTCCTGCCATAGCAAAAACAATGCTGGATCAGATTTATTACTATGTTAGGGGCTCCAAATATAGACTGGTTCTATTAGCAAACTTCGGAGCCAGAAGACTGGAAGTAAAACGAAAAATTTATGGCTAATCAGTGCTAATCCGTAGTAATCGGTGCTAATCAGTGCATCGACCGAAGGGAGGTATGGAATGGCAAAAGTCTATTATGAGAAGGATGCTAATTTGGATCTCTTGAAAAGGAAAAGAATCGCCATCATTGGCTATGGTTCACAGGGTCATGCCCAGGCCCAAAACCTGAGGGATTCAGGACTCGATGTCATAGTGAGTGAAGTGGAAGGAACAGATAATTATCAACTGGCAGCAAAACATGGCTTTAAGCCAGTTCCTTGTGCTCAAGCAGCGAAGGAGGCAGATATCATCCAGATTCTGATACCAGATACCGCTCAAGGTAAGGTATATAAGAAGGATATTGAACCCCATTTAAAGGAAGGGAATGCTTTGGCCTTTTCCCATGGCTTCAATATTAGGTTCAAAGAGATCGTTCCTCCCAAGAATATCGATGTCTTCATGATTGCTCCCAAGGGGCCAGGCCATTTAGTGAGAAGAATGTTTACTGAAGGGAAAGGGACCCCAGCCCTGGTTGCTGTGGAGCAGGATTATACGGGAAAGGCGAAGGATATCGCCTTGGCCTATGCTAAGGGGATCGGTTGCACCCGGGCGGGAGTAATCGAGACCACCTTCACTGAGGAGACAGAGACCGACCTCTTCGGGGAGCAGGTCATCCTCTGTGGAGGAGTAAGCGAGCTCATTAAATCTGCCTTCGACACCTTAGTTGAAGCAGGATACCAGCCAGAGATCGCCTACTTCGAATGTTTACATGAGCTAAAACTCATCACCGACCTCATCTATGAAGGAGGAATTACTTGGATGAGATACTCCGTCTCGGATACCGCAGAATATGGCGATCTTACCAGAGGAAAGAGAGTCATTACTCAGGCAGTTCGAGACGAGATGAAGAAGATACTATCTGAAGTTAAAGACGGCTCCTTTGCTAAGGAATGGATCGCTGAGAATGAAAAGGGGTGCCCGAAGTTCAATGAACTGAGAGAGAGGGAGAAGAAGCACTTAATAGAGAAGGTGGGCAAGGAACTACGCAGCATGATGCCCTTCATAAAAAAGCACGGATGAGCACGGATTGAAAGAGACAGATGAGCACAGATTAAATCAGTGCTAATCCGTATAATAGAATCAGTGCTAATCAGTGTATTAATTATAAGGAGAAAAGAGATGGCTGAGCGGATATTGATTTTTGATACTACCCTGAGAGATGGAGAACAATCCCCAGGGGCGAGTTTGAATATCCAGGAGAAGTTAGAGATTGCCAAGCAGCTCGCAAGATTAGGGGTGGATATCATTGAGGGCGGCTTTCCCATCTCCTCACCCGGTGACTTTGAGGCAGTAAAGCTTGTCGCCAAGGAAGTGAAAGGGCCCATCATCACTGGATTGGCAAGGGCCAAGAAGGAGGATATACAAAGGGCCTGGAATGCGGTAAAGTATTCTAAGAAGCCCAGGATCCATGTCTTCTTAGCCACCTCAAAGATTCATATGAAGTATAAACTAAAAAAGGCCAAGGAGGAAATCTTAAGGCTTGCTGTAGAAGGGGTGAAGTATGCCAAGAAGTTTACCAATGATGTTGAATTCTCTCCAGAGGATGCCTCAAGGACAGAGCCCCAATTCTTATATCAAGTAGTAGAGGCAGTAATCGATGCCGGAGCAACGACAGTCAACATTCCCGATACCGTGGGCTATGCTACGCCAGTAGAGTTTGGAAAATTAATTAGAGGAATAACTCAAGAGGTTCCCAATATCGGCCAGGCAGTAATAAGCATCCACTGCCACAATGACTTAGGCCTGGCAGTGGCCAACTCCTTAGCAGCCATCTTGAATGGTGCTACCCAGGTGGAGTGCACCATAAACGGCATTGGGGAGAGAGCCGGGAATGCCTCATTAGAGGAGATCGTTATGGCCCTGAGGACCAGGAAAGATACTTTCAATAAAGTAACCGGAATAAAGACCAAGGAGATCTATAAGACGTCAAGATTAGTAAGTGGTCTTACCGGGATTTTGGTTCAGCCCAATAAGGCCATCGTGGGTGCCAATGCATTTGCCCATGAGGCAGGGATCCATCAGCATGGGGTATTGGCAAAGAGGATCACCTATGAGATCATGACCCCCCAGTCGGTAGGCATTGCCGGGACCAAGTTGGTCCTGGGGAAACACTCGGGAAGGCATGCCTTCAGGAAGAGATTGGAGGAACTGGGCTATACTGAGCTTTCTAACGAAGACTTGAATAAGGCCTTCGTCCGATTCAAGAGTTTAGCAGATAAGAAGAAAGAGGTCTTTGATGAGGACCTGGAGGCCATCATTGAGGACGAGGTCCGTATGATTCCCGATACCTTTATCTTAGAGGATATGGAGATTAGAAGCGGAACAAAGGTCACTCCAGAGGCGAGAATTAGAATAAAGAAAAAAGGCAAGATAATTGAAGAGACGGCCACTGGTGATGGTCCAGTAGATGCCTGCTACAAAGCGATAGATAAGATTATTAAGATAAAGTGCAGATTAGTTGACTATGCTCTAAGGGGAGTGACCGGTGGTAAGGAGGCCTTAGGAGAGGTCATCGTAAAGATAGAGAGTAAAGGAGAGACCATTACTGGCCATGGTGCTTCAACAGATGTCATTGAGGCTTCAGCCAAGGCCTATATCAATGCCCTGAATCGTCTCGTCTATCGGAGGCGATAAGTATAGCAATAGTTTACAGTAACCAGTTAGTAAAGCGATATCTAACAGTCTTTCCTTTCTAAATTTTTTACTGTGAACCGTACACTGTAAACCCCGTTGGACTTTTCAGAAAAGTTATTGCCAATTCTGAGGGTTCAGTAGCGTGAATAATAATTATATAACTGACTGAAAAAGTTTTTAGCTAAAAAGTCTTACGGGGTAAACTGTTAACTTTTAATCCGAAGGATTTATTGTGGGTCTTACCATAACAGAGAAGATACTGGCTGCCCATGCGGGAAAGAAGAGGGTGGAGCCAGGGGAGTTCATTGAGGCCAAGGTAGATATTGCTTTAGGGAATGATATCACCGCCCCCCTGGCTATAGAGGAGTTTAGAAAGTCCGGGGTAAAGAAGGTCTTTGACAGAAGCAAAGTCGTCTTAGTTCCCGATCACTTCACTCCCAATAAGGATGCTCCTTCTGCCCAACAAGCGAAGATCTTAAGGGACTTTGCTAAAGAACAGAATCTTAAATATTACTTTGATGTGGGGAGGATGGGGATAGAGCATGCTCTCCTTCCTGAACAGGGAATTGTAGGGCCCGGGGATTTAATCATTGGTGCAGATAGTCATACCTGTACCTATGGTGCTTTGGGTGCTTTTTCTGCTGGCGTGGGTTCGACAGACTTAGCAGCAGTAATGATTACTGGGAAACTCTGGTTCAAGGTTCCAGAGACAATAAGATTCATCTATCGTGGAAAACTAAACAAATGGGTGAGTGGGAAGGACCTCATCCTCTACACTATTGGTGATATTGGGGTAGATGGCGCCCTATATAAAACCATGGAATTTACCGGAGAGGCGGTCTCCAGCCTTTCCATGGATTCTAGATTCAGTATGTGTAATATGGCCATCGAGGCCGGAGCAAAGTCAGGAATTATTGCTCCCGACAAAATCACTCTCGAATATGCAAAGAAACACTGTTCACTGTTTCAGCCGAAGGCTGATCCGCCTCTGGCGGACACTGTTCACTGTTCACTGCCAACGAGCGATCCCGATGCCAATTATTGTGAGATAAGAAAGTACGATTGCTCCAAGATCGAACCTCAGGTTGCCCTTCCCCATCTACCTTCAAATACCAAACCAGTGAGTGAAGTAGGAAATATCCCTTTAGATCAGGTAGTCATCGGCTCCTGCACCAATGGAAGGATGGAGGATTTGAGAATTGCGGCCAAAGTTTTGAAGGGAAGGAAAATCCCCTCTTATATAAGACTCATCATCATTCCTGCTACACAGAATATCTATCTTCAGGCAGTAAAGGAAGGATTGACCGAGATATTCTTAGAGGCAGGAGGGGTGGTTTCTACCCCTACCTGTGGTCCCTGTCTCGGTGGCCATATGGGGGTCTTAGCAGAAGGGGAAAAGGCCCTAGCAACCACAAACAGGAACTTTAAAGGCCGTATGGGCCATCCTAAATCAGAGGTCTACCTCTCCAATCCAGCAATTGCTGCTGCCAGTGCCCTTAAAGGAAGGATCGCCCATCCCGCAAAAATCTAAAACACGGATCAACACGGATTTAATCCGTGACCATCCGTAAAGAATCAGTGATTATCCGTGTATCAAAGGAGGAATGAGAAATGGAAGAGATTGAAGGAGAGAAGAAGGAGATTGTGATCTATCTCCCAAATTGTAAGGTGGAGGGCTGGGTAACCCTTCCCCCCGGTTGCCGAAGTCTGCCTGACTTCGTAACCCTCAATCCCGCCAAGAAATTTGTTGTCGTAGTCGATGCTACCGTCACTGCTATCCGGGCTCATGAGACCTGGAAATATAGGGTGGAAAGGATAAGTATAAGCAAAGACTATATTGTAAACATCTTTGCCAGAGAAGGGATGAAGCCTATAGAAGGGAGGTGAGAAAGATGTTAAAGAACCTTAACTACAATCTGATCTCAGCCCTGGCCATAAAGTCAAGAGGACTTGCCCGCTATGACAAGTGCATCGAAGATGCTGCTGAATGCCCATCCTGTCAGGAGATCTGGAAGAAGATCAAGCAAACGGATGAGGAGCTCGTCGGCCTCTTGAGGGATGAGATTAAGAAACATCTTGAGGCATCAAAATTTGATTAATTACACGGATAGGCACAGATTAAAAGGCACAGATTAGCACGGATTTAATCCGTGATCATCCGTAAAAAATCCGTGATCATCCGTGTATGGAAGGAAGATTTGATTAGGTGAAATTTAAGGGAAAGGTTCATAAGTTCGGGGATGATGTCAATACCGATGAGATCATCCCCGCGAAGTATCTGGTAACCACTAATCCCAAAGAATTAGCCAGGCACTGCCTGGAAGGAAGAAGCAAAAACTTTGCCCGGAAGGTAAAACCAGGAGACATCGTCGTTGCTGGGAAGAACTTCGGCTGTGCTAGTTCCCGGGAGCATGCCCCCTTAGCAATAAAGGGGTGTAGTGTCTCTTGCGTTATCGCTGCCTCCTTTGCCAGAATCTTCTTCAGGAACTGCATCAATATGGGTCTGCCCATATTGGAAAGCAAAGAAGCAGCAAAAGAGGCGAGGCAGAACGACATCCTACAGATTGATCTGAATAAGGGAGAGATTAGAAACGTTACTAAAAAGAGAATCTATCGAGTTCAGCCCTTCCCAAGATTTTTAAAGAGGATAATCTCCTTTGGAGGCTTGATGAGATACGTGAGGAAAAGTGATGTATAAAATTGCCGTGATCCCTGGAGATGGAGTGGGACCAGAGATAATAATAGAGGGTTTAAAAATTCTTAAAGCGGTTGCTAAGAAGGAGAACATCAAGTTCGAATTTATAAACTATGACTTCGGTGGAAATAGATACTTAAAGACTGGTGAAGTCTTACCAGATTCTGCCCTAGAAGAGATGAAAAAGATGGATGCCATCTATCTCGGCTCTGTAGGCCATCCGGATGTTAAACCAGGAATACTGGAGAAGGGCTTACTTCTCAAACTACGCTTTGGCCTCGATCAGTATATAAACTTAAGACCGGTCAAGCTCTATCCCGGGGTCGAGACCCCGGTTAAGGATAAAGGGCCAGAGGATATTGATTTCGTTGTGGTGAGGGAGAATACATCTGGTCTATACAAAGGAGAAGGAGAGATAAAGGATAAGGGAACAGAGGACGAGGTGGCCACCCAGGTAATGAGATATACCAGAAGGGAAGTAGATAGGTGTCTGAGGTATGCCTTTGAGTATGCTAAGAAGAGAAATAAGGACAAGAAGGTGACTTTGTGTGGGAAGACGAATGTCTTGACCAATGTCTATGACCTATGGGAGAGAGCATTTAATGAGATGGGGGAGAAAAAATACCCAGATATTAAGAAGGACTATGCCCATGTGGATGCCATATGTATGTGGATGGTGAAGAACCCCGAATGGTTCGATGTCATCGTCACTGGGAATATGTTTGGGGATATTATCACTGATCTGGGGGCTATGGTTCAGGGAGGGATGGGAATCGCAGCTGGTGGGAATATCAATCCCGAAGGGGTTTCTATGTTTGAGCCTATCCACGGTTCTGCTCCCAAGTATACGGGAAAGAACGTCATCTGTCCTTTGGCTACCATTGCTGCCTGCGGGATGATGCTTGAGATATTGGGAGAGGAGAAAGGCGCTCAATTAGTTGAAGGGGCAATCATCAAAGCTCTGGAGACGGGAAAGATAAAGAGCCTGGGAGCAGGAAAGATGGGTCTTTCCACAAGTGAAGTGGGAGACCTGGTAGCCAGTTTCGTATAAGGGGATAGGTTAGCCAGTTGGCCGGTTAGCCGGTTTGCCCGTTGAATGTAAGATGGAGAAGAGAAAACCGCGAATAACAGCAGATATTATTATTGAGTTAGAAGATAAAGGAATTGTTCTGATCAAAAGGAAGAATCCTCCGGTGGGCTGGGCCTTACCCGGTGGCTTCTTAGACTATGGAGAAAGTCTCGAAGATTGTGCCATAAGGGAGGCAAAGGAGGAGACCTCCTTAGATGTAGAACTAAAGGGGCAGTTCCATACCTATTCTACCTTAGATAGGGATCCCAGGTGGCATACCGTAACTACGGTCTTCATTGCTACTTCTTCTGGGGCACCAAAGGCCTCTACTGATGCTTCTGAGATAGGGGTCTTCGAGAGAAACGAAATACCAAAAGATTTAGTCTTCGATCATAACAAAATTTTAGAAGACTACTTTAAGGCAAAAGATAAGGGAGAGTTTTGATGAGAGAGTATAACACTGCTGTGGTTGGGGCAACGGGTGCTGTTGGTCAGGAAATGATTAAGATATTAGAGGAGAGAAACTTTCCCATTAAAAAGATCAAACTCCTGGCCTCTAAGAGATCAGCGGGAAAGAGATTAAAGTTCAAGGATAAAGATGTAATTGTAGAAGAATTGACCCCTGATTCCTTTAAGGATGTAGATATTGCTCTATTCAGTATTGGAGCAGAGATCAGCAAAAAGTTTGCTCCCATTGCTGTTAAGTCAAAAACAGTGGTTGTTGATAATTCCAGCGCCTGGAGAATGGATCCCGAGGTCCCCTTAGTCGTTCCCGAAGTAAATCCTCTTGCTTTAGAGAAACATAAAGGGATCATCGCCAATCCTAACTGTTCCACCATCCAGATGGTAGTAGTCTTAAAGCCCTTGCACGATGCTGCTAAAGTCAAAAGGATTGTGGTCTCTTCCTACCAGTCTGTCTCTGGCTGGGGAAGGGAGGCCATGGAGCAACTCCGTCAAGAGACGGAAGAGATAATGAACAAGCGAGAAAGTGGGAAAGTGGGAAAGTGGGAAAGTGAAACAGCCAAACAGGTTTTGCCTTATCAAATCGCCTTTAATGTAATACCTCAGATAGATGATTTCATTGAGAGCGGTTATACCAAGGAAGAGATGAAGATGGTAAATGAGACCAGAAAGATTATGGAGGACGATTCTATCCGAATAACCGCTACCTGTGTGAGGGTTCCGGTCTATATCGGCCATTCCGAAGCCATAAACATTGAAACAGAAAGGAAATTAACTGCAAAAAAGGCTAAGGAGATACTATCTAAGACACCTGGAGTAGTTGTTATTGATGATCCAAAAGAATCAAAGTATCCCATCCCTATCGATGCCGCAGGAAAGGACGAAACATTCGTGGGAAGAATAAGAGAGGACGAATCGATACCCAATGGCCTTAACCTCTGGGTGGTCTCGGATAACCTAAGGAAGGGAGCGGCCCTGAACACCATCCAGATCGCCGAACTTTTAATAAAAAAGAATCTAATCTAAACCAAGAAAGACAAAAGCAACCAGCCCCCTATAAAATGGGGGTTCCCTCTTTTTCGACCTACTTTCCTAGTCTGTCTACTTTACTATTCTTCTCTTATTTTCAAATTATTGAGAATTTGGAAATATGAGATAAATTGAGGTTAATTTATAATAAAATGAAAAAAGTTAAAAAAAGACTTGACAAAGTTGAAGTTATGGGTTATATTGTATTTAGAAACTGAAATTAGAGGAGAGGAAGATGAATAGATTATCCGGAAGATGTCCTTATTGTTATGGGAAGATGGAGATTGAGAGATTGAGATGCACTTCCTGTAAAGTAGCCATTGAGGGAAAGTTTCCTATTTCGAGATTATCCCAACTGAATACAGAGCAGCAGAGGTTCATTGAACTCTTTGTCTTATCAAGCGGAAGCCTAAAAGAGATGGCCAAGAAGTTGAATGTTTCCTATCCCACAGTGCGCAATAGATTGGATAGGGTCATTGAGGCCTTAAAGGGAAAGATGAAGCCTCTAGAAGAGCAGAAGGGTCAGATATTAGATGCGGTAGAAGAGGGAAAACTATCAGCAGAGGAAGCAGCAGATTTGATAAAACAATTATAGGGAGGAGAAAATAATGGCGAAAAAGATTCTATTAGCTTTTGTTATTACTCTACTCATTCTAATTTGTGATACCCGTATTCTTCCCATATTAAAACTCCAGTTTTATCACGGGATGAACAATCAAAGTATCTTCTTAAGTGAGTTTCTTATATTTTTTATTTTGGTCATCCTCGGTCTAACAGTCAGCTCTTTTATAGGCTTGCCAGCACTACTGCCCAAAGGAAGTGTAAATTGGAGAAATTTAGCTATTATTGGAGTGCTGGTAATCTTAGCAAATTCTCTTATCTACTATTTTGGGAGAAGTCAAGCTATGACTGCAGCACCATGGTTAAAGTCTTTAACAATAGCAGATATTCCTTTTTTATCCCTTAGGGCTGGTTTGACTGAAGAAGTAATGTTTAGGTTATTTTTATTCTCGTTGATTGCCTGGCCATTGTCAAAAGTTCTAAAAAGTCCAATTTTGTATTTAAGTTTAAGTGCTATTATCTCGTCTCTTTTATTTGGGGCAATCCATGGATCAGGATTTCTCATAGCTTTTTTGATGGGATTAGTTCTCTGCTATGTTTATATTAGAGGAGGATTGTTGTCAGCAATTACTTGTCATTTTCTCGGTAATTTAATTCCCATTTCATTATTCGTACTATTCTGGAGATAAAAGGAGGGAAACGATGGAAAAGGAAAGAGAGAGGATAGAGAGGATGCTAAGGGAAGGGAAGATTAGCAAAGAGCAGAGCGAGAAACTATTAAAGGCATTGGAGGAATCAACTGCCGCAGAGAAGAAAAAGGCTATAAAAAAGTCCAGAATGAAGGTTATTAGTATTTCAGCAGTAATGGTTGGTCTCATTATTATTGGAGGCTTAGTTGTAGTTTCTCAACTTTCTAAGAAAAGGGTAAGGTTAGAGTATAAAGTCAAGAAGGGAGATGTCCTACGACATAAGGAAATAGCAATGGGAAAAGTAGAATTTAAAATGGCTTATAGAAAGCCGAGAATAACAAATTTTAGAACAGAAACATATCGTACAATTAAAATAAAAGATGTTGATGATAAAGGAGTGGCCCAAGCGAGCATGACTATTGAGGGGGTAATAGAGAAAGAAAAGAACGGAGAAAAAACAAGTGAATTCTTTGATTTTGGTCATAGACCAATATTAATGAACATAACCAAACAAGGGAAAACAGAGATGAAGAATTGGGAAGAATGTAAAGCAATATTTAAAGAATTAGGGTTGCCTTCCATAACGGGTCAGTTTTTCCCTCTCTTGCCAGAGAAAAAGGTTAAGGTTGGCGATTCATGGACGAACGATGCACAGTTAACCTCTTTTCTCTTCGATACCCCACCACTAACCATTCGGTTTAAAAATAGTTTAGTTGGTTTCGAAAAATTAGGAGGCTATGATTGTGCCAAGATAATAAGGGTGGGAAGCATAGAAGTGCCCATGCAAAAAGGAAAAGTTTTGATGCCAGGATTTGGCAAAAAGGCAGAGGCAACCATCAAAGATTTTAAAATCAACAGAGCACTAACCGCATACTTTGCTTATGATAGAGGAAGAATTGTTAAGATGGAGGGGAAAGTTACTAGTGGAGAAAAGAGGATTTATAAACACCTTAGAAAAGGAAGGGAACAGAGTTGGGAGGTAGATGTAGAAAGCGAAGTCTCATTTATTTTAACTGAAGCAACTGCTGAAGAATATAAGGCTTGGAAAGAGGAAATAACTAGAAAGGAGCTCTGTAAGACCGAGGCTTGGCAATATTACAGAAAAGGAGAAAATTACTATCGTGAAGGTCAATATGATCAGGCCATTGCCAGTTTTAAGAAGGCATTGGAAGAAAAGCCAGAGACACCTTGGGTAATTGCCTGGATACATGTAGAGCTAGGCTGGGCTTATGATAAAAAAGGTTTAACAAAAGAGGCTGAGAAGGAATACAAATACGTTTTAAAATTTGCTGAAACTGTAGAAGAAAAAGATAAAATATTATTAAAAGCAATTCGTAGAGCCCAGTATGCATTAAAATAAGTCGTGGAATCATTCGCACGAATGAGAGAATAACAAATATTGATGAAGTATGTAAGATTTTTGGCTGAGGATAAGACAAAGAAAGTCCTTAGACAACTGTTAGAAAAATATCCAGAGAGCATTGACCACAGAGGGAGAAAGTTAGCCCCCTATGTGCAATCGCTCCTTGAAGAAATAGAAACCAAACAATAATTAAAACGCAGGCAAAAGTAATAAGGAGGAAGAGATGGAAAAGGAAAGAGAGAGGATAGAGAGGATGCTAAGGGAAGGGAAGATCACTAAAGAGCAGAGTGAGAAATTGCTAAAGGCATTAGATGAATCAGCTGCTACAGAGAAAGAAAGGAGAGTCAGGAAACCCAAGACGAAGATTGTTAGCATTTTGATAACGGTAATTGCCTTAGTCATCATTGGGGGATTATTAGCTGTTCATTTGCCCAAGGTAAAATTGCAAAGGAAGATAGATAGAGAAATCTCCCAGCTTGGAACAGGAGATCAGTTTAAAGCATTGAATGTATTGATTAAAATTGGAAAGCCTGCTGTTCCAGCACTAATCGAGGCCCTTCAGGATCAAAGTAATCCTTTTACCCGTCGCTGGGAAGCGGCTAAAGCCTTAGGTGTCATAAAGGATGAAGGGGCAGTAGAACCACTAATTAAGGCAATGAGTGATGAGAATGAGGTTGTCCGCAGGGTTACTGCTGAAGCATTAGGTAAATTAGGAGACACAAGAGCGATACCAGTATTAAAAAAAGCCCTAAAAGACCCAAAGTATTATTATGATAAACGAACGGGTAGAAACCGTTACTATACGAGAGAATCAGCAGCAAAATCCCTCAAAAAACTGGAAAAGAAAATTCCATTAACCTCCGAGGAAAAGGCAAAGGCCCTCTATACCCTGGGAGAGAATTACCAATTTAACAAGATGTATCCTCGGGCAATAAAAGAATATGAGAAACTAATAAAAGAATATCCCAAAACCACCTGGGCCACTAAGGCCCGAGAACAACTCAAAAAACTAAAATAACCAGTTATATAAAAAGGATTTCCTTAGCCAAAATAAAATTACAAAAAAAAGATAGATAAAAAGATTTCTTAACAAAGACAAAATAGCCCCTAGATAAATCGGGGGCTTTTTGTTTATCCCGTTAGAAAGTTCTAACGTAATTCATGACAAGAGCTTTCTAATGGGGTTTGACGAAAAGAGGGATTTGTGATAATATAATTTGAAGCATCGGAATTGTAATAATTCCGATGCTGAGGATTAGGGGGTCTGGGGGAAAGAATCTGCTTGCCCCCAGGGGGTGACAGGGAGGCAAAGTATGACTTTGCCGACCGCCAGAGGGGTAAAACCCCTATGGAAGTATCCCCGAAGGGGATATCTTGGTGTAGTGGGGCAAATTAATGCAGAATATAAGACTCGTTATTGAATATGAAGGGACGAATTATAGGGGGTGGCAGAGACAGGAGAGGCTTCAGGCTACAGGCTCCAAGCTTCAGAAGAAGACGATACAGGGAGTTTTAGAGGCAGCATTGAGTAAAATCACTGAGGAGAAGATTAAAGTAATTGGGGCGGGGAGAACGGATGCCGGGGTTCATGCTTTAGGTCAGGTGGCAAACTTCAGGACAAAGAGCAAGATGACCCCAGAGGAATTTAAAAAGGCCCTAAACAGTATGTTTCCTAAAGACATTGCTATCAAAAATGCTCAGCGAGTAAAAGAAAGATTTCACGCCCAATTCGATGCCAAGAGCAAGCACTATAGATATGTCATCTATCAGGACTCCACACCTTCACCATTCCTAAAGGATTATGTCCTCTATATTCCCTCCGGGGCAGAGACCCCTCTGGGTCGGAGACCCTACAAACTCAATCTAAAGGCCATGAGAGAAGGAGCAAAGCATCTAATGGGTAAGCATAACTTCTCCTCTTTTCAACTCTCAGGCTCTAGTGTTAGAAGTCCAGTCCGCACCATCACAAAACTTTCCATAACTTCTCAAAGCGATATGCGATATGCAATATGCGATATGCGAAAAAATGGCAGAGCCATTTTTATCAACGTTGAGGCCGACGGCTTCCTCTATGGAATGGTGCGCACCATTGTGGGAACTCTAATTGAGGTGGGAAAGGGAAAGATCAGTCCTTCTAAGGTAAAAGAGATCATAAAGGCCCGCAATCGCAGATTCGCCGGTCCCACTGCTCTTGCCAAAGGCCTTTATCTCATAAAAGTAGGATATTAGTCTCAAAGCATCGGAATTTCAACAACTCCGATGCTGAGGATTAGGGGGTTTGGGGGAAAGAATCTGCTTTCCCCCAAGGGGTGACAGGGAGGCAAAGTATGACTTTGCCGACCGCCAGAGGGGTAAAACCCCTATGGAAGTATCCCCGAAGGGGATATCTTGTTCCCACATTCCCGGGCTATTCTGGCTTTAGCCAGAATCCCGCTTTAGCGGGCATTTGGGAATGATAAAGTAGCATCACGTTAGAAATTAAACTTGACTTTATAGAATAGTCGTGGTAGAGTTTTAGCATAAGAGAATGAAGATACTAAATAATGGAGGAGGGAAATGAATCCTTTTACCATTGATCCCTGGGTTTACTGGGTTGCCGCCGGTGTAATTCTCATCATTGCCGAGATTTTGACACCAGGCACCTTCTTCTTTGTCTGCTTAGGATTGGGGGCCCTATTAGCCGGGATCAGTACCCTCTTCACTGAAATCTGGTGGGTTTCCTGGCTGGTCTTTGTTATCCTTTCTGCGCTTTTAATTTTAGGTAGTCGCCCCTTAGTTCGCAGGTTGGAAAAAAAGGTTTCGGCAAAGCGCACCACTATTGACGCATTGCTGAGCAAAGAGGCTCAGGTAGTGGAGACGATCGAACCCGAGAAGATGGGTATGGTTATAGTGGAAGGTGAGAAGTGGCGTGCGGAAGCTAAGGAAAGGATCGCCGCGGGAGAAAAGGTGAAGATACGGGAGGTAAAAGGAACCCACTTAGTAGTTCAAAAATGAAGAGAAAGGAGGTAGTATTATGATAGGACCAGTAATTATTGGCTTGGTTGTCCTGGTAATTATCTTTGGGACCAAGGCCCTGCGGATCATCCGTCCCTTTGAAAAGGGTCTGGTAGAGAGGCTGGGTAAGTTTGTGCGCACTGAGGATTCCGGACTGGCCTTCATCTTCCCCTTGATAGAAACCATCAGGAAGGTGGATGTGCGGGAACGGGTCATCGATGTGCCGCCCCAGGATGTAATCACCAAGGATAATGTTTTGGTTACCGTAGATGCCGTCATTTACTTCCAGATAACCGATCCCTTCAAGGTCACCTATAATGTAGCGCGTTTTGAGTTAGCTGCCTTAAAATTGGCCCAGACCAACCTGAGAAATGTTATCGGTGAGATGCAACTTGACCAGACCCTGACTTCACGTAACCGAATAAATGAGCAACTTCGCATGGTGCTGGATGAAGCCACGGATAAATGGGGGGTTAAAGTCACCCGGGTCGAACTTCAGAAGATCGATCCACCTAAGGATATTACTGAGGCCATGAGCAGACAGATGAAGGCGGAGAGGACAAAGCGAGCTGTCATCCTGGAGGCTGAGGGAGTAAAACAGGCCGCTATCCTAAGAGCAGACGGTGAGAAGCAGGCCGAGATTCTGAGGGCAGAAGGCAGCCGACAGGCTAAGATTCTCGTTGCTCAGGGTGAGGCCCAAGCCATTGAAAACGTTTATGGAGCCATACATAAGGGGAGACCGACCAATGACTTAGTTGCCATAAAGTACCTTGAGGCTTTGCAGAAGATTGCCGATGGCAAGGCGACTAAGATTTTCCTGCCATTAGAGACAACCGGGGTTCTGGGAAGCATAGCTGGCATAAGCGAATTGTTCAAGGAGACGAAGGAAACTCCAAAGGAAGAGAAAAAGAGTTAAGGGATATTATTTTCCTGTAGCAGACAAAAGGGGTTTCGAACCATCGAAACCCCTTTTTGTTGTTTCTATACGAGAGATGAATTATCTTCGTTTTTAGGAATTAAAAAGCAAAACTTGACCCCGCTCCTGCTTTGTGACATAATGTTTATATCTAAGCTCCGGAACTTCAATGAAACCACGGATTAGACGGATTGGACAGATTTTTAAGTATTAATCCGTGAGAATCTGTGAAATCCGTGGTTACCTATCTTGTCTAAGGGAGGGGTGGGGTTGACAGAGAATTGATTTTATAATATAATTTGAAGTTAATTAGGGAGAAAAATATGGAGAAGACATATAGTGCTAAGAAAGAGGATATTAAGAGAAAGTGGTATATCATAGATGCCAAAGGAAAGGTCCTGGGTAAGGTAGCAGTAAAAGCAGCTACCATCTTGAGAGGAAAGCACAAGCCTATCTATACTCCACATGTCGATACCGGGGATCACGTAATAGTAATCAACGCCTCTCAAGTCGTCCTAACCGGGAAAAAGTTGGAGCAGAAGTACTATCGCCGTCACTCTGGTTATCCGGGAGGGTTGAAGTCCATAAGGTATGATAGGTTATTAAAAGAGAAGCCGGAGAAGGTAATAGAATTGGCAGTCAAGGGGATGCTTCCCAAGACGAAATTGGGAAGAGCAATGTTTAAAAAACTAAGGGTCTATAAAGGGAACGAGCATCCTCATGAGGCACAGAATCCGGTTCAAATAGAGGTGAAAAAAATAAATGGTTAAGAAACAGAAAAAGATAACCCAATATCAGGGAACAGGGAGAAGGAAGGATGCCATAGCAAGGGTGAGACTAATTCCCGGGAAGGGGCAGATACTCGTTAACAGGAAGCCTTTGGAGGAATACTTCCCTCAGGAGATTCAGAGAATAATCATTAAGCAGCCTTTGGAAATTACTAAAACAGGTGATAAATTCGATATCTTCGTTCGGGTGAATGGGGGAGGGAACTCCGGTCAGGCAGAGGCCCTGCGACATGGCATCTCTCGTGCCCTAACCCAGGCAGACGAATCCTTTGGACCAATATTAAAGAAGGCAGGACTTTTGACCCGGGATCCCAGGATGAAGGAGAGGAAGAAGTACGGTCAGAAGGGAGCTAGGAAGCGCTTCCAGTGGACGAAACGATAACGATGGACGAGATCAATAGTCAATAGTCCATAGTCAATAGTCGGTTATCTGGAGAGGACGGAAATCGGTTATTAGAAAACAGAAATCAGTAGAGAAAACCGAAAACAGTTTTCCGGTTTCTAATTTCACTACAGTTTTCAGATTTCTGTTAACAGTTTTCAAATTTTTACTTTTTACTTTTTACTTCCGAACAAAGTGAGGGAAAGATGATTAAAGTAGGGATTGCTGGTGCTACAGGATATGCCGGAATAGAACTCATCAGGATACTTCTGGGCCATCCGGAGGTAAAGATTACCAAATTAGCGGCCAAGATGGATGGAAAACCTCAGGAAATATCCGATATCTTTCCTTCTTTAAAGGGAAGGATCAATTTGGTATGTACTGATTTAGATATTAATGATATGGCAAAGGAGAGTGATCTCATATTCCTTGCCCTTCCCCATAAGGTATCCTTGAAGTTTGTGCCCCAATTCATCAAGTTGGGGAAGAAGGTCATTGATCTAAGTGCCGACTTCCGCTTTGACGACCTTAAGATCTATGAAGAGTGGTATGCTCCCCATACAGAAGAGAGTAAGAAACTAAACCCCCAAGCGGTCTATGGATTACCAGAGCTCTATAAAGAGAAGATAAAGAAGGCAAACCTAATAGCCAATCCTGGATGCTATCCCACGGGCATTATCCTCGGCGTGGCACCGCTTTTAGTAAATAAGATAGTGGAGACTGAGAATATCATTGCCAATTCTCTATCTGGTGCCACGGGGGCAGGAAGGGTTCCCTCTATGGTCGCTCACTATCCAGAGTGCAATGAGAATGTCAAGGCCTACTCCATCGCTACCCATCGCCATACCCCAGAAATAGAGCAGGAACTATCTAAATTGGCAAAGAAGGAGATCAAGATTTCCTTCACTCCCCATCTCCTTCCCATGAACCGGGGGATACTCTCTACTATTTACCTTAACTTAACCAAAAAGATGAAGGAGGAAGAGATCATAAAACTATATCAAAACTTCTATAAAAAGGAACCATTTGTCCGAATCTTGGAGAAAGGCACTTTTCCAGAGACAAAAAATGTCTATGGATCGAACTACTGTGATGTCGGAATTAAAGTAGATGAGCGAACGAATCGGGCCATTATCGTATCGGCCATAGATAACTTAGTAAAAGGAGCCAGTGGTCAGGCAGTACAGAATATGAATATTATGTATGGTTTTAAGGAGACACTGGGATTAGAATCTCCCGGGATCACCCCCTGAACACGGATTTTTTCGTTTTACTTACTGCTTGGGTATATTAAACACGGATTAGCACGGATTTATCCGCGATTATCCGTAGAAAATCTGTGATTATCCGCGTCTAAGGGGAAGGATATGAAAGAAATCGAGGGTGGGATTACTGCTCCCCGCGGTTTTAAGGCTGCGGGGATTTCTTGTGGGATTAAGAAAGGGGGAAAGCCACCGCTGAAGCGGGGTGCCGCCGAGGCGGCAAAAGACTTAGCCTTAATCTACTCCGAGGTTATGGCAAGGGCTACAGCATTATTCACCACTAACCAGGTTAAGGCTGCCCCCCTAAAAGTAAGTGCCGAACATATTAAGGATGGAAAGGCCCAGGCAATTGTCATAAACTCAGGTATTGCCAATGCTGCAACAGGAAAGAAAGGATTAGAGGATGCAGAAGAGATGACTCAAGCGACGGCACAAATACTGGGCATAGAGAAAGAAGATGTTTTAGTTACTTCTACAGGGACCATCGGCACTTTCCTGCCTATGGATAAGATTATCGAAGGAATAAAGGAGGCAAAAGGTAAGTTGAGTGGAGAGGGGGGTGGTGATGCAGCAAGCGCAATAATGACCACTGATACTTTCCCTAAAGAGGTAGCGGTAGAGTTGAATATAGGTGGTAAGAGGTCTGTTATTGGAGGAATGGCAAAGGGGGCAGGGATGATCTTCCCTCACCTTGCCACCATGCTCTCTTTTATTACTACGGATGTGGCGATTGGTGGCGAATTATTGAAAAAGGCACTAAAGTCTTCTATCGCTAAGTCATTCAATATGATTACAGTTGATGGAGAAGAGAGCACCAACGATATGGTTGTCATTTTGGCCAATGGTTTGGCGGAGAATGAAGAGGTCGATAAAGAAAATGAAGACTTTAAGAAGTTCTCCTCTGGGTTGGATGAAGTGACTCTAAAATTGGCCAAGATGATTGTTAAAGATGGAGAGGGAGCGACAAAGTTCATCGAGATTGAAGTCAAAAATGCCCTAAAATTGGAAGATGCAAAGAGGATTGCCTTCTCTATCGCTAATTCCCTTTTGGTTAAGACCGCCATCTTTGGAGAGGATGCCAACTGGGGAAGAATAATGGCTGCCATCGGGAATAGCGGAGTCAAAATAGAAGAGAACAAAGTAGATATCTATCTTGGGGATTTAAAGTTAGCCTCCAAAGGTTGTAGCGCTAAATTCAGTGAAGAAGTCTCCGACCCAAGAGGGTCTCTGACCCGGAGGGAGGCAAAGAAGATTCTAAAGGGGAAAGAGATTAAGATAATAGTGGATTTAAATCTGGGAAAAGAAAATACTAAGATTTGGACCTGTGATCTAACCTCGGATTATGTGAAGATCAATGCTCATTATAGGACCTGAGGAGTGAAGGATGGAAGTTAGGGTAAGATTCGCGCCATCTCCAACAGGACGTCTCCATATCGGGGGAGTGAGGACCGCTCTCTTTAACTGGCTCTTTGCCCGGCATCATAAGGGCAAGTTCATCCTGCGTATTGAGGATACGGATAAAAAGAGGTCAACAAAGGAGTCGATTGCTGATATCCTAGAGAGTATGAAGTGGCTGGATTTAGAGTGGGATGAGGGGCCATACTTCCAGATGGAACGATTGGATATCTATAAGAAATATGGTGATAAACTCTTAGAAGAAGGAAAGGCCTATCTCTGTTACTGCACTCCAGAAGAGCTCAAAGATAGGAGAAGAAAGGGAGCCTATAGGTATGACGGGAGGTGCCGCAATCTAACTGAGGAACAAAAGAGGGAATATACCAGACAGGGAAGGAAGCCTGCTTTGAGGCTTAGATCGCCCTCAACGGGAAAGACGATCCTGAATGATGTAGTTAGAGGAAAGATTGAGTTTGAGAACAAACTCCTGGATGATTTCGTCTTGCTCAAATCGGATGATGTTCCTACCTATAACTTTGCCTGCATCATCGATGACGTTTTGATGAAGGTCAGCCATGTAATAAGGGGAGAGGACCATCTTCCCAATACCCCCAGACAGATACTGGTCTATCAGGCCTTAGGCTTTGATCTACCTAAGTTTGCTCACCTCCCCATGATCCTGGGAAGCGACCATACACCCCTATCCAAGCGTCATGGGGCGGTGGCGGTCAGTCAGTATAGAGAGATGGGGTATCTACCCCAGGCCCTAATAAACTACCTTGCTCTTCTTGGCTGGGGGACGCATGAGTCAAAGCAGCTCTTTACTCAAGAAGAGCTAATCGAAAGGTTCTCCTTAGAGCATGTGAGCAGAAACCCAGCGGTCTTCGATCCCAAAAAGTTAGAGTGGATGAACGGCCACTATCTTAAAGAGACCGCTCCAGAAAAAATTGTAGATTTGGTCACCGATTATCTAAAGAAGAAGAAACTTCTGCCAAAGGAGATTAGTCCAGAAAGGAGGAGATGGATAGAAAGGATTGTAAGGGCAGTGGGAGAGCGTCTGAAGTATATCGGCCAGATCATAGATTATGCTGGATTCTTCTTCACTGAAGAAATAACCTTTGATAAGAAAGTAAAAGAGAAGTTCTTAAAGAAAGAAATCAAGCCCTTCTTAAAAGAAGTAAAAGAGAAACTATCTGAGTTAAAACAATTTAAGGAGAGGGGGATAGAAGAAATAATTAGGAAAGAATTAGAAGTATTCCAGATAAAGCCTAAGATAGGAGCCCAGGCCATCCGAGTAGCCCTCACTGGACAGACAATAAGCCCCCCATTATTTGAGACCATCGAGCTCCTGGGCAAAGAGAGAACCATAGAACGCCTGAAAAAAGTGCTCTAAAAATTTTGCTATTTTGCTCTACATATGTTATTATAAACAAGCAGATTAACGGATGCACACAGACATTATATTCGTCTGAATCCGCAGCAATCTGTTTGTATCCGCGTTTTGTTGAACGAAGTGAAGCTTATTTGCGGGATCATCTAGCGGTAGGATGCGAGATTCTGGATCTCGTCGCCCAGGTTCGAATCCTGGTCCCGCAGCCATTCCAGGTTAGGAAGCAGGAATTTATGCCAACAAATATTTTAGAATGGTCAGCGTTATTCCTGGTAAACGTTGTTGCAGGAGTTGTCGCAGGGTTTTTGGCAAAGCGTGTCCCCAAACTTGTTGGCCTTCTCCTTCTTCTGTCAATAGTCAATCCCATCATTATTTACTATGGCACTGCAATCTTGCAGGGCGGCCCCATGGATGAGTACCACGCGTGGGCTTTGCTCATTATTCCGATGCTCTCCGGTTTAGGATTCCCCGTTCTTTTGGTTTCAGCAATAGTTTGTTACTTGTTGAACAAGCGCATGAAAAAGCGAAGGGAAACCGAAGAAACAATTGCTTCCTAGCACTTCGTTTCACCATACGCACTGACCCGCGCCGGTAAACTCAACCGTTCGCCTATCCCGCAGCCAACCTTCGCTAGGGCTTCGGTTGGCAGGCCAGTTTCAATAGAAATTGACGAACAAATTAGGCAAGATACAAATTATAAAAGGAGATAGAATGAAAAAAACTGAAATATTTAATTATTATGCCTTTGGATATGACTACCGTCTATTAAGATATTCATCAGCGAATAGGACAGTTCAAGATGTACTTGCAACATTGGAAAACACTCTTAACTATTTTGATATTCTAGATTTAGAAGTTACTAAAAAGGCAGCTGATGGTTTACGTAAACTTGAAAAAGAGTTGAGAAAGATGAATAATAAGGAAAAAGTAAATTTAAAACTTGCGACCAAAATAACAGAAGCAGTTGACGAAATAGATAGAACATTAGATGCTGAACTGAAGATGCGGTACACATATTTAATAACTCCTAAAAGGTATGACACTAAAAAATTAGTGGATAACATCCAAGAATTATTTGCTCAAAATGTATTCTCAAGAATGCCCCTATTGGCCAAATTCGATTTTAGCGAAGCTGGCAAATGCATAGCATTTGATCTTCCTACAGCAGCAGCATTTCATATTTTAAGAGGTACAGAAGGAGTTCTTAGATTTTATTATTGTAGTATTGTTAAATATGGAAGAGTTGCTTCACTGATGTGGGGTAATATAATTGAACATTTAAGAAAAAGAAGAGATGCCCCCCCTAAAGCTCTGTTAGACAGTTTAGATAGCATCAGATATAACGAAAGAAATCCAACACAACATCCTGAAGCTAAATATGGTATTGATGAAGTACAAGATCTTTTTGCCGTTTGTATAGATTCTGTAAATAGAATGTTTAAAGATTTATCTAAAAGAGGAAAAATATCATAATTTTGCAGCTTGCATAACATAGGTTAAACAAAAGGCCTTAGATATATTTTCCTCTTATGGGCACAACGTTGTAAGCGCGAAAAATGTTATACCTAAATTATAGGTCTCTCATCCCGATGAAGTTCGGGATTCGAGATCAAAATTTCATGTTGTATTTTAAGGTCTCTTGGCCACTTCCTGGACTCGAGATCAAAATTTCTTTCAGAAATTTTGGCGCGTTAGTCCAGCTGGTTTAAGACGCCGCCCTACAAACTATCAAGATTATTAAGAGGTGTATGGGATGGCAAAGACAAGCAATAAAAAAGTACCACTAACAAAGGGCTCACGGCCCAGAAAAATAAGAACAAAAAAGAAAGAAATAAAAGTATTGTTAGATACCTCAATATTGATACCTCTGTGTGATTCTTCACACCACCACCACCGAGATGTTTGGGCCGCAATCAATTTTCTACGGCAGTATAAGGATAGAATAGGATTATATGTAAGTCATAGCGCATTTTTTGAATTTATTGAATACTTTAGAAAAGGGTATCGTTTAAGCCCAAAAATGACACTTATGAAAAAATTTAAACCCGTTCTTACAAAAATAGGGCCACCAATAAGGTGGGGTGGTACACCATTAACTATTGATTCGGTCATAGAAAAATATGATGAGTATCCAAGAAAAAGAAAAGTTAAACATGTTGAGTTAAATGATTTTATAATATTAACAGAAGGTAAACAACTTAAAGCTAAAATCCTTACCTGTGATTTTGAGATGTATCAGATTGGACAATATTTAAAAACAAATGTTTATTTTATTTCTAATAGAAGCAAAAAAGCAAAAAGTCAATTAGCTAAATTTGTTCAAGATATTCAAGAAGATGTTAGAAAAGAGTAAACTTAGTAATAACTAATTTTTAGATGGCGCGTTAGTCCAGCTGGTTTAAGACGCCGCCCTCTCAAGGCGGAGATCAGGGGTTCGAATCCCCTACGCGCTACCAAGACGCAGATTATCGCAGATATCAACGCAGATGCCGGATGCGCTTCGCTGGCATCCGAGAGAGCATAAATATTAAGCAATGACCGCAGATGCTTTATAAAAAATGAAAGATAAGAAAATTTTCTAAGATGGCACTTACTTATGTAGAGATAGAACAAGAGAAAAGCTATAGGATATTCCTTCTCTTCGCCATTTTAATTGTCTTTTATTTTTTGACCGCTTTAATACTCGGCTATATCCTGAAATTCTTTATAACATTTAGAATAGCATTATCTCACCCAGGTCTTAGTATTCGCTTTGCTCTAACCCCGATTCAGATTCTATTTATCTTTTTCGTCTCTTTAGTGGCGGCCATAATCCATCTGCGCTTCTCTTTAAACAGATTATTGGGGAAGTTCATCCTGCGTCTGGGAGCAAAGCCCTTAGATAGAAAGGACCGCTACCATCAGAGGCTGAGGAATATTGTAGAAGAGGCCTCGGTTGCCATTGGTAGCCGCTACCAGATAAGAGGGATGGTCTTGCCCACTTTGGCAATGAATGCCTTCGCCCTGGCGGACTTTGATAATAATGCAATTATCGGGGTAACCGAGGGCCTCATCTCAAGGCTGAATCGATCGCAATTGGAGGCCGTAGTAGCCCACGAGACAGCCCATATCGCTCAGGGGGACTGCCTTCAGAATACCATTACCTGTTCCCTCTTCGGAGTCTATGCCCTGATTCTTTCTAAGATAAGGAATCAACTTGAGAGTAGGGGGAGGCGCTACTATGGGAGGGCGGGTGCCCAGGTAATGGCCTTGGCGGTGGTAACCTATCTCACTCTCTCCATTCTCCAGGGTATGGCTCGCTTCATAAAGCTCACCATCTCCCGGCAGAGGGAGTATCGCGCCGATGCCACAGCAGTCCGCATTAACCGAAATCCCTTAGGTTTAGCAGAAGCCCTTTATGAGATCTCCAGAAATTGGAGGGGCTCAGGCGATATTGGGGATGGTCTGGAATCCCTCTTCATTATGAACCCCAGAGCAAACGAACTCGATGAGAGTGAAGGGTTATGGGCTGACCTCTTCTCTACTCATCCTCCAATAAGTAAGAGAATAAAGATACTGCTCGCTATGGCCCATAGCGAGATCCGGGTTTTGGAGGAGAAGAGAAAGGCCAAGAAAAGATTAAAGAAGGCGAGGAGGGCCCCTAAAAAGGTCTCTTTAGGGAGAGGCAGCTGGTATGCACACGATAAAGAGGGAAATTGGAAAGGTCCCTATACCCTGCCCCAGCTTGTTGCCCTCTCCTGGTTTAGGCCTAGCTCCTGGGTATATCAAAAGGGCAAGGGAAAGGCGGAGCGTGCCTTCCGGAATCCCTCACTTTCCAAGATGCTCGCCAAGCGCATCAGAGGAAGAACGACCGGAAATCTGAGATGTCCCAGATGTAATCAGTGTCTCCTGGAGAAAGAATATGAGGGCACAACGGTATATCGCTGCATGTTCTGCGGGGGTAAATTTTTAGAGAATGATAAGGTAGCACGCATCCTACTGAGAGAGGAAAGAGTATTCTTGGAGCGCATACTGAAGTTGGCTAAGGAAATGGTGGGTAAGAACGTTAAGAGGTATACCATCAAGAGGTGGAAAAAATTGCCCAAAGAATTCCCTCAACTCAAGTGTCCCAGCTGCCTTAAAGAGATGCGCCGCACTTTCTACAGCCTGGCCTATCCCATTGAGGTGGACAGATGTTATGGATGCCAGGCAACCTGGTTCGATAAGGATGAACTGGCGATCCTCCAGTGCGCCATAGAGAATAATTTGGCAGGAAAGAAAATAGCCTAATCTGAAGCAACGGAATTTGAATCTGCGTCTAAGATTTTATCCGTGGCGTTGCCTGATTTATTCAAGCACCCTACGATGCCAACGAAGTGCATCGTGTAATCCGTGTTTTTAAACTCAAGCAGTAAGTGAAGTAAGAAATCCGTGTTTAAGGAGGTGACTTATGATTATTTATGTTTTGATAGTGGTCGTTATTATCCCGATACTCTGGGCAGTCATTACCTATAATCGCCTTATCTCCCTTCGGGCTCACTTGAAGAATGCTTGGGCAGGGATCGACGTCCAACTTAAGAGGAGGTATGACCTTATCCCCAATCTGGTGGAGACGGCCAAGGGATATCTGAAGCATGAGCGGGAGGTTCTGGAGAACGTGATCAAGGCCCGCAGCCAGGCGATCAGTGCCTCTGGGGTCCAGGACCAGGCCAAGGCAGAGAATTTCCTCACCCAGACCCTAAAGAGCCTCTTCGCGGTAGTGGAGAATTATCCCGATCTGAAGGCCAATCAGAATATGCTTACCTTGCATGAAGAACTTACCTCAACAGAGAACAGGGTATCCTTCGCCCGAAACCACTACAACGATTGGACGGCGAAACTCAATATCGCCATTCAGCGCTTCCCTAACAGGATCATCGCCAATCTCTTCAATTTCAAGAAGGCAGAGTTCTTTGAGATAGAGGATGTTTCTGTAAGGCGGGCTCCTGAAGTAAAATTTTAAAAGTACAGAAATCTGCCGAGTCACCCGCTTAATGATCTGTGAGTATCTGTAATTAATCTGTGTTAATCTGTGGTGTAAAGATGAAAGAGGCGATAAAGAAAGCAAAGGTCTTGATGGAGGCTCTACCCTATATCAAATCCTTCTACGATAAGACAGTAGTCATTAAATATGGGGGAAGCGCCATGATCCATGAGGATCTGAAGCGAAGCGTCATCCAGGATATTATCTTCATGGAATATGTGGGTATGCACCCGATCGTGGTTCATGGGGGAGGGACTCAGATCTCAGAACTCATGAAGAAATTGGGCAAGAAGCCAGAGTTCATCAAGGGGCTGAGGGTTACGGATAAGGAGACAGCGGAAATCGTAGAGATGGTCTTGGATGGCAAGATAAACTCCGAGATCGTGAAACTAATCAATGAGAACGGAGGGAATGCTGCCGGACTAAGTGGCAAAGATGGAAACCTCATCCGGGCAAAGAAGCTCTTAGGCGAAAAAGGTGAAGATATGGGTTATGTGGGAGAGGTGGAATCCATTAATCCGGGCATCATAGATGTCTTAGGCAAACAGGACTTCATTCCCGTCATTTCTCCCATAGGAGCAGGCAAGGATGGTCATACCTATAATATGAATGCTGATCTGGTTGCCGGAGAGCTCGCTAGCGCCTTGAAGGCCCACAAATTGGTTCTTTTAACAGATGTCAAGGGTATCTATAAAGGCAAAACTCTTTTACCTACCTTGAAGATTAAGGATGCTAAGAAGTTGATAGAAAAGGGAGTCATCGAGGCCGGGATGATTCCCAAGGTGAAGGCCTGCATCACTGCCCTGAAGGCCGGGGTAGCCAAGACCCACATCATAGATGGTCGCATCCCCCATTCCCTTCTCTTAGAGATCTATACCGACAAAGGAATCGGAACAGAGATTGTGAAGTAAACCCCGCACCTTCTTATATTCAATCATATTCTTAATAAGAGGGTATGGGGGGACATAGAGGTTAGCACAGTAGTTAAATAAAAATAATAGGATTCGGAGAAGGTGCGGGGTGAAGACAGAAGAAGTAAAGAAGTTAGACGAAAAATATGTGATTCATACCTATAAGAGGGCTCCTCTGGTCCTGGTTAAGGGAAGGGGGACAAAGGTCTGGGATAGTGAAGGGAAAGAGTATCTAGACTTCGTGGCCGGGATTGCGGTAAATGGATTGGGTCATTGCCATTCAAAGGTGGTGAAGGCCATTCAGCAGCAAGTTAGCCAGTTAATGCATATTTCAAATCTCTATTACATTGAGCCTCAAGTAAAGTTAGCAAAACTATTGGCAGAGAACTCATTTGGGGATAAGTCCTTCTTCTGTAATAGTGGGGCAGAGGCCAACGAGGCAGCCATAAAACTCTCTCGCAAATATGGAAAGGGAAAGAGGTATGAAATAATCTGTATGGAGGGCTCCTTCCATGGAAGGACATTGGCTACCTTAACCGCTACTGGACAGGAGAAGTATAGAAAAGGTTATGCCCCCTTAGCCCCGGGATTTAAGATCGTTCCTTTTAATAACTTGGAGAAAGTAGAAGAAGTCATTAGCAGTCGAACGGTGGCTATAATGTTAGAACCCATTCAAGGAGAAGGCGGAATAAATGTTGCTAAAGATGATTATCTAAAAGGTATTCGAAAGTTGTGTGATGAGAATAACCTTTTACTCATCTTGGATGAGATTCAGTGCGGGATGGGAAGGACAGGGAAGTTATTCTCTTATGAGCATTATGGGATAGAGCCAGATATTATGACCTTGGCCAAGAGCCTGGGAGGAGGCTTTCCCATCGGTTGTATAATTACTAAAGATAAGATCGCCTCTTATTTCTCTCCGGGTGACCATGCCTCTACCTTCGGGGGCAATCCTCTTGCCTGTAACGCGGCCCGTGCAGCGATGGAGGCCATTTTGGAGGAGAAACTAATAGAAAACGCCGTCCAAGTAGGCAATTATTTTATAGAAAAATTGAAAGAACTTAAAAAGAAATATTCTTTTATTAAAAATGTTCGGGGAAAGGGTTTGATGATTGGTGTAGAATTGGATTTTGAAGGAAAGGATATTGTTAGTAAATGTCAGGAGAAGGGGATCCTTATCAACTGCACCGTAGATAAGGTCCTGAGGTTTGTCCCACCTTTGATTGTAACCAAAAAAGAAATAGATAGAGTAATCGATGTATTGGATGAAGTATTTAGCAAGATCGGAATGCGTTAATGCGAAATGCGTTGATGCGAAAAGGAGAGAAGAATGCTAGGAAAGATAGACAATTTTGAAGATCTGGATGCTTGGAAATTAGCCCATCAAGTAATGTTAGAAGTGTATAAGTTTGTCAAATATCTTCCAGAAGATGAAAAATACAATCGCATAGCACAGCTGAAGCGTTCTTCTTCCTCTGTGGGGGCTAATATAGCCGAAGGATTCGGCAGATACCACTGGCAGGAGAATATTCATTCTTGTCGTATAGCCCGGGGTTCGTTAGAAGAAACCAGAAACCATATTATTGCCGCCAGAGATCTAAAGCAGGCTCCTTTGAAAGAGTGTCAAAAATTATATAATCTGTGTATTAGAACGCGTAAAGTGCTTAACGGTTACATTAGATATTTGACAAAATGCAAAATGACTTAACGCATAAACACATAAACGCATCAACGCATAACGTCTCTTGTTAACTTATGATCCAAGGAGAAAACAATGAAACATAAAGATTTAATCTCTATTGCTGATTTGACGCCAAAAGAGATTAATCAGATATTCAAACTGACAAAGAAGTTAAAAAAATTGCATAAGAAGAGGAAGGAGCATCTTCTGTTATTGGATACGACATTGGCCATGATCTTTCAGAAGCCCTCTACCAGGACCAGGGTTTCCTTCGAGGCCGGAATGTACCAGTTGGGAGGATATGCTCTATTCTTGAGTGCCCAGGATCTGCAACTGCGAAGGGGAGAGACGATTAAGGATACGGCACTTACCCTCTCCCGTTATGTGGACGGGATAATGATCAGGACCTATGACCATCAGGATGTAGAGGATTTGGCTAAGTATAGTACCATTCCAGTGATAAATGGCTTATCTGATCTTCTTCACCCCTGCCAGGTGTTATCTGATCTCTATACCATAAGAGAGAAGAAGGGAAGGCTCAAGAAACTAAAGGTGGCCTATGTCGGTGACGGGAATAATGTTGCCAACTCCTGGTGCTATGGGGCGGCCAAGATGGGGATAGAACTCTCTCTCGCCTGCCCCTCTCGCTATCAACCGAATGAGACAGTGGTGAGGAGGGCAAGCGGTGAGGCCATGATAAGTAGTACAAAGATAAACATCCTTGAAGACCCATCTGAGGCGGTAAAGGATGCAGATGTTATCTACACCGATGTCTGGGCAAGTATGGGGAAGGAGGAAGAAGCCGCAGAGCGAAGGAGCATCTTCTATCCCTATCAGGTGAACGAAGAGCTGGTTTCAAAGGCAAAGAAGGACTGTATTGTCATGCACTGTCTCCCTGCCCATCGGGGAGAGGAGATTACGGATGGGGTGATGGATGGGCCGCATTCGGTGGTCTTCGACCAGGCAGAGAATCGGCTCCACGTCCAAAAAGCAATCTTAGTACTTTTGATGGGAGGAAAATAATGATTAAAAAGATTGTTCTGGCTTATTCTGGGGGGCTGGATACCTCTGTAATCTTGAAGTGGTTACAGGAGAAGTATAAGGTTCCGATAATTGCTCTTTTAGCTGACTTGGGACAGGGAGAAGACTTAGAGGATGCCAAAGAGAGAGCAGCTAAGATCGGGGCAGAGAAGGTAGTGGTAAAGGATTTGAAGGTAAGGTTTGTAAAAGACTTTGTCTTCAAGGGATTATGTGCCAATGCCATCTATGAGGATAAGTATCTATTGGCTACTGCTTTATCCCGACCATTGATCGCAGAATCATTAGTAGAAGTGGCTAAGGAAGAGAAGGCGGATGCTGTGGCACACGGTTGCACTGGTAAGGGAAATGACCAGGTGCGCTTCGAGATCTCAATTAGTGCCTTAGCCCCGGATATGAAGGTTCTTGCTCCAGTTCGGGAATGGGAACTAAAGACCAGGGAAGAGGAGATGGATTATGCCAAGAAGCATAATGTTCCTTTAAAGACAACCAAAGAGATTCCCTACAGTATTGATAGGAATCTCTGGGGAGTCTCTATCGAGTGTGGTGTTTTAGAAGACCCCTGGAGGGAGCCGCCAGGGGAGATCTATCAATTGACTACTTCACCAGAGAAAGCACCGGATAAGCCTACCTACTTAGAGATCGACTTTGAGGATGGGATTCCCAAGAAGATAGATGGTAAAGAATATAAACCAATAGATTTGATCGCTAAGTTGAATGAGATTGGGGGAGCGAATGGAGTCGGTCGTGTAGATCATATTGAATCTCGGGTGGTAGGAATAAAGTCCAGGGAGATATACGAGGCACCAGCAGGAAGGATTCTTTATCTGGCCCACAAGGAGATGGAGAATTTAACCCTTACCTGCCAGACGTTAGAGTTCAAAGCACTGGTCGATAAGAAGTACAGCGAACTCATCTATGGCGGGATGTGGCATTCTCCCTTAAAGAAGGCCCTGGATGAATTCATTGAAAAGACCCAGAAGAACGTCACAGGAACCGTGAGGCTCAAACTCTATAAAGGAGATTGTATTGTCGTTGGTCGAAAGTCTCCTTATTCTCTCTATAGCCAGGCCCTGGCCACCTATGGCAAAGGAGATATCTTCGATCAGAAATTGGCCAAGGGCTTCATAGAAATCTTAAGTCTTCCCCTAAAGGTAAAGGCAAAGATAGCGCCACCGCCAAAGGGCGGGGTGCCGCCAAAGGCGGCAAAGGAGAAATAGTATGAAAAAAATAGAGGAATTCTTGGAATCTATCTCCTTTGACAAAAGGCTCTATAAGTATGATATTCAGGGCTCCATTGCTCATGTTAAGATGCTCACCAAGTGTAAGATTATTGCCGACTCTGAAGGGAAGATAATTGTTAAAGCCTTGAAGGAGATAGAGAAGGAAATAAAAACCGGAAAATTTGAGTTTCATCCTTCTTTGGAAGATATCCATACCCACATTGAGAAGAGGCTCATAGAGAAGATCGGGGACATAGGAGCGAAGCTTCATACTGGACGGAGCCGAAACGACCAGATCACTCTGGATATGCATCTCTTCTTGCGGGATGAAATAAAGGAGATTGCAAAGTTAATCAGGAATTTGCAGAAGAGTATTCTCAAAGTAGCAGAGAAGAATATAGATGTCGTTATGCCTGGTTATACCCACTTGCAGCATGCCCAGCCTATACTATTCTCTCACTGGATAATGGCCTACTTCTTCATGCTCGACAGGGATTGGGAGAGGCTTTTGAATACCTTTGATCGGGTGGATGTCTCTCCCTTGGGAGCCGCTGCTTTAGCAGGAACTTCCCATCCCATTGACCGGGAATATACTGCCCGACTCTTAGGCTTTTCCAAAGTGGCCCCAAGCAGCATGGATGCTGTCTCAGATAGGGACTTTATTATTGAGTTCTTAGCCCATGCTTCCCTAATCATGATGCATCTTTCCAGGTTAAGCGAGGAACTCATCCTTTTCTCAAGTAAGGAGTTTGGTTTTATCGAACTTGCCGAAGCATTTACCACTGGCTCCTCCATCATGCCCCAGAAGAGGAACCCGGATGTCTGTGAGCTCATAAGGGGAAAGACGGGAAAGGTCTATGGGAATCTGATGAGTTTATTAACCACTATGAAGTCTTTACCCTTAGCCTACAATCGGGATATGCAGGAGGATAAAGTTCCTCTATTCGATACTGTAGATACCTTGAAGGATTCTCTATCCATCTATGCCCAGATGCTCGATACCATGAAGATAGATAAGAAGAGGATGTTGGCTTTTCTGGAGGGTGACTTCTCTATGGCTACCGATTTAGCAGACTATTTAGTGAAGAAGGGTTTGCCTTTCAGGAAGGCCCATCAGATAATGAGTAAGTTAGTGAAAGAGACCATCAAAAAGAAGAAGGGCTTGAATGCTTTAACCTTGAAAGATTTTAAAACCTACTCTAAATTATTTGATCGGGATGTCTTTGAGACCATAAAAGTAGAGGCGGGCATTGCTGCCCGGAAGTCTTTGGGTGGGACAGCGAAGGAGAGTGTGAAGAGGCTCATTGTCCAAGGAAAAGAGACAGTGAAAAAGAAATGATTACAGTGATGAAAAGTTTTGATTACAGAGATAATGAATTATATTGTGAGGACGTAAAAATCGAGGATGTTGATAGAAAAGTAGGGACTCCTTTCTATCTCTATAGTCAGAAGAGAATCGCGAATAATTACCGAGCCTTTGATGAGGCTTTTAAGGAAATCGACCATCTCATCTGCTACTCCTACAAGGCGAACTCTAATCTCTCTATTTGCAAACTTTTGAAGGAACAGGGCGCAGGAGCAGATATCGTTTCTGGAGGCGAACTCTACAAAGCATTAAAGGTAGGAGTAGATCCTAAGAAGATAGTTTTCTCTGGAGTGGGCAAAACTCAAGAAGAGATTGAATACGCTTTAAAGAGTGATATCCTAATGCTCAATGTGGAATCCATTCCAGAGTTAGAACTTACTAATAAAATAGCAGGAAAATTAAAGAAAAAGGCATCCGTTGCTTTGAGAATAAATCCAGATATTGATCCCAATACCCATCCCCATATCTCTACTGGTTTGGCGAAGAGTAAGTTTGGCATCGATATATCGGGGGCGAAAGAAGCCTATAAAAAAGCAGAAGAACTAAAGAATATCGAGACTATGGGAATCCATATGCACATCGGCTCTCAGATTACAGAATTAGAACCCTTTGTTGATAGTTTAGAAAAAATTGTTGAACTGATAAAGGAATTAGAAAAAGAAGGAATTAAATTAAGGTATCTGGATATTGGAGGAGGTTTGGGAATAAGTTACAAAAAGGATGAGAAAGCACCTACTTCTGGGGAGTTTGCTAAAAAGTTGTTACCCTTAATTAAAAGATTGAAGTATAGAATAATCCTTGAGCCAGGAAGGGCAATTATTGGTGATGCTGGTATATTGGTAACAAAAGTTCTTTATATCAAGAAGACAAAAGAGAAAACCTTTGTTATTGTCGATGCGGCAATGAATAACCTCATCCGCCCCACACTTTATAACGCCTACCACGAGATCATTTCCATCAAGAAACTACGAACTACGAACTCCGAACTCCGAACTACTGTAGATATTGTTGGCCCAGTATGCGAGAGCGGAGACTATTTCGCTAAAAACAGGGAACTACCAGAAGTAAAGTCTGGTGATTTACTTGCCATTCTCGATGCTGGCGCCTATGGCTTCAGTATGTCTTCCAATTACAATGCCCGACCTAAAGTGGCTGAAGTTTTGGTAAAAAAAGATAGATATCGCATCATTAGGAAAAGAGAAGACTACAGCGACCTAATAAGAGGAGAAGAAATATAACAGTGCAAAATGAAAAATGCAAAATTAGCAATGCAAAATTGAAAAAGAGAGAATAAGTAACTTTGACTTGCTGACTGTTAATTTTGCAATTTGCATTGAAACGGAGGTGTAGGGATGTTTAGTGGTTCTATGGTGGCTTTAGTTACCCCATTTAAAGAGGGGAAGGTGGATGAGAAGAAGTTGAGGGAATTGGTCGATTTCCACATCAAGAATGGAACGGATGTTATTGTCCCTTGTGGAACAACGGGAGAGAGTGCCACCCTATCATTTGAGGAGCATGAGAAGGTAGTGGAAGTGGTCATTGATGAGGCCAAGGGAAAGGCCTCCGGCCTGGAAGGGCCTCTGGCCCGGAAGGTTCCGGTAATCGCTGGAACTGGCTCTAATAATACAGAGGAGGCACTAAATTTGACCAAGCATGCCAAAGAAGCTGGGGCAGATGGAGCCTTGATAATTACCCCCTATTACAATAAGCCCACTCCGAAGGGGATGTATCTCCACTTTGAGAAGATCGCTAAAGAGGTGGATATTCCCATCGTTCTCTATAATGTTCCGGGAAGAACAAGCGTCAATCTCTTACCCGAGACGGTGGCCAAACTCTCCAAGATAGAGAATATCGTGGGCATAAAGGAGGCCAGTGGCGATCTGAAGCAGGCTTCTGATATCGTAGGACTCTGTGGAGATAAGTTCGACCTCATATCTGGGGATGACTTTATCGTCCTTCCCATGCTTGCCTTAGGAGGAAAGGGAGTAATCTCTGTGGTGGCAAACCTCGTTCCGGCGGAGATGGCAGCCCTGGTCGATGAGTTTAATAAGGGAAACTTAGAGAAGGCAAAAGAGGTCCACTATAAGATCTTTCCCTTATGTAAGGCCATGTTCATTGAGACCAATCCCATACCAGTGAAGACTGCCATGGCCCTGCAGGGACTACTCGATACCCCAGAATTAAGGCTTCCCTTATCACCAATGAGTGAAGAGAATGTTGAGAAACTGAAGAAGGTCTTGATGGATTTCTACAGTTAAACACGGATAGACACGGATAACAACACGGATAGACACGGATAATGTTGTATGAAAAATTAACCTACAAAATTCGGGGAGCCTTCTTTGAGGTCTATAATACTTTAGGGCCAGGATTTAAAGAAGTCATTTATCATCGTGCTTTAGTGAAAGAGTTCACGTTAAGAAATCTTTCTTTCAAGGAGGAGCCACAATTATCAATTTCTTACAAGGGTAAAAGTATTGGAAGATATGTTCCAGATTTTGTAATCGAAGATAAAATTCTTATTGAGATCAAAGCAGTACCCGAAATGCCTAAGGTCTATGAGAAGCAACTATATTACTATCTGAAAGGGACCAATTATAAATTAGGCTTCTTGGTAAACTTTGGTGCTGAAAAATTGGATATTAGACGAAGGATTCTTGGTTAAATCCGCGATAATCCGTGTATTTAATCCCAAGTAGTAGGCAGAATAAAGAAATCCGTGTCCAGGAGGAAAGGATGATTAAAGCCATAGTGAGCGGTGCTTGTGGAAGGATGGGTGCCAGGATTATAAAAGCAATAAAGAATGATGAGGAGATTAAGTTAGTTGGTGCCTTGGAAAAGAAAGGCCATCCCAATTTCGGCAAGGATGCGGGAGAGGTAAATGGATTGGGGAAATTAGGAGTCCTGATAAGCGATGACTTGGAGCACATCATCGATGAAGGAGAAGTGCTCATTGAGTTCACTGATCCAGACACCACCTTAAATCACCTAAGAATGGCCATTGAACATAACAAGGCCATGGTCATTGGAACAACTGGCTTCAGCGATGAGCAGCTGAAAGAGATTAAAGAGATCGCTACCCAGATCCCTTGCGTTATGGCTCCCAATATGAGCGTGGGGGTGAACCTCTTATTCAAATTGGCAAAGGATATTGCCCCTGTCTTAGGAGATGATTACGATATTGAGATCGTTGAGGCCCATCACAGGAAGAAGAAGGATGCTCCTTCCGGAACCGCCATTAGGATTGCAGAAATTTTAGCCAAGGCATTGGGAAGAAACTTAAAAGAAGCCGGGGTTTATGGAAGAAAGGGGGCGACTGGCGAGAGAACGAGGAAGGAGATCGGGATCCATGCTGTCCGGGCTGGGGACATCGTGGGAGAACATACCATAACCTTTGCCGGAACCGGGGAGAGAATAGAGATTACCCATCGTGCCCATTCAAGGGATACCTTTGCCCAGGGGGCCATGAGGGCAGTAAAGTTTATAGTTAAAGCCAAGAAAGGCCTCTACGATATGCAGGATGTCCTTAAGCTTAAATGAGATATGCCAGATTTTTGGGTGAAGATAGAGCAAAGTATGGAATAGTAGAAGGGAAGAAAATAAAAGAGATCTCTGGAGATATGCTTGGGAAGTTTAAAAGATAAAATCTTATTAAAGGGCATTGTTCTCTATGCTCGTCTGGGAGCGGAGAAGGAAGAGAGGGAAGTAAGACAAAAAATCTCCTTAGATGTGGAACTCTCTCTTAATTTAGAAGAAACTGCCCAAAAAGATGATTTAGAAAAGACAGTAGACTATGAGAAGGTCTATAACCTGATTAAGGAGAGAATAGAAGCCAAGAAATACCATCTCTTTGAGGCTTTAGCACAAGATATTGCTCAAGAAATCTTAAAGAATTTTAAGATAGAAGAGATTCTGGTTCGAGTCAAAAAGCCCCAGGTGAAACTGGCTGGGCCCTTAGATTATGCAGCAGTAGAGATAAGACGGAGAAGATAGTGGCGATTGCTTACATCTGTTTAGGCTCTAACTTGGGAAGAAAGAGAGTAAATGTAAGAAGAGCCATTAAGTTATTGAGTAAGAAAAAGGATATCAAGATATTAAAGATTTCTTCATTATATGAGACAGAACCAGTGGGATACGTCAAGCAGGACTGGTTTGTAAACGCCTGCTTAATGGCAGAGACTAATCTCAGTCCTCGCCAACTGTTGAATACTCTAAAAAATATTGAAAAGCAGTTAAAGAGAAAGAAAAGGTTCATCAGATGGGGACCGAGAACCATTGATTTAGACATTCTTCTATACGACAATCTGAGATTAAAGGTCAAGGATTTAATCATTCCTCATCCCGAGATGCATAAAAGGGCCTTTGTCCTCATTCCGCTAATGGAACTGGAACCCAACCTCACCCATCCCACGAAGAGAAAATCTATTTTAGAACTTTTGGCAAACTTGAAGAAGAGCAAGAGAGTAAGAAAATTAGCCTGACTAGAAAAATAGGATGAACCCCGCACCTTCTTTATATTTAATTATATTCTTAATAAGAGGGTATAGCGGTATAGAGGTTAACACAGTAGTTAAATAAAAATAGTAGAATACGGAGAAGGTGCGGGGTGAAGAAGATTGTTCCGCTTTTAGCGGCATTTTTTTTATTGGGAATATTATTAGTAACTGGATGTGGAAAAAAGGAAGAGATTGGGGCTCTTCCGGTGAAAAAAGAGATTGGAGAACCAGCCTATGGGGATGCCATTGTGGTGGGCTCTATCGGGGACGCCCGGAACCTAATTCCCATCTTAGCCTCAGATAGTGCCTCTGGTGACATTGTGGGATTGGTCTTCAATGGCCTGGTGAAATATAATAAAAATATTGAGTTAGTGGAAGATCTTGCCCAATCCTGGGAGGTTTCGAAGGATGGTTTGGTCGTCACCTTTTTCTTGCGTAAAGGGGTAAGGTGGCATGATGGCGAGCCCTTTACCTCTAAGGATGTTTTATTTACCTACCAGAAGCTCATAGATCCCAAAGTGCCGACTCCTTATAGTGGTGACTTCGAAAGAATAGAAAGAATTGAGATACCAGATGATTATACTGTTAGGGTAATCTATAAGGAGCCCTTTTCTCCTGGTCTTTCATCATGGGGAATGGCCATCATGCCCAAGCACCTATTAGAGAAGGAGGATCTGAATACTACCCAATTCAGCCGTCATCCCATAGGTACTGGTCCCTATAAGTTTAAGGAGTGGATCACCGGGGATAGGATTATCTTAGAAGCAAACGAGGATTATTTTGAGGGAAAGCCATATATCGCCCGATACATCTATCGCATTATTCCTGATCAGGCGACCATGTTTCTGGAACTGAAATCAGAGGGGATCGATGAGGCAGGACTTACCCCCATTCAATACGCCAGGCAGACCGATACTAATTACTTTAAGAAGAACTTCAATAAGTTTAGGTATCCCAGCTTCGGCTATACCTATCTGGGCTATAATCTATTGGATCCCAGATTCAAGAATAAGAGGGTGAGGCAGGCCATCAGTTATGCTATAAATAAAGAGGAAATCATAGATGGGGTATTATTGGGTCTGGGAAGGGTAGGCACCGGCCCCTTTCCCCCAGAATCCTGGGCCTATAACCCGCATGTGAAACATTACCCTTATAACCCAGAGAAAGCGAAAGAGCTACTCTCTCAGGCAGGCTGGGAGGATAGTGATGGGGATGGCTGGTTGGATAGAGAGGACAGAATTTTTGAGTTCACCATCCTCATCAATCAGGGAAATGAAGCTCGGAGGAAGACGGCAGAGATCATTCAAAGAAGATTAAGGGAAGTAGGGATAAGAGTAAAGATCAGGGTGGTGGAGTGGACCGCCTTCATCAATGAGTTCGTAGACAAGAAGAGATTTGAGACCATCATTCTTGGTTGGTCTCTTTCCAG
>JAUWYL010000003.1 GCA_030615855.1 bacterium | reverse complement strand
CCACTTTGGCCCTGGGCCTCATCGCCTTTACCATAGGCAGTGAACTCAGAATAAGGAAGATAAAGGAGTTAGGAAGAAATATCAAATACATCGCTCCCCTGGAGTCTTTAGGAGCTTTCTTTTTTGTCTCTCTCATGGTTCTAATATTTGGGATGCTCTTCCCTTCCCTCTGTGGGTTAAACCCTGAAGGGGCATTGCTCGGGGTCCTTCCTCTGGCCCTGCTCTTGGGAGCCATAGCGAGCGCTACCGCCCCCGCAGCTACCTTAGCGGTGATGAATGAATACCGGGCCAAGGGACCACTCACCGATACCCTCTTAGCAGTGGTTGCTTTGAATGATGGATTCTGCATCATAATCTTTGGCATCGTCTATGGCATTATGAATGGCCTGGCAAGTGGAGGTGGAGAGTTTCTCCCTCTTCTTGTTTTAGGCCACCCCCTATTAGAGATACTGGGCTCTCTAATCCTCGGTGTTTTCTTAGCTTTAGTCTCCCTCCTCTTCTTACACTTGGTAAGGGGGAGGAGCGGGGCCCTGATAGTGATGCTGGGAATGGTCATGGTATGTAGTGGAATAGCCACTATGCATCATCTATCTCCCCTCTTAGCCAATATGGCCTTAGGCTTTACCTTAGCCAATGTCTCCAAGAAGATTCATCTGGTGGCAGGTTCTATCCAGGGCATCGAGCCTCCCATCTATGTGGCTTTCTTCACCATTGCCGGTATGCATCTCGACCTCCACCTCCTATTAAAAATAGGGCTTTTAGGAGGAATATACTTTATTTCTCGGGTAGTGGGTAAAATAGGAGGAGCTGGGATGGGAGCCCGGCTGGCCCAAGCGCCAAAATCGGTCCAGAGGTATTTGGGATTGGGTCTGGTGCCCCAGGCAGGGGTGGCCATTGGACTTATCTTGTTTATCCAACAGAATCCCGATTTTTCTCAGTATGCTACAATTATTACCAATGTCGTCTTGGCCGGGGTAGCCCTGAATGAGTTGCTCGGCCCCTTAGCAGCAAAGGTGGCTATAACCAAGTCGGGTGAGGCCTTTAAGAGATAAGGAAGTAAGAGAAATGAGACACGAAACCACATTTACCCCGCACCTCATAGGTGCGGGGCGGGTAGGAACACGAAAAAACACGAAACACAAAATCCAGGGGGTATGAGATGGAGAAGATAAAGGCAAGGGATATCATGACTAAGAAAGTAATTACCATAAGCCGTAATACTAGCATCAGAGAGGCGGATGAGATTTTGAAGAAGAATAAGATCACCGGCCTTCCAGTAATAGATAAGAAGGGAGAGATGGTGGGCATCATATCAGAGAAGCACCTCCTCTCCATCTATGATATAAGGGGAGAGGAGGTAGAGCACTATGCCTTCCGCCTCCCCTATGAGTATCGCGTCTGGGTGGAGGAGATCATGACTAAGGAGGTGCTCTCGGTGAACGAGGAGACGTCCCTGAAAGAGATATGTGAGATCATGGTCAAGAATCATATCCATAGGGTACCCGTGTTAAGGGAGAAGAAGGTGGTGGGAATCATTTCCACTATGGACATCGCTAAGTATACGCTTGAATTATTGAGCGAAAAAATTTCTAAAAAAACTTGACAAAGAATAATTGAAGTGATATACTACTTCTATAATGAAGAGAGTAGCACCTTGAGATCGCCTTACCCCGTTAGATAGTAAACATCTAATGGGGTCTGCCCAGGGGGTAAGTCCGGTGCTAAATTTACATCCATTAATTAAGAAATACAGAAAAAATCTTCTCCAGAAGTTTTTGATTAAGGTCAGTCTTATAGACTGACCTTTTTATTAACACGAATAAAAGGAGTCTAGAAAAATGAAGAGAAAAGTTAAGATTACCTTGCTCTCCATTGTCTGCATCTATGCCCTTGTTCTCACTTCCGTGAATATTAGAGATCTGAAGGTGGGCTTTGACTACGATGATACTTTAGTCTTCTCCACCTTATCTTTTAGGGAGGCCGCGGAGAGTGGAGCCCGCCCCTATTCAGAGGAATATTGGAGGGTAGTGAATAGTAGTTTCCATCTGGATAAGAAGAAACTGGTCCCAATGACTATTGCCTTGGTCTATAAGGCCCTGGGCTATGATGCAGTAATCATCACTTCTCGCCAGGGATATGGAGGGGAGGAGTTGAAGAAGAACTGGAAGTGGCTTGCCCGGGAATTCTACTTCGAGAGAAATAAGTCATCCATCTTAGAGAAAGGAAGATTTGTTGCCTACTTCGGGGATAGTGACTCAGATATCACAGAGGCCAGGGAAGCAGGTGTTCGACCAATAAGGGTGAAGAGGAGCCCGAAGAGTGACAATAAGAGAAAATACCATCCCGGCCAGTACCAGGAGTTTGTGCTTCCCTTTTCAGATTAAGATACTCTAGACACGGATTTTTTTATTCTGCTTACTGCTTGGGCTTGAATACACGGATTATCACGGATAAAACCTTTAACTTGGTGCTTAAAAAGAGTTTGGAAAATTGAGAAAGGAGGTCTAACGGGATGAAGGAATCGAAGAGCGAGGGAGTGGTCGATAGAATAGAAGGAGATTTAGCCGTAGTGGAGTTGGAATGGAGGGAGGTAGTCAATATTCCCTTGAAGTATCTCCCAGAAGGGACCAGGGAAGGGAACGTACTGGACATTATCTTCAGAATAAATCCAGAAAGAGAGAAGGAGAGAAGAGAAGAGATTAAGAAATTACAAGAGGAGCTTTTAAAGAGAGGCGAGAAATGATAAAGAAAAAACTATGGCTTTTGGTTCCCCTCTCCGTTGCCCTTCTTTTAGTTAGTCTTACTAGCCAGGTAGATGCCTTTAGACGGCAAGCCCCCCTTACTGTCTATTACTTAGATATTGGTCAGGGGGATTCTACGGTCATTACCACCCCAGATGGGAAGAACATTCTAATCGATGGTGGCATGGGAGGACCAGGATATGTAAGTAAGGATAAGGGAAGAACAGTCATCCTTCCCTTCTTGAAAGAGAAGGGGATCAAGAGACTCGATATGATGATAATGACCCATCCAGACTTCGACCATATTGGAGGATTGATCTATATTCTTAAGAGCCCCCTTGAGATTGTAGAATTCCTTGACCCCGGGTGGCCTGGGACTACTTACCTTTATCAGGACCTTTTGAAAGCGGTAAGAGGCAGGAAGGAGATAAAGTATCGCCAGCCAAAGGTGGGAGAATTCCTCGATTTTGGTAAGGGAGTGACCGCCCAGGTGGTGGGTGGCGGCCCGAATTATGGCGATGCCAATAACTCTTCCATTGTGGTAAAACTTACCTACGGAAATGTCTCTTTCATGTTGACTGCTGATGCGGCTAAGGAATCAGAAAGGGATATGATTAGTAGATATGGTAATGAACTAAGGTCTACTATATTAAAGGCTGGCCACCATGGCTCGGCCCATTCTAGTAGTACCCCATTCCTCAATTGTGTCAAGCCTGAGGTGGTGACAATTAGTGTAGGAGAAGGCAATAAGCACAAACTCCCCTTTAAAGAGGCCCTGGATAGGCTGAATGCTACGGGAGCCAAGATATATCGCACAGACTATCAGGGAATGATTACCATTACTACAGATGGGAAGACCTATGAGGTAGTAACAGAGAGGAAGGCTCCGCCACTGGAGGAAAGATGGGATTATGTAAGGGTTCTCACTGAAGAGGAGAAGATCAATATCAATACTGCTTCTGCTGCTGAGCTTAAGACCCTGCCCAGGATAGGACCTGCTCGGGCCCTGGACATCATTGCCCGTCGACCCTATTCCTCAGTTGATGATCTGAGGAGAGTGCCCGGGATCGGGCCCAAGATTGTAGAGAGGTTGAGACCTCTGGTTACGGTGCGCGGAGGTATCCCGGAGAAAAAAGTAGTTCCAGAAAAGAAAGTGGTTCCGAAAAAGAAGGCGCCGGCTCTTCCCGCCCCAGAGGTCTCCTCTATTGGGAGTATGACCCGGGCGAACGTGGGGCAGAGGGCAAGGCTCAAAGGAAAGATAACAAGCATCAAGGTCTTCAAGGAAGAGAAGGGCCGCACTTTGCGGATTAACGACGGCACCGGAAGCATAGATGTTCTCATCTGGAAGAGCCTATACCAGCGCCTACCCCGGAGAGAAAGCCTAAAGACCGGCACCTCCATCCAGGTCACTGGCCAGATCGGTTTCTATAGAGGAGGGCTACAAATAAAGCCCAAGGAGCCTTCTGATATCCAGATACTAAGTGCAGCACCAGTGATAAAGAAACCTCCAGCGAAGAGAGTAACTCCCGCAGAGAAGAGAGTGGTTCCAGGGGCCAGGATAAATATCAACACCGCTTCTGTCCCCCAGCTAGAGACTCTCCCTAGGATTGGGCCAGCCAAGGCCCAAGCAATCATCGCTGGTAGACCCTATGCTACAGTTGATGATTTACTTAAGGTAAGGGGAATCGGACCTGCCACCCTGGAAAAATTGAGACCATTGGTTACTGTAAAATAAATAGGCTGCAAGTTACGTTAATTGATTGCGGTTGCCTGTCCGGCGGCCAGACGGGCGCTGCTCGTATAATTAGAATATCAGATTACCAGAGTATCAGATGGAGAGGGTCAGTTATCAGAAGGTCAGATTGAATCTGAAATCTGATTCCTGAATTCTCATTCTGATGTTCTGATAATCTATGATTAGGGGTTGAGAGATGATTACTTCCTTTCTCCTAAGAGAAGGTAAGAAGTTAGAGACCGGGATCGACCTTAAGAAGGTCAAGAAACTTCTTAAGAATGAGAAGAACGTCCTGTGGCTTGACTTCTTCGATCCCAGTGAAGAAGATTTTGAATTCTTAAGAGCGGCCATCTATCTCCATTCTCTGGTGATCGATGCCTGCCGTGTTCCTCAAGAAGAGCCCAAGGTTGATGAGTTCTCCGATTACCTCTTTATGATCATGCACTCTGTCTACTTCTATAAGGATAAGGAAGAGAGAGGGGAGGAGCCCTTGAGCATCCGAGAGATAGACGTTATCTTAGGAAAGAATTATATCCTCACCTTACATAAGGAGAAGATATGGAATATAAATACCATAATGGAAGAGTTAAAGAAAAATCCTGAAATACTTTCTAAGGGATGCGACTTTCTCCTCTATTCCATTCTGGATGACATTATGGATAACTACTTCTATATCCTGAACCTCATTGAGGATCGGATAGATGAATTGGAAGACACTGTTTCTACTGCTAAGCCAGAGAAGTTTTTAAATAAGGTCTTTTCCTATAAGAGACACATTATTTCCCTGAGGAAGGTCATGGCTCCCCAACGAGAGCTCATCGCCCGTTTCTGCAGAAGGGACTATCCCTTCGTTCATCCTCAGATGGCCGTCTACTATAGGGATATCCACGATCATCTGATCAGGATCCATAGTATGATCGAGACCTTTCGGGAGTTGTTAACCTCAGTAATGGAGGCCCATCTCTCCCTTCTTTCTCATAGGATGAACAATACCATGAAGGTACTGACCATTGTGGCCACTATCTTCATCCCCATGACCTTTCTTACCGGACTGTGGGGGATGAACTTTGTCTTTATCCCAGAGTTCAGGTGGCGCCTCGGCTACCTCTTCGCCTGGGGCATTATCTGCTTAACCGGATTCCTGATCTACGTCTACTGTCGTAGGAAGAGATGGTTCTAATACGGTGATCGGTGATTGACTATAAAAATAGAAATCGGTTGTTACCCCGAAGGACAAGCCTACGGGGCAGGGAAAACAGAAATCAGTTGGCAGAGAACGGAAATCAGTAGAGAAAAGAGAGAATAGAAAACCGTTGACAAGATACAAACACCAAGAAACAAGATACAAACAATTTTCAAAATTCAGCAGGCTTTCAAGATCTGTGATCTGTGCCCAGCTGTAAAAAATCTGTGAAAATCTGTGTTTAGAAGGGGGGTGAGAAGAATGAAAAAAGGATTGATTCTGGTGCTTGCTTTAGGTCTTCTAATCTTTGGAGCGACCCTAATTCAGGCCAAGGTGAACATTAATACCGCTACCAGTGCAGAGCTTCAGAGCCTTCCCGGGGTGGGACCGGCCAAGGCTCAGGCAATCATCGCTGCCCGACCCTACACCAGTATTGATGATATCACCAAGGCAAAGGGAGTGGGGCCCAAGACCCTGATGAAGTGGAGGGACCTGATTACTGTAGAGGGTGCCACAGAGGTGGTTGGCAAGCCCAAAGCAGCCAAGAAGAAGCCCCTTGCTCCGGGAGTAAAGATCAACATCAATACCGCTTCTGCTAGTGAGCTTCAGGCCCTTCCTGGAGTGGGCCCGGCTAAGGCCCAGGCAATCATCGCTGCCCGACCCTACACCAGTATTGATGATATCACCAAGGCAAAGGGAGTGGGGCCCAAGACCCTGGCGAAGTGGAGGGACCTGATTACTGTAGAGTAATTCAGGCCTCAGGCTACAGGCTGCCGGCCTCAGGTTACAGGAGAAAGTTATCAGTTATTGGTGATTAGGGGATTGCCCGCCAGAGGCGAGGTCTCGCCCCTCCGGGGCGGATGGGGCGGAGGAAACTGGGAATAAACAACAATGCAAAATGAGTGAGCAGTTAATTTTGCACTTTGCATTGAAACGAAGTGCCTGATATCCCAGTTTCCCGATCCTACATTCTGAGTATTACGAAGAATCTAGCCAGATTGTCTGGCGTCTATCTGAGTTTCCTAATATCTAGAATCAAGTATCCAGTATCTGTGATCTACCTGCCCCGCCCTGAACCATATGGTGCAGGGCCCCGTAGCCTCCAACTTAGAGTCGGAGTGGTATGGGGTGTGAATCCGTAACCAATCCGTGATAATCCGTGTTTAAGGTTTTATCCGTGATTATCCGTGTATTTAATCCCACGCAGTAAGCAGAATAAAGAAATCTGCGTTTAAGAAAGGAGGGAGAATTATGGTAGTAGAAGAAGAGGTCAGATGTCCCAGTTGTGGTCGCTTTGTAGGAGCCCATTACAAGTGCCCTTACTGTGGAGCCCACATTAAGCATCGCCTTTCACTAAGACTCTTCAAGTATGGCAGTGTCTGGATGGCCATTATCGGGGTAGTGATCCTTTACTTGGTTGCTATCAAGGTGATTCATGTTCCGGTAGTGAAGGTGGGCGATATTACCGGACTCTATAACTTTGCCAACGCTAAGATAGTAGGGAAAGTAGTGAAGGTAAAGCCCCTGAGAGGCAAGAAAGGTAAGAGATCTTTTTCCATTACCGTGGATGATGGGACAGGAGAAATAAGGATCACTGCCTGGGGGGATGTTACAGAGGACATCGCGAGGCTGGATAGGATCCCCAGGGTAGAGGATGAGGTGGAGGCCACGGGAGCCATAAAGATAGATGAAGTATATGGCACCTCACTTTCGTTACAGAGTGCGGATCTGCTTACCATAAAACCAGCCGTTTTCTCCTCACTCAAGGTTAAAGAGGTCTATCCCTTAGAGGCTGGTACTTTGGTGAGCATTAAAGGAAAGGTGAAATATCCTCCACGTCCTTATAAGAAGGTGAATCTAAACTTCTGGGTTGAGGATGAGACAGGTAAGATCAAGGTATTCGCTCCTAAGTGGACCTACCAAGATCTTAAGAAATTCGGTAAGGTACCCAGGATAGAGGATAAGGTAGAACTCTCTGGAAGGGTATATGTAGATAGGAAAGGAAAAAGATCGCTTACTCTCATAAGGCTGGATAGGTTTAAGATTACCCGGGCCGAGGCCCTCTCTAAGGAAGAGAGGGTTTCCAAGTTCAATATCGGCCTCATTACCAGTGAAAGGATGGGGAAGATAGTAGAATGTAGCGGAAAGGTTTTAACTCTTAAGCGAAGAACAAACCCTACTAATGTAGTTATTGCTGATAACACGGGCAAGATAGAAGTCGTCTATTGGCCAGAGGTGGAGAAGGGAGTGGATAGGTTGGTTACTATTCCCGGAGCCTCAATCTCTGTAAAAGGTAAGGTAACCCAGTATCGGGGAATGATGCAGGTCAAGGTCCTCCATTCCGAGGATATCAGATTGACTGGGGAAAGGGGGTAAGAAATGATATTCCTAAACCTTCTTTTCTGGACTATTCTGGGAACTGTAGTGGCCGGAGTCTTGGCCCTCATTCCGGGATTGCATCTCTACGGTGTGATGGGCTACTTCTTGCTGTGGTATGGGGCTCACCTGCATCTCATCCCGGCGGAGTATGTTGCGGTCATGTTCATGGCGGGGATCGTCTCCTGGGCAATAATCAACACTGTTCCCGCCATGTTCTTAGGAGCCCCGGATGAGAGCGCCATGTTTGTTGTCCTTCCCGGACAGAAGTATATGCTCCAGGGCAAGGGATATGAGGCAGCCATCCTGACCGGACTGGGTTCCTTAGGGGGGATTATCGCCCTCTGGCTCCTGTTCCCGGTCAGTTTTCACCTCATAAAGTATGTCAAGAAATTAATCGCTCCCCACTTCTTTTGGATTCTGGGTCTGATCATTGTCTACATCATTGCCTCAGAATGGCCCAAGGCCACCTTAAGAGCCAAGACCGCCTTAGGGAGGACATTGGAGGGGCTGAAGTCCTGTGGAGCAGGCCTTCTCACCCTTCTTCTCTCTGGCGCCCTGGGATTGGTCGTCATGAATAGAACCCTCATCCCGGTGGAGAAAGCCTTTCAATCCCTGATGCCCGCCTTTGTGGGGCTCTTTGCTGTCCCCTGGGTGATTACCAACATCATCTCTAAGACAGAGATTCCTAAGCAGTATACTGCAGGCGCCTCTGTAGATGTTAATTTCTCTGTGATTATCAGGGGAACGGTGGCCGGTACCTTAGGAGGAGGGTTTGCGGCTCTCATGCCCGGGGTAACGGGTGGTATCGGAGGCCTCTTATCCGGCCATGCCATTGCCCAGAGGGATGAGCGGATCTTCGTTTTGTCACAGGGGACTTCCAAGGTTATCTACTATGTGGGGGCCTTCCTCCTCTTCTTTATCCCCCCCCTGAACCATCTTACCAGAGGGGGATTGGCCTGGATGCTCAAACCCTACTACGCGGCTTACAACATTGGGGACTACTGGTTGGCTATGGCAGTGATGGCCATAAGCGGGGGACTATCCTTCTTTCTCCTTCTGCGTTTCTCCCGCTTCATGATCAACCTCATCGCCAAGATAAACTATCGGATGATCTCCTGGATTACTTTGGTCATCCTTCCCCTAACGGTGATTGGGATAACGGGCTGGATAGGGCTCTTCATCATGCTCATCGGTACCGCCATCGGTCTCATCCCGGTTATGTGGCATTCCCGGAGGATGAACTGCCTGGGGATTCTCTTAATCCCCATGTGCCTCAATATGGCGGGATTGGGCGCACCCATCTGCATGGCTTTGAAACTCTTCTAATACACGGATAGGCACGGATAACAACACGGATGGGCACGGATTATCCGTGCTAATCCGTAATCAATCAGTAATAATCAGTGTATAAAAGGAGGTAAAGATGAAAGGACTTACCCATTTTTGTACTGGGGTGGCGGCAGCCACCTGTTTTACCAAAGCTCTTTCTATGTCTATGGCCACCCCCCATTCCTGGATCCTGGTCTTAGGAGGACTATTCGGCATACTTCCCGATACCCAGGACTTCAAATTGGCCATGATGTTGGCCAAGAACGACTACATCATCGATCCGGCAACCCCGGAATATCTTCTCGATTCCCGCAACCCCAGTTCTATCGATGCCCAGAAGGTGGCGGATAAGATGGCCGAGGCTATCAATAAATGCTGGGATACGGGAAAGGACATCACCCTTCAGATGCACACCGTCCAGATGGGGGCTGATAACTGGAGACAGTATCAGGTGGGCTATGATGTGGAAAAAAATGAGACCATGGTAAAGTTAGGACCGGTGGTCTCTATGTCCCAGCTCCCGGTGCATATTGAAGGAACAGAACTCACTGGACCAAAAGAAGGAAGGGGCAAGACAAAGTGTAAGATATTAATGGCCCAGGCAAGACCCTCTTCCATAGATATCTTCAACGGTCCCTCCTTTTTGTTTACTAAAAAGGAAGAGGGAGTAAATATTGTCTTTCTTCCCTGGCATAGGCAGTGGAGCCATTCCGCTATCTTAGGGCTATTCTATGGCCTCTTGGGCTGGCTCATTATGGGATTGGTCTTAGGCTCCTTTGCCAAGGCCTGGGTCTATGGGGCGGTCATTACCTGTGGCTACTTCTCCCACCTGCTATTCGACTTCACGGGTTTCATGGGAGCCAATATCGCCTGGCCCTTTATGCATAAGAGAACAGAAGGGGGAAGGTTCTTGAAGGCCAGTAATCCCTTAGGGAACCTCTTCGTCATCTGGGGGAGTGCTATACTGGTGGTTTTCAATTTGAATCGGGTAGCTGATCCGCTGGTCTTCACTCTCTCTCCTGGGAAACTCTTTGGTTTCTTCTGGCTCCTACCCTTCTTCCTCATCATGCTTATCGCTCGCATCTCTGAGGAGAAGAAGCCAATTGCAAAATTGGTCAAAAAGAGCAAGCTAGCTATAAAGAGTATCCCCTTGATACTCCTCTTTGGAGAGGAATGGAGAGAGAAGGTTCAGGAGACAATAGAAAGGACTAAAGGAATAAGAAGAATAGGGGCTATCATCTATCTCCTGCTGCAGATCTTTATGAGAGGGAAGGAAGAGGAGACCATAGCCGAGGCCATCACTGACGAACAACAGATGGAGAACGAAGAGGAGTTCATTACCGACAGCATCTAAACGGTGATCTTGGCAGATAGACGGGCTTCGCCATTCCCTCCATTAGAGATGCTAAGCAGCTTGAATAGAGATGACGGAAACGCTTTCAGTAAGATAATCAGAAAGAAGCGTTTCCTATCTCTAATGGAGCGAGCGGGGTAAATGATCACTCTACCCTGTTGATGATTCTCATATCTACAGGGCCCGCCGGCAGGCGGGCCTTCCTGTCAATAAACAGGAAGAAAAGTGGACACTGAAGGCCTTCTCAAATTATTAAAAGAGACCGCTGAAAAGTCTTTAACCACAGAGGGCACTGAGAACACTGAACAAAAGATATTAAAAAATAAAGAAACAGAATAACAAATTTTCTGTGATTTCAGTGGATTCAGTGGTTTTTCAGTAATCTATAAAAGGACATAGGGTAACGATCTCCATTAGGATGAAACGTAGTGCGGGAAAACCGCAGGATTTAAAAGACCTTAAGTATCTGCTTAGACTCAAAAGAGCAAGAAATAACTGTAAAAGAAGGATTCAGAAAGGGTTTTATTACGCTTTTCAAGATTTGCCTGCCCCGCCCTGAACCATACGGTGCAGAGCCCCGTAGGTTTACCCCGTAGACTTGTTCTTCGGGGCTTGTCCTTCGGGGTCAAGATTTATCCCGTTGGATGTTTACTATCCAATGGGACCTGATCCCCATTCTAGGGTTGAGATAGGAAGATGAGGAGTGAAAAATATCTTAAATTGAATAGACGAAGGAAGTATCTAAGACTAAAACTTTATCCAGAAAATCTGGAGAAAGTATTTTTATTCAACCAACTGTTAGGGAGGGCGGTAAAACCGTGGCGAACCAAAAGGAAGAAATTAAAAAGATTATCAGAGCGTTTAATAAAAGAAGGCTGAGGTATCTCGTTATTGGAGGAGTTGCTGTTGTTTTATACGGGGTAGAGAGGGCTACTTTTGACCTAGATCTTCTCTTGCCTCAGGATGAGAAGGAAGTTGCCCTTACTCTAAAGATCATAAAGAGGTTGGGATATTCTAAAGCGATGGATGAGAAAGGGAGAAAGATTGTCAATTGGAAAGAATGGCTGTTAAAGAAAAAAATGTTGCGTATTACTAATACTCAGAGGATCGATCTCCTAACCCTTTCCCAGGCCAAATTTGACTTTATGTATCAGTATAGAATTAGGGTAAAGTTTGCTGGCCTGGTGATCCCCCTTCCTGAGATCATTGACCTTATTCATCTTAAGGAGTGGAGTGGCCGTCCCCGAGATAAGAAGGATGCCCGACTTCTAAGAGCTCAGCTACGTCTAAGGAAGAAAAGATGATCGATACCCTTGAGGCATCGGAATTTGGATAATGTTAAATACTAAATCCGAAGCACTAAATCCTAAACAAATCCGAATCTCAAATGACAAAAATCCAAAACTAAACGGGTTTGGAACATTTGAATTTTGAATTTAGATATTGTTTAGAGTTTCGATATTAGAATTTAGGATTTTGCCGAATGGAGTGAGGCCTATCTTGTTTGCTCTCATCCAGGAAGATAAATAATGAACTGGTCAGGAGCCCATCTCCATTGTGGAAAATCTTTAATAAAAGTGTCTTTTTATATTGCACTTAAAAATGTAACAAAAAAATTTGTAACAATTTGCGTATAGGCGGTTGCAAACTTATTGACTTGTCAACTTGTCAACTAATCAACTTATCAAAAGGTGCGGGATGAAGAAAAGAAGACTTTTCCAGAACTTATTTATTGTCAAATGCTTACCCGCCGAAGTTCGGCCCGTCGGAGACGGACGGACGAAGGCGGGCCTGACTCTTATTGCTACCAAAATATGCCATATGGCATATTTGCCTCTTTTTTCGAGGGTGAAGAAAAATGCGTTTTAGAATTCTGCCTTTAAAAGAGATTTCTACCAAGGGATATAAGGTACGTTTTGAAAGCGGTAGGGAGAATATCGAAGATTTAGCCCGGTCGATTAGAGAGAATGGCCTCATCTGTCCTCCCACGGTCTCCAAAAGGGGGAATAAATATTATCTTATCTCTGGCAATAGGCGTCTTAAAGCAATAAAGAAATTGGGCTGGAAGGAATTACCCTGTGCTATCTTAGGAGAAATAGGGGGTGAGGACCTACTAGTTAAATCCATTGTGGAGAATATAGAAAGGCTGGATCTTACCCCTTTGGAGAGGGCCAAAGGCTTTCAGGAATTGAAGGATTCCTATAAGATTAAGGAAGAAGAGATCGCTAAGAAGACCGGACGCACCCAATCAGATATCAGTCATCATCTTCGTCTTCTGAAGAGATTACATCATAAGGTGTTAGAATATCTCCATAAGGGTAGGATCACCTTTGGTCATGCCAAGGTATTGATGGGACTTGAGGACAAGAATAAACAGCTCTCCTTTGCCAAAGAAGTAATTAAGCGAGGCCTCTCCGTTGAAGATACTATGGTTCTGGTCGATTTAGCACGACCCGGGGAAGAGTTGACAGAAAGAGAGAAGGAACTCAATGCCATCGAAAGAGATATCATGAGGCATCTCAGGAAGGAATGGAAGAAGAAGATCAATATCCGAACCGGTAAGAAGGCAGAAAGACTATTGGTCACCTTCGAAAGTCGCAAAGAACTTAAAGATCTCCTCTCCCGTCTCTCCCAAGCCCTTTAAAAGTCCCTATAATTTTGGAACTTTTTGGAAGAGATAGTCTCTAATAATAAGGTAATACATTAAATACAGGAGTAATGACTAAGAACATTTGACATATAATGTGTGAAATAATATACTATTCCTAAGGAATATGGAGCCCTAAGTCAAAATGAAGAAAAGAAGACTTTCCCAGAACTTAATATTGATATCCCTCTCTATTGGGTTGCTTCTGGGCTGGGGTATGGGTGCCCAGGCCCTCATTATACCGCATTCGCCTGGCTATACAGAGGATTTTGAAAGTATAGATCCTCCCGATTGGCCGTCGGGCTGGACCGCTGATGGTAACTTCGTAACATACAACATTAGCTACTGCACCAATGCAGCAATGATCAAAGCCGGTACAGGAGAATCTACCTATACAACCGATACCTTTGATTTCCGGGGATTAACCCTTACTAATTTTGACTTCCAAGTGATGCGTGCTGGTACTACTACTGGTGATGTAAAGTTCCAATATAGTATTGATGGGGGTGCCTACTCTGATCTGACAACGGTAATCGATGTCGGTGCTCTTCCTGTTGATCAGACTTATTACTCAGCCACTGATGGTACCTATGGGTCCCTGGTGGCTGGGGCATTGACTGCCATAAGTGAAAGCAATAATGTGGTATTTAAGTGTATCGGCAATAGGTCAGAGGGAAAGGTCATTACGGACGAAATTATCTGGACTACTACAGGCACCTACCCTTATCCTACAGTCACCACTCAGGATGCCTCAAGCATCGGGACTACTACCGCTACCCTTAACTGTGATTTTACCATGGGGGAGGAGATTTCTGTTGATGTCTACTTTCAATGGGGGGAAAGTTCAGGCAGCATAACCGATAATGAGACAACCTACACACCTTATGGTGTAGCTGGCTCACATACCGCTACTCCGAGTTTTAGTAAAAAGACCAAATATCAGTTTAGAGGCGTTGTAGAATATGACAGCGATCATGCATATGGGGATATCAAGACCTTCCAGACCCATCCTGAAGCAGGAGAGAATTACCTATACAACGAATTTTTTGATGATATTACCGGTAGTGATCCTGATGAATACACCTGGGGCAATAGAGGTGAAAGAACTACTGACCCAGATGAGGTTTTAGTCGGGGAGGCTTCTTTTGCCCATGAACCATATTCTGATGAGCGTTATCTAAAGCAGTTAGGTAAAGATTTAGAAGTGGGCAAAACCTATTATGTGGTGGTCTGGGCAAAAGGAACTGGTAAGGTAAAAGTAGGGGTTGAGCATGCTGGTGGTATAGATGAGTCGGGTGTCACCGATTTAGATGGTGCTGACTGGACAAAAATCAGCCACTCCTATGTGATCGGCGCTGGAGAAGGGACTACTAATGGCGGGATAGCTATAGGACTAACCCGACATGCGGCTACTGGCGAAAGATTGATTTTGGGTGCTGCCTGGCTTTCTGACGGAGAACCCCCAGGTGGTTGGTTGGCCACCAAGTTCAGTGTAGTGACCGAGCATTCTGGAACTGAGACTGCGGGAACTACTTTCTCAGTTACGGTTACTGCTCAGAGGCAAGACGATACTACGGTCACCGATTATACTGGTTCTCATTACATTACCTGGACCTGGAACGCTACTGCCATAGGCGTTAATGACCCGACCAAGCCGGCTGATGGGAACCAGACCTTCGCGAATGGTGTGGCAACGGTATCTGGTTTCACTCTCTATAACGCAGGAGAGACCCCCTGGATTAAGGCCGATGATGGAGCAATTAATGGGACCTCAACGAATATTGCTGTCGATCCTGATAATCCCAATAAATTAGACTTTACCACTCCACCATCGGATGCGGCCATCGTCGGTTTCCCCTTTGCTACCCAGCCAAAGGTGAGCGTAAAGGATACCTATGGTAATGTGACCCCCGCTGCCATAGGTACCGTTATCTTAGCACTTCACGCCGGTGCTGGTGCCTTATTACCTAATGACGCCCTTACAGAAGACGTTGTGAGTGGGGTGGCCAGTTATAGCGGCATATATTATGATACCGGGGAAACCATACAGATTGATGCCGACTCAAGTGCAGGTTATACCTCGGCTATCAGTATTAGTATTGAGGTAACCGACAATAATCTTCCTTTAATAAACATTACTGAGTCACCGGTTCCCAGTTGGAAAAGAGGAGACTGGGAGATTTCCTATACCTTGATAGATGCCGATAGTCACTCCTGCACTGGGTATCCAGAGTATTCTACCACCGGAGATGAAATAGATTGGCATACCGCTTCTACTGACCCAGCCTCCGAGGAATCTATCGGCACTCCAGGCGAGAAGACCATCACCTGGGCTACGGCAACTGATCTTCCCACTACTGAAGATGACACGGTTTACTTCAGGATGAAGGCCAATGATGGCGCGGATGATGGTAGTTATGGTTATATGGGGGATACGGCTTCTTCTCCTGGTACTCCTTTTGGCATAGATAATGTGGTTCCCAGTGGTCTGGCGGATTTCAAGGCAAGTTCTGCTACTTCAACGAGTATTACTTTCTCCTGGACGGCCTGCACAGAGAGCTACTTCAGCCACTATGAAATCTGGTATGGGAAGGATCAGACAAAGGTGCAGGATAAGGACAATACGGGTTCGCCAGAAGGAGCCACTAAAAAGGAAGAGACAGATATAGATACCTCTTCAACTATCGTTACAGGATTAACCTCACCTAACATCTACTATGCTAAAATATGGGCAATGGATAACGCTGGTAATGAGACGACTTCTCCTTCTGGTACTGCTTCTGTTTCTGTGGGTTTGGCCGATGTCCAGGAGAGCGAATCGAAATCCTCAAGTAGCAAGTTGACCTGGACGCCCTTCACTCCTTCAGATAAGGACTTTCTCCGCTACCGCATCTATTATGGGACCAATCGAACTGAAGTGGAAAACAAGGCAACCAGTTACTGGGATGATAGTAATGATGTTGATCTGGCTACCAGGGCGACGACCTCCACCACCATTACTGGTCTCTCAGGAGGAACGACCTACTACATACAGTTGTGGGGGGTATATTCATCAAGTCCGGACACCGAGGTGAGCACTCCCGTGGTTACCATTACCACCCCGGCAGCTGCCAAGGAAGAGGCGAAGAGCACCTCAGAGAAGTGGGGATGCTTCATCGCTACCGCTGCTTATAGCAGCGGCACGGATTCACACAGATTTATTACGGATTCACACAGATCACAGATTATTGTTTTGCAGAGATTTCGGGATGAGCATCTCTTGACTAATTCCCTGGGAAAAGCATTTGTGAGGTTCTACTGTCGCTTTAGTCCACCGGTTGCTCGCTTTATTTCAGATAAAGAACCACTGAAAGCAATGGTGAGATTCTATCTGAAACCGATCGTTTGGGGAGCAAAGAGAATTGTTAAAGAAGGAAGAAGCGATGATTAAGAATCCGGAAAAGTATAGAAGAGAGAGCGAAAAAGAGAGAAGGGAAACCCTGAGGAAACTTACCATTAAAGAGAGTGCCGAGATCATGGAATTTCTATTAGACTCAGAACTAATAGATTCCTTGAATTTTGCTTCCCACCTTCCAGTCTGTGCGAAGCTGGGGTTAAAAATGAAGAAGGAATGAAAGCCAATAGATTTCCCGTAGTCTTTCATAAAGCCCTGGGGTTGTTAAAGGTAACAAACACCCCTTATCTTCTGGTAGGAGGTTTGGCGGTCGGTATTATTGGCGAACCAAGAGTAACCAATGATGCGGATTTCATCATCTTAATAAACAGGAAAAAATTAGAGGCATTCCTAACCACAGCTCAAAGGAAAGGCTTCAAATTCGACAGGGAAGTGGTCCAAGAGACATTTGATACCCGGGGGGTCTTCCGTCTATACCACAGTAGACTTCATATCGATTTCATCAAGCTATCAATAGCATTAGAAAAATCGGCCTTCCAAAGGAAAAGAAAAGCCAAAATTATGGGACGGCAGATTTATATCCCTACTCCCGAAGATTTAATTCTTCTCAAGTTAATCCCAGGCAGAGGCCGAGATATGATTGACGTAGAAAGCATATTTATCCGTCATGGGAGAAGCCTGGATGTTAAATACCTTGAGGAATGGGCAATGAAGATCTGTGATGAAGCGGAAGATTTAAGAGTCTGGAATCGGCTGAAGAAGATCATGAAGGGAAGGAATTAAATATCAAAAGGTGCAGGATGAAGATAAGAAAAATATTTTCTAAGAACTTAACATTAATGCTATTCCTTATTATTAGTATAGCTCTCTGTGGGAGCGGGCGAGCCTGGGGAGCAGATCCCGGGGATGTGGTGATCAATGAGTTGATGTGGATGGGGAGTAATGCCAGTACTTATGATGAATGGATCGAACTGAGGAATATGACCAGTTCACCCATCAATCTGAGTAATTGGGATATTACTAAGTATAGTAGTGGCGCAGAGACGTTGATGCTCACCATCTCCTCTGGCACCATCCCAGCCAATGGATACTTCCTCATCTCCAATTATGCCGAGACCAGTGGTAGTTCAAAGTTGAACGTCATACCAGATGTGGTAGATACTGATGTCTCTTTAGCCAATACTGCTCTACAGATAAAACTCTATGATGGCCCCTATGCAGGTGAAACCACTACGATCATCGATACCGCTGATGATGCTAGTGGAACCCCATTTGCTGGGGATAATGCCAATAAATACTCTATGTCTCGTAATACTACACCGGGTGATGGAACGGTATCAGAGAACTGGTATACTGCTACGACCTCCCTGAACTGGGATTCCGGGGCTACAGAATTGGGAACTCCGGGAGCAGCAAATGGAAGCGGCAACTATGTGGGGAGCATAGATATTGATAGAGGAATCTTTAGCAGCACTTCTCAAACTTCCGATATTACGGTCACTGATAATGATCGCAATACCGATTCGGGAAGTAAGCAGTCGTTTACGGTCAGCATAATCTCCACTACCTCTGACCCAGTAACGATAAGTATTACCCTAACCGAAACGGGAAACGATACCGGAATATTTAACATTCAATCTCCAGAGCCAGAGTTAGGAGTTTCTACAACTGCTAGTAATGATGCCAATAATGTGATTAAGGTGGCCGATGGCTCTACCATTACCGCTACCTATGCCGATGCCGAACCAGCCCCCTCTATTGACCGCACAGATACTGCTCTCTATTATGACGGAGGAGCGCCGGTAGTGATCAACGAATTGATGTGGACAGGGAGTACGCTTAGCAGTTCCGATGAATGGATTGAACTGAGGAATACCAGCAGTTCAGACATTGATTTGACCAACTGGTATCTCACTAAATTTTCTGCTGGAGCTGAAGCTCCTATGCAAGTCACCCTTTCTGGAACCATAAAGGCCACGGGTGATCCGGCTGGTGATGATTACTTCCTCATTTCTAACTTTGATGCAGCTAACTCCAGAATAGAAGATAGTGTTACTCCAAATGTAATAGATACTGATGTAGTATTATCCAATAGCACTCTTCAGATAAAACTCTACACGGATGGCGATATCCTTTATGATACCGCTGGTGATAGTTCAACACCTTTAGCAGGTGACAATGATAAGAAATATTCTATGGAGCGTCGCAGCACCCCCGGGGATGGTACGCAGGCCAAGAACTGGTATACTGCCAATGAAGAAGGAACTACTAACTGGGATGCCGGGGCCACAGAAAGAGGGTCACCGAAAGCAACAAATACTACTGCTCCAGATGAGGGAGACCCAGGCAGTATATTGATTAATGAGATTGCTACCAAGGATACCCCAGAGTGGATTGAGTTCCATAATGTCTCGGGAACAACCCAGAATATCGGTTCCTGGAGAGTCTTGGAAAGAAGCGCCTATATCAAGACCTTTCCAGATTATACTATGTCTGATGATGAGTATATCGTCCTTCGTCTCAGGGATGACCCGGAGGACCCTACTGCGGATGAGGTGGATAGCGATACCAATGGGAATGGCTATCGTGACTTCTATTCCACGGATTCTGGTCTTACCGGAACGGATAATGTCATTATCCTTGAGGATCCTTCGGGAAACATCATCGATGCTGTATCATTGGCCAAGAGGGATGGCACCTGGGCAGGCACCCAGCGTACGGCCTTCAACAGGATAGCGGATGATAGTCTCAGTCCCCGTCAATGGATTGGCGATGCCGGGGATGAGGATACCTACAGTAATGAGACTCAGGAAGGCCAGTCTGCCAACTGGACGAGTGGGGCAAAGGGAAAGTCTTTAGGAAGAGATAATGCTTCTGGAGCAACGGATACCCATAAGGAGAGCGATTGGAATCTTATTACTACCCCTACCAAGGGAAAGAAGAACCCCTCTTCCTTAGAATTGGATGTAAGCATTAAGATAAATGAGGTATCGTTTAATGCTTCAGGCAGCAAGGACTGGGTAGAGTTATATTGTGAGGCTGATGGAACCAGCGATGGAAGCGGAGTAGATATCGGGGAATGCTACTTTGAAGATGATGGAACAATAAAGACCATCGCCAAGGGAACAACAATAAAGACCGGGGAATATTTAGTCCTCCAGCCAGCCTCAGGCTGCATGACCGTCACCTTCATTGATGTAGGACAAGGGGACTCCATTCTTGTTCAGACTCCGGGAGGAGAAAATATCTTAATCGATGGAGGAAACCCAAATAAGGAAATCGTTGATTCCTATCTTGATAAAGTGGGTGTCTCTACTACTGTCCATCGTATGGTCGCTACCCATGCGGATAGCGACCATTATGGTGACCTGACAGATGTTTTAAATAATAAGACAGTAGAGGCCATCTGGCTCTCTGGCCAGCCAGAGAGTTATTATACCGATGCCTTTGTTACCGCGGTAAAGAATGAGTTGGGTTACCCAACCATCTCAGATGTCAATGATATTCCGGGTATCGTTCCCACCGTTGGCCAGACCTATACCTGGGATGAAGACTATAACATTACTGCCAAGGTGCTCAATGCCCATGCTACCAGTCCTTGGCCAGGAGCAACTGAAGAGGAAGGAACCGATTATAAGAATAATAGTTCCATTGTTATTTACCTTACCTACGGGAATGTCTCCTTTATGCTCACTGGTGATGCGGAATCCTCTGCCTGCCATGATAATGATCCCCGATTCGAGGTGGAGGAGAACCTGATCAGTAAGTATGGGATAGGATTAACGAGCGATATCTTAAAAGTAGGCCATCATGGCGCTAGATATGCCACCTCAAGTAACTTCCTCACCTATGTCTATCCGGATAAGGCCGTCATCTCTACCGGCTCCAACCCCTATAACCATCCGACTACTGAATGTTTGGATCGTCTGTCGGCTAAAAGTATTCCCTACTACTGCACAGGAACTGGTTCACGGACCGGGGCTCCTACAGGAAGGGGAAATATTGAGATCTTTACTAATGGGATGAGTTACTGGATGGATGAACTCACTGCTGGTTCGGATGGAATCATCAATATCTGGGCCCATGATACTGGGTTGACCTCTACAGATGAACAGGTAATCTTCAAGGATGGATTGGGGAATATTGAGGATGCTGTTTGCTGGGCAGATCAAAGTGGGACGTGGGGTTCTGGTGAGGAAGCAGATGTCCAAGCATTAGTAGATGCTGATCCTGAACAATGGAAGATTGCTGGGGCTTCTCTGGCAGAATCTGACTGTTTTAATAGCACTACAGTCGATGCTAATGACTCCATCGCCCGTGACGCTGATTCAAGTGATACCAATGCAAATAGTGACTGGAGCGTCTGTTCCTCTCCTACCAGAGGGAAGGTAAATAATGCGGATATGCCTTCTGGAGTGGGAATCAGGGGTTTAGGAGTCTCTGAAGATCCCTTCCTATCGGATGGAAGCGACCTCAATCGGAGACATACCAAGATCTCCTTCACTCTTAATAAGGAGTCTGAGGTCACCATTCAGGCCCTCGATGGAAGGGGAAGGGTGGTAAAAACCTTAGGGGAAGATAAGTATTATATTGCAGATAGTTTCTCTACAAAATGGGATGGGAAGAACAGTTCTGGCGACTCTGTTCCTATAGGTTACTACACCATTTATATCAAGGCCATTGCTGAAGATGGAAACTCGAGCACTGAGGCAACGACTACGGTCACAGTGGGCAAGTCTCTGAGTGGTGGAGGGAGTGGAGGATGCTTTATTGCTACTGCTGCTTACAGCAGTTGCACGGATAGGCACGGATTAAAATCACGGATTAGCACGGATAAAACTAACCAACTAACCAACTTTTTAAACTGTCCTCCTGAAATAATGGCTTTGCGGCAGTTCCGAGACCAGCATCTGCTCACTAATCCCTTAGGTCGGGCATTTGTTCTTACTTACTGTAAAATTTCGCCACCGATTGCGGACTTCATCCGAGATAAAGAACCACTCAAGGCAGTAGTTAGAGCAGGATTGAAGCCATTGGTTTGGGGAGCGAATAAGTTAATACGAAAATAAGAGAATAAGGCAAAGAAAGACAAGGCAAAAAGGGACTTATTAACGCAAGAGATTTTATGGAAAAGAGAAGAGATGAAGAACATATTTAAATTTTTACTCTTGGTCCTTTCACTGTTCACTGTTCACTGTTCACTGTTCACTGCGGTTAGTTATGCTGAGGTTGGTACCCGGCAGATGGGCATGGGTGGGGCAGCGGTTGCTGTAGCAGATGATGCGAATGCTGTCTACTATAACCCAGCGGGATTATCACAATTAGAAAAGAGGGACTTTTCGATTAGTTCTCTTGTGAATAACGCAGAAAGGGACAGGATAGATTATGATGATACGGTAATCTATGCTGAGCCGGATAGGAGGTATGGTGCCTGGGGATTATACTTCTTGAATGCCGGCTATAGAGGCAGAGGGTGGTCTGAGCCGGAAAACCAGTATGGTGCTTCCTGGGGAAAGGAAATCTTCAGGGGGTTCTCCATAGGTGCGGGAGGCCAGTTTATTGATGCCCGGCATAAGACAAGCGGAGTCTCTGAAGAGACGGAAGATGATCTCTCCTTAGACCTCGGCCTTCACTATAGACCGATAAGATGGTTCAGCGCTGGTCTCTTAGCTCAGGATGTGAATGAGCCTAAAGTCTTTGGGGTATTGAGGAGGATGAATGTGCGACCAGGAATTGCCTTTCGACCCCATAAGAAGATCCTCATCGCCTACGATATCTATGACTTAGAAAACTTCGTAGGACTTGAGCATTCCTTTGGTATGGAGTGGTGGCTAAGCAGGTACTTTGCCTTTCGGGCTGGAGGCTATCACGATGATCCCACAGGAGGATTGGGAATAAAGATCATAACAAGGAGAGGAATAGACTATAAGATAGATTATGCCTATCAGTATCGCCGGGCAACGGAGAAAGGAGTCCATCGGTTGGGCTTTGGCCTCGCCTTTTGAGAACACAGATTGGCACAGATTTATTACAGATGGACACAGATCACAGATAAGGGAAAGATGAATAGATGAAGGTTAAGCGATTATTTTTTATTTTATTTTTTTTATCACTGTTCACTGTTCACTGTTCACTGTTCACTGTCTCGGCTTGGGCTATATTTGAGGAGAGGCCCTCTTCTGCCCGTGCCTGGGGTATGGGAGGGGCTTTTACTGCTGTGGCAGATGATTCAAGTGCCATCTACTTCAATCCGGCGGGTCTGGGACAATTGAAAATGATAGAATTATCTGGAAGCTATACCATGCTCTATGGGGAGAAGGACTTAGAGTATAAGTTAGGAAATCTCGCTCTGCCTATGGGGAGGCTGGGTACCATTGGATTGGCCACGACTAATTATGGCCACAGGAAGTTAAGAGAAGATGCCTATATCTTCTCCTATGGAAGGAAGTTCACCTTTGAGAAACAGGATATCTATCTTGGGGGAAATGCCAAGTACCTCCGTCTCGAGATCGAGACTGTAGGTAAGGAGTTCGATTATGGAGGGGACTTAGGACTCTTATATAAACTCCTGGACGGGAAGTTGAGCCTTGGCTTATTCGGAGGTAACGTTAATACCCCCCATATCGGTGACGACCTCCCCCAGAGGTATGCGGGAGGGATCGCCTATCGACCAGACCCCGACTTAATCCTGGCAGTAGATTATCACTATGAGAAGCAGGAGAAAGAGGAGGATGACGAGTTCAGATTAGGCCTGGAATACCACTGGCTGAAGTATCTCTTCCTTCGCTCCGGGGTGGCTAATAATCCCGGCAGATGGATGGTAGGATGGGGATTGAGGAATAGATTCCTCTCCTTTGATTATGCTTATCTTCCCCACCATAACCTCGATGAGACCCATCTGGGCACTCTGACCTTTCGTTTCGGGGGCCCAAAGAAAAGGAAGGAAGAAAAGCCTCCTATAGTGGAGATTGAGGAAGTTCCTGTGGAAGAGGTTCCTGTTAAAGAAGTCCCAGTTGAAGAGGTTCCGGTTAAAGAAGTCCCTGTTGAGAAGCCAGAAGAGATTGAGAAGCCAGAAGTGGTACCTGTTCCTGAGGAAAAAGTGGTTCCCATCAGCAGCATAACTGAGGCCTCCATCGGTCAGAAGGTAACCCTTAAAGGAAAAATAATGTCTGTCAGGATCTTTAAAAAGGAGAAAGGTCGTACTTTAGAGCTAAACGATGGGACAGGCTCCATAGATGTCCTTATCTGGAAGGAACTATACGAGAGCCTACTCTATAGACAAAGCCTGGTTCAAGGAATGCCTATTCAGGTCAGTGGTCGAGTCGCATCTTACAAGGATAAATTCGAGATAAAACTGAAGAAACCCTCAGACATCCAGATTCTGGAGACGGAACTGGTTCCTATCGGTAAGATAACCGAGGCCTCCATCGGTCAAAGGGTGACCATTAAAGGGAAGATAATATCTGTCAGGGTCTTCAAAGAGGAGAAGGGTAGAACATTAAAGATAGACGATGGAACAGGCTCCATAAATGTCGTTATCTGGAAGGACCTATATGAGAGCATACCAGAGAGGGAAAGCCTGGTTCAAGGAACGAGTATTCAAGTCAGTGGTCAGATCGGTTCTTATGCTAATGAATTGGAGATAAGACCGAAGGATCTCTCAGATATCCAGATTATAGAAATAGAGGAAGAGGTGTCCATCCCTGAGGAAGAGGTCGAGGTTCCAGTCAAACCAGAGAGGGTCGTAGAGAAAATCAATATCAATACCGCTTCTCGGACTCAATTGGAGACCCTTCCCGGGATCGGTCCAGTAAAGGCCTTGGCCATCATCGCCCACCGTCCCTATGAAAGGATTGAAGATCTACGGAGCGTCCCGGGCATCGGGGCCAAGAGATATGAGGTTCTGAAGGATCTAATTACCATAGAGCCTGAGAAGGTTGAGGAGCCAGAAGAGGAACCACCGGGGACAGAGATTCTTATTCTCCCTCCCGAAGAGACTCCTTGAAAAAAAGAAAAGCCTCCGGCACCAGAGGTTGTTCCTGAAGAAGTAGCTCCTCCGAAAGTAGAAGAAGTTCTCAAGCCAGTGGTTGAAGAGATAGTCCACGTGGTAAAGAAGGGAGATACCTTGGCCAAAATTGCAGAACGTTATCTTGGTGATGCCAGTAAATATAAAGAGTTAGCCAAGGAAAATAATATCAAAGACCCGGATCGTATCTATCCTGGTCAGGAAATAAGGATGCCTTCCCGATGAAGCGGGAAGAACCTTGTTATTCGGGCTTCCTTAGTAGAGGGGGCAAGCGAAGCGCGCCCTCATAATAAGGAAGCCTCTCGCTAACGCTCGAGAACCTTGTTATTCGGGCTTCCTTAGTAGAGGGGGCAAGCGAAGCGCGCCCTCATAATAAAGATTCGTGTCATATGGAAGCCGTAGGAGAGAATGATGAGAAAGGGCTTGGTTCTTTTAATTTTCCTTCTTTTGCTTATTGTGACCCAGACCGGGCTGGGTCAGGAGAAAATAGATATCAATACGGCAAGCGCCTCTCAGATTCAGACCCTTCCCGGGATCGGTCCGGTAAAGGCCCAGGCCATCATAGATACCCGTCCCTATGCTACCATTGATGAACTGATCAGGGTCAGAGGGATCGGACCAAAGACCCTGGAGAGGTTAAGACCCCTGGTTACTGTTGGACCGGAGAGGGAGCCTGAGTTAGAAAAGGCAACATTCCAGGTTCCGGGAGTGGGGATTGAAATAATAACCCATTATGTTAGGGAAGGTGATACCTTGAGTAAGATTGCTAAAAGGTATCTGGGGATAGCTTCAGCCTTTCCTAATCTGGCTTTATATAACAGGATCAAGAACCCGGATCTCATCTATCCTGGAGAAGTGGTAAGGGTTCCTCAGATGCGGATATTACCCCAGAAAGAGGTAAATTTTGCTCGGGAGAGTTTGGCGAAGAAGGAAGAAGTCAGACCAGAGAGGAATACCGCGCCTTCTTATTTGGTCAATATCAATACGGCAAGCGCCTCTCAGATTCAGACCCTTCCCGGGATCGGTCCGGTGAAAGCCCGGGCCATCATAGATGCCCGTCCCTATGCTACCATTGATGGACTGATCAGGGTCAGAGGGATCGGACCAAAGACCCTGGAGAGGTTGAGACCCCTGGTTACTGTTGGTGAGGTTGCAGAGCCAGCCCCCGAGGCCCCTCTCGAGAAGGAGGTCCCGGTTGTAAAAAGAGCACCTCCAGTTAGAGCAAGGATTGATATCAACACCGCCTCTCCTTCAGAGATTCAGACCCTTCCCGGGATTGGACCGGTGAAAGCCCGGGCCATCATAGATGCCCGACCCTATGCCTCTATCGATGAATTGACCAAGGCCAGGGGGATCGGGCCAAAGACCTTGGAGAATCTGAGGCCCTTGATTACTGTTGGTGAGGTTCCTCCGGGAGAAAGGCCAGAGGTGAGGAAGAGGGTGTCCCGAAAGGTAAATATTAACATCGCTTCTCAGAAAGAGTTGGAGAACCTCCCAGGCATCGGACCCAAGACTGCGAGGCGCATCATCGAATATCGTCCGTTTAGAAGTATCATTGAGATCCAGAATGTCCCCCGTATCGGATCTAAGACTTATGAGAAACTTAAAGATCTCATCACTGTAGAAAAGATGGATATCAATACCGTTACCTTTCAGGAGTTATCCGCCATGCCGGCCATTGGGCCGGGGATGGCTCGTTCTATTATCGATTATAGAGAGAGCCATGGTCCATTCAAGGGTATGAGGGAAGTGAAGGATGTCCCGGGAATGGATGATGAGACCTACCGCTTTCTTAAAAGTTCTTTTACTATTGAGTAACGCCAAGACACGAATTGTCGCGAATATAAGTAGGGTAATATGGATCACAGAAAGATTACTATTTTGATGATTTTTAGTCTCCTATTCCTTGCTCCTCTCATCCTGGGCTATGACTATGGGGTTGACCTCTCTGATGTTACCAGTGAGGACGACTTACGTGACCTGGCCGGAGAGTGGGACTATGATGCAGAGGAGTATGTCGATGGGGAGATTACTAACGAGGAATATGAAACCTTGAAAGACCTATTTGATAATAAGGTGAATCTCAATACTGCAGATAGGGATGAGCTCTATAACCTTCCTGAGATAGGCTACAACTTAGCAGATAGGATTATAGAATATCGCAAGAAGTATGGACTTTTTAAAAGTAAGGAAGAGATAAAGAAGATTCCTGGAATAACCTTAGAGATATATGAGCAAATAGAGCCCTTCATTGAGGCGAGAGAAAGACGAGTGGGTGGGGGATGTGCCCTCCAGAGAATGGAAGAAAAATAAAGGCTATCCGGTTAAAAGGTTGAGGGTGGGTTATGGGTTGTGTGTCGAGTTGTGGGGATGGGGTTGAGTTCTATTACCTCACCCTCATAACTCATCCCCGACCCACTACTCACAACTCATCCGCACTCCTAATACAAGTAACCGTAACCGATTAACGTAATTGAGGAAGTATAATATGGACTGCAGGAAGAAGCTCACTATTTTAATAGTATTCAGCCTTCTCTTACTTGGCGCCTATCCCCTCTGGGCCTATGACTATGCTGTCGATCTATCCGGGGTAGGAAGTGAGGACGACCTGCGTGACCTGGCTGGAGAATGGGACTATGACGAAGAAGAATATGTGGATGGAGATATTAGTCATGAGGGCTACGAACTCTTGAGGGACCTATTCAATAACCCGGTGGACCTCAATACCGCCAGTAGAAAGGAACTTTATAACCTTCCAGAAGTAACCTACACCTTAGCAGATAGGATTATTGCCTACCGCGAAAGATATGGTCTATTTAAAAGTATGGAAGATATGAAGAAGATCTCTGGGATTAAGGATATCTACGACCAGATAGAGCCCTTTGCTATGGTAGAGAAGAAGAGGAAGAAGGAAGAGAGGGGTTGGAAGGGGGAGTCGCGCTTTAAATTTAAGAATACCGAGAAAGATGGGGAGAGGCCCTATATGTACGAGAGGCTTCGCCTCCATGCCTACGATCGGGTGCATCTTGGCTTCCTGGGAGAGAGGGATGAGATATTGGATGGTTATACCGCTACCGGATCGACTGCTATCATCAAGAATGAGGATACTGAGGTGCGCCTCTTAAGGAAGTATATCTATATGAGTGAACCCCAATGGAGTGCCATCGCTGGTGACTATGGGGTGGGCTTTGGACAGGGACTGGTCTTCAATGAGACCGGTCGAAGTAAAGCCCATGGGATCTACTATAACGATACCACTACTGACCGCCTCTTTGGAGCAGCCTTCAGGTGGAAGAAGATCCCCTTAGGGAAGAGATGGCTGGATACTACAGTCTTCTATTCCCAGGATGACTATGACCTACCCTCAGTAAGCACCAACCTGGGATCGAAGACCCTGCCCGATGTCTATAGGGAAGAGATAGAGGGAGCCAATGTCACCTTCCGCTGGGATAAAAAAACCCACTTAGGTGCCACCTGGTATCAAAGCAAGATAGATCGGGACTTTCCCTTTGAATATAAGAGTAGTTACTGGACAAGGTTCCCGGATAAGAGGACCTTCTCTGTGGCCGGGTTGGACTTCGCCACCAAGATAAAGAGGACCAATCTATTTGCTGAGTTTGGTCGGAGAAAGGATGGAGGGGATGCCTATCTTCTGAAGGCCCTCACGGAACTGGAGAGGTTCAAATTAGAGACCATCTACTATGATTATGATACCGACTTTGAAAATCCCCATAGTAAGTCCTTTGGAAGGGATACCGATGAGAAGGGGTACCGTATAAAAGGAGATTATAAGTTCAGCAGGAGATGGAAGGTTCAGGGATACTATAAGCAGTGGAAGCAGCACTCCACCTTAGTTACCGATGATGAATGGAAGGGAAAGATAGACTACTCCCCAATAAAGAAACTCACCCTGAGTTACTACCGCAAGTGGAGGAATAACGACATCGATAGGAACGGCCGGGGACGCTCAATCAGTGAGGGAGAGAAGATTACCGATAACTTCAAATGCAAATATAGCCCCATCAAGAGGCTTAAGTTAGAGACTTCTTATACCTTCTACCAGAAGGATGCCAGCAAGTATACCAATAAATTTCAGGAGGACCAGACCGCCTACTTCAAGGTGCGCTACGACTTACCTAAGCCCAAGGGCCTCACATTAGAGGGAAGGATGAAGTATTATGACTCCGATATCCATACCGATAGGCACACCAGGTATAATGAATACTATCTCCAGGCTACGGAGAAGTTCACCAAGGATATCAAGTTGCGGGTGAGATATACCTGCAAGAACTACACTAATGAAGACTATACCGCCAGGCCAGATGAGCCAAAGAAGACAATCTTTGTTCAATTAGATATTAAGTGGTAAAGACGCGAATAAACGCGAATAAACAAGACGCGAATTGCAGCCGCCAAGACGCTAAATTTTCCGCCAAAGGTGCCTGTCCGCCATCAATGTGGCGGAGATCAGCCTCTTGAGCCATAGGCTCATCAGCCTCTGGCTGAGGCTGAAACTAAAAGACGCCAAAAGAAAAGAACGCAAATCATGCTGATAAAAAGAGCACTTAATCCCAAACGGTCAAAGTGCTCTTTTTTTTGATATTTGACAAATAAGATATTGCTTGGTATAATGTTATTTAAGGATGCTCCGGAGTAGCGCAGTGGTAGCGCAGGTGGCTGTAACCAGAAAGTTGCAGCTTTCCGTCGAAAGTCGGATTGAAAAAGCGGGCTAATTCAGGGAAGCCTAACCCCGTCTCATCGGCGGGTAAGGTAATCCTGAGCGAAGCCCTCCTAGGCTAAAGCTTCGGAGGGAACGTGCAGAGACTATACACCCGCTCCCTAAATCCTGTCTGGCAGAGCCAGATGGGACACGGGAAAGAGAGAGTCCAGACTCTAAAGAAATTTGGAGAGAATCTGTAACCACTTGGTCGGGGGTTCGAATCCCTCCTCCGGAGCCAGATTTGAAGAGAGGAAAAGATGCTGAAGAAATATTTTCTGATCCTGAATGTAGTTCTCATCGTTATCGCACTTACCATTATTATTGATATCTCCCTTTCCTTTGCCCGCGTGGGAAAGGTAGCGGTTCCTAAGCCTCCTCCGCTTCCTCCAGGAAAAGAGGAAGTGAAAGAGGAACCCAGGCTCTATGAACATTATTCTATTATTATAGAAAGAAATCTCTTTGCTGCTGGGGAAGAAGGGGTCTCACTTGAAGAAGGGCTATTGGAAACCCTACCTGGTATAGTATCGAATCTAAAACTGAAGGGGACCATTGTCGTAGAGGGCCTGGAATCCCTATGCATCATTGAGGATCCTGATACTAAGAAGGAGGAAGTCTACAAGAAAGGGGACTTGGTAGGGGAAAATGAGATAGTCAAGATTGAGAGAGACCATGTTGTCTTGAAGACCTCAGCCGGTCTGGTCTCCCTGGCAGTTTATGGTGAGAACTTTCTTCCTGGTATGACTTCTGATACTTCCCGTTTGGTGGAAAAGGTGGCCAGCAATAGATGGTCGTTTTCCAGAAGTAAATTCACCTCAGTGATCAGTAACCCCAACCAGCTCCTTGCCCAGGTGAAGGTTGCACCTTACTTAGAGGCTGGTCAGATAAGAGGCTTCAGGTTAGATGATGTCAAGAAGGGGAGCTTGGCTGAGAGCTTGGGCGTGAGGGATGGAGATATCATCAAAGGGGTTGAGGGCCAGAGGCTGGACAGTATTGAGAGGGCTATTCAGATGTATAAAGAGGTGAAGGATAGACCGATCATCAGTGTGGAAGTAGAGAGGGGCGGTCGTCCCATCACTTTGACCTATGAGATAAAAGATTAAACGCAGAAGCGCTGAAGAAGCAAAGACGCAGAAAAGGATAGTTAGACTGGTAAATTAGTTGGATGAGTTGGACTAGTTGAATTAACTTTCACCTAATCCACCTAATACACTAATCCAACTAATATCCTAAAAGTCTACCTAATACACTAATCCAACTTGTTTTGTAATTCGGCGGTGGCAAGGAGATAGAATGAAAACAAGAATAATAATTTCGTCTTTAATTTTCCTGCTATTGGGAAGTAGCCTTTCTGGGGCGGTAGGTAAATTAACGAAAATAACTTTTCTACCCAAGGGAGAGGAGGCAATGGTCAATATTACCCTCCCTTCTCCCCATGATTATAATATCTTTCTCCTTACCAAACCGAATCGTATGGTAGTAGACCTTTCCAATACCATCCATGCCTGGCCTAAGAGAGAATTGGTAGTCGATCATCCATTGGTGAAGAGCATAAGGTCTGCCCAGTATAAGGATAGACCGAAGAGTATCAGTCGGGTGGTCATAGACCTGAAAAAACCAGCAGAGTATAAAGCAACCAGCCAGAAAGATAGACTCTCCTTGAGAATCTCACCAAAGGAGAAGAAAGTTACTAAGAAACCCTTACCCCGGAATCTCGTCTCCTTAGATTTCAAGGATGCTGATATTAAGGTAGTGATTAAAGCAATAAGCGAATTGACCGGAAAGAACTTCGTCATCGATGAGAAGGTGAGGGGGAAGGTAACCATCATCTCCCCCACCAAGATTCCCTTAGAAGAGGTATATCACGTCTTAGAGTCTATCTTAGAGGTGAAGGGCTATACCACGGTTCCGGCGGGAGAGGTGATAAAGGTCATTCCCTCAAGGGAAGCGAAAGGGAAGAGCATTGAGACCAGAGTGGGAAGAGAGGTTGAAAGGATAAGCCCAGAGGATAAGATTATCACCCAGCTCATCCCCTTAGAGTATGCTGCCTGCGATCAGGTACGAAGCCTCTTGACCCCTTTAATCTCTCCGGGAGGAAATCTCATTACCTATCCCCCTGCCAATACGGTCATCATTACAGATGTCTCCTCTAATATAAGGAGAATGATGACCATTGTGGAAGAGATCGATAAGAAGCCTCCTCCAGGGAAGGAGATGATCCACGTCTACTATCTCAAGAACTCGACTGCTGAGGACTTAGCCAAGGTTTTGACCGAGATGTATGCCAAGATGGTTGCTCGCAGAGTGGGAAAGGGGAAGGCCCTGGCCATAGAGGCCAAGCCTACTATCGTGGCTGATAAATTGACCAATGCCCTCATCATCATTGCTGCTCCCACTCAGTATGAAGAATTAGAGAAGATTATTGAGAAACTAGACATCCCCCGCCAACAGGTCTTAGTGGAGGCTCTGGTAGCAGAGGTCACTTTAGAGAAGTTCCTGAACTTAGGAGTGGAATGGGCAGCATTAGAAGAATTTCGGCTCGACCATGCCCATCGGCCCCTCGCGGTGACTCACTTTGGGATGAGACCAGAGTACTTGGCTGGGACGTTGTATGGCATGACCCTGGGATTATATAAGAATGAGCCAGCCAATATCGCTGCCCTGGTTAACCTCTATAAGACTGATTCTGAATTCAATATCCTATCTACCCCCTATCTCTTGGTGAATAATAATCAGGAGGCGGAGATCAAGGTGGGGAAGAGGGTCCCCATGGTTACTGCCTCTCGGCTAACGGAAGATGAGACGGTGGTAAAGACCTATACCTATGAGGATGTGGGAATAAACTTGAAGATCACCCCCCAGATAAATCCTGAGGGATTTGTTACCTTAAAGATTCATCAGGAGATTCAGAAAGTATTAGCAGAGACGATACACGATGCTCCGGTTTTAGCCAAGAGGGAGACAGATACCACAGTGACGGTCAGGGATGGCCAGACCATTGTTATTGGGGGCCTACTGAGAGAAGATAAATCTGTTGTGGAGAGAAGGGTCCCCGGACTGGGAAGGATTCCGGGATTGGGCTGGCTCTTCAAGAGAAAGATAGAGGTCACAGAGAAGATAAGCTTGGTCATCTTTCTCACCCCTCATGTGGTTACTACTCCAGAGGAGGTCGAAGCCCTGACTGAGAGAAAGAGGGAAGAGATAGAGGAGTTTGAGAGGAAGTAATTATGGAGAATCTGGGTGAGATCCTCCTGAAGGATAAGAAGATAACTAAGGAAGAATTAAAAGAGGCTTTAGACTTACAGGGAAGGACCAATGAGAGATTAGATAAGGTTCTCTTACAACTAAAGTTTCTTACTCAGGAAGAGATTCTGCGGGTCTTGAGTGAAAAACTTCATGTCCCCTACTTGGACCATCTCTCAGATGAGGATATCGATTCTGAGGGACTCTCTGAACTCTCCCATTCTTTCCTCAAGAGGTGTTGCCTTCTTCCCCTGAAAGGAGAGAGGGTGGCTACCTCTGATCCTTTGGACCCTGGTCCCATTGATAATCTCCGCCTTATCCTGACCCATCCTCTAAGGATGGTCATCGTTCCGGAAGAGGAGATTCTCAAAGGGATTGAAAGGGGTTATGGTGCCCAGGAGGGAGAGAGCGCCACTGAAATCATAAAGGAGTTTGAGAAGGTTGATTTTGGAAAAGGGGAAGGAACATTTGAAGGGGCAGAGGATTTATTGGACTTGGCTTCCAAACCACCCATTATTAAGTTCGTTGACTCCCTCATTATTGAGGCCTTAAAGAAGAGGGCCAGTGATATCCACATCGAGCCCTTTGAGAAGGAACTGAGGATACGATATAGAGTAGATGGCGTGCTATATGATATTCTGCGTAATGAGCGTAGTCATCAACCGGCCATCGTCTCTCGGGTAAAAGTAATGGCCAGCTTAAATATTGCTGAGAGAAGGCTTCCCCAGGATGGAAGAATAAGTATCAAGATGGCGGGAAAGGACATTGATATCCGAGTCTCAGTAATTCCCACCTTCTTTGGGGAGAGGGTAGTGATGAGGTTATTGGATAAGTCGAGTATGTCCTTCAGATTGGAGAACTTAGGCTTCTCTCAAAAGAACCTGGAAAAGCTCCTCAAATTAATCAAAAGTTCCCATGGTATCATACTGAATACTGGGCCAACAGGGTCAGGTAAGACGACCACTCTGTATAGTGCTTTAGACCGCATTAATACCCCGGACAAAAACATCATTACTGTGGAGGATCCCATTGAGTATCAGTTAGAGGGGATCGGACAGATACAGGTAAAGCCCAAGATCGGTTTAACCTTTGCTTCTGGATTAAGGTCTATTGTGAGGCAGGACCCGGATGTTATGATGGTGGGTGAGATCCGAGACTTCGAGACCGCAGAGATTGCCATCCACGCTGCTTTAACCGGCCACTTGGTCTTCTCTACTCTCCATACCAATGATGCTGCCGGAGCCATTACCAGACTACTCGAGATGGGGGTGGAGCCCTATCTTGCCTCTTCTTCAATAATCGGGATCATGGCCCAGAGATTAGTTCGCCTCATCTGCCCAAAATGCAAGGAGTCCTATACTCCAACGCCAGAGTCCTTAGCAGAGGTGGGATTGAAACCTTCTGACCTTAAAGGCTCCGCCCCAGCCTCCGGCTCGGAAGAGCCTCTGGCTCGGAGAGAGGGGGCTCTGCCCCGGAGGGAAGGGCCGCCGGCTCAGAGGGCCTCTGGCCCGGAGGGAGTTCTCTGGAGAGGAAAGGGTTGTCCTTTTTGTCTCGATACTGGATATTGGGGAAGGACCGGGATCTTCGAACTATTAGTAATAGATGATGAGATAAGGGATATGATTACCAATAAGAAAGAGACCAACCTTATAAAGCAGAAGGCCGTCTCCAAAGGGATGACCACCTTACAGCAGGCAGGGGTGGAGAAGATCTTATCTGGAATCACCACCTTAGAAGAAGTCCTGCGCGTCACCCAGGAAATAGTAGTCTAAAAGAGTATAAAAGTAAAAAAGTAGGAAAGTAAGTAAGAGCCACTATGTCACATGAATGTAGTGGCTTTTTTGCTTTTTTAAGAGGAGTATGGTATACTTACTATCAGTGAATAGTAGAATAGAGGTTTACAGTAACCAGCAAACAGTAACCAGTAAAACTATAGATTAGACGCCAGATAAACTGGCTAGATTCTTCGCGATGCTCAGAATGCAGAACATCAGAGTCTCAGAATGAGAATTCAGATGGTCAGAGTATCAGATTTATCTGATTTCTGATATCTATCCCTCTCCATCTGATATACTGGTAATCTGATATTCTTTTGCTGTAAACTGTACACTGGTTACTGGTTACTCCGAGCGACAGCGAGGGAGAGATGGCAGGTTTTTAATCCTGTGTCTTTAGTCTCAAAAGTTTCGACTGCAATTGAAATTACTTGACAAAAGTTTCGATTTGAGTTGTAATTTGTGCTTACTGACCAATCGCTTGATCCCATTAGACTTTCGATCAGAAATTTTTTAGTTTACTGAATCTTATGAATTGACAATAAATTTTTAAAAAGTCTAAGGGGGTTGACAATCAAATAATCCTATGATATATTGGTTAATAAATTAGCCATATAGGTAATAAAATTATCCAGAAAGTGAGGCCGTTGTATGCGTATGCACAATGTCTTGGAAGAGGTATTGGGACAGAGATCTAAGATTAAAATATTGCGTGTATTATTTAAAAGTAAAATAGAAATAACCGGTCGTCAAATAGCCCAACTCAGCGGACTGAACCATAGAACCTGCCATTTGGCATTAAGAGAATTGATAAACGAAGGAATAGTCACTAGACAGAAGGTAGGTAAGGCTCATTTATTCGGTTTAAAAGAAACAAATTATTTAGTCTCTCATGTGCTCCAACCTTTATTTAAAAAAGAGGCAGGCTTGCTTCAGACAGCATTAAAGAAAATAACTAAATCCTTTAATAGAACAGTAGTCTCCGTAATACTTTTTGGAAGTTTTGCTCAAGGTAGAGAAAGTTCCGATAGCGACATCGACCTTTTAGTACTGGTTTCCCGCCAGAAAGAAAAGAAGAAGGTAGAGCGAAAATTCGACTCCCTGAATATGGAATTAATGGATACCTTTGGAAATGTAGTTTCCCCATATATCTTAACCCTTAGGGAATTTACTAAAAAGCAAAAGGCAAAAGAGAGGCTAATAGGGAGAATTATTAAAGAGGGAAAAGTAATTCAAGGAAAAAGTTTAACTGAGGTGCTAACAATTGATAGCTAAGAAGACTAAATTCAAAAAGATTGAACCTGGCGAGTATCTAAATTACTTTAGGAAATCTCGGGATTTCCATCGGGCTATGAGATTGGCTTATGAAAAAGGCAACTGGAATTCAGCAGGGTTGGAAGCAGTACACTGCGTTATATCTGCTAACGATGCCCTGCTTACTTTTTATCGCAAGGTGAGAAGTACCAGCCCAGATCATAGAGAAGCAGTACGCTTATTAATCGAATCAATAAAAACCCCTGATGCCAGGAGAAATGCTCAACATCTGCGGAAGGTCATCGCTAAGAAAAATCTCATAGAATATGAAGAGCGGTTATTTACCCAGAAAGAAGCAATAGAGATAATTAAGCATACTGAGCGCTTTTTCGCTTGGGTAAAATCTATGCTACCTCAACCCAAAAGGTAGGAGAGTAGGAAAGAAGAAGAGAAGAAGAGTAACAGCAAAGGATGAGGGTGAGTTATGGGTTGTGAGTCGAGTTGTGGGGGTGAGTTGTGAGGTCTCTTTACCCCACCCGCACTACTCACTACCCGACTCACTACTTACTACCCATTCCCAACCATTACTTTCCTACTTTGATACTATCTTACTCCGAGCGACAGCGAGGGAGAGATGGCAGTCTTTGAGTATCAGGCCCTTGATAAGTCGGGAAAGAGGAAGAGGGGAATCATCGATGCCGATAGTCCTGCCGAAGCCCGGGCTAAGCTCCATCAAGAAGGTTTACATCTCACCTCCTTAAAGGAATCTCTTCCCTCCCTTATTCCCTCACGAGAGATAAGGATATTTAAGAGGGTAAGGATAAGAGATTTAGCCATTCTTACTCGGCAGCTGGCCACTTTATTGAGTGCCGGCCTTCCCCTCACTGAGGCCCTCTCTGGGGTGAGCGAGCAGTTAGAGAATCAGACTTTGAAGAAGGCCCTGGTTGATGTTCGCGAAAGGGTAAAGTCAGGTTCCACCCTCTCTAGTGCCCTTAGCCAATATCCTAAGGTCTTTTCTGGCCTCTATGTCAGTATGATTAGAGCCGGTGAAAGTGCCGGAGCATTAGAACTTGTTCTGGAACGCTTGGCAGATTATAATGAGAAGCACCTACGCTTAGAGAATAGAATAAGGGCTGCTTTAGCCTACCCCCTCTTCATTGTGGCCATCGGCATCCTGGTTCTATCCTTTCTCTTTACCTTCGTCATTCCTCGGGTGACTAGCCTATTTACCACTTTTCAGGCCTCTCTTCCCCTCCCCACCATCATCCTGATTAAATTAGGCGACTTCTTCAAAGGCTACTGGTGGCTTCTCTTACTAATAGTCATTGTCTTTATCTTTGGGATGAAGAGATATATCAAAACAGAAGGAGGAGGGAAAATCTTCGATCGACTGAGGCTAAGAGTTCCTCTCTTTGGACCTCTGAACCAGGGGATCGCCCTGGCCAGGTTCTCACGCACCTTAGCTACCCTTCTGGCTGGCGGGGTTCCCCTCTTGAGTTCCTTAGAGATTGTCAAGAATATCGTGGGCAATCGGGTTCTCTCAGAAGCCATTGGAGAGGCGGGGGAGAGCGTGAGGAGGGGGGAGAGCCTGGCTGCTCCCTTATCCAGGAATAAGGTCTTCCCTCCCATCGTGGTCAGAATGATCGCCTCTGGAGAGAAGAGCGGGAACTTAGAGGATTTACTCTATAAGGCAGCGGATACCTATGATAGCGAGGTGGAGGCCACGGTTGGTACCCTGACTGCTCTCTTGGAACCCATTCTTATACTCTTAATGGGACTTGTGGTGGGATTTATCGTCTTAGCCATTCTATTACCTATCTTTGAAATGAGCCAAGCCATCCGCTAATAGCCGACAAAGTCGGCTAAGTAAATTAGGTAGATTAGTAAAATAGTTGGATAATTGGTTAGTTAACAAGTTAATAAGTTAATAAGTTAATAAGTTGATAAGGTATCAAATAACCAGCAAACTAACAAATTAATTATAGGAGGGTTCTTATGAGAAAAAATGAAAGAGGTTTTACTCTGATTGAATTGATGATCGTCATCGTCATCCTGGCTATCCTGGCCACCATTGTAGTGCCTAAATTCATGGGCCGGGAGGAGCAGGCAAAGAGGACGGCAACCATCATTCAGATCAAGAACTTTGAGGGAGCTCTGAAGCTCTTTAAGTTAGATAATGGTTTCTATCCTTCAACAGAGCAGAGCTTGAAGGCCCTGGTTGAGAAGCCCACTACAGGAAGAGAGACGAAGAACTGGAAGGAGGGGGGCTACTTAGAGGCCAAAGAGATTCCCTTCGATCCCTGGGGGAACCCCTATGTCTATATCTCACCTGGGGTGCACAATAAGGAGTATGATATTGTCTCCTATGGTGCAGATGGAGCCGAAGGCGGGGAAGGGAATGATGCCGATATCCAGAGCTGGGCACTGGAGAAGTAAAGGCTACAGGCTACAGGCTACAGGTTACAGGCTCCAGGCTCCAGGCTACAAAGAAGCTTGTGGCTTGAGGCTTGGAGCTTGTGGCTTCACTTTAATAGAGTTAATCATCGTTCTCATTGTTTTGAGTGCTGTTTTGGTCATTGCCTTTCCCAGGATGGAGGCTTTCTTATCCGGAGGTTATCTGAAGAGCACAAGCCGGCGACTGATAGGGACTATCCGCTATCTTCACGATCGCTCAGCAACTACAGGAAAACGCTTGCGTCTCTGTTATAACTTAGATGAGAATGAGTACTGGATAGAAGAGGAGAATGAGGAGGGAGAGTTCGAGGAGTTGAAGACCGTCTTGGGAAGGAGGGAGGCCCTTCCGGAAGGGATCAAATTCCTGGATGTCGTCACTCCAGAGGGAAAGATAAATAATGGTCAGGCCTTTACCCTCTTTTTTCCCAAAGGCTATGTTACCAAATCCATCATCCATCTTCAGAATGAAAAGGAAGAGGTCCAGACCCTATTAGTCAAGGGGACCATGGGCCAGGTTATGGTCTATGAAGGATATGTGGAAGAAGAAAGGCTTCACCCTGATTGAGGTGATGATCGCGATAGCCATTATCGCTATTGCTTTAGTAGTTATCCTCCATTCCTATGGTCTGGGAATAAGTATGGCTAACGAGTCCCAGGACTTTTCCTTAGCTACCTTGCTTGCTCAGGGAAAGATGGCTGAGATAGAATTAGAGGGATTCCCTGAGGTAGGAGGAGAAGAAGGGGACTTTGGAGAGGAGTACCCTGGTTTTACTTGGAGAGAAAGAGTGGCCGAGACTCCTATGGAAGATTTGAGGAAGGTGACCTTGACCATCTCCTGGGATGAGAAGAACCTTGAAGTAGTTACTTATCTTGCCAAACGTGAATAAAATGGAGAAAGCAGGCAGGTGTGAAAGTAGGCAGGTGTGTAAAAATGAGTAAAAAGCTCACTTTCTCACTTTCTCACCGGCTCACCCGCAATGGTTTCACTTTGGTTGAGATATTAATTGCCGTGGCCATCGTTAGCCTCATCCTCACCATTATCTACGCTTCCTATGCCTCAAGCATCGATACTATGAATTATACCCGGAAAAAGATGGATGCCTTCTCTATGGTAAGACTCACCTTAAGCAGGATGAATGATGAAATTACCTCTTCTTTCTTTTCAGAAGATAGTGAGGATGTGATGTTTGCCGGAGAGGAAGGAAAGATAGACTTTATCTCCTCTTCTCATGAGCGAATATTTAAAGATAGCAAGGAGTATGATCTGGTAGAGATCGGCTACTTCACAGAACCGGAGGAAGAGGGGAAGAACCTTTCTCTATGGCGCAGGGAGGATGGAACGCCGGATGATGATGTTCTTGAGGGAGGAGAGAAAGAGAATCTAATAGAAGGCTTAGAGGGTTTGGAGTTTAAGTATTATGATGGGGAAGAATGGCGTGATGAGTGGGATAGCAAAGAAGAATCCTGCCTGCCCCAGGCGGTTAAGGTTACCTTGAAATTCTCAGAAAAGGAGCTTTCCACTGTGGCTTTTATCCCCTTAGGAAAGAGTGAGACAGTAAAAGAATGAAGTGAGAGTGGGTTATGAAACGGAGACAGGGAGAAAGGGAGAAACGGGGAAAATCACCGATTCACCGATTCCCCGATTCACCGATTAATTCTCAAAGAGGGATGGCCTTAGTTCTCACCCTGGTGGTTATTACAATCTTAGCGGTTTTGGTCTTGGAGTTTAACTATCTCATGAGAGTGGAGGCAGAGATCTCGGGAAATTATCGGGATAGCCTCAAATCTTATTATCTGGCGAATTCTGGGATTAACTTTGCCTATCTCCTCTTAAGGGATGATGATGACTTAAGTTGTGACTCCTTGGATGAGGATTGGGCTTTAGCCAAGCCACCGGTTGCTATGGAGGAAGGAGCGATAACTTTTCACATTATAGATGAGTGTGGTAAGATAAATATCAACTCCCTTTTGGGTAAGGAAGGTAAGGTTGATAAGAAAAAGAAGGTAATGTTAGAGAGGCTATTTGAGGTCCTTGAGATCGATAAGGAGCTTGTCGATATAATCTGCGACTGGCTTGATGAGGATGATGAAGTGAGGGATTTTGGGACAGAGGATGATTATTACTCTAATCTGGAAAACCCCTACCCTTGTAAGAACGGCCCTCTGAACACAATAGATGAACTCTTCCTCCTAAAAGATTTCAATGACGAAGTCTTCTATGGAAAAGAAAAGGAAAGAGGCTCCCTGGATTCCTATCTTACGGTCTATGGGGATGGTAAGGTGAATATCAATACCGCCCCTTCCATTGTTCTTCAGGCCCTCCATTCTGATATTGATGAGGGTTTGGCCCAAGAGATTGTAAAATATCGGGAGGATCGCCCTTTTGAGAAGATTACAGACCTAAAGGAAGTCTTCGGAATAGTTGATAGACTCTATAATAAGATTAGCCCTCTCATTACTGTGAAGAGCAACTCCTTCTCTATCTTTTCTCAAGGGGCCTTGGGAGAGACGAGGAAGAGAATAAAGACCATCTTAGAGAGGCAAGGCAAAAGTTTAGAGATAAAATACTGGAGAGTAATGTAACATGAGTGAGGGAAAGGGGGGAGTTTGAGATGAGGAAAATCGGTATAGTAGCCATGGTCAGTATAATATTTCTGGGAAGTGGTCTTCATTCTTTATTAATCAGAAACCATGGTATTAGAATCGAGATAGACTTCCCCTCCCCCACGATTACTGAGGTCAGGGAATATCACCGGGTGACTATAAAAGGGATGCCCAGTCTTGGCCAGCCGGGAGAACCAGTATTACCAGTAAAGACGATCAAGATACTAATTCCCTTTGGCCAGGAAGTGAAGAGAATAAAGGTATCTTCTAAAAAGGAAAGGATTTTAAAGGGAAAATATCTGGTAGAACCCGGTCAAAGACCAGTTCCCTTAAGATATCGAGGGAAAGTGCCCCTTCCTTTTCTCAAAGATAAAATCTATAGTTCTAATCATCCCTTTCCGGGCAGGTTATATTCTAATAAGTCAATCCAGAGTATGAGAGGATATAAAATACTTCTTCTCAATCTTCATCCTGTAAAATATATTCCGGGAAAAAGAGAACTTTCTTATTATGAGAGCATAAAGATAGAGGTAACCACAATTTCTGCTTCAAAGCCGACGTTATTTAGAGGAAAACCAGAGGATAGAGAAAGGATTAAGAAGATGGTGGAAAACCCACAGGCCATCGCGACCTATCCAGTAAAGGAGAAGTAACAAGGTGAAAATAGTTAACATCCTAGTAATAATTATCAGTCTGCTACTTCTAAGTAGTGGAACTTATTATTTGCAGGCAAGGAATAATTCCATCAGAATAGAAATAACCTTCCCCTCTCCCCAGATTAACAGGGTTGGTGAATACCACAGGATAAGTATGAAGGGCTCATCCACTATAGGCGAGCCTGGAGAGCCCGTCCTTCCCATAAAGACAGTTAAAGTCCTCATCCCCTTTGGCCAAAAGGTCAAGGGAATAAATATTATTCCTGCACAGAAGATAGAACTCTCCGGCACCTATAACGTCGAACCGGGACAGAGGCCGGTGCCCTTGAGTTATAGAGGGAAAGTATCTAAGACTCTACCGGATAAGAGAATATATCAATCCAGGAATCCTTTCCCGGGCAAACTCCACACTCCAAAGTCCGTACAGAATAAGAGGGGTTATCGCATCCTACCCGTCAACCTCCATCCTATGGAATATATCCCTCAAGAGAAAAGGCTCTCCTATTATAAAAATATGACCATTGAGGTAGAGACTATTCCCGTCCGCGAAATAACTGCTCCTCCCTTATACCGTGGTTTAGCCAAGGATGAAAGAGTAATCGGGAAGATAGTAAATAATCCTCAAGATACAAAGAGCTACTCCCGGGCCATTAAGACCGCCTTAGACGGTGGCCCTCTCTTGTCAGGAGGTCCCTACGATTATGTCATCATTACCAATGATACTTTCAAGAACTACTCCGGAACCTATGATCTCCAGGATTTAACTCAGAGTAAGAACAATCGCGGAATCACTACCAATATCGTAACCACAGAATGGATATATGCCAACTATAGCGGAACCCGTCCTGATGGAGGAACGGACAATCAGACCAAGATTCGAAACTTCATCTTCGATGCCAATAAACCTGTGGTTGAAGGTGGTTGGGCTACCGATTATATCCTCTTGGTTGGGGACGGTGACGGAGGTGGCAGTGCCGATGGCGAGAGGGAGGCAGAACCCATCATTCCCCATCGTGGATTCTATGGCTATGTGTCAAGTTCTCCTCCTACACCAGCAGACAACGATATTCCGGCCGATATGTACTATGCCTGTCTCGATGGAACGTTTGACAACGATGCTGATGGAATATATGGGGAATCGAACGATGGCGTAGACGGGGGAGAAATCGACCTCTACGCTGAGGTCTATGTGGGAAGAGCGCCCGTTGATTCTACTACAGAACTCTCCAACTTCGTCAAGAAGACCTTGGCCTATGAGGATGCTACTACTGATTATCTCCACACCGCTTATATGGTCGCTGAAAAACTGGATAGTTACCCAACCTGGGGAAGGGATTATAAAGAAGAGGTTCGAACTGGCTCCATTAATTACTATACCACCAAAGGCTTCACTGACTGTTCCTTCTTCAGCGATCTCAATACCCTCTATGATTACGATGCTTTTTGGTCGAAGAGCACCCTCACCGGATATATCAATAATGGCCTTCACGTTATAAACCATCTGGGCCATGCTAATGTAAACTATGATATGAAGATGTACAACGCGGATGTCGATGCCTTGACCAATACCGATTACTTCTTTGGCTATACCCAGGGCTGTTACTGCGGAGCCTTCGACAATCGTAGTACCAGCAGTAGTTATTATTATAATTATGACTCTATCCTGGAACACTTCACCACCGAAGCCAATGGTGCCTTCGCCTTTGTGGGGAATTCAAGGTATGGCTGGTATGTCCAGGGAAGCACCAATGGAGCCTCTCAGAGGTTCGACCGCCAGTTCTGGGATGCTTTATTCGATGAGGGAATAACCAATCTGGGCAGGATTAACCAAGATTCAAAAGAAGATAACGATGGATCTGTAGACAGCACAGGAGCGATAAGGTGGTGCTACTTTGCTCTCAACCTCTTCGGTGACCCCGAGACCCCTTTCCATATACCTGTTCCTACTGGTTTAATCAATTTAGATGCCGGGGTTTATAATGGTTCTGCCAAAGTAAACATCACCCTCTGGGATTCTAATTTAGATACTACCCCAGACATTGGTTTTACCACTGATGAAGTAGTTATGACCAGTTTTCTTACTGGTGATTCGGAGACCATAATCCTAGAAGAGACGGGAGGGACTACAAATTGCTTCAAAGGCTCAGTAACCCTGACTACGGAGGCTCCGGGTACCGGAGAATTACAGGTAGCCCACGGAGATACCATAACCGCTACCTATACTGATGCCAGCCCTCCTGGAGAGAGAACCGACACCGCTACCATAGATGCTCAGGACCCCGTAATAACTAATGTCAGCGCCTCTCCTGGTTCCACTACCTGCACCATCACCTGGACCACAGATGAAGCGAGTGATAGTATCGTGAAGCATGGAACTACCACTCCCCCTGGTTCCACTACTCAGGATCCCACCCAGACCACTTCTCACTCCGTTACCCTCTCTAATTTAAGTTCCTCGACCCTATACTACTATCAGGTTACCTCAAGCGACACAGTTGAGAACCAGACCACAGATAATAATGGTGGTTCCTACTATCAATTCACCACCATCGCCGCCCCTGCCGGAGGCGGAGGCGGAGGAGGTGGCGGAGGCGGCTGCCTCATCGCTACTGCCGCCTATGGAACACCGATGGCAGAGGAAGAGAAAATTCTCTGTGAATTCAGGGATAGATATCTTTTGCCCAATAGAGCAGGCAGAGCCTTCATTTCCTTCTATAACAGAATTAGCCCACCAGTTGCTAACTTTATAAGGAACAAAGAAGCCTTGAAGAAGATGGTAAGGTTCTATTTCAAACCCGTGGTTTGGGCCGCGAAGGAAATACTGAAGTGATTAGTAGTTGGGTTAGGGTAAAGTAGTGGGTATGGTAGTTTGGTGAGGGTTAGGTGTTTAAAAAGACTAACAACCTAACCCAACGACCAAACTAACAACCTAACCTTAACCCTAACCGAGTGACAAAGGGACACGATGTTTAAGATTCGGGAACTCAATCTAAAAGAAAAGATGGGAAGGATGAAGAGACTAACGAGCACTATTTTTACTAAAAGTAAGACTCTTCTTCTTCGTGTAAAAGGCTTTCTTCTTTCCGTCTTCCAGAAGATGTCTCATTTCGTTCGGAATAGGTTAAACCCCCTGATAAAGAAGGGTCTGGCCAAAATAAGAACCTGCTTCACAGAACCTTGTTTTATTCGCCTTGCTCATAAAATAAGAAAGCCTTTCGCTACACTCAAGAACCTTGTTTTCTCACTTCGTTCGAAAATAAAAGGAGTAAAGGTAAAGAAATTCCTAAAAGGGAAAGAGGCCCTGGGCCTAGATATCGGGACAAATAGTATAAAAGTTACCCGGTTATTGAAGACCAGAAGGGGAGTGAGACTCCTTAACTTCTGGGAGAAGGAGATTCCCAGGGAAGAGAAGGGTGAAGCAGAGGAGGAGATAATTGTCCGAACAATAGCCGAACTCCTCTCCCAGGCTCGCCCCGCCCCTTTACCAATGGGCGGGGTTAAAGGAGAAAAAGAAAGAGTAATCTCCTCCCTTCCTGCCTCCTCTTCTGTAATTAAGAGGCTCTCCCTGCCCTTTAAGGGTTCAAGGAAGATCCGCCAGGTAATAAGGTATGAGTTAGAGCCCCATCTCCCATTTCCCCTGGAAGAGGCGATTATTGATTTCTATATCGTAGATGATCGTCTCCCAGACAGGACCCTGGTCTTAGCCTTTGCCTTCAACAAGAAAGTGATCGAAAAACACCTTAGGATTTTGGATAAGGCGGGGCTTAGGCCAGAGGTTGTGGACCTTGATAGTACTAGCCTCTTCAATATCTATGCCCTGAAAGAGGATAAAGAGATCGTTGCCCTTATCAATCTTGGAGCAGGCCAGACAATAATCGATATTATAAGTGAGGGGAGACTCTTCTTCACTCGGAGTATCCCTAAGGCCGGGGATAACGTCAGCCAGGTTTTGGCAGAGAGATTTGGGGTAAGCTTCAAAGAGGCGGAGAAGTTAAAGAGGGCCTCCGGCCCAGAAGGGCCTCTGCCCCAGAGGGAAGAGCTCGATGAGGAGAAGTTAAAGGCGATAGAGCCTGTTCTGGATGAAATTATAAAAGAGATAGAGCATACCTTCTCATCCTTCCTGGCTTTCTACCCAGATAAGAGTATAGAAAAAATCCTATTGACTGGAGGAAGTGCCCGCCTGCCCGAAATAGTTGAATACTTCCAGAAGAGCCTCAATATAGAAACCTCTCTCTTCAATCCTTTCTTTAAGCTATCCCTCCCTAGACCATTTTTCTTGCGCCTAAAGGAGCTTCTTACTCCTTCCTTAAGGGAGATCTCTAGTACGCTAGATAGCTCTACTTTAGAGAAAACTAGACCCCTCCTCCCCCAGGCGATGGGGATTGCCTTGCGTGGAATGGCCAGGACCAGGGCATCCCTTAATTTCATCCGGGAGGAGAAGCCCCTCATCAAGAGATTGGAGGAGGCCCGGCCCCTTCTTAAGCCAGCCACCATCCTACTTCTTTCCATCTTTCTCCTGGGCCTTCTGGACTTCTATCTCCATCTCTACCTCAAGAATAAAAGAAGCGCGAAACTAAAAAAGGAGATTCGCTTAGTCTTCAAAAAAACCTTTCCTGAAGTCACCAATATTGTCGATCCCTTAGTCCAGATGAAGAGCAGTTTAGAGAAGAGAGAAGAAGACCTTGCCCTCTCACCAAGAGAATTTTCTTCTCTGACTATCCTGAAAGAAATCTCCTCCCTCACTCCCCAAGATTTGGAAATAAGTTTAGAGGACCTTTCCATTGACTGGGACGAGACCAGAATAAGGGGAAGCACTTCACTCCCCGACTTCTCTCTCGTCGATCGCTTCAAAAGGGTTCTTGAGGCCTCAGACTATTTCACGGAAGTCGCGGTGAGCGATGCCCATCTGAGTAGAAGGGGGAGAAGCGTGGAGTTCAGAATGACTGTGAAACACAGGAAGGAATAATGTTTAAACTACCCAAGATAAGGTTAGCCAAAAGGGAGAGGCTTCTTCTTATCGGGGGAATAGTCCTTCTCCTCCTTCTCATCTTCTTCCGACTTCTCTCCTCTGGCCACAAGAGAATGAGAACTCTGGAGAGAGTGAATAGAAAGTTAGAGAAGGATCTGGAAGAGATGTATCATCTCCAGAGCCGTTATCTTACTCTGGAGGAGAGATTGAAGTCCTTTGATGAGAGAATGGTCACAAGGCCTCCCGACTTTACCCTTTTCTCTCACTTAGAGGACCTCGCCTCTCAGGCAGGGATTAAGGAGAGAATAGACTACCTAAAACCAGAGGAGAGGGTGGTGAGTGAGAGGTATCGGAGGTCACTGGTTAGAGTCAAGTTAAGGGCGGTTACCTTGGAACAATTGACCAGGTATCTTTATTCCGTAGAGAGTTCACCCCACTCCTTAGAAGTACGGAGGCTACACATCACCCCTCAGTCTATTAGACGTGAACTGCTGAATGTCACCTTTGAAGTCTCTACCTTGCTTCCCAGAAAAATTTAAAGATTTTCCTTGACAAAACAACTTTTTTCGAGTATACTATTTCTTGGTTGAAAAATTTTCGAGAGTAGACGAAGGAGGTGAAGGGAATGGGAAAGAAAATCGGTAAGGAAAAGATTGCGAGGCAGAAAGGCTATCTTTACTACATCGGGAAAGACGGCTATGTCTGGCAGGCACCCATGAAGAGGACCAAGGGCGGAAGAAAGAAGAGAGTAGGCACCGAGAAGATCACTAGAAAAAAAGGCTATATGTACTACCTGGACAAGGCCGGTTACATTGCCGAAGCCAAGATGGCCCGCCGTTAGGGAAGAAATATTTTAGGAAAGAGAAAGCCTCTCCCGAATCCCTCGATATTAGGGGGATATTGGTGGGGCTTTTTCTTTTTATTTGCATTCCAGAGTTTAGTATGCTAAACTAATTTAGTTATAGCAAGGGGAAGGTGCGGGGTGAAGAGAGACACTAAGAAAACTCTAATGATTTTTGGACTGGGCCTCTTGATCGCTGCTTTAGGATTTCTCTATCTCTAGAAAGGCTCCCTCACTACTGCTCCCATCCTGATCATTGGTGGCTATTTTGAGGTATCGGAACTTCAATAAGCAAAACAAGGTTCTGACGAAGTCAGGTTCTTATTTAGTCATGATTATCTCTCTTACTTATCCCTTTCAAGAGTGAAGGAAAGTAATGGAAAGATATGACAACGCACTTCGTTTGCCTTGTCCAATTTATAATTGTGACGACGCACTTCGTTTGCCTCGTCTAATTTAGAAACTACGGGAGCATAGCATGAATTATAAAGAGTTACTCAAGGCCAAATGCAAACGAGAAAACTATGAGAAACTGATGGCGTTAGATAATCCCAGGCTTCATGATTTTGTAGCAAAGTATGTCGAGCATTGTAATCCAGCCTCTCTCTTCGTGCGCACCGATTCCTTAGAGGATGCTCAGTATGTCAGGAATAGGGCCAAAGAATTGAAAGAAGAAAAGTCACTGGCCATAGATGGCCATACCATCCATTTCGATGGCTACTTTGACCAGGCGAGGGATAAGGAGAATACCAAGTATCTTCTTCCCCCTGAGGTAAGTTTAGGTCCCGATGTCAATGCTATAGATAGAGAGAAGGGGCTCAAAGAGGTGCATGAGTATCTGAAAAAGATTATGGAAGGAAAGGAGATGTTTGTCTGTTTCTTCTCTCTGGGACCGACGAACTCTGAATTCTCCATCCCCGCTGTCCAATTAACCGATTCGGCTTATGTTGCCCACTCAGAAGGCATTCTTTATCGGAGTGGGTATGAGGAGTTTAAAAGAATGGGAGCAAGCAGGGAATTCTTCAAGGTTGTTCATAGCGCCGGTCCTCTTGAGAATGGGGTAAGTAAGAACATCGATGAGCGTAAAGTATACATAGACTTAAAGGATCACATTGTTTATAGTACCAATACCCAGTATGCGGGAAATACGGTAGGTTTCAAGAAGCTCTCCCTGCGCCTGGCCATCCATAAGGCCTCCCGGGAAGGCTGGCTGGCGGAGCATATGCTTATCATGGGGGTCCATGGGAAAGGCGCGAGGGTGACTTATTTCACGGGAGCATTTCCCAGCGCCTGTGGCAAGACATCAACCTCTATGATAGAAGGGGAGACCATCATTGGCGATGATATAGCCTATCTGAAAAAGAAGGATGGAAAAGTCTATGCGGTAAATGTTGAATGTGGAATATTTGGGATTATCAGGGATGTCAATCCCAAGGACGACCCTCTGATTTGGAAGGCTCTCAATTCTCCGGGAGAGGTAATCTTCTCTAATATCTTAGTGACTGAAGAGGGGACTCCTTATTGGCTTGGGGATGGGAGAGAGATACCTGAGAGAGGGGTTAATTATTCGGGAGAATGGTTTAAAGGAAAGAAGGATGCCAAAGGGAATGAAATAACCCATGCCCATAAGAACGCAAGATATACCGTCAGTCTTTATGCCCTTAAGAATTGTGACCCTAAATTAGACGATCCCCAAGGCGTAGAGATAAAGGGGATAATCTATGGGGGTCGGGATTCAGATACCTGGGTTCCAGTACAAGAATCTTTTGATTGGAAACATGGGATAATAACCAAAGGGGCCTCCCTAGAGTCAGAGACTACTGCCGCTACTCTGGGAGAGGAAGGGGTGAGGAAGTTCAACCTCATGTCCAATCTGGACTTTTTATCCATCCCCTTAGGCAGATACATCAATAATAATCTTCAGTTTGGTAACACCTTAGATAATCCACCATCCATCTTCTCCGTAAATTACTTCTTGAAGGATAAGGAGGGAGAGTATCTGAATGCTGTGGAGGATAAGATCATCTGGCTCAAATGGATGGAGAGAAGAGTACATGGCGAGGTTGAGGCCATTAAGACTCCTACTGGTTATATCCCCCAGTATAAAGACCTTAAAAAATTATTTAAAGAGGTCCTTGATAAGAATTATAGTGAGGAAGATTATGTAAAGCAGTTCACCTTAAGGATCCCGGAGAATGTAGCAAAAAACGAAAGGATTGTTGAGATCTATAGAACAAAGGTTCCTGATGCTCCGGATATCCTGTTTAAGGTATTGGAAGAAGAGAGAAAGAGGTTAGAAGTGGCAAGAGCAGAACATGGAGACTACATAGCTCCAGCAGTGTTTGATAAAGAAAGTTAAAATGAGAAATGACAACTCTATTAAATTTCTAATTATCCCTCACCTAAAGGTTCGGGACAAGGTTTATCCCGAGCAAATGCGAGGGGCTAATTTCCAATTTCTAACAAAATGTTCAATTCTTAAATGTCAAATGTTTAATCCGGATCATTGGAAATTGGGTATTGCCTGCCCGCCATCAGGCTATCGCCTTCAGGCGATTGGCAGGCGGGGATATTGGAAATTCTCTGTTTGGCTATTGTTTCTTGTTTCTTGGTTATTCTGCTTCCCCCTTGCTTCCTTCTCCTTTGAGATCGAAGAGAGACCATTTACTCCTCCCAAGGAAGAGAAAAGAATCGCTCATCCCTTAGGTTATGCTCATTATAGCCTAGGGGTTATCTATGATGAGGAGGGTGATTTCAAGAAGGCCATCAAGCAGTATGAGCGGGCTTTAAAGTATGAGCCGGACTCCAGTGCCATCCTCACCGCCTTAGGGAAGGATTACTTCAGAATAGAGGAGTTCAAAGAAGCCAGAGGACTCTTTCGCCGATCCATGTGGACTGATCCCCTCTCCCCCCAGACCTACTTCTTCTTAGGAACCCTAAGTATTGAAGAAGGAAGAATAGAAAGAGCCAGGGAATGCTATCAGAGAGCAATAGATCTGGAGCCGGATTATGCTGAGGCCCACTTCATCCTGGGGAACCTCTATGCTAGGGAAGGGGACTTTGAAAAAGCAATAGACTCCTATGAGGAGGTTGAGAGGCTGGAACCGGATTATACAAGTACCCATTTAAACCTGGCTCTGCTCTATAGTGGAAAGGGAGAGTTTGCTAAAGCCATCGCTTCTTATAAGAAGGTCTTAGAGCTCAATCCAGAATACCTTCCGGCCCACCTCTCCTTGGGCATCTTATATGAACTGAAGGATGAGACAGAAGAGGCAAAGAAAACATATCTTGAGGTATTGAAGAAGGATCCTAAGAATATCACTGCCCGAAACCGCCTGGCCCAGATCTACTGCAATCAGAACAAGCTAAAAGAGGCCCTCTCCCAGTATGAAAAGATCCTGGAGATAAATCCCAGGGAGATAAGCGTAACTAAGAGATTAGCCTTGATCTATTACTATCAGGGAGAGGTAGATAAGGCCATAGAAGGTTTCCAGAAGGTACTGAAAATAGCACCAGAGGATGTGCGGGCTCACTACTATCTGGGAGTCCTATTTGAAGAGAAGAAGGATTATCAGAAGGCAAGGGACCAGTTCAAGAAAGTCATCGACTTAAAGAAGGACTTCTTAGAGGCCTATCTCCACCTGGGTTACATCTATTCTGAAATAGATGAGAAGAGGAAAACGCTAAAGGTATTCAAGAAGACCACCAAACTAAAACCAGATAATGCCCAGGTCTGGTTCTTCCTCGGTCTGGCCTACAATGGGATAGAGGATTATAAGAAAGCAATCTCCTCTTTCCAGAAATCCCTCTCCTTGAATCCTAAGGATGGAGCGGTCCACTTCAACCTGGGAGTGGCCTATGATAAGAGGGGGGAGTTCGAGAAGACGGTAGAGAATTTCCGGAAGGCAATAGAACTGGATCCCAAATTGGCCAATGCCTATAATTATCTGGGCTATCTCTACATTGAGAGGGGAATAAACCTTGAGGAATCCATGGAGTTAGTGGAGAAGGCCTTGGAGATTGAACCGGAGAATGGCTACTTCTTGGATAGCCTGGGATGGGGTTACTACCAGAAGGGAAATTATGAGAAGGCCTTAGAACTCTTAGAGAAAGCCATTGGATTTGTCTCTGATGACCCCATCATCTTCGACCATCTTGGTGATGCCTACCAGCAGAAGGGCCTCTTAGAGAAAGCACTTAATTTTTGGGAGAAGTCTTATAAACTTAAGAAGGATAAGAAGGTTAAGCAGAAGATAAAGAGAGCAAGAAAGGAACTTGAAAGAGCTAAGGATTGAATCACCAGCCAAGGTAAATCTCTTTTTAGAGGTCCTGGGAAAGAGAGGGGATGGCTACCATAATGTGGAGACCATCCTAGAGACGGTAGACCTCTTCGATAGTCTCACACTGAAAGAGATAGAGAAAGAGATAGAAATTAAGAGCGATCTTCCTGAACTGCCTTTAGGGAAAGAGAACCTTGCTTACCAGGCAGCCTCCCTCTTAAAAGAGAGACTCAAGATCAAAAGAGGAGTCCAGATTACCCTCGATAAGAAAATACCCCTAGCCAGTGGCCTGGGAGGGGGGTCAAGTAATGGGGCGAGTGTCCTTCTGGGATTGAATAGGTTGTGGAACTTGGGTTTAAGTTATCAAGAACTAGCCGGTCTTGCCCGAGAGATAGGGGTAGACGCTCCTTTCTTCTTGAGAAAAGGAAGGGTTTTAGGAAAAGGTAGGGGGGATAAGCTAAAACCTCTTCCCCAGAGCCCAACCCTTTACTTTGTCCTCATCTCCCCTGATTTTGAGGTCTCTACAGAGTGGGCCTATAAGAACCTGACTTCGTCAGAACCTTGTTTCTTCGCTTCGCTCAGAAATAAGAACCTGAAGGACTTGACAAAAGAAGCGCAAAGTATTAAAATAATTTTGTTTGCCCTGAAATCGGGCAACGTAAAGAAAATAGGTAATAGCCTATATAATAGATTAGAGGAAGTGGTCATTCCCAGGCATCCCCAAATTGGTAAGATAAAGAAAAGGCTCTTGGAATTGGGTGCCTGCGGCGCTTTGATGAGTGGCTCTGGCCCTTCAGTCTTTGGTCTGGCGGAAGACTACCAGAAAGCAGAAGAGATTTATAAGAAGATAAAGAAAGACTTTAGAAAGGTCTTTTTCTTGAAATCTTTTAAGCATCTTGCATAAGGAAGGTGGTGAGAACTAGATGGAGATCACGGAAATACGCATCACGCTCAGGGATGAGGAAAAGCTCAAGGCCTTTGCCTCCATCGTCTTCGATGGTTGCTTTGTGGTGAGGGGCTTAAAGGTGATCAAAGGTATGAGGGGACTCTTTGTCTCCATGCCTTCCAGGCGGCTCCAGGACGGAAGCTTCAAGGACATCGCCCATCCCCTGAACAACGAGACCAGAAGGATGATTGAGGAGAAGGTCATTGGGAAGTACCAGGAAGAGCTCGCCTCCCAGGGAGCAGTCCCAGAGGCAGTGGTTCCTGAAGAACCCAAGGTCTACGAAGAGGCCCCTGAGGTAAGGGAGAAGCCGGAGGAAGAGAAGAAGTAAAAAAGATTTCTGAAAAAGTCAGAAATCTTTGATTACAAGATTGAAAGATAGATTACACAGATTAAGACTTCGACAGTAAAATCAGTGTAGTCATTTTGAAATCTGTGTAATCAGAGGGTTCTAAAGATTTTCAAGAGAGAGCCCTTAAGGAAGAGTTGCCGGGTCGTCTAATGGTAGGACACGGGCCTTTGGAGTCCGGTGTGATGGTTCGATCCCATCCCCGGCAGCTTACAATTAGTCATTAGTCGATAGTCATTAGTCGATAGTCAGAAAATAGAGTAAGAATGAAAATAAAATCGTTTCGTGATCTCAAGGTATGGCAGAAAGCATTCGCTTTATCTTGCAGATTATATGAGTTGACTCGTTCTTGGCCAAAGGAAGAAAGGTATTCTCTTATAGATCAGACCCTAAGATCTTCCCGTTCTGTAAGCGGTCAAATTGCTGAGGGGTGGGCAAAACGAATGTATCCTAAAGCATTTAAGGTCAAAATGGTAGATGCCATGGGAGAAGCACAGGAAACCCAAAATTGGCTTGATTATGCATTGCAGCATGGCTATTTGGATGAAGACATATATCACGAGATTGATAATGATTATCAGGAAATAATTTCTATGCTATGGGTAATGCATAACGATCCTGAAAAATTTCTTCCAAAATCGGAAAAAGACTATTGACTATTGACTTTTGACTTTTGACTTTTTATTGAGGAGTAAAAGATGAAAAGTATTGTGGCCATTGTCCTGGCAGCGGGCGAGGGGACGAGAATGAAGTCCAGATTGCCCAAGGTCTTGCACCAGGTCTGTGGCAAGCCCATGATAGAATATCTCATCGACCGATTAAAAGAGCTAAATATTGATCGGAAGATAGTCATCATTGGATATAAAGGAAGTTTAGTTAAAGAGGCCCTGGGCAAAAGGGTAGATTACATCTGGCAGAAGGAGCAGCTGGGTACCGGCCATGCCCTGGCCCAATACAGAGAAGACCTCACTAAATTCAAAGGGGATCTTCTGGTCTTAAGCGGGGACACCCCGCTCTTAACAACCCAGACCCTGAAGGGACTGATCGAGACCCACAGAGAGAAGGATGCCCTGGCCACCATTCTTACTGCCATCCTGAAGCCTCCTACAGGATATGGGAGGGTCATCAGGCATGGGGATGGAACCATCCGTAAGATAGTAGAGGAGGAGGATGCCACGATAATCGAACTGGCCAATGAGGAGGTGAATGCCGGGACCTACTGTTTTAAGAAGGAAGCCATCTTCCAGGCCTTAGAGAAGATAAAGCCGGAGAACGTCCAGGAGGAGTATTACCTAACAGATGCCATTGAGGTCTTGACCAAGAAGGGCCATAAGGTCAGTGCCTATACCACGGATGAGTCAGATGAGATCATCGGGATTAACTCTCGGAAGGATCTTGCCTTGGCCAATAGGATCATGAGGGAGCACATCCTGGATAGGCTCATGCTCAATGGGGTGACCATCGTTGATCCTCTCACTACTACCATTGACCAGGAGGTAGAGATCGATCGGGATACCGTAATCTATCCCTTCACCATAATTGAGGGCAAGAGTAGAATTGGAAAAGACTGTATCATCGGCCCCGCGGTCCAGATAAGGGATAGTAGAGTGGCCAATAAGGTTGAGATCAAGAACTCATCCATTCAGAATAGCATCATAGAATCAGAGGCCAGAATCGGCCCCTATGCCCACCTGAGGCCAAAGAGCAGGATCGGGAAGAGAGCCAAGATCGGGAACTTTGTAGAGATAAAGAAGTCAAGTATTGGAAGAGAGTCCAAGGTGGCCCACATGTCCTACATTGGGGATGCTACCTTAGGGGATGAGATCAATATCGGGGCAGGAACCATCACCTGTAACTACGATGGCTTCAAGAAGTATCCCACCACGATTTCTGATGGGGTGTTCGTGGGAAGCAATACCAACTTCATTGCTCCAGTCAAAATTGGGAGAGGAGCGGTGATCGGAGCTGGCTCCACCATTACTGAGGACGTTCCCCCTTATGCCCTGGCCATTGCTCGGGGAAGACAGAGGAATATAAAGGACTGGGCAAAGAAGAGGTCACAGAAGCGAAAAAGAAACACGAAATGACACGAATAAGTCAAAGATTCATGTGAATTCGTTTCTGATTCATATAGATTCGTGTGTTATAATTGCAAAGGAGGAAACGGGATGAAGGATAAGTTGAAGGTCTTTACGGGAAATGCCAATCCAGAGTTAGCAAAGGAGATCTGCAGATATTTGAAGATTCCTTTAGGAAAAGCAGAGGTCACCCAGTTCCCAGATGGGGAGACCTATGTCAAGATATTAGAGAATATAAGGGGAAAGGATGTCTTTATTCTTCAGCCCACCTGTCCTCCAGTGAATAAGAGTCTGATGGAACTATTGCTCTTGATCGATGCCGCCCAGAGGGCATCGGCAGAGAGGATCACCGCTGTTCTACCCTACTATGGATATGCCCGGCAGGATAGGAAGGTGGAGCCCCGAGTCTCCATCGCCGCCAAACTGGTGGCCAACCTCATCGCCCGCTCTGGGGCCCATAGGGTGCTTACCATGGATCTACATGCTGCTCAGATACAGTCCTTCTTCGATATCCCGGTGGATCATCTCTTCGCTACCCCAAGCATCTGCAGATATCTCAAGAAGAAGAGGTTCGTGGTTGTGGCTCCAGATGCTGGTGGGGTAGCTAGGGCGAGGTTCTATGCCAAGCGGTTGAAGGCTCCTTTAGCCATCATTGATAAACGGAGGGATCTATCGGGAAAGACGACAGTGATGAATGTCATCGGTGAAGTAAAGAATAAGAACCTGGTCATTGTCGATGATATCATAGATACTGCGGGAACCTTAATAAAGGCAGTAAAGGCCTTGAAAGATGAGGGAGCAAGGGAGATCTCTGCTGCCTGCACCCATGGGGTCTTCTCTCCGCCAGCAATAGAGATATTAAAGGAGAAGGTAATTAAGGAAGTGATAATCACTGATACCATTCCTCTGCCAAAGGAGAAGAGGCTCAAGAAGATAAAGGTTCTATCTGTTGCCCCGCTCTTAGGAGAGGCAATAAAACGCATTTACAAGGGAGAGTCAGTAAGCTCCCTCTTTGATTAAGCACTGATTAGCACGGATTTTATTACACTGATTAGCACTGATTTAATCCGTGCTCATCCGTTTTGTAATCCGTGCAAATCCGTGTATCCGAACGGAGTGAGGAAGAATGGAGAAAGTAAGTTTAGAGGCCGAGATCAGGGAGAAGACGGGGAAGGGCTCCTCGGGAAGACTGAGAAGAAGAGGTTATATCCCGGCCATACTCTATGGAGGAAAAGAGAAAGCCCAATCCCTGATTGTAAATACTAAGGACTTGGAGAGAGCCCTCTCTTCTGAAGCAGGGGAGAATGTCATCATATCTTTAAAGGTGGGAGATAAGACAAGGACGGTCATTGTAAAGGACCTGCAGACCGATCCCGTGAGGGAAGATCTTCTCCACGTTGACCTCTGCCAGATATCCCTGAGAGAGAGGTTAAAGGCCTCGGTTCCCATTGAGGTGAGGGGAGAGGCTCCTGGGGTAAAAGAGGGAGGAATACTTCAGCATAGATTGAGGGAGATAGAGGTGGAGTGCCTCCCCACTGAGATCCCGGAGTCCATTTCCGTCGATGTCTCAGAATTAGGGATTGGGGACTCTCTGCACGTCAAGGATTTGAGAGTAATCGGTGATATCGAGATATTGGCAGATGGAGAAGAATCCGTAGTCTCTATTGTACCTCCTACAGTGGAGGAGGTGGTCCCACCCACCCCAGAGGAGGTGGTGGCCGAGCCAGAGGTAATCGGAGAGGAGAAGGAGGTGCCACCAGAGGAGGCAGAGGAAGCAAAGAAGAAACCAGCTCCGCCTCCTAGGGAGGTAAAAGAGGCCAAGCCTCCTGCTAAGGAAGAGAAGAAGCCAGAGAAAGCACCGAAGGCAGAAGAAAAGAAGAAATGATTCTCTTCCTCGGCCTGGGGAATCCGGGGAAGAGATATCTGAAGAGTCGTCACAACTTAGGCTTCCGGGTCCTCGATTCCCTGGCCAGAAGACTAAAGGTCGACTTAAAGACCAAAAGATATAAATCCCTTATGGGAAGGGGAAGGATAGGAAGGAAAAGGATCGTTCTTGCCCAACCCCTGACCTTTATGAATAACTCTGGAGTGGCAGCGGCCTCCTTAGTTAGAGGCCTGAAGATTCCTTTGAAGAATCTGATCATTGTCTGTGATGACATCGACCTTCCTTTAGGAAGAATAAGAATAAGGAAAAAAGGTACATCTGGCGGCCATAAAGGCTTGGAATCCATAATTCGATATTTAAAAAGTAATGAATTTCCTCGCTTGCGCATAGGGATTGGAAGGCCTTCTCAAAGAATAGATCCTAAAGATTACGTCCTTAAGAATTTTACAAGAGAAGAAAATTTATTAGTTAAAAAAGCGATAGATAGAGCAGGGGAGGCTCTGATCCTTCTTGTGAAAGAAGGAATTATCCCCGCTATGAATAAATATAATGTCAGTGAACCATGAACCGTGAACAAAAAATACAGATCACCGATCACTGATCACAGATCACTCCGACCGAAGGGAGGGAGAGATGATTCCGATATTCGGTGATTTAACATCTTTAATAGCTGCCCTGGCTTGTGGGATAGTGGGTCTCTTCTTCGTTCTCATTCTCTCCCGAAGAATCCTGAGGAAGGATGCGGGAAGTGAGAGGATGGTTCAGATCTCGGATAGCATTCATCGGGGAGCCATGGCTTTTTTATATCGAGAGTATAAGGCGATCGCCTTCTTCATCCTGGCTATCGCCTTAATCCTTTTCTTCGCTGTGGCGAAGAAGACCGCTTTGGCCTTCTTAGTGGGCGCCTTCTTCTCCCTTTTGGCTGGCTACTTTGGGATGCAGATCGCCACCAAGTCCAATGCCCGTACTGCCCAGGGAGCGAAGAAGAGCTTCAACGAGGCGCTTTCCATCGCCTTTCCCGGAGGAGCGGTGATGGGCCTCTCTGTGGTTTCCCTTGGCCTATTAGGCCTCTCCCTGGTCTTTCTACTCTTCATTGGTAAAGGAGAGATGGAATTATCGAATAGAATCATAGAGGCTACTTCACTCATCGTGGGATTTTCTATGGGCGCTTCCCTGGTGGCCTTATTCGCCAGGGTGGGAGGGGGAATCTTCACTAAGGCTGCGGATGTTGGTGCTGATCTGGTGGGAAAGGTTGAGAGAGGAATACCAGAGGACGACCCCCGGAATCCCGCAGTCATTGCCGATAATGTGGGCGACAATGTGGGAGATGTGGCGGGCATGGGCGCTGATCTATATGAGTCCTATGTGGGGGCCATCATCGCCTGTCTAATCATCGCTGCTGCAGCACTCAATACCAAGGGGATGATGCTTGCTCTGCTATTGGCTGGCTGGGGAATCCTCGCTTCCATTATTGGAGTATTCTTCGTGAGAATGAAGGAGGGCCAGGATCCTCAGAGAGCACTGCGCAACGGTATGGTATCGAGCGCCCTGGCCTTGATAATTGGGGCCTTCATTCTGACTACTTACTGGTATAACGAATCCTGGAAAATATTCAATACCTTTTTCAGTGTTTTAGCCGGTCTGGTAGCTGGTCTCGTTGTGGGATTCACTGCAGAGTATTTCACCTCTGGAAAAGCGGTGCGTCAGATCGCCCAGGCAACGACTACTGGTCCGGCAACCAATATCATTCAAGGATTGGCGATAGGGATGAGATCTACTGCCCTTCCCATGGTGGCCATTGGCCTGGCGACCATTATCGCTTACTGGTTAGAAGGGATCTTCGGAGTCGCCTTATCTGCCATTGGCATGTTATCCATAACGGGAATGACCGTGGCGGTCGATGCCTATGGTCCCATTGCCGATAATGCGGCCGGGATTGCCGAGATGGCTGGTATGGGGCCAGAGGTGAGAAAGAGGGCGGAGAGGCTGGATGCCGTGGGGAATACCACGGCTGCCATTGGAAAGGGATTCGCCATCGGTTCCGCTGCCCTGACTGCTCTTGCCTTGTTCGTCGCTTATTCTAAAGTAGTGAACCTCACCCTCATCGACTGCCTCAAGGCAAAGGTGGTTGCCGGATTATTTATAGGGGGAGTGGTTCCTTTTCTTTTCTGCTCAATGACCATGCAGGCCGTGGGGAGGACGGCTCATAAGGTGGTGGAGGAGGTGAGGAGGCAGTTTAAGGAGATAAAAGGCCTCATGGAAGGGAAGGTGATGCCTGACTCCTATAAATGCGTAGACATCACTACCCGGGGCGCTCTAAGGGAGATGATTGTTCCCGGGATCATGGCGGTCATCATCCCCTTCATAATTGGCATCCTTTTGGGAGTGGAGACCCTGGGCGGGTTTCTAATCGGTTCCTTAGTGACCGGTGTCCCTTTGGCCATCATGCTCGCCAATACTGGTGGTGCCTGGGACAATGCCAAGAAGTACATTGAGGAAGGAAACTTGGGAGGAAAGGGTTCTCAAGTCCATAAGGATTCTATTATCGGGGATACGGTAGGGGATCCCTTCAAGGATACCGCCGGACCCTCTTTGAACATTCTATTGAAGCTCATGGCCATTGTCTCCCTGGTCTTCTCGCCCGTTATCCTATTTCTCAATGAGCACCTTATGGCACTGGTTGAGAGGATATTCTAATTCCGGTGATCGGTGATCAGTGAACGGTGAACAGAATAATTAGGTGGATTAGTAAATTTAGGAGATTGGGTGACTGGGAGACTGGGATTTGGCCCGTCCTCCGCAGTAGCAGTGCAACTGCTACGGAGGATGGATGATTAGGGGACTAGGGGATTGGGGACAAAGGCGTTCCTAATATCCAAATATCCCAGTTTCCAAATCCTAATCTCCTAATCACCTAGTATCCTGTCTCATCGGCCTCTTGGCCAATTTTTATTTATATTAATTTTTGAAAAAGGATGCAAACGGATTGTGGCGAATGCAGACGGAAAACTCCTTTTCGACGAATTATCCGTTTGAATCCGCAGACATCTGTCTGAATCTGCGTCTTGCCGAACGAAGTGAGGCTTATCTTGCAGATCGGAATCGTGGGACTTCCCAATGTGGGGAAGACAACCCTATTCAATGCCCTAACCAGGGGACATGCTAAGGTTGAGAGATATCCCTTCACTACCATAGAGCCCAATATCGGGGTGGTGGAGGTCCCGGATGAGAGATTGGCGAAGTTAAAAGAGCTCATTGAGGCATCCGAGGTGACCCCAACCACCATTAAGTTCTTGGATATCGCGGGATTGGTTGAAGGAGCGAGCAAGGGGCAAGGACTGGGAAATCGGTTCTTAGCAAAGATAAGGGAAGTGGAGGCCATAGTCCATATCGTGAGGTGCTTCCCGGATCCCAATATTGCCCACATCACTCCCGACCTTCCAGGCCAGAGGCCCCTCCCACCGGGACAGAGCCCCTCTTGGGGCGGAGCCCAGGCCGGAGGCCTCAATCCGATAAAAGATATAGAGATCATCAATCTGGAACTCGCCTTGGCGGATCTGGAGATCATTGAAAAAAGAAGAGAGAAAATAAAGAAGGACCCTGAGGCAAAGGAAGAACTTAGGTTACTTGAGAAGGTGGGGGAATCGCTCAAGCAGGGAGAACTACCAGAATTAAATGAAAAAGAGAGAGAGGTTTTGAAAGAATACCATCTTCTCTCTCTGAAGCCGGTCCTCTATGTTGCCAATCTGGGTGAGGAAGAGGAAGTTCCAGAAGATTTGAAGAAGTATAATGCAATAGGAATCTGTGCTCAATTAGAGTCTGAGATGCAGGAACTACCAGAGGAGGAGCGCGCCCAGTTTCGAGCTGAGCTGGGAATAGGGGAGATAGGATTAGAGAAGTTGATTAGAGAAAGTTATAGATTACTACGCCTTATTACCTTCTTCACCTTGGAGAGGAAGAAACTTCGCGCTTGGACTCTGGAAGGGGGGAGAAACGTCAGGGAAGCAGCGGGAAGAATACATTCAGATATGGAGAAGGGATTCATTAAAGCGGAGGTGATCAACTACTCCGATTTGATTCAGATAGGTTCCCTATCCCAAGCAAGGGAGAAGGGTCTTTTGAAAATAGAAGGGAAAGATTACAGAGTAGCAGAGGGAGATATAATTACCATTAAATTTCACTTGACCAGATAGTCTTAGTGTGCTAACATAAAGAATAGATAGTAGAATAGAGGTTTACAGTAACCAGCGAACAGTTTACAGTAAAGAACTGGTTACTGGTAACTGGTTACTTCTTTCAAAAACTGTAAACTGGTTACTGGTTACTCCGAAAAGAGGCCTTATGAACAGGTATGAATCAATATTCGTAATAAATCCCGAATTGAAAGAAGAGAAGAGGAAGGAACTCATTGAGAAGTTAAAGGGAATAATAACTTCAGGTGGGGGAAAACTTCTGGGTCTCGATGAGTGGGGGGTGAGGAGGTTAGCCTACCCGATAAAGGGATGTGAAGAGGGATACTACTGCTTTTTGAATTTAGAGGTTAGCCCCTCAGTTATCGAAAGCCTGGAGAGGAGCTATAGAACAATAGAGGAGATCATCAAATACCTGAGCGTGAGGATAGAGGAGCGAAAACCAAAACCAAAGAAGGTGAAGCCGAAAAGATATAGACCGAGAGTTCAAGAATATGAAAGGAGAGGAGGGAGGGAGAGATGGCGAGAATAAATGTGAGGGCGCGTTATCACTTGCCCCCTCTATTGATTCTTCATAAGAAAGGAGATAAAAGATGGCAAGAATCAATATAAATAGGGTATTCATATCTGGGAATCTAACTCACGATCCAGAATTGAGGTATACCCCCAGCGGACAGGCGGTAACTAACTTTTCCATTGCCAATAACAGAAGATATCCCGATCAATCCGGGGAGTGGAAAGAAGAGACAAGCTTCATACGTATCGTCGCTTGGGCAAGGCAGGCAGAGGTCTGCAGTGAATACTTGAAAAAGGGGAGCCCGGTCTTAGTGGAAGGAAGGCTGATGCAGCGCTCCTGGCAGACACCAGAGGGACAGAAGAGAAGTGTTGTTGAGATAAGAGCATTTCGGGTTCACTTCTTGAGTGCTGCTCCTCGGGCAGAGGCAGTTGAAGAAAAGGCAGTAGAAGAAGCATTACCTAAAGAAGAGGAAGGAGAGGAAGAAATCCCCTTTTAAGACACGGATAGACACGGATTACAACACGGATAGACACGGATAAATAAGAACCTGCTTTTGGCAGAACCTTGTTTACTCTTTATTTTATGAGCGAAGCGAATAAAAGAGACAACTTACTTGACTCATTTTCTGAGCAGAGCGAATAAAACAGGGTTCTTGGGCATTAGCGAAAGGTTCCTATTTAGACGAGGTAAGCGAAGCGCGTTGTCCTAAATCCGTGCTGATCCGTGGTTTCTACCCACACAATAAGCAATAAGAAAAAATCCGTGTTAGAGGAGGAAAGAGAATGGTTTATCAGGCAAGAGGGAGAGCATTTCGACCGAGAAGGGGTGCTCGTCCCCGCTTTTTTAGGAGGAAGAGGCCCTGTCGCTTCTGCGTCAGAAAAGACCTGATAATCGATTATAAGGATGCCACTACTTTAAGGAATTACATTAGTGATCGAGGAAAGATAAAGCCCAGGAGGTTTACCGGAAACTGTGCCCGGCATCAGAGGGAGCTTGCCCGAGCAATCAAGAGGGCAAGGAGTATTGCTCTATTACCTTTTAAGGGCGAGTAGATAAGTTTTTGTCATCATACTCCTCTTCCTTTTTCCTCTTGAATCCCACCATTGCTTCCTTTCTCTTCCCCTATCGTTCACTATAGATTAAGGATAGCTACATTCCACCTTCTTAGCTAATGGTGTTTTTATTTTGACTAATTATAGTGAGGTCAAAATGAGGATTATCTTAAAGGAAAAGATAGAGGATTTAGGAAATATTGGGGATGTGATAGAAGTAAAGGATGGCTACGCCCGAAATTTTCTCATGCCACAGGGCCTGGCCCTAGAGGCGAGTCCCAAGAACCTCAAGGTTCTGGAACATGAGAAGAGGATGAGAGAGGCAGCGAAGAAGAAGGAGAAAGAGAAGGCAGCTGCTTTAGCCAAAGAATTAGAAAATATCTCCTGTACTGTGAAAGTGAAGGCTGGAGAGGATGATCGGATATTCGGCTCGGTCACTCCTTTGGATATCAAGAGGGCCTTAGATAGCCAGGGAATAGATGTCGATAAGAGAAATATATCCTTAGTAGATAATATAAAGACCTTGGGAATCTATCATGCCCTGATTAGACTCCATCCTGAGGTAGAGACAAAGATAAAGGTCTGGGTGGTAAAGGAATAGATAGTGACGGAAACACAGATCTGGGGTCTTATTGGAGGAGTCAGTCTTCTCCTTTTGGGAATAATAGGAATTATTCTAAAGGTCTTTTATAAGAGTAGGGGAGCAGCCTCCCTGGGAATAGAACTCCTCAGATGTTGGACACTCTTCGACTCCCTTATGACTATCTTTCTCCTTCTGGGAACAGGCATCCTCATCTCCGGACTCATCTCTCTGGACCTGAGGGAGGTGGAGGAGGAGACAAGATATCTCCTCTGCTTCATAGGAACCCTATTCATTCTTATCGGTGAACTAAACCTTTTAGTTAAAATAATCTTAAGACTTCGCTCTTTAAAGAAATAATAAATAGTCTGACTGGCTAAAATACTGTTAGTTGACAACTAATCTGAGACACTGAAGCCAAAAGTTAAAATTTACTTTTAATCTGTGCGAATCCGTAAACAATCCGTGATAATCCGTGTATAAAAGGAGGTAAGAGATGTGCGCAGAAATAATGCGAAAAGAGGAATTGACGGCAAGGGTTCCTCCCCAGAATATTGAGGCCGAGAAATCGGTAATCGGCTCCATGCTCGTTGAGAAGGAGGCCATTGGAAAGGGCATCGAGGTTTTGGGGAATGAGGAGCCCTTCTATAAGGAAGCCCATAAGAAGATCTATTCGGCAATCATTGATCTCTTCATGAAGAATGAGCCAGCAGATCTGGTGACCATAACTGAGGAACTGAGGAGGAAGGGAGACCTGGAGGCCATTGGGGGAGCAGCCTACTTAACAGAACTGATAAACTCCGTTCCTACGGCAGCTAATGTGGAATACTACGCCAAGATCGTATTAGAGAAGGCGATATTGAGGGGACTGATTAATGCTTGTGATGAGATAAAGAATCTGAGTTTTGAAAGCGCAGAAGAGGTGGACAGGATCGTAGACAGCGCGGAGAAGATAATCTTTTCCGTTACCCAGGAGAAGATAAGGCAGGACTTCGTACTATTAAAGCACATCATAAAGGATAGTTTCCAGACCATCGAGGAGTTATATGCCAAGAAGGAGCATGTCACTGGCATTCCCACCGGCTATAATGAGTTTGACCTGAAAACCTCTGGATTGCATGGTTCTGAATTAATAATCATTGCGGGAAGGCCCAGTATGGGGAAGACCTCCTTTGCCTTGGGGATCGCCCATAAGGCCGGGGTGGAGGAGAAAATCCCGGTTGCTATATTTTCCTTGGAGATGTCAATGGATCAATTAGTCCAGAGGATGCTCTGCTCTGAAGCAAGGGTCGATGCCCAGAAGGTGAGGACCGGTTATCTATCAGAATCCGACTGGCCGAAATTGACCATTGCTGCCGGAAGGTTGGCCGAAGCGCCAATATTCATAGACGATACTCCAGCCATAAGTGTTTGGGAAGTGAGGGCCAAGGCAAGAAGATTGAAAGCCGAACATAATATCGGTTTAATAATCGTCGACTATCTTCAACTTATGTCTGGTTCAGGGAGAATAGAGAACAGGCAACAGGAGATCTCAGAGATCTCAAGATCTCTGAAGTCTTTAGCCCGAGAGCTGAATGTCCCGGTAGTTGCTCTATCCCAATTATCCCGGGCGTCAGAGCAGAGGCAAGATCCACGACCCCGCCTTTCTGATTTAAGAGAGAGTGGCGCCATTGAACAGGATGCCGACCTGGTGGCCTTTATTTTTAGGGAAGAACTCTATAATCCGGACATTCCAGCGGATCAGCGAATTGCAGAGATAAATATCGGAAAGCAGCGCAACGGTCCCACTGGAACACTGCAACTGGCTTTCATAAAGGAATACACCAAGTTCGAGAACTTAGCCAAGAGAGCAGAATGATCTGATAAGCGAGGCAAGATGGGGTTTACGGTTTCCGCCAAAGGCGGACCAGCCTCTGGCTGGAACGGTTTACGGTAAACGGTAAACAGTCCCGACGGATGTCGGGACGGGTAAACTGTTAACTCCCGAACAGAGTGAGGGAAAATGGACAGCCGATCCACCTGGGCAGAGATTGATTTAGGTGCCTTGGTCCATAACTTCAAGGAGATTAAGAAAAGAGTAGGCCCAGATGTTGGAATCATGGCCATCGTTAAGGCCCAAGGTTATGGCCATGGGATGGTCCAGATCTCAAGGGCCCTGGAGAAGGAAGGGGTGAATTACTTTGGTGTAACCTCTCCCTTTGAGGCCTTCTTCCTTCGTAAAGAAGAGATCGAATCAGCCATTCTCATCCTGGGTCCCACCATGCTTGAGAAAGCATCCGGGATCATAGAGAAGGATATTACCCAAACGATATGCACCAAAGAGATCGCCCTTGCTTTAGCAGAAGAATGTAAGAGGTTGAAGAAAAGGCTCAAGATCCACATTGAAGTAGATACTGGGATGGGGAGGACCGGGGTTCCTTACCAGAGGGCCCTGAAGTTAATTAAAGAGGTGGTAAAGATTCCCGAACTGGAAGTGGAGGGGATCTTTACCCATTTCTCAACAGCGGATGAAGAGGATAAAAGCTTTACTAAAGAGCAGATAAGAAGGTTTAAAGAGGTTCTAGAAAAACTGAAAGGAGAGAAAGCAGATATTCCCTTAAGGCATGCGGCAAACTCAGCCGGGGTCCTAAACTTCCCAGAGAGCTACTTCAATATGGTAAGGCCCGGACTCGCCCTCTATGGCATCTATCCTTCAGAATATGTCTCAAGATCCCTGGACCTCCATCCCGTGATGAGCCTTAAGAGTAAGGTGACATATCTCAAGAGGGTTAAGAAAGGTGCTACTATAAGTTACGGAAAGACCTATGTTACGAATAAAAACACCACCATCGCCATCCTTCCCATTGGGTATGAGGATGGCTATAATCGTCTCCTTTCAAATAAAGGAGAAGTTATCATAAAGGGTAAGAGAGTAAGGATCGCGGGAAGGGTCTGTATGGACCAGACGATCATAGATGTGGGTGAAGTTCCCGATGTCAAGGTAGGCGACGAGGTAGTTCTAATAGGAGAGCAGGGGAAGGAGAGGGTCTCTGTTGAGGGGATAGCGAAGAAGGTAGATACCGTTCCCCATGAGATAGTCTGCAGGATTGCAGAGAGGGTCCCCCGCATCTATCTCAATGAACAATGAACAATGAACAATGAACAGAATAAGGCTATCCGGGTCTCCCGCCCCCGACACCTGTCGGGGTGCTCGCCGGATTGCTTGGTGACCTTTAGTAACCGATCACAGATCACAGATCACAGATCACTCCGAACGGAAGTGAGGCATGAAAAGATTCTTTGAGTTCATCGGCAAGTGGACGACCTATATCTTGAGACATCTGGGAGAGGTGGTCATCCTATTCTTCAGGACCTTGGTCTGGATGGTGAGGCCACCTCTGGGCCTTAAGAATATTACCAATCAGATGATAGAGATTGGAATAAAATCCTTTCCTGTGGTGAGCCTGGTTGCTCTCTGTATTGGAATGGTCTCTGCCCTTCAGGGAGGCCATGCGGCCAAGTTCGTTGAGACCATGGGTATTGTAGCGGGAGGAGTAGCCTTGGGCATGGTCCGGGAACTGGGTCCGGTCCTGACCGCTTTAATGCTTGCCGGAAGGGTAGGGGCAGGGATTACCGCAGAGCTGGGGACCATGAAGGTTACCGAACAGATAGACGCCTTAGAGACCTTAGCCACCAACCCTATTAAGTACCTCGTCGTCCCCAGGTTCATTGCTGGGGTTATTATGACCCCGATACTTACTATCTATGCCAATGCCATAGGCATTGCGGGTGGCTATTTCATCGGGGTGCGTAAACTGGGTATCGGCTCTCGACAGTATATAGATGGCACCATAGAAGCCCTGACCATGAATGATATCTCCTCTGCCTTGATAAAGGCCTTTGTCTTCGGAGCAATTATCACCATTATCGGATGTTATGAGGGATTCAAGACGGAAGGAGGAGCAGAAGGCGTAGGAAGAGCAACTACCATTTCAGTGGTTACTTCCTGCGTCATGATTTTGGCTGCCGATTACTTTCTAACCGCTGCCTTATTTTAGTTGGTTAGTAGTTAGGACGGGCTTCGCCCTTTAGTAGTTAGTAAAATCCTTTAACTAACAACTAAAGCGAACGAAGTGAGCGCGCTAACAAACTAACAAACTCTAAGTGAAACGAGGATGTCGTGATTGTTATTGAAAATCTCCACAAATCGTTTGGTGATAATAAGGTTTTAAGAGGGGTGAATCTTAAGATTGAGAAGGGAAAGACCTTTGTTATCATTGGTAGAAGCGGCTGTGGGAAGAGCGTCCTATTAAAGCACATCATCGGCATCCTGAAGCCAGATAAGGGAAGGATACTAATCGATGGTCGCGATATAACGAAGCTGGATGAGAGAAAACTGAATGAGGTGAGAAAGAAGTTTGGTATGCTCTTCCAGGGGGCAGCCCTCTTCGATTCCCTGACTGTGGAAGAGAATGTGGGCTTCGGGTTGGGAAGGCATACCAATTTGAGCAGAGAAGAGACAAGAAGAATTGTTAACGAGAAGCTGGGGCTGGTTGGTCTGGTGAGGATTGAGAGCCTCAAGCCGGCCGAACTCTCTGGAGGGATGAAGAAAAGGGTAGGCCTGGCTCGGGCCATCGCCATGGAGCCAGAGATCGTCTTGTATGATGAGCCAACTACTGGGGTAGACCCTATCATGGGGGATGCCATAAACGAACTCATTATTGAACTCCATGATAAGTTAAAGATTACCTCCATCGCCGTTACCCATGATATGGCCAGTGCTTATAAGATTGCGGACAGAATAGCCATGCTCTATGAAGGAAAGATCATCGAGGTCGGTACTCCAAAAGAGATTAAGAATACTAAAAATCCTGTGGTCAGGCAGTTCATCACTGGAGCAGCGATAGGACCCATTACTGCCGACTAATTATTAGGAAGCATAATATTAAGAATAAAGGTTACGGCAACGAGGCCCGTATCGGTAACGTCAAAGGGTTAGGTAGTAACGTAACCATAACCGAAAGACGAAACGGGCATCGTAACCTTAACCGTAACCGAATAACAGGAGGTATAAGATGAAATTCTTTACTAATGAGGTGAAAGTAGGGATTGTGGTAGCCATGGCAATTGTGATTCTAATCTTCTCGGCCTTTATCGTCAAGGAGGGTGAAGTCAGGGGCTTCCGGACCAAGGAATATACTGTAAAGGTCATCTTCAATTTTGTTGGCGGCCTGAAGGAGACCGCTCCCGTTAGATTGGCTGGGGTAAAGGTGGGGCAGGTGGAGAGGATACGATTCATCCAGGAGCCCACTACCAAGGTGGAAGCCACCATTTCCTTAAAGGAAGCCATTCAATTGCGGGAGAATGCCCAGTTCTCTATAACCACGGTGGGCCTCTTGGGAGAAAAGTATATTGAGATCACCCCTGGTTCCCTGGATGCCCCAATCATCAAGTCTGGGGCTACTTTAATTGGTAAAGATGCGGTAGACATAAGTGAGGTGTTCTCCAGTGCGGGAGAGGCTATGGAGGATTTGGGAGGCATCATCTCTTCCATAAGGGGGGGGAAAGGAACAGTAGGGAAGTTAGTGGCTGATGAGGAACTCTATGACAACCTCAATGCCATGATCAGGAATTTGAGAGACTTATCTGAAGATGTGAAGGAGCATCCCTGGAAACTATTTCGGAAGGGAAAAGAGAAGAAGAAATGAACCCCGCACCTTTTACCATGTTCTATAATTTATCTTTTGGAAATAGGGAAATGAGAAGCTTTTTATTTGTCTTGCCAAGTAGAATACAAAATTTTATTAAAAAAGGTGCGGGGTGAAGACGAAGTATTTCTGTGCAGAGTGTGGCTATGAATCTATAAAGTGGCTGGGGAGGTGCCCGGGATGTGGAAGTTGGAATACCTTCACTGAGACGAAAGAGGCCCCACCCTCCAAGTTCAAGCATCGGGTATTTAAGACGAAGGCCAAGCCCCAGGCAATATCAGAGATTAAGATGGATGAGGAGGGGAGGCTAAAAACCGGGATGGGGGAGTTCGATAGGGTCTTGGGAGGGGGATTAGTTCCGGGCTCAGTAGTCTTAATCGGTGGGGACCCGGGGATCGGGAAGTCCACCCTCCTTCTTCAGGCCATGAATAACCTGAGCAGTAAATCCGGTCTGGTCCTCTATGCCTCGGGTGAAGAATCACTCACCCAGACGAAGCTCAGGGCCCAGAGGATAGGAGTAAACTCTTCCAGACTTCATATCTTAGCCACCACGAGCATTGAGGAGACTACGAAATATATTGAGGACTTAAAGCCAAGATCTGTGGTTGTCGATTCCATTCAGGCGGTCTATAAATCGGATCTTCCCTTTACCCCGGGAAGCATCATACAGTTAAAGGAGTCTTGTGCCGAGCTTCTCTATTTAGCAAAGAGCATGAATATCCCTATCTTCTTGATCGGCCATGTGACTAAGGGAGGAGTCTTAGCTGGTCCCAAGGTCTTAGAGCATATGGTTGATACTGTCTTATACTTTGAGGGAGAAAAAGAGTATACCTATAGAATCCTGAGGGCAGTGAAGAATAGGTTTGGCTCCACGAATGAGGTGGGAATCTTTGAGATGAAAGAAGATGGCTTGGCTGAGGTGAGGAATCCTTCAAGGATCCTCTTAGAGGAGAGGGCAGAAGGCGCCTCTGGCTCCTGCATCACCGCCACCTTGGAAGGAACCAGGCCCCTCTTGGTTGAGATCCAGGCCCTGGTGAGTCCCTCCAGTTTCGCCTTACCCCAGAGAAGGACGACTGGACTGGACTATAACCGTGCCTCCCTTTTATTAGCCGTCTTGGAGAAGAGGGCGGGATTGAAACTGGGGAATAAGGATGTCTTTCTAAATGTTGCTGGGGGATTGAGGGTTTATGAACCAGCGGTGGATCTCTCTATGATATTGGCTGTGGCCTCCAGTCTTAAGAATAAGGCCATCGATCCCAATCTGGTTGCTTTGGGCGAGGTGGGCTTAAGCGGGGAGGTGCGCAGTATCAACCGGGTACCTTTAAGGATAAGGGAGGCAGAGAAGCTGGGCTTTAAGAGATGCCTCATTCCTA
>JAUWYL010000013.1 GCA_030615855.1 bacterium | reverse complement strand
GTTTCAAGGGCTTTTTGCCAATCTTCCTCTTGCAGGTCCTGATGGGAAAGAGGGTCCTTAGGAATTTTAGGGTTTGGCGGATGGCTTTGGCATTGGTATAGGGACCGAAGTATTTTGCTCCATCGTTCTTTACCTTGCGGGTAACGAATATTCTAGGAAAGTCCTCCTTGGTTATCTTAAGATAAGGGTATTTCTTGTCGTCCTTAAGGCTTACGTTATATCTAGGATGGTATTCCTTAATGAGATTACATTCTAAAAGTAAAGCCTCTACCTCATTGTCCGTAATTTTATAATCTAGATCCCCGATCTGAGAGATTAGGGCGCCCAGCTTGGGAGTGGGAGAGGGCACCTGGAAGTAACTCTTCACGCGCTTGGCGAGGTTGGCTGCCTTGCCTACATAGAGGATCTTTCCCGAAGTGTCCTTGAATAGATAGACCCCACAGCTCTGGGGAAGGGATCTTATTCTTTCTTCTAATCTCATCCCGCACCTTTTTTATGATTCACCCCGCTCCTTCTTCTCCCCAAATCTCAACCACAGGCAAGGAAGGGGCGGGGTTCACAGGACTTTTTCTTTTACTTCTTAAAAGATAAGTATAAAATATGATAAAAGGTGCGGGACTCATCTTGTTCTTCCGGTTACTATCTCTAAGATGGTCCTCATCTCTTTAATCCTTAATATAATGGATGTGATAGCTAAGGTTATCAGACCAGCGACAGTCGCTACCCCCACCTGAAGAACTCTAAAGCCAATAGTAAGAACATAAGGCTCGAAAGCCCTTGCTACTAACCAACAGATTCCACCCATAAGAGAAGAGGCAATGAGTATCCGGATAAAATTAGTAAGAATCCTCTTTCCCCCTAACCTACCAATCCTTCTCCTCAAGAACCAGAAGAGGATAGACATATTCAAGATAGCTACCAGACTGGTGGCCAGGGCTAATCCCCCATGAGCCAGAGGTCTCATGAGAATGAGGTCCAGAATGATATTGGCTACTACAGCAAAAGAGGCGATTATGACTGGGGTCTTAGTATCCTTCAAAGAGTAGAAGACTCGCACTAAAATGATTACTGCGCCAAAGGCGAAGAGCCCTAAGGAATAGAAGAGAAGAGCCCAGGCAGTGGCAGAGGTATCGTAGGTGGTGAACTTCTTATATTGGAATAGAAGGCGGAGAATGGGCACTCTTAAGACAATTAACCCTATGCTTGCTGGTATGGTGGTAAAGAAAGCCAGACCTAAAGCATGAGATAAGGTCTCCTTCAGTTCTTCTATTTTCTTGAGGGTGGCCTGTCGGGATATGGTGGGGAAGATGGCGGTAGCGATAGCGATACCGAAGAGAGCCAAAGGAAGCTGAAATAATCTATTGCTATACCACAGGGCGGAGACGCTTCCCGTGGGACAGAACCTGGGAAGGGAGGCCAACAGGCGGTCGACAAAGGTATTTATGGGGGTAACTGCTAGACCAAGTGCCAGGGGAAACATAAGCATCCCAATTTTCTTGACCGCCGGATGACGATAATCTATTCGAGGACGAAGGGTAAAACCCTTCTTTATGGCAAAGGGGACTTGGAAGAGTAATTGGCCGGCACCACCAAGGACTACCCCCAAAGCAAGGCCCATGACCGGGTGTCTGAGCCTATTACAGATAGTAAACGCTGAAGCGATGATGAAGATGTTTAAGATGCAAGGAGCAAAGGCGGGAACAGCGAAGTTTCCGAAGGAGTTGAGAATCCCCATAATAAGGGCTGCAAGACAGATGAAGATTACAAAGGGAAACATAGCTCTTAAGAGTCCAAGGGTTAATATCTTACCTTCAGTATCAAAACCTGTGGGGTGGACGATCAGGGGAGCGATCAGGATACCAATAATAGTAAGAAAAACCAAAATGAGGAATAAGAGATGGAAGGTAGTATTTGCTATCCGGAAAGCCTCTTCTTTTTTCTCTTTAGCCAGATATTCGTTGAAGACCGGGATGAAGGCTGCGGAGAGGGCTCCCTCACCCAATAATCTCCTGAATAGATTAGGTATGGTGAAGGCGAAGAAGAAGATATCTCTCATCCCAGTAGCAAGCATGGTGCCAATGACGATATCTCGCACCAGGCCCAGTATGCGGCTGGTCATGGTGCCCAGACTGACTGTTGCTGCCCTCCTGGTTATCTTTTCTTCATCCGTCATTGTCCCTCGCTTCATTTAACAAGTAAAAAGTAAAAAGTAAAAATTGAAAACAGTTAATCACCTAATTCTCCATTTTTCATTTTGCACTTTGAAATTTGCAATTTGACTTTTCCCTTTCCCCATTTCTCTTCTTCTCCGTTTCCTACTTTCCCCGTCACCCGTAACTCGTTACCCGTTACTCGTAATCCGGTCACCGTTTACCGATCACTGTTCACAGAGATTTAGGATGAGTAGTTCCAGTACCATCCTCGGGGTCTTAATGCTTGATTTTATCTCTACTTCTGCCTGGAGCAGATTTTCAAAACTTTCTATCAACTTTTTTAAAGAGAAATTCTTGGCCTGGATGGCCAGATTCTTTACTACAAAAGGTTTTAAGGCTAAGGCCGGGATAATTTTATTTTCAGAGAACTTCTTCTCCAGTAAATTTTTGGTACGCAGGAGAAGACGAAACTGGCGAACGATCATATATAGAATCTCAGTAGCCGAAGTTCCCTCATCCATCATCCGGGAAAGGATACTCAGGGCCTCCTTCTCCCTTTTTTTTCCTATAGCATCAGTTAATTCAAAGATGGTATGGCTCTTTATTGCTCCTACCAGGCTTTCTACATCCTCGAGATTAATCTCATTTCCCTTCTCAACGTGAATGAGCAGCTTTTCGAGTTCCCCGGCCATCTCACCTAAATTATTCCCCACCTTCTCCATTAAGAGCCCAAGGGCATCGGCAGAAATCTTCTTCTTTCTTCGAGAGAGATAATTCCTTACCCAGAGAGATAATTCCCTATTCCTCAAGGGATAGAAAGTAACAGATTCCCCTTGCTTTTCTATGGTAGTATAGAATTTCTTCCTTAAGTCTACTTTAGGAGCCCAAAGAATGAGACAACTGGTCTGGGAAGGGCTCTCCAAATATTCTATTATCTTCTCTTTGACAAAGGGATTTAATTTCTGGGCATCCCTTATTAGTATCAACCTCTTTCCTTCTCCTACAGGTAGAGTTAAAAGTTTATTCAAAAGTTCTGTCCCGCTTATTTCCTTGCCAGAGAGAAGATCATAGTTAAACTGCAAAAATTCCGGTTTTATTAAAGCCTCTTTTATTCTCCTTAAAGCATCCTCTTTCAGATAATTCTCTTCTCCGCTGAATAAATAAACCGGCCTTATTCTACCCGTCTCTATTTCTCTTATTAATTCTTGATACCTCATTCCAATAACTTCCTAAGCAGCATTTATGGCCTCAATCTGGGCCTGGGCCTTATCTCTGGTCTCCTGATATTCCCTCTCCGGAATAGAGGCCGCTACAATCCCACATCCCACCGGGATATAGGCCCGTTTTCCCTTAATGATGATACTTCTAACTATGATGCCCAGGTCCAGATCGCCAGAGAAACTTAAGACCCCTATAGCCCCGGTATAAGGACCCCTCTTTATTGATTCTACCTCTTCAATAATCTCCATGGCCCTTTTCTTTGGAACACCAGTAATAGTGGCTGAAGGAAAACAGGTATAGATAAGGTCAAAGGCATCCTTATTCTTTTTAAGTCTTCCCGATATGGTGGAGACCAGATGCATCACATGGGAATATCTTTCAATCTCCATCTCCCTCTCCATCTTTATACTATTCCTCTGGCATATCTCTTCCAGTTCCTTCTGGCATAAACGAGCGAGCATCAGATGCTCCGATCTCTCTTTGGAGCTATGAAAGAGTTCTTGAGCCATTCTCCCATCTTCCCGGGCATCCTTCCCCCTCGGTCTGGTTGAGGCTACCGGCCTGGTTATCACTTTTCTGCCTTCAAACTTCACCAAGTTTTCAGGAGAGGCGCCGATCAATCTCAGATCTTCACACTTCAGATAGAACATATAAGGGGAGGGATTGATGGTGCGCAGCGCTCTATAAATATTAAAAGGAGGAACGTTGATCCTGGTCTCTAACCTCTGGGAGATGATGACCTGTCGCACCTCTTTTGCCTTAATGTATTCTTTGATCCTCTCTACTATTCTCTTGAATTCTTCCTTACTGAGATTGGACTTTATAGTAATCGGTGATCCGACCCCGACCTCTGTCGGGGTGCCCGCAGTGACCGGTCCATCCTCCGCAGTAGCAGTGCAACTGCTACGGAGGATGGATGATCGGTGATGGGGGGTTGGTTTCTCCAGCTGATTTATTAAATTTTCAATCTTTCTAATCGCTTCTTGATATGCTCTTTTAGGATTCCCCTTAATTGGGGCACAGGATACTACCTTGATTCTATGCTTTAGATGGTCAAAGAGAAGAAATGTGGAAACAAAGAAGAATAGGGCATCGGGTAGATTGAGATCGTCAGGATTTTCATCCGGTAATTCTTCAAAGAGGCGCACGATGTCATAACCGAGGTAGCCCACCGCACCCCCAACGAACCCCGGTAGGTTCTCATCCTTCACCGTTTTGTAACTGAGCAATAACTTCTTCAAGGCCTCTAAAGGATTAGGTGTTTCATAGTCTTCTTTTCTATTTCTTCTAATAATCTCTATCCTCTTACCCTTAATCTTGAAGATGAGAGAAGGGTCAGAACCCAGCAGGGAGTAACGACTGATTTTCTTTCCTCTTTCTACGCTTTCTAAAAGAAAGGCATATTTTCCGGTCTCAATCTTGCTGAAGATGGATATTGGAGTCTCTAAATCCGCTGACACTTCTCTGTAAACCGAGATCAGATTCCCCTCTTTAGCCTTCCTAATAAACTCTTTCAATGAAGGATGATACATTTATCTCTCCATTCCAAAATAGTAACCACAGATTTCACAGATTTACACAGATTAGTAGTCTCTTTAAAAATCTGTCCAATCCATTTAATCCGTGGTTCCATTGAAGTTCCGATGCTTTAAATTATGCCGATGCGTTTCCTCTCTGCCAAGAGAATGATATCTCTCAACTCCTCAATGTTGCGGGCCTTTAACCAATTCTTATCAAAGTCTTTATCCTGGGCAATCTGGGCAATGGCCGCTAAAGCGCGGAGGTAGAAATTGCGTTCGTCAGGAGAAGCGACCAGAACAAACATGGTATGTACTGGTTGAGGAACATCAGGGAAGATAATCCCTTCTTTACAACGGACTAAAAGAATGTCAAACTCTTGGACTCCTTTGACAATGACATGCGGTATGGCCAGCCCGGGGGCGATCACGGTGCTGGTCTGCTTCTCCCTCTCCACAAAGAGGTCAAAGAGGGTCTTTTCATCTATCCCTACGCGCTGGGAGAAGGTAGCGGATAACATTGTAAACATCTCTTCTAATGATATAGAGCGGTCTATATCTAAAATTTTGGAGTTTCTTATCAGGCGATCAAATCTATCTTCAACGATCTTGTCTCGCTCAATTATAATCTCCCTTAATTCATCTCGTAAGGTGGTACCTTTTAATTCTTTGGCAGTGATGCGCTCCACAATATGCATCAGGGCCGACCGGCGGCTTACCTTAGCCCGGGCATAGACCAGATACCAGGCCAGGGCACAAGCGATAAAAATTCCAGTTATTTCGAGGGGAAGCCTTCCCATTTTAAAAATGAGAAATCCATAACTACCAATGGCTAAGATCTGAATCCAGGGATAGAGGGGAGAGCGGAATTTTGGGCGATAGGTCTGTATCTTACTTTCCCGCATAACGATCACAGACAGGTTTACAAAGGCGAACAATAGAATCATTAAAGTAGAGGCGGTCTTGACCAAATTCTCCAGACTTAAGAATAAGATAACGATAATCATAAAGAGAGTGGTGAAGATTATAGAGGAATAAGGAGTTTTAAATTTGGAGCCGATCTTCTTGAAGAACCCGGGCAGAAGTTGATCCCGGCTCATAGACATAGGTGAGCGAGAGGCGGCTAAAATTCCAGCATTGGCCGTGGAGATGAAGGCCAAGAAGGCAGCAATGGCCAATACCACACCTCCCGCGGTTCCCATGAAAGTGCTGGCGCCAAGCGAGATGGGGGTAAGAGAACTGGAAAGATTTTGGGGATCGAGCAAGCCTACGGTTACCAAAGTAACTAAAGCATAGAGAACCATTACTATGCTAAAAGCAAGAAACATTCCCAGTGGTATATTTCGTCCCGGGTTCTTTACCTCTTCTGCCACACAGCATATCTTTGTTAGTCCCCCGAAAGAGATAAAAACAAGACCGGCGGTAGCAAAGACAGAACCCGGACCAAAAGGCATAAAGGGAATATATCTGGAGTGTTGAAGAGAGAAAGAACCACGAAGGACATATAAGACAAGGATGCCAATGAGAGAGAGAACCAGTGCTATCTGAAACCTCCCGGTATGTTTGACCCCGATGATATTTACGAACATAAAGAAGAGACAGCATCCTACGGCAATAAGTTTTATCTGCATCTCGGTAATATTGGGGTTAACCAGCGTTGCAAATATACCCATCCCCACCAGAGCAAAGGCGCTTTTAAAACTCAGGGAGAACCAGCTGGTGAGCCCACCTATGGTACCGGCAGCGGCCCCCATACTTCTTTCAATAAAAAAATAGGTTCCTCCTGCTTTGGGCATAGCAGTGGCCAGTTCCGCCTTGGCAAGCATGGCTGGTAAGATGAGAAGGCCAGCTAAGATATAAGAGAAGACCATAGCCGGTCCGGTCTTAGCATATGCTAAAGCAGGCAGAATGAATAATCCAGAACTGATCATGGCACCGGAAGCGATGCAGAAGACATCGAGAAGTCCCAGTCCTTTCTTTAATTTCTCTTCCATAGGTGTCTTACTTCTCCTCTTCTACCGGAATTATTCCCCTCTTCCACTTTGCAGTGGGGAATCCTCTGATTACCCGATTAACGATATCCTTTGCCAAGTTGTCGATGGCTCTGGCCTTTCCTTCTGCCTCTGTCTCTTTTGGCTGGAGGGCAGTATCCGTATCCCAGTAGGTGCTCGTCTCCCTCATCTCCTTCTCTTCCCACAAGATTTCACCGGTTGTCAGATCCTTCAGGGCAATATTGGCCTCAATATATACCCGGTACTCCTCGGCCACATCGTAATCGTCATAGGATAAAATATCCTTACCATAGCCGCTTATTGTCCCCTGAAGCACAGCGTCAGCATCCCTTAGACTTACAATCTTCAACCTCCCATCGGTAAGAAAGCTCTCAATGACAGCATCGGTCAGACTATTCTCTGCCCCATACTCATAGGTATCGTTTCCAAATATGGGAATGGCGATCTTCTTGATATGGGGAGGCAGTCTATATTCTGCCTTATAGGCGCAACCAGCCGCCACTATTCCAATCATAAGCGCTACCAATAGAATGATTCGTCTTATCTTCATTTTATTCCCCCTGATAGCTTACAATTTACAATGAACATTGAACAATTAATATTGAACAATTGCTACTTGTTACTTACTATCTGGTGACGATATTCACCAGTTTCTTGGGCACTAAAATGACTCTTTTGATCTTTTTTTCCGAAATAAATTTCTTTATTCTGTCATCCGCTAAGGCCTTCTCTTTTACTTCGTCATCGCTTGAATTTATAGGGACCTTTATTCTGCTTCGGAGTTTTCCATCTACTTGAATGACGATTAGAATCTCCTCTTCTATAATTGCTTTTGGATCATAGGTTGGCCAATCCTTTTGGCCGATACTCGGTTTATTACCCAGGTTCTCCCAGATCTCTTCACAGATATGGGGAGCAAAGGGAGATAGTAATAGCACTACGGTCTCAATAGCTTTTCGGAGTTCGGAGTTCGGAGTTCGGAGTTTTGAGTTTTGAGTTTTGAGTTTTGAGTTTTGTATAGCATTGACCAGCTCCATAATGGCAGAGATGGCGGTATTGAAATGGAACCTCTTTTCAATATCCTCAGTCACCTTCTTAATCGTTTTATGAGTAATCTTTTTTAACTCAGTTTCGGGTTTCGGGTTTCGGGTTTCGGGTTTACCTTGTAAATTAGAAATTGCCCGCCCCGCTTCGCTTGGCGAGGCCGGGGGAAATTGGAAATTAAAATCATTAATTAATCTCCATACCCTATTCAAAAACCTAAATGACCCTTCTACTCCTTCCACACTCCATTCCAGGTCCTTTTCTGGAGGAGAGGCAAAGAGAATGAATAGCCGGGCAGTATCTGCACCGTATTTATTCGTTATCTCGTCAACAGAGACCACATTCCCCTTTGACTTGGACATCTTGGCCCCATCCTTTACCACCATCCCCTGACAGAATAGTCTCTTGAAGGGCTCATCGATCTTATATAATTTTATGTCTCTCAAGGCCTTGGTAAAGAATCGGGCATATAAAAGATGCATAATGGCGTGCTCTATTCCCCCAATATACTGATCAACGGGCATCCAGTAATCTATCCTCTTTTTATCAAATGGTTCCTTATCATAATCCGGGCTACAATATCTAGAGAAGTACCAGGAGGAGTCAACGAAGGTATCCATGGTATCCGTCTCCCTTCTGGCCTTCCCCTTACACTTAGGACATCTGCAATTTACAAATTCTTGACATTTCTTTAGGGGGTTACCTTTTCCGGTAAATTTAACATCCTGCGGTAATTCTACCGGTAGTTCCTCTCTCGGAACAGGAACTACTCCACACTTCTTGCAGTAGATGATAGGAATGGGTGTTCCCCAGTATCTCTGGCGGGATATGAGCCAATCGCGCAACTTATACTGAACCGCCCTCTTCCCCCACCCCTTCTCTTTTAGATAGGTAGTAATCTTCCCCTTGGCCTCTTCTGATTTCAGACCAGTGAATTGAGCAGAATCTACCATGATTCCAGGGTCAATATAAGCCTCAGTCAATTCAGATATCTGATATCTGATATCTGACTTCTGAATGACTTGCTTTATGGGGATGTTATATTTCTGGGCGAACTCGAAGTCTCTTTGATCATGGGCAGGAACGGCCATGATAATCCCGGTACCATACTCTAAGAGAACGAAGTTGGCCACATAGACGGGAATCTCTTCATTGGTTAGGGGATTGATGGCGCACCTACCAATGAAGACCCCTTCCTTCTCCTTATCCTCTGCCGTTCTGGTAAATCTATCCTCCAAGATTACTCTATTTATAAATTCCCTAACTTCTTTCTCATATTTGGTACCCTCAACCAATTCTAAAACCAAGGGATGTTCACAGGCCATGGTCATGAAGGTCACTCCATAGAGAGTATCTGGCCTGGTAGTAAAGATGGGGAGGATCTTATCGCTATCCTTGAGTCTGAAGTTGACCAGAGTTCCAGTTGATCTTCCGATCCAGTTCTCCTGCATCAGTTTCACCCTCTCCGGCCATCCCTCCAACCTCTCTAAATCTTCTAATAATTCCTGAGCATATTCTGTAATCTTGAAGAACCACTGCTCTAAGTCTCTTATCTCAACCCTTGATTCGCATCTCCAGCACTTCCCCTCCTCAACCTGTTCATTGGCTAAGACTGTTTTACAAGAGGGGCACCAGTTGATGGGCGCCTTCCTCTTATAGGCCAATCCCCTCTCATAGAACTTCAAGAAGATCCACTGATTCCATTTATAATAGTCTGGCTGACAGGTGATGATCAGCCTATTCCAGTCATAGGATAATCCCATCTTCTCCTGCTGCTTCCTCATATCAGAGATGCATCTCTTCGTCCACTCTGCAGGATGGGTTCTATTCTGAAGAGCAGCATTCTCTGCCGGAAGGCCGAAGGAGTCATAGCCCATAGGGTATAATGTGTTATATCCTTTCATCCTCAAGAAGCGAGCCAGGGTATCCCCTACCACGTAATTTCTCATATGGCCCATATGGAGCTTTCCAGATGGATAAGGAAACATCTCAAGAAGATAGTACTTTTTCTTCTTGGGGTCTTCCTTGACCTTAAACTGGTTCCTCTTCCTCCAGTAATCCTGCCATTTTTTCTCAATCTTCTGGAAAGGATAGTATCTTCCCATTCTGCCTCCATTAATTTAGTTAGTATAGCATAGATAAGACCCTTTTGCAAATTTTTGGCAAAATGACGGCGCGCTTCGCTCTCCGCCGTCTTTTGCTTATTGAAGTTCTGATATCTCAAAATAAAAATGCCACAAATGGTGTCCGATCGGACAAGATTTGTGGCAAAACCTTAGGAACTCAAAATTTCTAGGGATATCTTGATTCTTTTTATTTAGTGACTCAAAGAGTTTGACTGGAGCGTAAGAGAAATGGTTTAGCGAGGGAAGATGTGACTTGCCCGATGCTGAAGTTTATAGTAGAGGCTGGCAGCAGCAAATAACTTTAAGGCATCTCCAGGGATGAAGGGGACTACCCCTAAAAAGAGTGCCTTCCTGACTCCCAGGTGAGCGAACAGAGCGAGCTGAATAGCGCCCAAGAGATAGATGATTAAGGAGCCTATGGCCATGGCCAAAACCACCCAGCCAAAACTGGCTTTCTCTCTAATGCTGAGTACCTTTCCAATTATATAGGCGGCAAGGATGAATCCTAAAAGATAGCCACCTGTAGGGCCAAAGAGGGGGATTAAGCCACCTGTAGCACCGGCGAAGATGGGAAGACCTAGACTGCCAAGGAATACGTATCCCAACTGGCTCAAGGTCCCCAACCTCTTGCCTAATAGGGCTCCGGCCAATAAAACGAAGAAGGTCTGCAGGGTGATGGGAACCGGGGTAAAGGGTAAGGGAATCCGAACAAAGGCTCCTAAGGCAGTGAAGGCGATGAAGCTACCTATCCCAACCAGGGCACAACTAAATCTATTAGTAATTACTTCCCGCTTTCCTATTCTCCAGAAACTACCCCATGTTTTTTCAATAACGACCATCTCTTGTACCTCCTATTACATCCTACCATAAATTATTTTTGATTTCAAGTTAATTTTTAATACTGAAATAATAAGCGCAGGCAAGAAAGGCTAAATAATCTGGTGAGGCCTGGTTCAATCTGGTGCCCAGGGAAGCCTTCATACCGAGGGCGGGAGTAAAGCCATACTTAAAGCCACCATAGAGATCCAGAGTATTCTCCTTTACTGTGAGATGGGGTTCCTTATAGTTTGTCTTCCCCACTAATTCCAGGACCAATGAAACCTTCTTCACGGGATAGACATAAGCCGCTCCATAGCTCACCTGGTTGGAATAGGTCTTATCATTTGGTTTACCAACATACTTATAGCCTAGATTGAGATTGAGTTGCCCTCCAATTAGGCCTTTACTCACAATGAGATAGAGCGCATGATCAACCTCTCCTGTAGTCAGACCCTTGCTATCCGTATTAGTAGGGATTTTCAGAGAATACTTTGCTGCTAAGGATGGTAGATTATCCCTTTCCTCTGAGAATTGATACTTAAGCCCGCAGACAACATCCCCAAAGTCATGGTCGCTACCACTATTATCCCTTCCCCATATGGCATCATGCACCTCAGGGGCAATGACCATTTCTAAATGATCTGTTATCCCATAGGTTAAAGCAAGCCAGATGGAGGTGGTATAATAGCCAGGTGAGCCACTATAGACTACCTTGGGGATGGTGAGCTCAAATGTCCCCTTGGGTTCTGTTCCCGCATCATCCAAGACCACTCCCGCACCATACTTTGTGTGGCGTGCCTCTCCTGGCGTAGAAAAGCTAAAGATTAATGAACCAATTAGACCTAAAAGTATTAAACCTTTTTTCATCCTTCCTCCTTTAGAAAATTGTCTACCTTCTTAAGACCTTCTTCACAGTATCCCATTTTTAGCCAGGGACAATCCTTACAGATAACTGATAAATCACCTGGCTTGATCTTCTTCTTTACCGAATCCAGGACTTCCTTTATAGTCAATATATCCTCAGCTTTGAGATCCAGCCTTCCTGCTACCTGCCTATCCCTTTCTCTGACCCTTTCTTCGCCCCCTACCGCTTCATTCTCGCAAAGTCCATTAATATTAAAAGGACAGGCTTGACAGATATCATCACATCCTTCTACTAACTTAATTTTTAAGTCCAGATTTTCTTTTATCGTCTGAATGATTCTCTCCATCCCTTTAATAAACTTCTCATCGTACCCCAATCCTCGAAAGCCAAGGATGCAGAGTAGGTGGTGGAAACGTAATCTCATCTGTTAACCTCTTTTAAATTTTGGTTAACTATTATGATAAAACAAACTTTTCTATTTGTCAAGCCCCGTTAAGATTTTTAACGGGGCAAGTATTTCTTGACAAGTCTAAAAAAATAGGATAAGATGAGAATAAAGGATGGGGGTGTAGTTCAGTTGGGAGAACGTCTGAATGGCATTCAGAAGGTCAGGGGTTCGAGTCCCCTCACCTCCACCATAACACGGATGCACACAGATAACAGCACGGATTGACACAGATTTATCCATAATTATCCGTGTATTTAATCCTAAATAGTGAGCAGAACAAAGAAATCCGTGTCTAAGGAGGAAAAAAATGGAATATCCGAGGAGAGAGATGGTTAGGATGGAGGATCTGCTGCGTATGGCTCCTAAAGAGGGAGGAAGGATAAACCCAGTAGCTACGTTACTCTTCATTATTATTGCCGGGATTGGAATAGGATTAAGCTCCTACTTTCAAAATCCTATCTGGGCCATTCCCTTTGTTTTACTCGCTTTTCTAGTAGGAGCAGCTCTGAAGATCGCCTCCCAGTGGGAGAGGGTGATTATTTTAAAATTGGGGAAGTTCCATCGCATGAAAGGACCGGGACTCTTCTGGGTCGTTCCCATTGTGGAAAACACCCCCTACTGGATAGATATCAGGGTCTGGGCTACGGATATCAGGGCAGAGCAGACTCTGACTAAGGATAATGTTCCGGTGGATGTGGATGCCATCGTCTTCTGGAAGGTCTTCGATCCCGAGAAGGCTGCCCTTGAGGTAGAGAACTATAGAACAGCCATCTCCCTGGCCTCCCAGACCGCCTTAAGGGACACCATAGGAAAGACCACACTCTCCGAGATGCTCGTGGGAAGGGAGAGGCTGGATGTCGATCTTAAGAAGAGGATCGACGATCGAAGCGATCCCTGGGGGATCTCCGTTCAGTCGGTGGAGATCCGAGAGGTACTCATTCCCCAGGAGTTGCAGAAGGCCATGTCCATGCAGGCCCAGGCAGAGAGAGAGAAGCAGGCCCGGGTTCTACTGGGAGAGTCAGAAAGGTTGATCGCCGGTAAGTTTGCAGATGCAGCAAAGACCTATGCTAACAATCCTACTGCCCTACATCTCAGGGCCATGAATATGCTCTATGAGGGATTGAAGGAGAAGGCCACCATCATGATCGTTCCCTCTACGGCAGTAGATACCATGAATATAGGTGCTTATGCGGGGTTGACCGCCCTCTCCAAGATAACAACAAAGGAGATGGAGGCCGAGGAGAAGAAGGAGAAGGAAAAAGAGAAAGAGCCACCGCCAAAGGCGGGAAAAAAGTAATAAGTATTAGGGAATAAAAAAAGGCCGTCCTTTTGGACGGCCTTTCCTTTTTGTCAATTATTACTTAATGCAGGTTCTTACAATGTCCTCATCCCAGCCCGTTCCTCCTGATACCCCATCCTTTCCATAAGAGACGATATCACAAGAGCCATCTGCGTTTTTCTGGTAGCCGTATTCATTTCCCCAGGGATCAGTAGGATAAATAGTTTCTTGTCTAAAACAGCCACAACCCTTAACAACGAATCTTCTATACTTTATATATGGTCCATTCCATTTGTCGAAATCATTACTTCCCACTGGAAATGGGTTCTCAATCAGAGCGCGAAGATGATAATCCGTTTCAGGAAAACACCCGATATCTGAGCGATACATCTCCAAAGAGATACTTATGGTATCCATCTCTGCCTTGGCTGCCTTGACCCTTACCTCCTCTTTGCGATGAGGGATGATCTTCACTGAAGCAATAGCGGCTATTAGTCCCACGATGACTACCACTACCATGAGTTCGATCAAGGTTATGCCTCTCCTTCTATTCATTCTATTACCTATTTTAAGGTATCGAAATTTCAATAAAACAAGGTTCTCCGATGAAATCGGAGGTCCTTATTTTCTTAATTGTTTGATCTCTTTCTCCTTCTTTCGGATCTTCGTCTCCAGATTCCTTATCTCTTCACTCAAGGATTTCAGACCCTTTCCAGAGATCTTTCCGCTCTTAATCAGGTGATAGGCCTTCTTCCCCAGCTCCTTTAGTTTCCTATCCTTTCTCTGAACCAAGGAAACGATCTCCAGTCTCAACCTGCTAATCCTGGCTGTCTTTTCCGCCCCTTCTTTCGCCTTCTTAGCCAGGGCGGTGGTCCTCTTCCTAAATTCCGCCAGCCTCTTCCTCGCCTCTTCCAAATCCTTAATGAGGCTCTTCTTCGTCCTCTCCAGAATCCCTTCTATCTTCTTCTTTGCCATCTCTCCCTCCTATACACGGATTTCTTTTTACCGCTTATTGCGTTAGTTTAAAAACACGCCTGCCTGTCGGCAGACAGGGATGGTCACGGATAAATTACAAGCGCGCCTGTCCGTCCGCCAGAGGCGGTCGGACGGAAATCATTGCGGACATTATAACTGCAAAGACGCAAAATTTAACTTAAAGACGCAAAACTGAGATCCCTTGTTACTTTATTATACTATAGCGTATTATTTGGACTTTTGCAAGTAATTATCTGGCCAATCTTCGCAGAGTGGCCAAGTTCTTTAAATCATCCCCTGGTTCTTTAAAAGGAGTTTCAATAATGATTGGTAGATTTATTATCGCTGGATGATGCAATAATGCCCGGAACCCTTCCTCTCCAATATATCCCTTCCCAATGTGCCAGTGGCGATCGATATGGGAACCTAAAGGACTTTTGGAGTCGTTGGCATGGATGACCTTGAATTTCTTCAAACCAATTACATCGTCAAACAATCTCAAGGTTTTAGAGACTGCCTTCTTCGTTCTAAAATCATACCCACTGGCAAAACCATGGCAGGTATCGAAACAGATCCCGATCCTTTCCTTCTCTTTAACATCTTTGATAATTTTTGCAATCTCTTCGAAACTGCTGCCCAACTCTCTCCCTCCCCCTGCGGTATTCTCCAGTAAGAGTATGACATCGTTTCTGACCCTGTTAAAAGCGGTATTTATTCCCTCAATTACCCTCTCTAATCCCTCTTTCCGGCTGGAAAGGTCGGAAAAGCTTCCGATATGAGTAACGAGATAAGGCGCTCCCAAGACCTCGGATCTTCTTAAGTCTTCTTCTAAGGCATTGACTGATTTAAGATATAATCCAATTTTAGGAGAGGCCAGGTTGGGAAGATAGGGCATATGAACGATGAGGGGATGGATGTCAAATCTTTCTAAATCATCCTTCAGTCTCTTTGCTTCATCGGAAAGGAGTTCTTTGAGTTGCCATCCCCTTGGGTTTCGAGAGAAGATCTGGGCAGTATTGCAGCCTATCCTTTTGGCCCTCTCTGCCACCTGATATATCTTACCCGCAATGGAGATGTGAGCCCCAAACCTCATCTTAATTTCCTATGGACAAGGGGAAGGATGGCTATAATAAGGAGGAAGGCTCCAAAACACAAGAGGATGTTTCCTAAAATGAGGAGGATTTCATTATACGCCAGGTAACGAACCCAAAGATTCAAGAATGTAATCCCTTTGGAGAAGAGGAAGAGGGCTATTCCAATTACCGTTAAATCTAAAAATATAGGTCTTTCCCTAATGAGACACAAAAGGGAATAGAATATGATTGACCAAATAATCCAGGATAAGAACTGGGAACCATTTAAACTGGAGAAATAGTAGAATGAACCAATGAAAGGCTCGAAGAGATACCTCATTCTATTCTGAGGCTCAACCCTATTATAGAGAATCACCCTAAATTGATCTGCTTTTCTATCGCGTAGAGCCTTGAGTATCGCTTCTTCCCTCTCATCCTTATTCAGCTTGGGCCAATCCGCTATATGGGTTGAGGTCCAGATGTGAGAGGCACTTCCCCAGCCATGCCAGTTGCTTGACCCAAGCATGATGAGATTATTTCCCTGGCAGACATCTTTGATTGCTTCTCGAATAGATCTTTCAGGCCCCAGGGCGCGTGCAGTATAGATCTCAAACCCATCCACTCCAGCCTCAGCCAAGTTTTTTAAGTTATGGAATTTCTTCCTCCACCAATGGGGGACGATAACCGCTCCTTTGTATTTTTCATGAATTAAGTTAGCAATCTTAGCGATCTCTCTACCGTATTTCCGTTCATCTATAACCTCATCAATTCCTAAAAGGAGAAAGTTTTCTCCTTGTTTTCCCGTATAGCACTTTATTTCCTGCCCAGTAATGATCACTGCTTGAGGATACTTTTCTTTAGCTATCTCTTTTGCTCTCCTTGCTCCTTCTAATGTTCGAGGATGATCAGTAATCGCCCAAGCATCGAAACCATGAGCCAGGTGCCATCTGATATTCTCTTCTGGGGAAGCGATCCCCTCATGGGAACAAGTGGTGTGACTATGGAGATCGATCAAAATTTCTTTAGGATTCTCTGGTTGCAGACTATACTTTGGTAGAGGCACCAAGGTAATAAAAAAACAGACTAAAACAAAGGATATGAGGACTTTAAATAGCCCCTTTAACCTTTCAGAAATATTAATTTTCCTTTTTAAGTTGAAAAAAAGATATAGAACGATTATCCAGACCAGCCAGGAAAGGGTCTGGAATCTGAAGTCTGTGAAGCGCCAGAAGTACTGGGAGACTCCTACAAAGGGCTCAAGGATATAGGCGGTCGCAGGAATCTTTATCTTATATCCTTCCAAAGGCAAGCCAGTTACTCCATCAATGGGCTTTAATCTAGAGGTAGGAATCAAAAAGAGGATGAAAAGAATGACAATGAAAAAAATAAGTTTCCTATGTTTTTTAACTAATCGGTTAATCAAATATTTCTCCTAAAAATTTGGTGCCGAAGGAGGGAGTTGAACCCACACGGCCTTACGGCCACACGATTTTGAGTCGTGTGCGTCTACCAATTCCGCCACTTCGGCACTGCTTCGTTTTATTCGCGTCTTACTTAAAGAAGACTTTTGCTAAGTCCCGCCACTTCTTATCAACGGTCTTTAACTGGGCTACTGCTTTTGATAGAGGAACATCGATTATCTCATTTCCTCTTAAAGCAACCATCCTTCCAAACTTTTCCTTAGCCACTAAATCGGCTGCCTTTACCCCGCACCTCGTTCCCAGCATCCTATCAAATAGGGTGGGGGGCCCTCCTCTCTGGATGTGACCGATGACCGATGCCCGGGTTTCGAGCCCGGTCTTCTCCTTGATTATGGTTGCCAGATCCTCTCCCACTCCCCTCTTCCTCAATATCATATGACCGAACTGGTCTAATTTCTCCTTTGCCACCCCCATTCCGGGAATCTTTATTCCCTCAGAGGTTACCACTAAGGCATAGTTCTTTCTCTTATGAACTTTCTTTAAGTGCTTACACATCTTATCGATATCTACTCTCTCCTCTGGAATGAGAATCCAGTCCGCGCCGGAAGCCATGCCAGTGAAGAGGGCCACCCAGCCGGCATGCCTTCCCATGACTTCCAGGATCATTATCCTCCGATGAGATCTTCCAGTATCCCTTAATCTTTCCGCAGCATCGACCGCAATGGTCACTGAGGTGTCAAAGCCGAAGGTATAGTCTGTGGCAGATAGGTCATTGTCCATGGTCTTGGGAACGCCCACTACCTTTACCTTACATTCTTTATGTAATCTATTTGCCACTCCTAAGGTATCCTCACCACCCATGACAATAAGTCCATGGAGTTTAAGTCTCATAATGTTCTTTAAGGACCTCGCTACCCCCCTCTTCTCCTTGAAGGGGTTGACCCTTGAGGTTCCTAATATGGTTCCCCCCTTACCGATGATTTCTTCCACATCCTTTAGTTTCAAAGGCTTACTTTTTCCTTCAATGAGTCCCTTATACCCCTCCAATATTCCAATGACCTCGAAACCATAGTCTAATGCTCTTGCTACAACTCCTCTTATGGCCGGGTTCAATCCCGGGCAGTCTCCTCCTCCATTCAGTATTCCAATCCTTTTCACCATATCTCCCCCCTCAAACGCTGATTATCGCTGACATAGTACACTGATACTTAACGCACTTTGTTTGCCTTGAGGCGTCAGCCGCTGATTTTTGTCTGCGGTCATCTGCGTTTTGATCTGCGGTCATTGCTTGATATTCATGCTCTCTCGGATGCCAGCGAAGCGCATCCGACATCTGCGTTCAGGCTTTGCCGTTGCAGCCGAAGTGTCTCATCCTATCCCTAATCACCTCTTTTGCCGCTTCCTTTGCTGGACCAAGGACCTTTCTGGGATCGATCTCGTCTGGCTTTTCTGCCAAGACCTCTCTGGTCTTCTTGACAAAGGCCATCCTTATTCGCGTATCGATATTTATCTTGCTCATCCCAGCAGCAATTCCCTTCTTAATCTCTTCGTTATCGACGCCACTGGCCCCATGCAATACCAGAGGGACATTGGTTAATTCCCTGATCTTCTCTATCCTGGGTATATCCAATTTGGCAAAGGGGGTCCGGCAACCATGTATCGTTCCTATTGCTGCGGCTAAGGAATCCAGGCCAGTTAATTCCACAAATCTCTTGGCTTCCTCTGGCTTGGCATAGAACTCCTGGGCCTTCTCTATGGCCACTCCCGGTTCATCCCCTCCTGCCTTTCCAATCTGGCCTATCTCTGCCTCAACTGGTATGCCCACCGCATGGGCCATCTCACAAACCTTCTTGGTTAAAGCAACATTCTCATCGAAGGGTAGCTTTGAGCCATCGAACATAAGAGAGGTAAAACCCGCTCTCATACACTTGATATTCTGTAGATAATCTGTCCCGTGATCCAGATGTAGGGCAACGGGAACGGTTGCCTTCTCCGCAGCAACCCGTACCATGGCCACGATATATTCCAGACCGGCATACTTTATCGCTCCCTGAGAGGCCTGTAAGATCACCGGGGCCCTCTCCTCTTCCGCTACCTCAATGATGGCCTGGACGATCTCCAGGTTATTGGCATTGAACCCCCCTACTGCATACCCTTCTGCCTGGGCCTTCTTCAACATCTCTTTCGTGGTTACTAATGGCATCTTTTTTCCTCCTTTCAGGTAGGTATTAGTTTACAGTAACCAGTTTACAGTTTATCCTAATGGGATCCCTTCGGGACAGTAAAAAAGTAGAAGAGTATCAGATAACCAGATTATCAGATGGAGAAGGTCAGTTATCAGAGGGTCAGATTGAAAAAAATGAATCTGGTATTCTGAGTTCTTATTCTGATGTTCTGCCTGCCCCGTTGGAAACCGACCTGCCCCGTAGGCTTGTCCTTCGGGGAGGCTTTCCTTCGGGGATGCACTGATGTTCTAATCTGATATTCTGACCATCTGAATTCTCATTCTGATAGTCTGATGTTCTGATAATCTATGGTTTCGCTGGCTACTGTTCGCTGGTTACTTCGAAGTTCACCGTTCACTGATTACTATTTTATTATACTATACTAAGTGGAATTATTCAACTTGTATAATAGATAGTTCCTTCTCCCAATAGCTCCTCAATCTCTCTCTTAAGTTTCGGGGTTGCCTTCACCTTAATCCTGGGGCCGGGGCTTATCACCGCCTCCCCATGATGGGTGGTCCTGAGATGGAGATAGACCTTCGCCTCTCCCGGATGGTTGAGCATAATCTTGTTCAGGGGGTTCAGCATCTCCCCTTCCAATCCTGTGGTGGTCATATTGATGTGAATCGCTTTCGTCAAGAGCTCCTCTGCCTCTTCCAGGGGAAGGATCTGGGAGGTAATGACCTTGGCTATCTCTCCACTCTTATCCACCCTTCCCTTGATGATGACCATGGTCTCCTTCCTTACTAGAGAGGCCTCTTGATTATAGACATCGGGAAAGACGATGACCTCCACCCTTCCCTTCAAGTCCTCTAAGCCGGCAAAGGCCATCCGTTTTCCGTTCCTGGTGGTGATGAGCCTCAAGGTAGTTATTATTCCCCCCAGAGTAACTTCGCTTCCATTGGTCAGTTCTCCCAGTTCGGCAGTGGTAGTGGTGGTATACTTCTCCAGAACCCGGGAGAATCTGGCTAAGGGATGGCCTGAGATATAGAATCCCAGGGCCCCTTTCTCAAAGGCCAAGAGCTTATTCTCTGGCCACTCCTCCATATCGGGAAGATAGCCAGTCTCTCTCACCTCTTCCAGGACCTCCAAGAAGGAAGTCTGCCCCCGGGCCCGCTCCTTCTGTCTCACACTCGCTCGCTCTAAGGCCTCATCCATGACGGCCATGAGCTGGGAGCGCTTTGCTCCCAGGGAATCGAGGGCCCCACACTTTATGAGGCTCTCTATCGCCCTTCTATTGATGAGCCTGGTATCCACCTCCTCACAGAAATGGTATAGTGAGCGGAATTTCCCCTTTTTCTCGCGTATCTCAGTCATAGAGGTGATGGCCCCAGACCCCACATTCTTCACTGCTGCCAGGCCAAACCTGATGCCATTCCCTACTACCGTAAAATCCCTCATGCTCTCATTAATATCTGGGGGAAGGATATCGATCTCCATCCTCTTTGTCAATTCAATATACTTAATAAGTTTATCAGTATTATTCATCTCGCTGGTAAGGAGGGCCGCCATATAGTATAAAGGATAATTGGCCTTAAGATAGGCGGTCTGATAGGAAATCAAAGCATAGGCGCTGGAATGGCTCTTATTGAAACCATAACCTGCGAAGTGGGAGATGAGGTCAAAGATCCTATTCGCAATATTTCTACTTATTTCATTCTTTATTGCTCCTTCTACGAACTCCTTTCTCTGCTGATCTAAAAGCACCGAAATCTTCTTTCCCATGGCCTGCCTTAAGAGGTCTGCCTTGGCCATAGTGAAGCCCGCCAGGTCACTTGCGATGCGCATCACCTGCTCCTGATAGAGAATGACCCCATAGGTATCCTTCAGGATGGGCTCTAACCTGGAGTGGAGATACTTTATAGGAATGAGGCCATGCTTCCTCCTGATGAAGTCATCCGTCATGCCGCTTCCCATAGGGCCTGGTCGATATAAGGCGATTAAAGCGACAATATCTGAGAATTCCTCTGGCTTGAGCTTCTTTAAGAGATCCCTCATCCCGCTTGATTCTATCTGGAATACACCAACCGTATGGGCCTTCCTTAGAAGCTGGAAGGTTTTCTCATCATCCAAGGGGATCTTGCTCATATCGATATCGATATTCTCTTTCTCCTTTAGAATCTTCATAGTATTGCCCATGACCGTGAGGTTACGCAGACCAAGGAAGTCCATCTTGAGTAAGCCAATGGCCTCTAAGGGTCCCATGGCATACTGGGTGGCGATCTCATCCCGGGCTCCTTTAAAGAGGGGAACATGGTTTGTCAGGGGTTCTTTGGAAATTACTATTCCTGCAGCATGGGTAGAGGCGTGGCGCACCAGGCCTTCCAGTGACTTGGCAATATCAACCAGCCTCTTCACCTTCTCGTTCTTCTTGGTAAGTTCCTTTAACTCGGGAACCATGCTTAAGGCCCGTTCAATGGTTATGCCTATCTCAGGAGGAATGAGCTTGGCGATCCTGTCCACTTCAGAATATGGGATCTTAAGGCTTCTTCCCACATCTCTGACCACCGCCCGGGCTTTCATGGTGCCGAAGGTGGCGATCTGAGCAACATTCTCCTTACCATACTTCTCTATCACATAGTCGATGACCTCATCCCTTCGGTCATCAGCGAAATCGATGTCGATATCGGGCATGGTTACCCGTTCCGGGTTCAAGAAACGTTCAAAGAGAAGACCATGTTTTAGGGGGTCGAGACTGGTGACGCCTAAGGAGAAGGCCACCAAGCTTCCCGGAGCAGAACCCCTTCCCGGGCCAACCGCAATCCCTTTACTCTTGGCAAGCTGGATAAAATCCCAAACGATTAAAAAGTAAGAGGCGTATCCCGTATCCTTGATGATCTTTAATTCGTGCTCCAGCCTCTCTTCTATCTCCGGTGTAGCCTGAGGATGCCTTTCCTTTAGCCCTTTATGGCAGAGTCCCCCTAAGTAGTCATCCAGGGTATAGCCCTCGGGAGGTTTATAATGAGGGAGGTAGGTTTCGCCAAAACTAAGTTCTAGGTTACATCTTTCTGCGATCTGAATAGTATTCTCAATGGCCTCTGGTATATGGCGGAAGAGGTCTCCCATCTCCTGAGGGGACTTGAGATAGAACTCCTCTGTGGAGAACCTGAGGCGGTTGGGGTCATCGATGGTGGTGGCGGTCTGGATGGATAAGAGGATATCATGAGCCGGAGCATCTGACCTTCTGATATAGTGGCAGTCGTTAGTGGCCACCAGGCCGATTCCCAGTTCTTTTCCCATCGAGATCAGTTCCTTATTTACCCTCTTCTGCTCCGCTATTCCATGATCGTGGAGCTCTAAGAAAAAGTTCTTTTGCCCAAATATATCTTTATATTCTAGGGCTACCTTCTTCGCCTCCTCTATCCTATTATCCAGGATGAGGGTGGGGATCTCTCCCTTCAGGCAGCCGGATAGGGCGATTAGCCCCTCATGATATTTGGTCAGGACCTCTTTATCCACCCTCGGTTTATAGTAGAAGCCTTCTAAGTAAGCGATGGAGACCAGTTTTATCAGATTCCTATAGCCCGTCTCATCCTTCACTAAGAGCACCAGATGGTAGGAGGCTTCTTTCGTCTGACTTAGAGATTTCTCAAATCTTGACTTGGGGGCAACGTAGACTTCACAGCCAATGATGGGCTTTATTCCCCGGGTCATGGCCGTGCGATAGAAGTCGATGGACCCAAACATATTCCCATGATCGGTAATGGCCAGAGCAGGCATGCGATAGTCTCGGGCGGCCTTCACCAGGTCTTTCAGGCGGCAGGCACCGTCCAGAAGGCTATACTCGGTATGGACATGAAGATGAACGAAGTGGGTATGCTCAACCATTTTGATACCTCTTGCTTTCAACTTCTACTCTATCAGAAGTTGAACTCTATTTTAAGCCCCGTTAGAACTTATCTCGATCAGAATTCTGCTTGAGAAAATTAGGGGCTTGGTAAAGTCTCTACTAAGTAAATGATATCACAAAATTTCTAACGGGGCAAGTCCTTTTTTTTACTTTTTTCCCTCGAAAGAGAAAAAGGCCCGAGAATCTCGGGCCTTTTCATTTTCTTTTTGCGTCTTTCAGTTAATTGAGTTCCGATAAGATCGGAACAAAATCTTCGACAAATGTCGAATATTTTAGCGTCTTTGTCCTTCAGATCCTGAAGGATCCTCAGGATCCTGAACGGGCGGTTGCAAAAAAGAGGGGCCCTTGAATCCAAGGGCCCCTTTGGGGTAACATCCTTAAGGGCTCAAAAAAATCTTCAGAGCCCTCTGATTACACAGATTTTCTCATTTATAACTAATCTGTGTAATCTCATTTTTAATCAATGTAATCAAAGATTTCTGACTTTTTCAGAAATCTCTATTTCTTTCTTATGAAGGTGGGGATATCCAGATACTCCTCGTCTTTTCCTGCCGGAATGCCACGCTCTTTAGAAAGTAGGGCTTCAAAGTCTATGGTTTCGATTCTCTTTGGTTCCTCCTCCTCTCTCTCAGGAGTCTCCAGGCCCGTGGCAATCACCGTTACCTTGATTAGCTCCTCGAGTCTTTCGTCTATTCCCGCTCCAAAGATAATCTGGGCATCGTCATCCGCCTCTTTGTGGACGATGTCCATCACTTCGTTTACTTCGCTCAGGGTAAGGTCCTTGGGTCCAGCAATATTGATTAAGGCACCCTTTGCTCCTTTAATGGATTTTTCCTCTAATAGGGGATTGGCCAGGGCCAGTTGGGTAGCCTCAAGAGCTCTCTTTTCTCCTTTTGCCTTTCCAAATCCTAGAATAGCCTCTCCCTTAGAGTTCATGACTGTTCGAATATCGGCGAAGTCTACGTTGACCAATCCGGGAAGGCTCACCAGATCTGAGAGAGAAGCTACCCCGTGATAGAGGATATCATCTGCTGGCTGGAAGGCCTGGATAATGGAATCCCCTTTTTCCACCAGATCGATTAATCTCTGATTGGGGATAGCGATCAGGATGTCCACTTTGGGCCTCAGTTCTTTGAGGCCGGCCTCTGCCACAAGGGCCCGCCTTCTCCCCTCAAAGGTAAAGGGGAGGGTAACAATAGCGATGGTCAGAGCATCCAGAGAGTGCGAGACCTGGGCAACGACTGGAGCAGCGCCGGTTCCCGTTCCCCCTCCTAACCCGGCAGCGACAAAGACGATGTCTGCCTCCTCCAAGGCTTCTCTTATTCTTTCCCTATCCTCAAGGGCAGCGTTTTTCCCGATCTCGGGATCAGCTCCGGAACCGAGGCCCTTGGTGATCTTACAGCCCAGTTGGATCTTCTGGGAGACTCGACAACCTTTCAAGGCTTGGGCATCGGTATTGGCCACAATGAGATCTACTTGGGGAAGCCTCTTATCCACTAGTCTTCCCACAGCATTCCCCCCTCCACCGCCCAGGCCGATGATCTTTATCTTTGTGGGAACCTGAATCTCTTCCTCAAATTCAATAGCCATTTCTTCCTCTTAAAAAAATTCTTTGAGCCACTCCTTCATCCTATCTGTGATCTTGGTGAAGAGATGGCCCTCGGTGAACCTTGAGGGCCGGCCCAAGGCACGATACCTCAGACCCTGCATGACCAGACCAACCCCGGTGGCGTAGATGGGACTATTTACGTTCGGAGTAAGTCCACTAACCCCCTGGGGCAGGCCAAGTCTTATCGGAACATCGAGAACCTGCTCCGCCAATTCCACCACCCCCTTCATTAAGGAGGCGCCACCAGTAACGACTACTCCAGCATTGACCAAGTCCTCATAACCAGTCTTCCTTATCTCCTCATTTACTAAAGAGAATATCTCCTCCATCCTGGGCTGAATTATCTCACTCAAGACCCTTCTTTTTAGGGGGTGATCCTTCCTTCCCCCAATCCCGGGAATACGGAGCATCTCCTCCTCTCCCACTAAGGAAGTGAGACAGGAACCGTAGCTTTTCTTTATTTTCTCTGCGCCACTGATGGGGGTAGAAAGACCGATGGCGACGTCATTGGTTACCTGATCCCCTCCTACGGAGAGAACCGCAGTATGCCACACATTCCCCTCCAGGAAGAGGGTGATATCCGAGGTTCCTCCTCCAATGTCGACCAAGACCACCCCTAGCTCCTTCTCTTCCGGGGTCAGGACCGCCTCTGCTGAGGCCAGGGGCTGGAGGATAATGTCCTCCACCCGGAAGCCAGCCCGATTGACGCTCCGCACAATATTCTGGGCAGCAGCCACGGCTCCGGTGACGATGTGAATCCTGGCCTCTAATCTCACCCCGGACATGCCCACCGGCTCCTTAATCCCATCCTGATCATCGATGGTGAAGTCCTGGGGAAGGACATGGATGACCTCCCTATCCGGGGATATGGCTACCACCTGGGCAGCATTCATCGCCCGCTCCACATCCCTCCTGGTAATCTCCCTGTTTGGATGAGCAACAGCCACCGCCCCGCTCCTGTTTAATCCTTCGATATGTCCTCCGGCAATCCCGGCATAGATCCCGGTTATCTCAACCCCAGCTTGAGCTTCTGCCTCCTCAACTGCCTTGGTTATGGATTGAATGGTATGCTCTATGTCAACTACCATCCCTTTGCGCAAGCCCTTAGAGGGACTGAGGCCCAGGCCCAAGATTTCTATTCTTCCCTCCAGGTCTCTTTTCCCTACAAGGGCACAGATTTTGGTTGTCCCGATATCGAGTCCAACGACAAAGTCCTCTTTCGCCATTTCTCCTCGCTATCATATTACACGAATCCACGCGAATTTATTACGAATTCACACGAATTTCTTCGTGTTATTTCGTGTGTCATTTCCTATCTTTTCTCGTGTCAGTTCGTGTCTATTCGTGTTCTTTGACAATGACTTTATTCTTGAATCTTAGATCGATATATTCCGCCCTCCTCTTCTCCTGATTCAGGTGAATGAGCACCCCCTGGAGATTGAGAAGTTGATCCCGGAAGTCCTCTTTTCCCATTCGAACCCGGGTGGCCCCTATGGTATAGAGGATTATCCCATTTAGCACATTTATCTCTGAGATCTGGCTGAATAAGTGCCCCTTCAAAGAGAGAATGGTCTTCAGGATATCCAGGGCCGTCCTGAGATTGGGAGATTTTGACTCTTCACCAATGATTATCTCGCCGGATTCTATTCCCGTGATGAGGGGTAGATCAACTCCCTTTAGGGGCTCCACCAGGGGAAAGGGAACGCATGAGGAATCTATCCCCAAGAACTCCCCTTCCCGATTAATGAGGGCCATGGGTTCCCTCTCCCTGACCCGGATGATGACCCTCCCTGGGGGACGACGATGGATGATGGCCTCTTTGATGCGGGGGTGGGTCTCGATCCTCTCTCTTGCTTCTTTCAGATCCATGTAGAATATATTCTGGGGAAGCTCTAAAGATAAAAGATTGAGGATCTCTTTCTCCTTCAGTCGATTCAATCCCTGGATATCGATCTCCTCTATATTAAAACTCGAAGAGGTATGAATAAATTCATGGAACCACTTCCCCATAAATCCCAGAGAGGAGACGATGGCTAAGATGAGAAGTAACCTAAAGGTATTCTTAAAGAGACTCTTTATCCTTTTTCTTTTCCCCTTAAGATGTTTAGGTCGGGGAGCGATCCTAAGGTTTTTAATGCGATACTTTCTCATTTTACATTTTATATTGCTAATTTTGCACTTTGTATTACTTACTTTCTTACTTCCTCTCCTACTTTTTATAGTGCTAATTCCAGAATTTTCAGCACTAGATCATCGAAACCGATCCCCCTTTTCGCTGCTGCCTGGGGGAGGAGGCTGGTAGCGGTCATGCCTGGTATGGTATTGACCTCTAAGAGATAGGGCTTATTCTTCTTATTCACTATCATGTCCACCCGGGCGAAGTGGCGACAGCCCAAGGCGTGATAAGCAGCAAGGGCAATCCTCTGCACTTGTGAATAGACTCTCTTAGATAAGCGGGCCGGTATGATGAAGTCCGTCAGTCCCTTAATATACTTCGCCTCATATGTATAGAAGACATCCTTTGGCCGGATCTCAATGACCGGCAGGGCTTCATCCCCCACTATCCCTACCGTTACTTCCTTCCCCTCGATATACTCCTCTAATATGATCTCCTCGTCATACCCGAAGGCCTTCTCCATGGCCTTCCCTATATCCCTCTTATTGTGGACGATGGAGAGACCTATGGTTGAGCCCTCTCGGGCGGGCTTAATGACCAGGGGCAAAGAGAAACCTTGACCCTTGACCCTTGACCCTTGACCCTTCTTCAAAACTTGGAATCTTGGAACAGGGAGTCTGTGAAACTTAAAGACCTTCTTGGCCTGAACTTTATTCAGGGCCAGGGCGCTGGCCAGGACCCCACTTCCCGTATAGGGGATTTTCAATAATTCTAACAGGCCCTGTACCGTTCCATCCTCCCCTCCCCTCCCGTGGAGGGCAACGAAGGCCAATTCGATCTTCTCCCCCAGAAGTCTCTCAGCGATATCCTTGCCAACATCTATGGGAATTGCCTTCAAGCCCTTTCTCTTTAGGGCCTGAAGAATGGCCTTCCCGGTCTTCAGGGAGATCTCCCTCTCAGCAGAGGTCCCACCCATCAAAACCCCAATTTTTTTCTTCTTAAGTCTCTTTAATTTTTCATTTTTCATTTTGCCTGTCTGCCGACGAGGCAGGCATTTTAAATTTTGCATTTTTATTAGTCTTCTCCCCAGATCTCAATCTCTGGCTCCAGATCTATTCCTGTCTTTCCCTTCACTTCCTCCTTTATTGCTTCCATGAGGGTGAGCACATCCTCTGCTCTTGCTCTTCCCAGGTTGAGGATGAAGTTGGCATGGACCTTAGAGACAACGGCCCTTCCTATCCTCTTCCCCTTTAATCCCGTCTCTTCAATGAGCCTCGCTGCTGGAGTCTTAGGATCTGGGTTCTTGAAGATACAGCCAGCATTGGCCGCGCCCAGGGGCTGGGTCTTCTCTCTCTTCTCTAAGAAAGTGTTCATTCTCTTCAGGATCTCCTCCTCTTTCGCTCTCTCCAGTCTCAGTCTGGCATCTAGGATTATGCTATCCTTCCCCAGGGGGCACCTACGGTAGCCAAAGTTTAAATCCTTCGCTCCCAGATCCTTTACCCTCCCTTCCTCAGACATCACCCGGATACTCATGAGCCTCTGAGAGATGGAAAGGCTTCCTGTCCCAGCATTGGTTGCCACGGCCCCACCCAGACTCCCCGGGATACCGACAGCAAACTCCAAACCCCCCAATCCTTTGGAGGCAGCCAGCTTTATTAAAGTAGAGAGTCTCACCGCCGCTCCTGCCAGAAGATGATCTCCTGAAAACTTGATGCCCTCAAAACCTTTCCCTAACTTTATGACTATTTCTCTTACCCCCTTATCCCGGACCAGGAGGTTCGTTCCCTGGCCCATTACTCTTAGGGGGAGCTTTCTCTTTCTGCTAAAAAGAATAATTTTTCTTATATCCTCTATATCTTGGGGGGCAATGAGGCAGTCCGCCGGGCCACCAATGTTAAAAGAGGTATGCCTGCTCATAGGCTCAGCGAACTTTACTTCCCCCTTCACTATCCTCTGAATCTCGTCTCTAATCTTATTTTTGATTTTACATTTTTCATTTTTCATTTTGCATTTTTCATTTTCCTGAGGAGTTCCTCTCCCACCCAATAGACATCCCCGGCTCCTAAAGTAAGAAGTAAATCATTGGGCTCTAATATTTTTAGAAGATACTTAACTATTTTCTCCAAAGAAGCAATATATCTCACCCTTGGCCTCTTTCTTTTAGCCATGAGGGGAAGTAGGTTCTTCGTCTTTACTCCCGGGATGGGCTTCTCACCCGCAGGATAGATCTTAGCGAGGATCAGGATATCCAGACCTTTAAAACAGGCGGCAAAACTTTTTAGTAGACCCCTGGTTCTAGTATAGCGATGGGGCTGGAAGACGCCTACTACCCTTCTCCCTGGATACCTCCCCTTAATGGTGGCGAGTACCGCCCTTATTTCTGTAGGATGGTGGGCATAGTCATCGATGACCAGGATGGATTCTTTCTCCCCCTTGATTTCTAATCTCCTCTCTACTCCTTTGAGATCCTTCAGTGCCTTCCGGATATTAGCAAAGTCGATGCCCAGCTCCAGACCCACCCCAATAGCTGCCAGGCTATTTTGAACGTTATGGATACCGGGAAGGCCCAGGGTTATCCTTCCCAAATTCTTCTGGTGATAGATGACAGTAAATTCTACCAATCCCCTTTTCGTCCTCTTTATTCTCTGGGCTATGAGCTCCGCTGGTCCCTTCAGACCATAGGTGAGATACCTCTTTTTCACCCGAGGAAGGAAATCCCGGATATTGGGATCGTCAGAACAGAGTATAGCCAGGCCATAGAAGGGGACCTTATTGATGAACTCCAGGAAGGTCTCTTTTAGCCTGGAAAGTGTGCCATAGTAGTCCAGATGGTCCTCGTCGATAGAGGTGACGATTGCCATGGCTGGAGAGAGATGAAGAAAGGAGCCATCCGATTCATCCGCCTCGGCCACCAGAAAATCCCCTTTGCCCAGCTTGGCCGAACTTCTCGTCCTATTCAATATTCCCCCAATGACGAAGGTGGGATCCAGGCCTCCCTTGGCCAGTACCCTGGCCACCATGGCGGTGGTGGTCGTCTTCCCGTGGGTACCGGCGATGGCGATCCCCTCCTTCATCCTCATCAGTTCGGCAAGCATCACCGCCCTGGGGATGACCGGTATCTTAGCCGCTACCGCAGCCCTTACCTCTGGATTGCTGGGAGGGATGGCACTAGAGGTAACTACTACATCACAGGGGCCGATCTGGGAACTTCTATGGCCGAGATAGACCTTTATTCCCAAATCTTTAAGCCTCTTCGTTACCGGGCTCTCTGCGATATCTGAACCAGTAACCTTATAGCCCAGATTGAATAAGAGTTCTGCCATGCCGCTCATCCCTGCTCCCCCAATGCCGATGAAGTGGATTCTCTCTACTTTCTTAAACATTTTTCCTCGCGAAGTGATGGCTTAGCCATCGTCAATTTATAGATGGACTCCATCACCCGATCTGTTGCCCAGGGCCTTCCCAACCCCCTACTTCTCTCCCTCATCCTTTCCAATCTCTCTTTATCTCTCATCAACCGCAGGATGCTATCTGCCAACCTCTCTGGAGAGAGGTCCTTCTCCAATATTACCATAGCCGCTCCTTCTTTGGCAAGGAAACGGGCATTATACTCCTGATGCCTGCTGGTGGCATGGGGATAGGGGATGAGAATGGCGGGCAGGCCGCAGGCAGTGAGCTCGGCTAAGGTGGTTGCTCCGGCTCGAGAGACGATCAGGTCTGCCGCCCCGTAGGCCTGGGCCATATTATGGAGAAAGGGCTTTATGAGTAAAGGAATCTTACTACTCTTTGAAGCCTGAATGAGGTACTCAAAGTCGAGAAAGCCGGTGAGGAGGATGATCTGGAGACCCTTTCCTTCTAAGAGACCTTTTTTTAGGACTTGGGCAAGGCAATAGTTGATGGCCCTCGCCCCCCGACTCCCCCCAAAGATTAAGAGATTAAACCTCTTGGAACGAAGCTTAAGGTCTTTGAGTGCTCTTTCCCTATCCAGATTCAAGATCTTTTCTCGTATGGGATTTCCCGTTACTCTTGCCTCTTTCTTCTTAAAATATTCCTTCGACTCCGCAAAAGTGATGTTTATCTCTTTTGCGAAGCGAGAGAGGAAGCGATTGGTCAGGCCAGGATAGAGGTTCTGCTCATGGATCAGAAGAGGGATGCGCAAGAAATAGGCTGCCAGAGCAACCGGGGCGCTGGAATATCCTCCAGTACCTACTATTAGATGGGGCTTGAAATTAAATAGAACGGGAAAGGATTGGAAGAATCCCATGATGAATTTAATTAGAAATTTAAGTAATTGAAGGGAGACCCTTCTCTCTAGAGGTAGGACCGAGATGCTTCTGAATTCAAAGCCTTCCCGGATAATGATATCCCTGTCCAGGGCCTCTTCTGCTCCCACAAAGAGGATCCGATAATTCTCTTTTCTAAGGCGATGGGCAATGGCCAGTGCTGGATAGATGTGGCCTCCTGTCCCTCCCCCAGTAACTAGGATCCTCATCTCTTCTGCCTCGCTCCGTCGCGCCCCGTCGCTGAAACTCTGGAGCGTAAGTGACCAAAGCCATGCCCGTCCTCCGCAGAAGCTTTGTTTCGGAGGATGGAGAGCGTCGGCGACCTATGGCTGCGTAGGGAGATGCTCAAGAGGATTCCCACTCCGATTAAAGAGAAGACCAGGGAGGAGCCACCGAAGCTTATGAAGGGCAGGGGTATCCCTTTGGTGGGCAGGGTTCCCGTGGCTACCCCGATATTGATCATGGCCTGTAGTCCGATCCAGGTGGTTATCCCCAAGGCCAGGAGGCTACCGAAGAGGTCCGGGGCCCGGCGAGCGATCCTGGCCCCAGAATAGATGAATGCCCCAAAGAGAATGATGACCGCTATCCCCCCCAAGAACCCAAGCTCCTCACCCAGTATGGCGAAGATGAAGTCGGTATGGGGAGCAGGAAGGTAGAAGAGCTTCTGGGTTCCCTCTCCTAAACCCCGACCGAAGATCCCCCCCGACCCTAAGGCGAGAAGGGACTGGATGATCTGGAAGCCATAGCCCCGAGGATCGCCCCAGGGATCGAGGAAGGCCAGGATCCTTCTCTTTCTATAACCGACCTTGTTGATTAAGAGCCAGATGCTGGGGAGGGCAATGAGGAATAGGGAGAAGAGATACTTCAAGCGCACCCCAGAGACAAAGAGCATCCCCAGAATAACCACCAGGATTATGAGGGCAGTTCCTAAATCTGGCTGGAGGAGGATGAGGATAAAGATGGCCCCCAGGATGATAAGCGGGGGGAGGAAACCATAAGCAAAGCTCTTTATCTTCTCTTTCTTTCTGGAGAGGGTATCTGCCATATAGAGGATGAGGATGAGCTTGGCCAGCTCTGAAGGCTGAAGGGTGAAGTCTCCTATCTTGAGCCACCTCCGGGCACCAGCGATCTCCTTCCCAAACTGGGGAAAGAGGACCATGATGAGTAAGCAAAGAGTAAGGAAGAGTGCAGGCTTTAATAGCTTGGGTAGGGCACGGTAGTTAATCCTTGCGGCGATAAGCATCCCAGAAAGGCCCAAAAGGACCCAAGCCAGCTGGCGCTTCAAAAAGAAATAGGGGTCATTATACCTCTCCAAGGAGAGGATGGCGCTGGCACTATAGACCATGATGATCCCTATGCTTATCAGGGCCAGGGTTATTAGAAAGAGTCCCAGATGGGAAGAGATTCTTTTCATTGACTACCTCAATTTTTCCAATAATTTCCAATTACCAATTTCTAATTCCCAATAAAATTTTTAATGCCCCATACCCCAAAAGGAAATAAGCAGATCAGAGAATCAGGGTATCAGAAGGGAGGGTATCAGAAGATCAGGATATCAGGCTTGAAAGAAGAATTTTCTGATGTTCTGATATTCTGCCCACTGATTTGCTGCATTCAGAGCATCGCGAAGAATTTAGCCAGCTTGTCTGGCGTCTATTCTGATATGCTTTCATCTTGTTTGCGATTTGTGATTCAATTACTCTTAAGTCTTCTTACCGCTTCTTTAAAGGCTTCTCCTCTCTCCTGGAAATCCTTGAACATGTCGTAGCTCGAACAGGCCGGAGAGAGGAGGACGGTCTCCCCCTCTTCGGCCAACTTAAAGGCGATATTTACTGCTTCTTTCATATTTTCTGCCATCTTAATTCTTTTATTAGGAGAAAAAGCTTGGGCGATTTTTTCTTTTGCTTCGCCCAGCAGGATGAGCGCCTTTACCCTCTTCTCCACCAGGGGGCGTAAGGGAGAGTAGTCAAGCCCCTTATCTCTTCCTCCAGCAATCAGAATAATGGGTTCTGGGAAGGAAGCCAGGGATTTCATTACTGCAGAGACATTGGTAGCTTTGGAGTCATTGACAAACCTCACTCCCCTAACCTTCCTAACAAACTCCATCCTATGGGGAATCCCCTTAAACTCTTTCAAAACCCTTTTAATACTAGCAACCTTCACCCTTAGGATGAGGGAGGTGGCGATGGCTGCTAAGGCATTCTCCAGATTATGGGGACCTTTAATTCCTATCTCTTCTCGATGGATGACCTCCTGTAATCCTCCAGATAGGTTGGCCATTATTCTCTCTTCCTTTAGATAGACCCCTTCCTCTATCTTTTCCTGACTGAAGAAGATCCTCTCGGCCTCTACGGAAAGAGTTCGGCAGTGAGGATCATCCCAGTTCAGGACGGCAAAGTCGCCTTTCCTCTGATTCAGAAATATCCTCTTCTTGGCCCCGATATATTCATCCAGGTCTCGATACCTATCCAGATGGTCTGGAGCGATGTTGAGCATGATGCTTATGAAGGGATGGAAGGTTTTTATCCTCTCCAGTTGAAAGCTCGATACCTCACTAACCATGAGCTCGTAATCCTCACCTATACAGGAAGAGAGGGGATGGCCGATATTCCCAGCTACCGCTACTCTCTTCCCTTCTTCTTTAAGTATCTCTCCTATCAGGGTAGCAGTGGTTGTTTTGCCATTCGTTCCCGTAATAGCGATAATGGGTACTTTTAAGAAAGAGGAGGCGAGTTCCAGCTCCCCTATGATGGAGATTCTCTTCTCTTTTGCCTTTTCAAGTAACGGAGTATCGGGGGCGATACCAGGGCTTGCTACAACGAGCTCCGTATCCTCAAGTAGTTCTAAAGGATGGCCGCCAGTTTCAATCCTTATTCTTCTCCCCTCAAGTTCTCTAAAAGCTTCTTTTAGTTCTTCCCTTCCCTTTTTATCAGTAATGGTTACTCTTGCCCCTCGGGCTTCAAGAAGTTTGGCGGCCGCTACCCCGGCTCTGCCCATTCCAATTACCAGAACTCTTTTCCCTTTTAATTCCATAGCTACTTTCAGTTTGACGGTTTGCCAGTTAGCCAGTTTGCCGGTTTACCAGTTGACCGGTTTGACTCTCACTTTCCCACTTTCCCACTTTCCTCGGCTATCTTAGTTTCAGGGTTCCCAGGCTTAACAAGGCGAAGATGATGGCAATGATCCAGAAGCGGATTATTATCTTAGGTTCCTTCCATCCTAAGAGCTCGAAGTGATGATGAAGAGGGGTCATGAGAAAGACCCTCTTCTTGCGCATTTTATAGGAGGCTACCTGGATGATGACCGAGAGGGCCTCTAAGACGAAAAGCCCTCCCACGATCAAGAGGATGATCTCTTTCTTGATGAGAATGGCGATAGTACCCAAGGCTCCCCCTAAGGCCAGGGACCCAGTATCCCCCATGATCACCTGGGCAGGATAGGCATTGAACCATAGAAATCCCAATCCCGCCCCTACTAGGGCAGAACAGAATATGGTGAGCTCCCCTGCTCCAGACATATGCAAGATATTCAAATATTTTGCCATTCCGCTATGGCCAGTGACATAAGAGAGTCCAGCGAAGGCCCCCCCCGCGATTAAGAGGCTTCCTATGGCCAATCCATCCAGCCCATTGGTCAGGTTGACCGCATTGGAGGAGGCCACGATGACCAAGATGGCGAAGGGGATATAGAGCCAGCCCAGATCGGGTAGGACGTTCTTGAAGAAGGGGACGGTGAGGCAGGTCCCATATTCCGGGATTAAGGGGTGGCGAAAGAGATAGAGGCCGATCATGAATCCTAAGGCGATCTGTCCTCCTAACTTGACCAGGGGTCTCAGGCCCTCTGTGCTTTTCTTCTTAATCTTCAAGAGATCATCAATGAAGCCCAAGGTCCCCAGCCAAAGAGTGGCGAAGAGTATGAGTTGGACGAACCTATTCCCCAGGTCGGCCCATAAGAGACAGGCGAGGAGGATGGCGCCCAGGATTAAAAGACCACCCATGGTAGGAGTGCCTGACTTCTCCCGATGGAGACGATAGAGGATGGGATACTTCTCATCCTCTACTGCTTTCTGGGAGGTCCTTAGTCTCTTCAATCTCTTGATGATCAGAGGTCCAAAGATAATGCTCGCTAGAAGAGCAGTTAGAGCCGCAAGGCCGGCGCGGACTGTGATATAGCGAAAGACGTTGAAGACGATATGTAGGTCTTTAAAGCGAATGAGCAATTGATAGAGCATTTGTGCCTCCTTTAAGGTGGTATTAGTTTACAGTTTACCCCGTAAGACTTTTGGCTAAAAACTTTTTCAATCGGTTATATAACTGTTATTATTCTACTGAGCCCTAAGAATTGGCAATAACTTTTTCTAAAAAGTCTAACGGGGTTTACAGTGAACAGTTCATAGTAAAAAAACTGGTTACTGTTAACTGGTTACTGGTTACTTTGGGATATATTTGCTCTTCAACTTTTTTATGATTTCTTCCATTCCTGTGGCGTGGGAGCCCTTAATGAGAATGGTGTCCCCCTCTTTAGCGAGGGAGAGTAGCTTATCGCCGGTCTCCCTTTTATTCTGGCAAGAGACTATTCTTCTCTTTTCCATTCCCGCCCTTATCGCCCCCTGGGCGATGTATCCTGCCAGACCCCCACAGGTGATGAGGGTATCTATTCCTGAATGAGCAACATATATTCCGGTCTCTTTATGGGCTAGGGGAGCCCTCTCTCCCAATTCTAACATGTCTCCGGTCACCAGTATCTTCCTCCCCTTTGGAGAGAGGTCTCTCAAGGTCTCGATGGCGGCGATAAAAGACTTGGGAGAGGCGTTGTAGGTGTCGTCGAGAATGGTGAGACCCCTCATCCTCATTATTCTCATCCTTCCTACCAGGGGTTGGAATTGGGAGAGTCCTTCTTGGATCATCTCTTTCTTCATGCCTAAGGCATGGGTAGCCGCTGCCGCCGCCAGGGCATTATATATATTGTGATAACCGAGACATCTTAGGTGAAGGGGGAAGTCCCCTTTCTCTATCCCTAAGGTAAACTTCATCCCTTCCTCTCTTAGGTTCTCAATTTTCTGGGCCTTGACCTGGACTCTTCTCCTTATGCCATAGGTGATTATTCTTGCCCTTATTTTCTTCCTCATATCCCGTACATAGGGGTCATCGATATTTAAAATGGCAACATCATCCTTCCCCAGGGTATACATCAGCTCGGCCTTTGCTAAGGCCACCCTCTCTACATTGCCCAGATACTGTAA
>JAUWYL010000037.1 GCA_030615855.1 bacterium | reverse complement strand
TCATTATTCTGACCCTGAGCATCGAGGGATTGGGAGCCATCTTTCTCTATCTGAAGTGGAGAGGGACGGGTATTAGTTATCCTGGATATTATGCTATATTTCATGCCATCTCTGGCTTCTGTAATGCCGGGTTCTCCCTTTTTAAAGATAGCCTGGTGGGCTACCAAAGCGATCCCGCAATAAATATCATAATGCTTTCCTTGATCGTTCTCGGTGGATTGGGGTTTACTGTTCTATCCAATCTGAAGAGATATCGCCCTAAAGGGAAGGGTACCTTGAGCCTTCATACTAAGGTAGTCTTAGCCACCAGCTTCTTTCTCATTGTCATAGCTATTCCCCTCATCTTCCTCTTGGAGGGGAATAATACCCTATCCTCTCTTCCTGTAGGAGGAAAGATACTGGGGGCTGCCTTTCAGGCCATTACTCCCCGAACAGCGGGCTTCAATACCTTACCTGTTGGCCAGATGAAAGGAGCAAGCCTCTTCCTATTAATGATCTTGATGTTCATCGGTGCTTCGCCCGGCTCCACAGGAGGAGGGGTGAAGACCAGCACCTTCTCTGTCTTCCTGGCCAGCCTATATGCTATGTTTCGGGGAAAGAGGGAGGTCAGTCTCTTCAGAAGAACCATACCCTGGGTGACCATCAGGAAGGTCTTGACCATCGTTGGTCTCTCGGTTGGTCTGGTAATACTATCAAGCTTTCTTCTCTTGATTATTGAGAAGAAGGATTTTATCAAGGTGCTCTTTGAGGTCTTCAGTGCCTTTGGCACGGTTGGATTATCAATGGGAATAACCGATACTCTCTCTAATCTGGGACGGATTATAATCACCATCACCATGTTTGTAGGAAGAATCGGTCCCTTAACCATTGCTGTGGCCATGGGTCAGAGGGAGCGCGCTCCATTATATAAGTATCCAGAAGAAAGAGTAATGATCGGTTGACACGGATAGACACAGATTTTTAACACGGATAGTCACGGATTTATCAGTGTGAATCCGTAATCAATCTGTGCTAATCCGTGTTCAAGGAGGGAGAAATGGCGAGACAGTTTGCGGTAATTGGTCTGGGAAGGTTCGGCTCAAGCGTGGCCCGAACTCTGGTTAACCAGGGACATGAGGTGCTGGCCATTGACGAGAACGAGGAGCGGGTGGCTGAGATGAGTGATTTGGTTGGCCAGGCGGTAGAGCTCGATGCTACGGATGAGAAAGCCCTGAGGGCGGTGGGGATTGAGGATGTGGATGTTGCCATAGTAGCCATTGGAGCGGATATTCAAGCGAGCATCTTAATTACCCTCTTGTTAAAGGAGATCGGGGTAAAGGAGGTAGTGGCCAAGGCTCTCAATGCTCGCCATGGGAGGATCCTGCAGAAGATCGGGGCAGATAAGGTGATCTTCCCTGAGAAGGAGATGGGTGAGCGGCTGGCTCAGATCCTTGTTGCCCCTAATGTTCTGGAGCAGATGGAATTATCTTCCGGTCATAGCATCATGGAGATTGTGGCCCCAGAGGCCTTTGTAGGAAAGACGATAAGAGACCTTGATATTCGGGCGAAATATGGAGCAAATCTCATTACCATAAAGAAGAAGGTTCCCCATCTCACCAAGGCCGGGGAGACAGACTTTGTGGAGACTGTCAATATTGCTCCCAAAGCAGACGATAAGATAGAGAAGGGGGATCACTTAGTGGTCATTGGTAAGGATGAGCATCTGGCAAAACTTAAAAAGCTTTCCAGCAAAAGGGAGTAGGCATTGAAAGAGAGACTTTCAAAAATTCAAAAAGAAGCAGAAGAAGCCTTAAAGAAGGCCAAAACCCTTGAAGAGATAGAGGCTCTGAGAGTAAAGTCTTTAGGAAGGAAAGGGTTTCTTACTCTCCTTATTCGGGAAATAGGAAAACTGCCTAAGGAAATGCGGCCTTCCTTAGGAAGGCTGGCCAATGAGATAAAGAAGAGCTTAAGTCAGGTGATAGAAGAGAAGAAAGCAAAGGCTAAAGAGAAGCGGATCTTAGCTCCTTTAGACCTCACCCTTCCAGGAAAGAGGCCCTCCTTAGGAGGACTCCATCCCATAACCCAAGTCTTAAATGAAGTCACGGGAATCTTTTCCAGATTGGGTTTTCGCATCGTCCAGGGCCCGGAGATAGAGACCGATTACTATAACTTCGAGGCCCTTAATATGCCTCCCGGGCACCCAGCACGAGGGATGCTCGATACCTTCTATCTCACTAAAAATACTCTACTAAGAAGCCATACCTCTCCCGTACAGATACATGTTATGGAGAAAAAGAAACCTCCCATCAGGGTCATCTCTTTGGGCAAGGTATATAGGTATGAGGCAGTGGATGCCAGCCACTTACCCATGTTCCATCAGGTAGAAGGATTCATGGTTGATGAGGGGATTAGTTTTTCTCATTTAAAAGGAGTGTTAGAGGTCTTCTTAAATGAATTATTCGGCCCCAAAACCCCCATTCGATTTCGTCCCTCCTTCTTCCCTTATACCGAGCCTAGTGCAGAGGTGGACATCGGCTGTCTCATCTGCAAGGGAAAGGGATGTTCTGTCTGTAAGAGAACGGGATGGCTTGAGATTTTGGGTTCCGGGATGATAGATCCTTCCGTTTTTAAAGCGGTAGGCTATGACTCTGAGAAATATACCGGTTTTGCCTTCGGCGTGGGAATAGAAAGAATCGCCATGCTCAAGTATAATATTAGCGATATGAGACTATTTTTTGAGAACGATCTGAGGTTCTTGAGGCAGTTCTAAGACGCGAATTATCGCGAATGCACGGAGCAAAAAATAGACGAACGCGAATATACGCGAATGAAATCCAAAACGAAAGGAGAAATTGTTATGAATAAACCAGTTGGAAAATATATCTGGAAAGCGTTAAATAGTCCAATTATTGTTGTTATAATTGCATTAGTGGTATGGCCTTTATTAACAGTTGCGATGTTCTCTTTCACCGTGCCTAAAATTAAAAGAGGGTTTGGAGAAATTACTACTGAGATAACAAGCCCGTTTACGCAAATGGGTCAAGAGAGTGAAAAGAAAGCACTTGAGAAACTTAATACTCTTAAACTTTTAGAAATTACAAATATTAAAAAAGCCCCCTCGTCTTGGCCAACAAAAGAAAAAGTTATAGGGACAATTGTAAACAATTCAGATAAGACTTTAAAATCGATTAAAGTAAATGCGTCTTTTTACAATGTGGAAGGAAACCTCATAGATGTGGAAAATAAATGGTTGCATTCATTGGGATTCATACTACCCAAACAATCAGTAGATTTTTCGTTCAAAAGAGAACTTGGCACCCATAAAGAATCTGAAGAAATCTTGGCCTCAAGAAAATCTGCTTCTGTCAAGATTAGTGTTAGTGATTTTGATATTGTGCAAACTACTTTAGAAAAAGAATAACGGGTTAGTTTTATACAATCTAAGGAAAGAAAAAATGAAAGTTCCGCTTAGCTGGTTGAGAGAATATATTGATGTTAAACTTTCTCCCCAAGAATTGGCTCATAGGTTGACTATGGCGGGGGCGGAGGTAAGTCATATCCAGAAGTCTGGCAATGATACCATTCTGGAACTTGACCTCACTACCAATCGGGGGGATTGTGCCAGTATCCTCGGTGTTGCCCGAGAAGTATCGGCTCTAATCAATAGACCCTTGAAACTACCCAAAATAAATGAAGAGGATAAAAAGAAAAAAGGAATTATCAAAGTAGAGATAAAGGATAGGAAAGGTTGCCCTCGTTATACTGGCCGAGTAATTAAGAATGTGAGGGTTAAACCTTCTCCTTTATGGCTAAAAGAACGCCTGAAGAGTATGGGAATAAAGCCCATCAATAATGTCGTAGATATTACCAACTATCTATTATTTGAAACCGGTCAGCCCCTCCATGCCTTTGATTTAGATAAGATAAAAGAGAAGAAGATAGTTGTGCGTAGAGCGAAGGAGAGGGAGAGAATAACTACTCTTGATGGTAGAAAAAGAATACTGGATAAGAGTATCCTGATTATCGCTGATGATAAGAGGCCAATCGCTTTGGCCGGGATCATGGGAGGAGAAAATACCCAGGTTACAAAGAAGACGAAGAACATCTTGTTAGAAAGCGCCTACTTTGACCCCATAGTAGTGAGAAAGGGAGCAAAGAAAATAAACCTCTTCACCGAATCATCTTATAGATTTGAGAGGGATGTCGACCCAGAAGGAGTACTTACCGCCTCACGGAGGGCGCGGGATCTAATCCTTGAACTGGCGGGTGGGGAAGAGATAGCCTTCGTTGATAGAAATTTTCTACCCAGGAAACCGAAGAGAATAACCTTAAGGAGAGAGAGGGTCAATGCCTTATTGGGGACCCGTCTCTCATGGAAGCAGATAAAAGGAATACTGAAGAGATTAGGGTTTAAAGTGAAGGGAAAATTAGTTGAAGTTCCTTCCTATAGAAGGGAGATTACCAGAGAGATCGATTTAATTGAGGAAATTGCCAGAATATACGGCTACCACAAGATTCCTTCTCTCTTACCTGAAGGGGAGATAGCTTCCCATCCCCAAGAACTTCTCGAGACCTTAGTCCCCAGGATTAGAGAGATCTTAGTCGCCTGTGGTCTGAGAGAAGTGATTAACTATGGCTTCATCTCCCTTGATGAGGGGAAGAGGATGGGTGAAATCATCAAGCTAACTAACCCCTTGACTGAGAGGCAGAATGTCATGCGACCCAGCCTCATTCCTGGGCTACTTAAAAATCTTATCCATAACCTCAATCAGGGGAACTCCATAGTAAAGGTCTTTGAACTGGGCCGCGTCTTCGCTCCTGGAAAAGAGCAGATGGCCCTGGGAGCGCTTCTCTCTGGAGAAGGCGATATTTATGACCTGAAGGGAATCCTGGAGGCCCTCTGCGAAGAACTGACCATTGCATCTCCCAGGTTCGATTCTGCTTCCTTACCCTTTCTTCTTTCCGGAAGGGGAGGAGAGGTTTTAATCGCTCATAGAAAGGTAGGCCTTTTGGGAGAGATGAACCTCAAGGTCCTCTCCTGTTTTGGAATAGAGAGGAGGGCCTTTGTTTTTGAACTTGACCTGGAAGAATTTCTTTTAATGAGAAGAGAGAAGAGATTCCGAAAACTTCCCAAGTATCCGGCCATTGTCCGAGACATCGCCCTATCTCTTCCGGAGAAGATTACTTCTGAAGAGATTGTCCAGACCATCTATTCCCTGGGGGGCGAACTGGTGGAGAAGGTCGAATTCTTCGATCTTTACCGGGGAACTCAGATTCCCTCCGGCCATAAGGGATTGGCCTACTCCATCTCCTATCGTGCAAAGAATAGGACGCTTAAGGATGAGGAGATTAAGAAGCTCCACCAGAGGATCTCTCTGGGGCTGGAGAAGAGGCTGGAGGCGAGGATCAGAAAGTGAACGATTTAGATAGGCTGGAAGAAAGAATTAGGAAAATCCTGACATTAATGGCTAAACTCAAGAATGAAAACGAGACCCTGAAGAAGACCAAGGATTTTGTCAGACTTCGAGTAGAAGAACTTCTCGCTCGTTTAGAGAAGACGGGAAGATGACCAAGACCATAAAGATAGAGATCTTGGGTAGTAGCTATCCCATAAGAGTAGAAGGAGGCGAGGAGGAAAGGTACGTCAAGAGGTTGGCTCGATATGTAGATAGCAAGATGAGAAAGCTAGCCCCTGCTGGTTCTCAGGTACTTTCCGCTAAGCTTGCTGTTAAAGCCGCATTAAACATCGCAGATGAACTCCATAAGTTGAAGAGAGAGACTGAACTCTCTAACAGAAGAACAAGGGAAAGACAGAAGAAACTGATCAAGCTTCTTGAACAGGGATTAAGATAGATTTTGCTTGCAAATTGAAAAAAAGTGTGTTATACTATAATTAGTTCCCTGCTCTAGCGCGTGATGCGGCAACAATTTTGAGTCGACACTTCTAAACTGGGGGCCCGAGTCGGGAAAGAAATTTCCTGGCGACTAGTAGGGTACCCACTTGGCGTAAAGCCGATTCAAAAGTTTCCACACACGGCCTGAGCGGGGAACTTTTCTTTTAAGACGCGAATATACGCGAACTGTAAAGCAGAAACGGAAGATAACTAAAACACGAATCAACGCGAATAATCCGTGCTAATCTGTATTTTAAATCTGTGCTAATCTGTGTTGACGAGCGAAGCGAGGATGGAATGGATCTCTTTGAAGAAAAGGGAAAGAAAAAGATTTCTGAAGAGGCTCCTCTGGCTCTGAGGATGAGGCCCAAGGATTTGAAAGAATTCGTGGGCCAGGAGCCTATCCTCTCCAGGGGGAAGTTATTGCGTCGAGCAATAGAGGCGGACAGGATAAGCTCTGCCATCTTCTGGGGACCGCCGGGAACTGGTAAGAGCGCCTTAGCCTACATCATCGCCCGAAGGACAGAATCTCACTTTGAATACCTCAATGCTACCACTTGTGGAGTAGGAGAGATTAGAAAGGTTGTTGCCCAGGCAAAGGATAGGCGGGTGATGTACGGGAAGAAGACCACTATGTGCATTGACGAGATTCACCGCTTCAATAAGGCCCAACAGGATACCTTACTCCCCCATGTAGAGGAGGGGGTCATTATTTTAATCGGGGCTACCATTCATAACCCTTACTTTTCTGTCATTCCCGCCCTTCTCTCCCGCTCCCTGGTCTTTGAGTTCAAACCTTTAAAAGCAAAGGATATCGAAAAGATAGTAAAGAGAGGCCTGAAGGAAGGGCTAAAGGGCTACAAGGTAAAAATGGGTAAAGAGGCCTCGAAGCACCTGGCCACCTATTGTGATGGGGATGCCCGAAAAGCCTTGAACGCCTTGGAACTGGGGGTCATGACTACTAAACCAGATAAGGAAGGAATAATCGATTTCAATCTTGAGGTGGCCCAGGAGTCCATTCAGAAGAAGGCCCTGAGG
>JAUWYL010000016.1 GCA_030615855.1 bacterium | reverse complement strand
TGTAATGGTATAGAATTGACCTTTACTGCTACCCCGTCCACATCGTAATCCAAATCCTTCTTCTCCGTCCAATCCTGGCAGAATTTAATTACCTCATTAATATTCTTGCAGAGCCGAGAGGTAGGATTTACTTTTAACCCCAAGGATTTAAAGAGTTTCAAAAGTTCTATATGAGTTTCTATCCTTCCGTCTCGGTACTCTCCTGGGGCATAGGTGAAGATGTTCAACTTTCTTTTAGCGGTAATCTTGGGGTCGAGTTGCCTTACGCTCCCCGCGGCAGCATTCCGAGGATTAGCGAATAAAGGCTCGCCAGACTTCTCCCTCTCCTTATTGAGCCTCTGGAAGTCCTTATAGAGCATATAGACCTCTCCCCGAACCTCCAGGAGTCTCGGTATCTTCTCTCCCCTTAAGCGCAAGGGAATGGCGTGGATGGTCTTCAGGTTATTGGTGACAGTCTCTCCCCTAAAGCCGTCTCCCCTTGTCGCCCCTTTTACTAAAATCCCGTTCTCATAGGTGAGGTTAATGGCTAAGCCATCTATCTTGAGTTCGGAGACATACTCTATGTCCCTATCAGGAGGAATGCCGAGCATCCTCTTTACTCTTTTATCAAAGGCCTCTAAATCATCAAAGGAGAAGGCATTGGAGAGACTCAATAGGGGAACGATATGTTTGGACTCTTCGAATTCCTCTGCTGGTGCCCCCCCCACTCTCTGGGTAGGAGAATCGGGGGTAATGAACTGAGGATGCTTTTCTTCTAACTTGATGAGTTTCTGCATCAATTGGTCGTACTCCTTATCAGAGATGACTGGCTGGTTCTCAATATAATACTTGTAGTCGTGGAACCTTATCTCCTCCCTCAGTTCCTCAATCTCTTTTTTTATCCTTTTATTCTCAGCCATCGTTTTCTGCCTTTTATAGTTCATAGGTCTTGTCGTATTCGGGAGTAATTACCTCTTCTACCAAATCTCCAAACTCTTTCTTTATCATCTTCTGGAATTTTTTGATTTCCTTCTCTTTTAAGGGTGCCAGATATTTTTTCTTGGGCGGCTGGGCGTGAACCAGGAAGAGCCTCTTGGGGCTAATCCTTCCCACAATCTCCTTTAGTTCCTTTTCTGAGGCATGGCCCGAGCAGTGGCTCTGGAAGAACTTCAACTTATAATGGTCCACCCAATTCTTAAGCCTTTGATAAGTCATCTCCATCTCCTCATTGAAGGGCTCGGATAGGGAATGGATAAAGAGACTCTTAGGTAGGGGTCTAATGTCAATGAGTTCCTTTATCTTCCAGTAGGAGAAGCATAATAGTGATTTCTTTTGTTCTAAGTTCTTAGCGGTCACGGTATTGGAATAGTGATAGAATTGCCTCTCCGCTCTTTGATAATCATCCTCCCGATAGGTCCCACTCTTTCTCTTGGGAAGAAAGATCAGGATATGCGGGTCATCCGGCCGAGGTAGACCAAGGGCTGAGTCCTGAGAGAGACACTTTAGCAAGAAGGCATCCAGGAGATGGACGACTATCTTTCTTCCCGTCTCCCGGGCAATAGTATAGAAGGTCTTCATTCTATCAGCGTCCTTGAAGTTGAAATCAGCAACCACCAACCCCCGGGTCTTCTTTACCTCCTTTAAACATTCCTTCTTAACCTCTTCCTCTCCTTCCTTCTCCTGTCTGCGGTGCCTTTCCTCAAGTCTGGTCCCTTCAGAAACGAGGGCAATGGGCCGGGCCTTTTTTGCTTTCTCAACGAAGTCCTCGGTCATCTGAGAACGGCGACCATGGAGCCTCAGATCTCCGGTATAGGCTACCACACCTCTCTTAGTATGGATAATGAAGCCATAGGCCCCGGGAACAGAGTGGTCGACATGGATCGGTTCTACAAGAAAGGAGCCCACTCTTATCTTATCCCCGGTCCGGAAGGTTTTAATCTTTCGTTCGACCGGGGGTTCTCTTCTTCCACTCGTTCGGGGTCTGCGTATAAAGTCCAGGATCTCGCTTTCAATAGTTCTGGTCTTTGCCTCATTTAAGGCTTTTAGGATAAGGAGGGCGGTGTAGCCACAATATAAGGGAATATCCTCATGTAAGAAGGAGACATAGTTCACATGGTCGGCATGGGCATGACTCAGGAATACAGCATCGATGATGGAAGGCCTGGGTTCCCTCCCCAGTAGTTTTACCAGATCCGTTCTATAAATCCCTTCGACATCAGGAACTAGGCCCATCTCCAAAAAATCACCTAAGGCATTGGAGGTCCGGGGAGCGAGATACTCCTCAAAGAACTCTTCCCTCTTTCCAAAGGACATACCAAAATCTAAGAATATCTTGGTCCCGTCATCCTCCAGAAGGATCTTATTCCCCCCGATCTCGTTTATTCCACCATAGAAAGTGAGTTTAGTCATTCTATCTTCCTAAGGATAAGCGCCAAGCCAGTTCTTGGGGAAGGCTGGTGGCGATTATCTTATCCTGGGCCTTCTTTATCTCATAAGGGGTTCTCTTTATTTCTATCTCTTTTTTATCTGCGTCGTAGAGACAGTAGCAAGCAGCTGGATTAGCATCCCTTGGCTGACCAATGCTTCCAATATTTATAAGGTATCTATAATCGTCTTTTAAAGAAACTTTTGTTCCCTTCACTGTTTCACAGTTTCCTTCTCTGTCTTGGGAGATGATGAACGGTTGGTGGGAATGGGCGATGAAACATGTCTTCTTTTTCTGATATTCAAAGTTTCTCTTAGTATCTTGAAGGGTGAAGATATAGTGCCACTTCTCTGGAAAGTATAAACTTCCGTGAACGATGACAAAGTCATTAAATTCTTTAGTCAGGGGCAAGTTTTTTAAAAATCCTTTATTCTCTTCTGTCAGTTCCTTCTGCGTCCATAAAATGGCCTCTTTGGCGATGGGATTGAAGTAATCGATGTCTGTCTTTCCCACGCTTGCCCAGTCGTGATTCCCAGCGATTATGGTCAGAGGATTTAACTCCCTTGTGAGCTTGATGCACTCGTTGGGATTAGCGGCATAGCCCACGATATCCCCTAAACAGATATATTCGTCAATCTTCCCCTTCTTAAATTCTTCCCGGACCGCCTGGAAGGCTTCCAAGTTACTGTGGATATCAGCGAATAGGGCATATTTCATTTTAATAGCATATTACCAGAAGAAACTTCTTCTCCCCATAGGCCATTTGCCACCACTTTCCCTCATCTTTATTCTATTTTTGGCATAATTGACGCTACGCTGAAGATTAGGCTCTTTGCGTGCTATTTCTTCCAACAGAGGAAGGTCATCACTACTCCCCACTCTGCCCAAGGCAGAGATCGCGCTCCGTTTAAGTGAGCGCTTTCTGGAGGAAGAAATAATTTCTTTTAAATATGGTAACCCCTCTAAATTTAGGGTTTCCATAGCCAGAGAGGAATATTCTCTATTATTTATTTCACCCAAAGCAGTAATGGCCTGTATTTTGATATAATCGTCTTTCTTCTCTTTTATTATTTTTGTTAAGGGGGCTACTACTTCTTCTCCTCCTTTTTCTCCTAAAACGCGAACCGTGGCATACTTTAATCCGTAATCCCGCTTATTTTTGCTTTCAAGAATATCTATAAGTATTAGATTTGCTTCTTCCCCTCCAATTTCTCCCAGAGCATAAACCGCGTTTCTTTTCAAGGAAGAGTCCTTGGTCTCATTCAATATCTTCCTTAAACTGGGAATAGATTCCCTCTGGAGTAAATCTGTTATGCGAGGAGTGGCCTCTCGGGCATTGATCTCAGTCAAGGCGCGAATGACGTATACTGTAGTCGGAGTTGAAAGAGAACCACTCAAAACATCTGCTAATTCCCCAGTAATTTCCCAACTACTGTGTTCACCCAGGGCGGCAGCAACAGAACGTTTGATATTCTCATCTTCTGACCATTCCAAAAGTTCTATGAGACAGCGATTAGCAGAATCTGTTCCTATCCTTGCTAAAGAACCAGTTGCGCTTTCCGTAAGGTAAGGAAGCTCATTATCGATAATTTTCTTGAGGAGTTTTACAGAACCTTCCTCTTTTATATCTCCCAGCGCCCAGACCGCCCCCTGTCTCAAAATCATATGCTCTTCTTTGTCAATAATCTCTTCTAAGAGAGGTAGGACTTCACTATTCAAGATCCGGGATACTTCCGAATTATTCTCTTTAGCATTAATTACGCCCAAGATACGAGCGGCCATAATTCTGGTACCAGGTGAATCTCCGCTCCGGAACATAGCAAGTAATTCTGGGGCAGCCTGAAGGCCCAGTTCTTTCCATTCTTTTAAGACTTCTTTTTCTTTCTCAAAATCTCTAAGAGCATATACCTCACTCAGGGAAATAATTAAATTCTGAATCTTTTTCTTAGTCGTTTCACTGGTAGGAGGTTGCTGCCCTATTCCAAGGACAGTCCCTAAGGCTTCGATTTTCTCTTCTGGAGTTATTTCTTTTTCAAAAATATCCTTAGAAATTGCCTCAGATTTTTTTGTTAGGGTTCGTTCTGTTGGAACGTCTTCTTTCGGTTGAGAAATAATGTACATTATTAGCACAGTAAAAGTAATCCCCAAAAGTAAACCAACTATGAAATTCTTCACCTTACAAATCTCCCAACCTTCGTAACTATCCTTCAATGACCTTTGTCTGTGATCTGTGTGAATCCGTTTCAATCTGTGGCCATCTGCGTCTCAGAAGCGGATGTGGAAGTCTCGGAACGCTCCAGTATATTCACTATAATGAGTCTCCACATCGTCAATATAATGGGAGAGTGGACCATTTCTTATTCTTTCCAAGAAAGTCTCCACCTCTTTCCTTCCCCCTTCTGCTACTATCTCTACTTGGCTGCTCCAGAGGTTCCTTACATAACCGGTTATTTCTATTTCATTGGCATACCTCTGGGCAGTAAACCTGAAGCCCACTCCCTGTACCCTTCCTCCATAGATAGCATGTACTCTCACCTTATCACTGTAATCTTTTTTATTCATCACTGTAACTTTGTTATCTTACCAGAAAGCCAGAAAACTCTCCGGTGGCCTCTTCCCAGGTAGTCTGGATGTCTGTGATTTGGGCGGCCACTTCCCCATACCTTGTCTCTTCTAAAAATTGCTCTAAGATATGTTTCTCCCCTTCTGCGATTAGTTCTACCCCCTTACCGGGAAAATGTTTTATACACCTGTTAAGCCCCAGATGTTGGGCCACTCTCTGGACTGCTTCACTGAATCCTCCATCCCGGATGGTTCCTTTAATAAAGGAATGCATTCTCACTTTTTCAGCCATTCTAAGTACACCTTACGATCTTCTTCTCTCTCTTTAACGCTTGGAAAGCCTGGCTTACTGCCGCCTTGGCATCCTTGGCCTTTATTACTCCTTCTATCTTCCAGCTCTTAATCCCGATCAAGGGAATCCTCAATTTCAGAGCAAAGGCGATCTCGGATAACGTCCCTTCTCTGCCACCAATAGCAATGATGGCATCGCAACTTCTCACTACGATGATATTCCTTCCGTGGTCCATTCCAGTAACGATAGGAATATCGATATAGGAATTGGCATCGGAGGAAGAGAAGCCGGGTAAAATCCCTATGGTCAATCCTTTGTTCTCCTTCGCTCCCCTTGCGGCTTCTTCCATCACCCCTCCCAATCCACCGCAGATAAGGATCGCTTTTCTCCTGGCAATCTCCTTTCCCACTTCATAGGCTATCTTTGCAATTTTCTCACTGCAACGGCTAGCACCGATTACTCCAATCTTCATTCTTCCTCACTTCGTTCGGACACAGATTACAGAATGCGCTTCGCTGGCATTCTAGAGAGCATAAATATTAAGCATTGACACGGATGGCTACAGATTTACACAGATCACAGATAATCGTGAATCTTCGAGAATACCAGAACATCAGACTATCAGAATGAGAATTCAGAAGGTCAGAGTATCAGATTTTGTCTGATTTCTGATAACTGACCCTCTCCATCTGACATTCTGGTAATCTGATATCATTTTATTTTGCATTGCTAATTGCTAATTTTGCATTTTGCACTAATTTCTTAATTACCACTGGAGTAGGCTTTTCAATTCTTCTCTATGGCGGTCGATGTGGTTCATCAATCTCTCCCAGATTTTTTGGAACTTAACCATATGCTCATAGGGATTGAATTTCGGTCTTGCCTTGTACTTCGCTAGATGGATATTTTCCAGGCACCCTCTCGCTCCTTCGAAGTCCTTCTTAATCAAAGAGTCCATAGCGAGCATGATATTGGACTTGAAGAGCCTCTCTTCCAGATCTTCCTTTAAGAATTCGCCGGGAAAGGGGTCGAAGTACTCTTTTGGGATTCCCTTATGCTCTTCTAAGGAATGCACCTTCTCCCGCTCATAGATGTATCTCTTGATATCCTCTCTGGTCAGTCTCCAGGCAGGATGGGTCCTGGGAGGAGGGAGATGTCTCACATGTAATTTATTATCTACGAAGAACTTATAGCCAAACATTCGGGCATTCACCACCCAGTCCATATCCTCTCCTCTGTTTATATTAGGGTCCAGAGGAACCTTGGTGAAGAAGTTCTTATGGACCACGATATTGGACATTACGATATAGGAGGTTTCTTTTAGTCTTCCCTTGGAGAGGATGAACTTCTCCCAGGCCTTTCTGGCGGGAGCAACATTATCCCAGTAGGTTCTCCATACAGGAGTTTCTATCTTCTCCCATTCTGGCCCCTTCTTCCCGTACTTATATGGTCCATAGACAGCGAGTATTCTATCTTTGCCTTTCTTCTTTCCAATAAACTCCTTCGCTTTCTTCAGATAATTCGGGTCTTCAAAGACTACGTCATCATCAATAGAGATGGCAATATCTACCCCTAAGATGTGGGCGGCCAAAAGGCACATATTTCTTATTCCCGCATAGCCATACATATGAAGAGGCCCCAGGAGACCCTTCTTTCCCTTTTTCTGCAGGTATCTTTTTAATCTCCTTAATTCCTGGTAGCCAAAGACCCTGATATCAAATTTCGTCCTTGTCTCCTCTATTAGACTTCTTATTTTTCTGTCTACCTCATTCTCTACTTCAGGTCGGGTAGCAGCAGAGATAATGACGAAGGTAAAGTCCTGGTCCTTCATCTTTTTCATGCTCTTGATACATCTTACTAAAGTTCCCTTCTCTTCCAAGGGAAGAGGATGGTCGTAGATTTGATCCCCCGGCTTATAAAACTCTTTTTTCTTTCCACTCCAGAAGGAAGGAGAGACAAAAGCAACTTTCATTTTTTCACCCCCGAGACACGGATTATCACGGATTTAAAGCACAGATTAGCGCAGATTTTAATAGGTCGGAATTCGAAGTAAAATGAATAAGAAAATACGTGAATAAGAACCTGCGCTATGCGCAGAACCTTGTTTCTTCGTTGAACACTCAGAAATAAGAGAATAAGTAATTGAGCGGTGACGTTGGTATCAAAAACCACTCAAATACATGGCTTGCCATAAACCCGAGCGAAGCCCTATACCATTCATTTCATTCAGGTGCAGGGCAAGCAAGTGGTTTATGGTCGGGGAGGTGGGATTCGAACCCACGACCTCAGCGTCCCGAACGCTGCGCGCTAAACCAAACTGCGCCACTCCCCGATTAATGGCGGATGAAAGCTGGGATGTGAATTACTCCCAAGCAGACAGAACTAACGATTATTCCTGCTAGTAATACTCCCGCAATAATAGCAGGGAAAGCGAAGCGGAACCTTATTCCCAAGAGGAAGGCGACCACACTTCCCGTCCAGGCACCAGTAACAGGGAGAGGAATCATGACGAATAAAACCAATCCTAAGGCCTCATACTCCTCTACCAAACGAGAGCGCCTCAGGGTACGGGAAAACCACCAAGAGAAGAATTTATCAAATGGTTTAAATCTTCTCAAGAATTTGGAGACTGGTCCCAAAAATAAAAGGAGAGGAACAACAGGAATTATGTTTCCTATTACAGACAAGATATAGGCCGAGACATGATTCATCCCCTGGCTCCAGGCATAGGGGATGGCACCTCGCAGTTCAGATATCGGTGCCATAGCTAAAAGAATGGTGACTAATTCTGGTCTCACAATCTTTTCCTCAACGGTTAATAAGTTGATAAGTCAGTGAAAAACATTTGGTTACGGCTAGGGTTACGAGGCCCGTTTCGTCTTTTGGTTACGGTAACGTCTTGTTTTCTTCACGTAACCATTAAACGTAACCGATACGGGCTTCGTCACCGTCACCCCTAAACGTAACCTGTTAATAACAGGGCGGGCTTCGTTGCTGTAACCTTAAGACATAACCCAAATTTGGCATTTATTATGTAATAAGTCGGGAATGGTTGACATCTACTAAACCCTTGTCTGTGATCTTTAGTTCAGGAATAACAGCAAGGGCCAAAAAGGATAGGGTCATGAAGGGTTCCTTTAACCTTATTCCTAAGGATGAGGTTATGCTATGTAATTCCTCCAGTTTCCCTCTAACAGACGTCAGGTCTTGATCAGACATAATTCCCGCAATGGGCAAGGGCAGAGAGCCAAGAATCCTTCTTCTATTACAGATTACCAATCCTCCTTGCATTCTGATGATTTCTTGAGCAGCCAAAAACATGTCCCTATCATTCGTTCCTACAACAATGATATTATGACTGTCGTGAGCAATCGATGTTCCCAACGCCCCTTCTTTTAAGCCCCAACCCTTTATAAACCCTAGACCGACATTCCCCGTCTCTTTATGTCTTTCAATGACGGCAATCTTTAGAATGTCTCTTGCTATATCGGGAACGGCAAATCCATTTTCTATTTCCACCCTTTCATCTAAGGATCTGGTCACTATCTCATTCGGTATAATCCCGATTATCTTTGAAGGGGTCTTTTTAATTTGAAAATCTTCCTTTTTAAGTGGTTTGACATGAAAGGTCTTGGTGACCATGGGGGCTTCTTCTTCCTTTATAGGAGAAAGAAGTCTTCCTTCTTTGGCCACTAGTTCCCCATTCTTAAAGACCATCTCTACCTTAAAATTTTCCAGATCATCGACCACCACTAAATCCGCCTTATATCCTGAAGCAATGGCTCCCCTATTTTTAAGTCTAAAGTAATGGGAGGTATTGATGGTCGCCATCTGAATAGCCCGTAAAGGTTCTAGGCCCAAAGAGATGGCTTTTTTTACTAAGAAGTCAATATGCCCTTCTTCCAATAAATCAATGGGGTTTCTATCGTCTGTGCAGAATAGGCATTTTTTATAGGTTTCGTCGTTTACAATGGGAATAAGGTCCTTTAGATTTTTGGAGGCGGAGCCCTCCCGGATCATAATGGTCATTCCCGCTTTCAATTTCTCTTCTGCCTCTTCTTTCGTAGTGCATTCATGGTCGGAACCTATCCCGGTCCGGATATATCTCTTTAGGTCCTCCCCAGATAATCCTGGGGCATGGCCATCGATTATTTTATCCTTAAATAAGACGATCTTCTCTAAAATCCTTGGGTCTTCGTTTATTACTCCCGGGAAGTTCATCACCTCCCCTAATCCCAATACCATAGGATGGTCAATCAGTCTCTTTAAATCCTCTGCTTCCAGCCTCGCTCCCGAGGTTTCAAATTCTGTTGCCGGAACACAGGAAGGGAGCATGATGAAGACCTCCAGAGGTAAATTCTCACTTACCTTCAGGATATATTCGATGCCCGCTATCCCTAAGATATTGGCGATCTCATGGGGGTCAGCAATGACCGCTGTGGTCCCCTGGGGAACTACGGCCTGGGCATATTCTCCGGGGGTTACCATAGAACTCTCCAGATGGACGTGAGCATCCAAGAGACCGGGGAGTAAGAATTTGTCTCTTAAATCGATCTCTTCTTTCCCTCGGTAATCACCGATCCCAGTAATTACTCCTTTACTGATTGCTATATCGCCGCAATAAATCTCTTCTTTCAGGGTATCAATAATCTTGGCGCCCTTCAGGACTATCTCTTCCATCCATATTCCCCAATCAAAGGGACGAAGACACAACCACAGACACTGGTGGTCTTTACCTTTCCCTTCTCCTTCTCTACCAAGAGCAGGGCCTGAGAAAAGGAACCGCCCACAGGAATGACCATCTTCCCTCCCTCAGCCAACTGATCGACTAAACTCTTAGGTAAGATGGGGGCGCCAGCGGTGACAATAATTCCATCGAAGGGGGCTTCTTTCTCTAACCCTCGTGAGCCGTCCCCAATAATTACCTTTACATTTTCATATCCTAAATCACTCAATACCTTCTTTGCCCTTTCTGCTAGGTTCTCAACCCTCTCTATGGTATAGACTTCTTTAGAGATCTCTGCCAAGATGGCTGCCTGATAACCAGAGCCGGTTCCTATTTCCAAAACTTTCTCATCCCCTTTCAATCCCAGACACTCGGTCATCAGAGCCACCATATAGGGCTGGGATATGGTCTGTCCCTCACCAATGGGCAGGGGATGGTCTTCATAGGCGCTATCCAGATACTCGGGCAGAACGAATCTGTGCCTGGGAACTTTGGCCATAACCCCCAAGACCCTCTTATCCTCAATCCCCCGGCTGGCAATCTGGGTGGCGACCATCCTTTCTCTCAATTGGGCAAACTCAATCTCATCCTTCATCCAAAACTCCATTACAACGGATTATGTTACAACGGATTTCGTTACAACTGATTACGCGGATTTCTTAAGTCCAATATATCTGTATTATCCGTGTTGTCTGATGTATTATTTATCTGGTGTACTTACTATGGATTCCCTTTACCTTTTTTACTATTTCCTTAACTCCTCTATTGGGCTCCTCGTCTATTCTCTCTTTGGGAAAGAGATTGAATTCCCCTAAAGAGTCCAGGTGGGCAAGAACGGATTCTCTTAAGGCCTTTAGATTATATCCCCCTTCCAGACAGGAGACTATTCCCTTAGAAGATTCTCTTACTAAAGTGGTTAGTGCTCCGTAGCCTTGAGAAGTGAGGCTCATTCCTCCTAAAGGGTCATCCGCATGAGCATCAAATCCTGCGGAAATGAGGGTGATACCCGGTTTGAAATCTTTCATTATGGGAAGAAGGATTTCTTTAAAGATGTAGATATAGTCGCCATCCCCGCATCCTGGAGGAAGAGGGACATTCACCGTATATCCTCTTCCCTCTCCCTCTCCAATCTCCTCGATATCTCCTGTTCCTGGATAGTGGGGATAGCGATGAAGGGAGAAGTATAAGACGGAAGGGTCGCGATAGAAAGCCTCTTGGGTTCCGTTTCCATGATGGACGTCCCAATCGAGGATTAAAATCTTCTTTAGACGATGCTTATTCTGGGCATACCTTGCCCCCAAGGCAATATTATTGAAGACGCAGAAGCCCATTCCCTTCTTTTTTAAAGCGTGATGGCCCGGAGGACGAATGAGGCAGAAAGCGCTATCCAGATCATCCACTATTCTATCGATAGCACTAAATACTCCACCCGCTGCTAAGAGAGCAACCTGGAAGGATTCTTTAGATACCGGGGTATCGGGATCTAAAAATCCTCCTCCTCGTTTACAGAGTTCTCTTACTCCCTGGATGTAAGAAGAGCTATGGAGATATTCGATTTCTTTTAAGTCTGCTTTTCTGGGATTGATAAAGGTTAAATCTTTAAGAACATTCTTCCCTTTCAGGAAGCTTAGGATAGCCTCAAGGCGCTTGCTATTCTCTGGATGATCTCCCGTATCATGTTTTAGATATTCATCTGAATAGACGAGACCCACTTTAGAGGGCATACAATTACCTTTCAGAAAAGATTATCACGGTTACTACGCTTCGCCCTACACCATCCGGTAGTAGAACTTCGCTGTTACTATTGGTTACTACGTCCCGCTACAAGCGGGCCTGTTACTATCGGTTGCTTTTGTAACCATTAGTAACCGTTAGTAACCTTTTTAGTAACTGTTAGTAACTTTTTGTTAAACTATTCGCCGATGACCATGACGGTGAGATTTCGATTTCTGGGGCCGTCGAATTCGGCGAAGAAAATACTCTGCCACATCCCGAGATGGAGGCTCCCTCCAGTAACGGGAAGGGTAAGGGTGCTACCCAGGAAGGTTGACTTGAGGTGGGCATCGGCATTATTATCCACCCGGTTGTGAAGATACTTTCCCCCTTTTGGAAAGAGTTTTTCCAAAGACTTCTCTATATCTTCTTTTAGTCCTGCCTCATTCTCGTTAATCAGGATGCCACTTGTGGTATGGCTGACATAGAGGGATAGGAGCCCATCTTTGATTCTCGATCTTCCTACAATGTCCCAAACCTGAGAAGTAACATTAATTAAATGTGTCCTCTTCTGAGTAGCGATGTTTAAGACTTCTTTATGTATCCTCACCAGTACACCTCGATTATGTATACAACGGATTTCGTTACAACAGATTTCGCGGATTACGCTGATACTTTGTCATTACTCATCCGCGCTATCTGCGTTATCCGATGTATTATCTATCTGTTGTACTTAATTTTATTAGAAAGAATTATTCTTTCAATTTCTAATCTTTCTTTCCCAAAGTTTATTAAAAGCCCTAAGTCTAACTGGGCTGCCTTTAAATAAGATATGATTTGGGATTTGAACGCAGGATTTAATTTTGTTACCGCTTTAATCTCTAATATGATTTTATTTTCTACTACAAGATCAAGTTTGTAATTCTTTACTAGAGTACCCTTATAACGGACTTTGATTGGCTTTTCCGTTTCATATGCTATACCATGATGTTTGAATTCTATAGTCAATGACTTGAGATAAACTGACTCATCGAAGCCAGGTCCAAGAGTATTATAAACCTCAAAAAGACACTTCCGGATTTTATAGGTTAACTCTTTATGCAGTAATTCCATCAGTTTTATCCGTGTTATCCGTTGTATTACCTATCTGTTGTTACCACCACACCCCTTTTAAAATAAGTTTTATGAATCTCAAGGTATCCCAGAACTTATGGAAGTGGCTTATTTCCTGGCGATAGATGGTCTTTATGGGGATACTCTTTATTCCGAATCCCCTCTTCCCCGCCTTAATGAGCATCTCAGACTCTATATCATAGCGCCGGGAGGTGAGGGTGATCTCTTTTAATACCTTGTTCTTCACCAGGCGGTATCCAGACTGGCTGTCTGGGATCCTCTGTCTTGCTAAAAGAGAGGTGAGGAAAGAACCGATCCTGTTAACCACTAAGCGTTCTCTGGGCATATCCTTTATATTCTCCATCCGAGAACCGATAACCATATCTACCTTAGGATCCTGGGCGGCAAACAGAAACTTCGGTATTTCATTCGGGTCGTGCTGGCCATCGCCATCCATGAGGATTATCTGTTCAAAACCTTTCTTTAAAACACGTTCTAAGCCGGTACATAAAGCCTTTCCCTTGCCAAGATTCTTCTCATGTCTTAAAACCTCTGCTCCGGCCTCCTTTGCCCTTTTAAAAGTAGCGTCGTCTGAACCATCATCAACGACGATTACTTTATCAACATACTTCTGGGCACCCTTAATTACTCTGGGAAGGGTCTTCTCAATATTATAGGCCGGGATGATAACACAAGTCTTCATCTCTTCCTCACTTCGTTCGGGCACGGATTAGCACGGATTTATTACGGATTCACACGGATGACAGATGTTGACGGTTATCGTCGATCGGTTGCCCTTCACTTTGTTCAGGATACCTCGCCGAAATGAAGTATTCCGAACCAACGGCGAGGGGCGGTTACGCTACTCGTATTAAATGATGCAGCGTAATATCAAAAATTAAAAATGAAAATGTAAAATGACAATGCAAAATGTAAAATTACAAATTAAAACTCCTTAATTTTGATATTTAATTTTTAATATTTAATTTTTCGACGTAACCCTTCAACGTATGACGAAGGACAAGGCTAATCAGGCACTTATGTGGAAGGCCACATTGGGTGAAAGAGGAACCACTCTTCAGGATGTTCCCTGATATATCTTTCGATCACCTTGAGGCACTCCTTAGTAAGATTGAGAATGTCCTTTTTCTTATCTCCCGTAGGCTTAGGCAGGATGGGCTTCTCAAAGGTTAATTCATACTTATCGCCTTTTCTGAACATAAAGCTCGGAACGATGGCTGCTCCCGTTTCCAGGGAAAAGGTAGCCGGACCCTTAGGAACAACGGCCTCTTTGCCGAAGAACTCCACCCTTATTCCCTTCCCTTCCACATCTCTATCCCCAAGCATAGCTAAGAGTTCATTATTCTTCAATGCCTGAAAGCATCTCCTTATGGCCACTCCTAAAGGAATGACTTTTATCCCCTTGGCCTCTCTTTGCTTTCGAAAGATATCCGTGGCTCTTCTCTCTCCATGGCTTAAGGTAATGGCGTTCATTTTATATCCCTTCAAAGCCAGGGTGATCGCTCCCAGCTCCCAGTTCCCTAAGTGGGCGCTTAAGGCCACCACTCCCTTTCCTCGAGAAAGAGCCTCATCCATATAATGGAGGTCCTTTATGGTAACCCAATCATCGATATTATCCTCATTCATCTGGGGGGAATAAAAGAAGTCTACTGCGTAGCCTGAGAACCTGCGGAAGGTGCGGCGGGCCATTCTCCTTATCTCTTTTTCACTCTTTTCCTTTCCCCAGACTACCCTTAGATTAGAGATTAATGCTCTCCTGGTGGGACGAGCCAAAAAGTAGTGGGCATCTGCCATAAGTCGGGTGATTCTGTAACTTAACTCTTTAGGAAGGAGGCGACAGAATATAATCCTCCCCATGTAGTATAGAAAATACCTCACTAAAGCTAAGAGATAGCCCATCAGATTCCCTCGCTCCGCTTGGAATTAGTTGACAAGTCGATAAGTGAATAGGTGAATACGTTAAAAGTTATTCGGTTACGGTCAGGGTTAAGATGCCCGTTTCGTTTAGGGGTTACGTAGTTCGTCTTTAAAGATGTAACCTTTAGACGTTACCGATACGGGCTTCGTTACCCTAACCCTTTGACGTAACCTGTATTTTGTATTCTTATTTACGTATTTTCGTATTTCCTTGTCAACTTGTATCCTTGTCAACTTATATACTGGTTCACCGGCTCACCGGCTAACCAATTATGTGGTAATAGGATACCTGCGAAAAATTAAAAGTCCGAGCAATACAAAGACGCCCGCCACAGGCCCTAAAAGAAAGATGCCCATTGGTTCGGCTGAGCTATAGCCAAAAGTTCTAAGCAGAAAACCGAAGAAAAGCGCCGATAGTGCGATGGCGAACTTAAGCATCAGACCCTGCATGCCAAAGTACATTGCTTCCCTTCTCGAACCCGTGACTTTCTCGTCATAATCTACCAAGTCAGCAATCATAGCGTTGGGGAGAGCAAATAATGTTGCTATGGGAATGCCGGCCAGGCCCAGGAGTATCTGCCCTTGAAGAGCCTTGGAAATTCCGAATGGCCAATGGCCAATGGAAGGGATGAGAAAGAAGGCGGCGCAGAGCAAAACTAAAGAAAGGATAACGGTAAACTTCTTACCCTTCTGGGAAGCAATCCTCTGTATAAGGGGGAAAGATAGGATCACTACTACTAACGAAGGAGTCACAATTAACCCCACATCTCCTTTGCCAAGTCCCATCAACTCGGTAACGATATAGGGGATCCCCATGGTCAAGAGAGTGAAGGCAAACCAAAAAAATATATAACCACCGATGTAATATCTGAAGGGTTTATTCCTAAAGGTTTGAATAATAGATTGACGGAAAGCAAATTTTGATTTCCTGAGATGTACGTTTCGCTCTTTAACAACAAGTACTGGGCAATAGAGACAAACTAAAACCACCATACCTAAGATAGTGGCCATGGCTTTAAAACCTAATCTCTCAATGAGAAAGGAAGAACCTAAAAAACCGATAATAAGCCCCAATATTCTAAAAAATCCCTGCCAGGTGGCCAGACTGATCCTCTCCTTTGAAGACGATGTTAATTCTGGTAAGAGGGCAGAGTAAGGAACAATCACCACCGTATAGAATAAAAAAAAGAGGCCTAACGTCAAAACCAGATAGACAAAATTGACCACAGAACTTCCTGGTACTGGTGGATTCCAAACGAGGATAAAGGATAAGACCAAGGGCAGGCTACCAAATAGAATGAAGGGAATCCTCCTTCCCCAGCGTGATCTGGTCCTATCGCTCCATTGAGCAATCAAGGGATCGGTTAGGGCATCCACAACCCTCCCAATCATCATGGCGGTTCCTAATAGGGCCATGGGAGCATAAGTCATCAACCCTCGCTCCGAAGGAGGAGCGTAGTAGTAGACGGTCCATGTTCCTATGGCTAAGATTACTAGGGCGAACCCTCCAGATCCCACTCCGTACATGGTCTTCAATAGCAGGGGTAATTTTAGCTCTTTGTTCATCCTGACCTATCCCTCAAGATATCCTCGCTACGCTCGGAAAGACGCGGATGCATACGAATTTGAGCGGATTCAGACGGATGGTTTATCCGTTTGCATCTGCATCCATCTGTTTGCATCTCTTCAACAAATTCCGATACTTCAAAAAAGCCCACTTCTGTGGGCGAATATAGTAATTGAAGTCTTGTTTCCTGACTCTTTATTCTTCACCCTCGTTCTCCGATGAGATCGGAGGGCGAGGTTCACTAATTTTGAGGGCATTTAATTCCTTAATCATCTGATTGGTAATCTCCTGGATCTCTAAGAGGGCCAGGAGTTTGGCATTGCGCATCTCCGTCTTTTCTGTCGCTTCCTTAGACTTCTCTATCTTAGAGAGATCGATCCCTGCCAGTTCTTCTTTATAACGAATAATCTCCTCTAAATATCTATCTACCAATCTCTCCATATTTTCTCTAATCATCTTCCTCCCTCTTTGATAATCTTCTTTCTTCATATTTTCCTCCGGGATACAAATTCTCAGGGGTTACAAGGGGGGCAGGGGCCACAGAAAAGATAACGGGTACTACGTCCCGCACATGCGGAACTGTTACTATGGGTTACTACGTCCGGCTAAAGCCGGACTGTTACTAACAGTTGCTTTTATTCTAATCTGGTAACCGCTAGTAACCGGTTAGTAACCATTAGTAACTGCTAGTAACCTTTGCTGCTACCCTCGTCACCCTTGTCATTTAATTACTGGTCGGGGCGACTGGATTCGAACCAGCGACCTCCTGAACCCCATTCAGGTGCGCTAAACCAACTGCGCTACGCCCCGATTACTTCAGCAATCAAGCTACCAAGCGATCGAGCCATCGAGAACTTGATAGCTGGATAGCTCGATAGCTAAGTTACTTGCTTAAGACTCTTAGGATCTTGCGGAGTTCTCTTTTACATTCCTTTATTAGATCAGGTAAGACCGTTTCCTGTTTCAGTCTCTTCTTTGCCCCGGCAATAGAATATCTTTCCTTATAGAGTAACTCCTTTATTCCAAGAATAGTCTGAATATCCTTTTTCTGATATCTCCTCCTTTTCATCTCGGACTTTGTAGGTTTTAAAAATTGCTTGAACTCCTTCTCCCAGTATCTCAAGACATGAGAGGGAACCTTAGTAATTTTACTTACCTCGGTAATAGAGAAGAAGAGTTTATTGGGAATACGAACTCTCACTTTACTCTCTCTTTCAAGGGTGGAGCAGGACGGAATACAGGGACCTTTCGAGAAGGAATCTTTAAGGTCTCCCCGGTCTTGGGGTTGCGCCCCCTTCTTTCCTTGGTAACCCTAATGTCAAAACTGCCCAACCCCTGAATCTGGACCTTCTCTCCCCTGGCCAAGCTTTCCCCTATTCCCTCAATTATGGTCTCCATGGCCTCCTTTGCCTTTTTCTTAGAGAGGCCGAGGGATGCTATCTTATTAACCAGATCCTTCTTAATCACCGGTCTTCCCTCTTTGTCTTTCTGGTCATGAGTTCAAACTCTGCGTCCCTGGGATCTTTTCCTTTAAAGAGAATATTATAGAGCTCCTCAGTAATGGGCATTTCCACTTTATACTTCTTGGCTAATTCATAAGCGCTTTTTGTGGTAGGTACCCCCTCAGTAACCATGCCGATCTCTCTCTGGGCCTCTTTCAACTTCTTTCCTTTAGCAATTCTTTCTCCCAGGCCCCGGTTTCTACTATGCTTGCTGATACAGGTGGTGATGAGATCTCCCATCCCGGAGAGTCCAGCAAAGGTCTCCTGCTTGGCTCCCATGGCTACTCCCAGCCGGGCAATTTCTACTATTCCCCGAGTCATCAAAGCCGCCTTACTATTGTCCCCTAATCCCAGACCGTCACATATTCCACTGGCGATGGCGATGATATTTTTCAAGGCTCCTCCCAGTTCTATTCCAATGGTATCTGGGTTGGTATAGACCCTGAAGTAGGGAGTGGTGAATATCTCCTGTATCTCCTGGGCTAGTTTTGCGCTGGAAGCAGAGGCCACGATGGTGGTCGGGATTTCCCTTGAGACCTCCTCTGCATGAGAAGGTCCGGAAACGACGACTATCTCATTCTTTGAAAAGTAGGGTTTGATTATCTCCGACATCCTCAAGTTTGTTCCTACCTCAAGACCCTTTGTGGCACTGATGAGAATGGTCTTGAGTGAAATCTTTACTTTCACTAATTTCTCCACCACTTCTCTCAAGACCTGGGAGGGAACGACGATTAATATTATCTCTGCCCCCTTGATTATCTCGTTTAGGTTTGAAGAGATAAAAATCTCCCTGGAAATAGGAACTCCGGGAAGGAACTGGCGATTCTCCCTCTCCCTATCGAGCCTCTCTGCCTGTTCCTTAAGATACTCCCAGAGGCTAACTTCATGGCCCTTCTTGGCCAATAGTATGGCTAAGGTAGTTCCCCAGCTTCCAGCACCCAGAACTGCAATCTTCTTCATTGCAACCGCCAAAACGCCTGTCTGCCGACGAGGCAGGCAAAATTTAACTGAAAGACGCAAAACAAATTCATTCTCTTTTTCTTCTAAAGGAGATTCTATTTTCTTTGCCCTTGATAAGTCTTTTGATATTTGGAATATGCTTGATAATAACCAGAAGGGCGGCAAGCAGGGCAAACCATAAATATGGTAAAGGCCTCTCAAAGGGTAAAAGAACCACCAGGAAAGGAAGCGCAATGGCCCCTACCATAGAACCTAAAGAAATATAACGAGTTAAAGCTATAACCGCTACCCCCAACAATAGAGATATTCCTATCGCCTGCCAGGCCAGGGCAAAGAAGACGCCAATACTGGTGGCCACCCCCCGGCCTCCTTTAAACTTCAGGAATATTGTCCAGTTATGTCCGCAGATGGCGGCCATCCCACAGAAAATCTTTGCCCATGCAGAAGTAAACGTTTCGCCCGGCACCAGGAGGCTGATGAAATAGACGGCAACCCAACCTTTCAAAGCATCCCCCAGAAAGACAATTATCCCGGGAATGGGCCCCAGTACCCGGAAAGTATTGGCAGCCCCTACATTCCCCGAGCCATGCTCTCTCAGATCGATCCCCTTCCAGAGCCTTCCCATAATGTAACTCGTAGGAATAGAACCTAAGAGATAGCTCAATATGATGGCCAAGAAAAGCATCTATTTCGTCCTTAATAGGCGGAGACTACCGCGCATGAGATAATGAATCCCAGAGATGCCGATGAAGAGCGCTGCCCATCCGGCAAGCCAGAGAATAGTTCTGGGGTAGGGTAGATGGGGAGGGGTAAAGTTCAGGATGAGGGTCAGAATGACCGTTGCCAGGCAGAAAAGAGAGCTGAACTTCCCCCATCCGCTGGGGATGATGCGCTCGACCTTCCCCAGTCCTTTATAGAGTATTATGCCACCTAGAAGTAGAACAGAATCACGAGTGATCACAGTCCACATGAGCCAGGAAGGAAGCATCCCCTTTATAGTTACCGAGATCAAGGCAGTGATGATGAGGAGATGGTCGGCTAAGGGGTCTAAGAAACTTCCCAAGGTAGTCTTCAATCCTCTGGTGCGGGCGAAGTAGCCGTCCAGGGCATCGGTAAATGCCGCAATGCAGAAGATACTCAGAGCCAAAGGTCTATTCCCCAATCCAAAGATGACGGCTACAAAGCAGGGAACGAGAAGGAAGCGACCGATAGTTATCTTATTCGGTAGATTCATGGCCTCACTCCGTTCGGACACGGATATTCACAGATTGATTACGGATTGACACAGATCACAGATAATTGTTAATTTTGCATTTTAATTATATTAATAGACTTTCTGAATTTTTACTCCTGAATAATAATGCTTTAGAATTTCTCTATAGTGCTTGCCCTTCTCTGCCATGCCCCTTGCTCCCCACTGACACATCCCCACCCCATGCCCCCAGCCGCGACCCTTAAAGATAAATTCATTTTTTTCCTTGCTTACGGTAATGAGAGTGCTTCTCATGAGATCTGAACCCAGAAAAAGACGGAAGTTATTAGCAATTAAGGGCTGGGTAGCCTTACGATGCTTGATGGCTATTTTTATTGCCCGACCCGAGGGGCTCTTTTCTGTTAACTCTATCTCTTTAATCTTACTTAGATTGAGACCCTTCTCTTCCAATATGTTTCTCAAGTTCCTTTCCTTAATCCTTTCTTCCCACTCATAGTAAGGAGAATTCTTACAGAAAGTGCAAGAGATACTCTTGAGATAGGGTTCTTTTGATCCCAGCCAAACATTCTTTGCCTCTTCTGTATGTCCCCCACAGGTAGCATGAAAGACACTATCAATAATCTTTCCCTTATGGGTTAAGACTTCTCCTCTCGTTTCATTAACCGCCTGATTCGTTCTCTGGTCTTCATCTTCCACTCCTCCATAGACCTGAGTAAAGATGGTGGCATCCAGATCGTAATCCTTCGCCCGAGCTCTTCTCTTGCGATATAGGGCCAATGTGCGGGAGGCGATTGCCTGAGCCTTCAGGGCCTCCAGAGGCCAGGCAGGAGAAATTTCATGGGGCAAGACGCCATAGAGATAGTCATCGATATTGGCCTCATTTATGATGTTGAGCCTTCCTCTCTTATTCCTACGAATCACTACCTGACCACGATACTCTCTCCCATTTATTCTTAAGAGGTCATCCTCTTTAAGAGTAATAATTTTTAGGGGAACAGTGACAAATCTATGGACTTTCTTACCCCTTATCTTTATTCCCTCCTGGGTCCTTTTGAAGGAGAGGGGTTTATCTAAAGAAACAAAGGTTATTGTTTCTCCATTGCTAAGATCAATAATCTTAAATCCTTTGAGGGTCCTAATCTTTACTTTGGGAACTCCCTGAAGGATAAGCACCCTTATTGCCTGGGGAATCTCATAGCTCGCTAAGAGGCTCTTCTGAATCATATCCTTGACCTGAGAAGAGAGCTCACTTCTGAACCTATCTTCAGAGATTTTGGTAAATTCTTCTAGCGCCCTACCGAACTTACCTAAATCATAATAGGCCATCCCCAGACCGAAGTGAGCATCGTCTATCCACTCACTCTCTGGATAATTGGCCAATAACTTTTGATAAACGATAAGGGCCTGGTCATAATCCCCCTTTTCATAAAGGCTCTTTCCATATTCAAACTGTTTCTGAGCGTAAGATTTTTTTAGGAGTTTATCATAAATCCTCAATGCTCCTTCATAATCTCCATAATCGGATAACTTTTGCGCCTTTTCAAACTCCTTCTGAGCATAGCTTTTCTCTTCTCTCTTTTTCTGATACTCTGTGGCTACCGCCAATCTCTTCTCCAGAAGAGTGAGTATTTCTTCGTACTCTTCCCCGGTAACCAGGTCTCTTTTGTACTTCTCTTTAAGCTCCTTAATCTCTTTCTTGATGGTTACTACATCATAGATACTGAACTGGGAAAAAGCAGAGGAGGAGAAAAGGAGTATGGCCAGGAATAAAGCAAGAACCCTCATTTGAAATGACGCTCCAGTCTTCTGATTACCCTTTTCGCCTCTCCTGGAGATAAAGGAAGCCCGGGCCGGAATTTCCCATCTCGATAGGGTTTCATAGTCCTCTTCTTTGTGGCAAGTATGATAGCATTGAAGTGGCGATGATAGTTAGGAACATCGGGAAAGGGGGAGGGTTTACTAAGATACTTTCTTTTCCATTTCTCCTTTCCCTTTATCGTAACTAAAATATTTTCAACGATTTTGGCGCATTCCCCCCGATTCAAAGTCTTATCTGGCAGGAAGGTATGGTTTGGATAGACCTCCATGATTTCCATCTTTGCTACCTTTTTTATCTCATTCCTATAGGGGCTCTTTGAGATATCAATAATGATTACCTTCTTTGGCCTCTTCTCGATTCCTTCCCAATTTAATCTGGTGACTAAGAGATAAGCGAATTCCCCTCGAGTAATGACCTTTCCCCTTACTACTTCTTCAGATGGTAAGAGGGCTTCCTTCTTCGCTGCACATCCCAGCATAAGAGAAAATAAAGCCAGAAAAATTACTAAAGACCTAATTACTTTTAACATTTCAGCAGCTTGGCTATTTGGGAAACGACTTTACTTGCTGAATCCCCTTTCTTTATTTCTATCCAGTGGATTCTCTTATCCTTATTGAACCAGGTCAATTGCCTCTTAGCAAATCTTCTACTATTTCTCTTTAAGAGACGTATGGCCTCTTTTAAATCGTATTCCCCATCTAGATAGCCGATGATCTCCTTATAGCCCAAGCCTTTTAAAACAATTAGATCTTTGGAGAATCCTTTCTTTAAAAGATTTTTTACTTCCTTTACCAGCCCTTTCTTAATCATCCTTTCTACCCGCTGGTTTATTCTCTGATATAATTCTTTCCTTTTTCTTTTCAAGCCAATCATCGTTAGATTATAATTAGGCTCCTTTCCTTTAGACACTTCTTGAAGGGCTGAGATGGGCTGACCGGTTAATTCATAGACCTCCAAAGCGCGGATGATGCGCACCCTGTCGTGAGGATGGAGGTGAGAAGCAGTCTCAGAATCCACCTTTTTTAATTTTCTATACAAAGTGTCGCTACTAAATTTTCTTAGTCTTTCTCTTATTGCTTTATTCTTTTTGGCACCAAGAAAAATGCCATCTACTGTTGCTCTGACATATAACCCAGAGCCACCAACTAATATGGGGGTCTTCTTCTTTTTATGAATCTCTGAAATTGCCTTATGTGCTTTTCGGGCATAAAGGAAAGCGTTGAACTCCTCATCCGGTTCTATGACATCGATTAAATGATGAGGGATCTTTTTTCTCTCTTCTTTTGTCGGCTTTGCCGTTCCGATATTTAGATATTTATAAACTTGACACGAATCGCAGGAGACGATCTCGCCATTTATTCTTTTCGCTAATTCTATGGCTACTTCACTCTTTCCAATGGCAGTCGGCCCCACAATCACTATTAAAGGCTTCTTTATCATTACTCACGATTAGGACACAGTTAATAACAGTTATTAGCAGTTAATATCAGTTGCTTTTTAATATAACCGATTTTAACCGTTGTTAACAGTTTTTAACCGATATTAACCCCTGTCATCCCTCCTGTTGAATTATTTAGGATAGCCAACAGGCATGATGTATAGAGGCTCATGCTCCCTGGGAAGGTTAAGGCACTTTGATACCATACCGTCTGAGAAGGCGCCTACGGCTACGGTTCCTAAGTCTAAGGCGGTTGCCTCTAAATAGATATTTTCTCCCACATGGCCCACCTCTATATGGGCGTATCTTACCCCCCTCTGGCCATACCTTGATGTGATTCTACTATATTCTACAGTAGTAACGATGGAGATCGGTGCCCGGGCGATGAACATCTGACCGAGGGAGGCCAGGGCAAGAACCCTTCTCTTATCCCCTCTTAAATGTATCTCTAAGGAATGATTGCTTACTATATAGTGATAGACCCCAGCCTTCAGTCCCTTTACGCTATTCTTTCCCACTACGAGATAGAGATCCAAAGGATAACATGCTCCTCCAGAAGGAGAGGCCCGAAAACCAGTTCTTTCGTCAGTAATCCCCTGTGCCGCCCATAAGAGTTGGGAAACCTGCTCTAAGGTTAAGGGTTTATCCAGAAAACTTCTCCGCGATCTCCTCTTCTTAATCGTCTCTTCTAAGGAAACAGTCCCCTTTATCTTCGGCTTTGGTAAAATAACTATCTTCTCTCGTTCTTGTGCCATAATTTTTTCTCCTGAAATAGTGCTCAGCATGATAGAGATAATAATCAGAGGAATTATAGATCTCACTCTTTTCTCTCCTCTAACTCTCGATAGCAGTCTTTGATTCTGGATATTGCCACATCAGCTATCTCAGTGGGCTGGGAGGTTTTAAATAAGCCAAAAAACCTACGCTTGAAGATAGCCCTCTTATATTTTCTGATGGCCCGTCTATACTTACCCTTCTGATGATAGATTTCTCCTTTGACAAATGTTTTCTCCGGGCCGACAGCCAATGCTATCTTACTGCTTCCGTCAGCATTTACTATGTAAGCCAGATAATACCCTTCTTCCTTCCTTCCAACAATTCCCACAATATAGGCTATCTTCTGGCCGTCAGGAGACCAGGCGGGAAATGTAACCCATCCTATTTCTTCAACTAATAGTCGTCTATCAGTCCCATCACTGTTTATATTTTCTAATCCTGCGTCTGTGCCGAAGGCGATCCTTCTTCCATCTGGCGACCAGGTGAAGAATGCTGTGTCTTCTGCCAGCTTGATCTTATTGCTCCCATCCGCATTCATAACCCAGATATCGTCTTCTGGGCAGTAGGCTATCTTCTTACCATCTGGAGACCAAACAAGGAAACACCAGTCTTCGCTCTCATCTGTAGTTAACTGTATCTTGTTGCTTCCATATTCATCCATTACCCAGATGTTCTCCCCCTCTTCATTCTCATCTTCCTCTGCCTCAATATCGATTGTTGAGGTATAGGCAATCCTCTTTCCATCCGGTGAATAGGCAGGCCGAGAGTTTTTTCCCTTCTCAGTTAACTTGAATTTACTTTTGGTAGCGAGATGTAAGAGCCAAATATTTTTCCCTGAAGAGTAGGTAATCCTCTCGCCATCTAGCGACCAGCTTGGTGCTGAATCGTCACATTTACCATCAGTGGTTAACTGCCTTTTGCCACTTCCGTCAGCATCCATAACCCAGAGATTGAAGCTATCGTTCCCATCCTCACCTACTTTAAAAGCAATCCTCTTTCCATCTGGTGACCAAACTGGCCAGAGGATATTGTTCTTGCTAACCATTAGGGGTTTATTATCACTCCCATCTGCATTGGCTATCCAGAGGGCGAGGTTTTTTCCCTGTCTGAGAGTGGTGTAGGCCACTTTCTTACTATCAGGTGACCAAGAGATCGAAGGATGATAAGCACATCCTGCGAGAAGAAATAATACAATCATTGTTAAACTTGCACCTATGATTCTTCTCATTTTAAACCTCTACTTCCAAGATTCGTGTAAATTCGTGTTTTTAATGCAAATAATTCGCATCCAGTATTCGTGTAGTTTCGTGTTTTAGTCGCTAAAGATTCTGGTTGGTAGGTTCTCTTCTTCTTTTAGTTTTCTGGATAGTTTTTGGGCCTCGGCCTCTGTGGCCAATCTCCCTACTCTTACCCTATGGAATTGCCTTCCTTCTATAGTAATGGTCATGATATAGGTATCATAGCCCTTATCTCTTAATCTCTTGGCTAACCTATCTGCCCGGGCCCTTTCACTAAATGCTCCTACCTGAACGCTGTATCTTCCTGCGGAAGGAAGAAACTTCCTCTGAAGGGCGCTAACCCTTTCTTGTGCTTTAGAAGCCTCTAAAGAATCCGGACATTCGGTAATCAGTCTTTGGTATACTTCTAAGGCCTCCTTTTCCTTTCCCTCCCTCTCATAACATTCTCCCAGATTAAAATAGACAAAGTTCAGGATATTGCTCTCTGGGTAGTCTTCTATAACTTTTTTATATTCTATTAGGGCAAGAGAATAATTTCTTTCGCTGGTATAAGAGTTTCCGATTCCTACTTGAGCCCAGTCAAGATAATTGCTTTGGGGATAATCTTCTAAGATCTTTTCAAATTCTATTCTTGCTTTATCATACCTCTTTTGGGCGAGAAGCATGCTCCCTATCCAATATTGAGAGGCGGGGGCAAGAGAACTTTGAGGATAAAGCTCTAAAAGTTTGCGGTAGTCTTTTAAAGACTGCTCATAATCTCCTTTTAGATAATAATGCTGGCCAATCCTGAATTGGGCCTGAAGGGCAAAGGGGCTATCTGGATACTTGAGGGTTAAGTTTCTATATTCCCGGGCAGCCTCCCAGAAATCCTCTATAGATTCCGCCATCTTGAAGTGGGCCTCAGGAGCAAGAGCACTATTAGGATAACGGGCTAAAAACTTCCTAAATTCTTTTCTTGCCCCTTCATACTTACCCTCTTTATAGAGGTTCATTCCCCTTACATATTCAATGGGCTCCTCCTGAGCCCAAAGAGATGGGACAACAAAAAACATAAGTATTGCTAGGAAAATAGCAAATTTTCTCATTGCCTATTCCGGCTTTTCTGTCTCTTCTGCTTCTCTTATCTCCTTCTCCACCTCTTCCACTGGCAGCTTTCTTAAGGCAGCCAGTTCCTGCTCCAGCCTCTTTATAATCCTTTTCTGCCTCCTATTTTCAAGTTGGAGCTTGGTCATGCGGCCGAGGTCAATGATAGAGGCCAGTATTGCCCCTAAGATTAATGTCCCCAGAAGAACGAAGATGAATGGCATCTCGGGAGAGGCCTTGCCGAAGAACTTTATGCTCACCGGCTGTTGATTAGACCAGATAAAGGCCACTATCAAGAAGAGAACGATGAGAAGGATAATAAACTTTGTTTTCTTCATTATTCCACCTCCTTTCGCAAATGCGAATTATTTTTGATAATTTCCCTTTGTAAATCGATTACCTCATGTAGTCTTTTAAGTCTGATCTCTTCTGGTATTTGATCTAACATTCTTTCTGCAGGGGTATCTGATCGAGGAGAGTACTTGAACATGTAGGCGCTGGCGAACCTCACTTCCTTCATCAGGCTCAGGGTGTCGGCAAAGTCTTTCTCTCTCTCCCCGGGAAAGCCAACGATGATGTCTGTAGTAATACTCATTTTGGGAATAAGAGAACGAATCTTTTCAATAATTTTTAGATACTCTTCTCTATTGTAACCACGATTCATGGCCTTTAAGATTCTATTGGAGCCAGATTGGACAGGAAGATGCAAATGCTCAGCAGCCCTAGAAAGTCTGGGTAAGGTTTTTATTAACCTGTCGCTCATGTCCCTGGGGTGGGAAGTAATGAATCTAATCTTCTCTATCCCTTCTATTTCATTTACTCTCTCTAATAAATCAGCGAAGTCAATCCCCCTCAAGTCCTTGCCGTAGGCGGTGACCTTCTGACCTAAGAGAGTAACCTCCCTATATCCCTCTTCCACCAAATTCTCTATTTCTTTAATAATCCCTTCTGGGGGTCTACTCCTCTGCCTTCCTCGCGCAGAGGGGACGACGCAGTAGGTACAGTGGTTATTGCATCCCCTCATAATGGCGACATATGCCTTCGTCTTATCTGCCCGGTAAGCCTTGACTTCTTCCTGGTCGATCTTTTCTTCTTCAATAGCCATGACCTTTCTTCTTTCTCGAATTACTTTATTCAAGATAGTGGGCAGGTTACATATCTGATGGGTGCCAAAGATAAGATCGACAGAAGGGGACCTCCTAAATATTTCTCCTCCTTCTCTTTGAGCCATGCATCCTCCCACTCCCAAGATGAGGTTTGGTCTTTCTTTTTTAAGTTTTTTCAAAGAGCCTAATTGGCTATAGACCTTCTCCTCTGCCTTCTGACGAATAGAGCAGGTGTTTAAAAGTACGACATCTGCCTCATTCATGTCCTCTGTGATGCCATAGCCTATTTCTCTCAATAGTCCGGCCATAATTTCTGAATCATGAACATTCATCTGGCAGCCAAATGTTCGGATATAGACTTTTTTCATTTAACTATTCCTTGATACAGACTCTTATTTCTTTAACACCTTCTCCAGGGTATCCAGTAGTTCCTTAACGGTGAATGGCTTATAGAGGCATTCATATGCTCCGGCCTTCAGGGATTTCTCTATCTCTTCTTCTACCTCTGCTCCGTAACCGGTTATCATAACAATCTTGGCCTCAGGATTAATCTTCTCAATCGTCTGGCAGGTCTTGAGGCCACCTATGCCGGGCATGACAATATCCAGAAAGATGACATCGAAGGGCTCCTCCTTTATCTTATCCAGGGCCTCTGAACCATCTTTGGCCATTGTCACCTGATGTCCCTTGGTCTCTAATATTCTCTTGAAGAGGTCACGAATTACCGCCTCATCATCGACAATCAATATTCTTGGATCCTTCATAAATCCCTCCTTTACTCTTCTTCTGAGGTTCCTACTAACTTATCTAAGTGCTTCTGGGCCTCGCTCAATTTGGGGTCTATCTCCAAGGCTTTGTTATAGAGCGTCTTGGCGATTTCAATATCTTCCTTGCTTTCATAGATAACACCCAGATTATATAAAACCCGGGCGTTTCTGGGATCGAGTTCCAAGGCCTTTTGAAATTCTAAAATAGCCTCATCATACTGCTTATTAAGAAAGTAGAACTTCCCCTGCTCAATGAGTTCTTCTACTTTTTTCTTATCCTTCATCTCTTTCCCAAAACACGGATTCACACAGATTGATTACGGATTTATACGGATTACCGATCACTGATCGCTGTTCACTGTTTACTGACAATGAGGGATTTTCCGGTCATTTCTTTAGGTTTTTCTATCTTTAAGAGATCCAGAATGGTAGGAGCAACATTTGCTAATATCCCAGAATGCAATTTTATATCTGTTAAATCATCTACAAAAATGAAGAAGACATCGGAACAGGTATGGGCGGTATGGGGCTCACCAGTCTCAATCATCTTCTCTGCATTCCCATGGTCTGCAGTGATTAAGGCGATGCCTTCTTTCTCTTTGACCGCTTCAATAACCTTGCCCAAGCACTCATCGACCGTTTCAATGGCCTTGATGGCTGCTTCCATTATTCCGGTATGGCCCACCATATCAGGATTGGCGAAGTTCATAATGATACAATCATAATTTCCAGAGGTTATCTTCTCTACTGCCTTATCCACTATCCTTTTAGCACTCATCTCTGGCTTCAGGTCATAGGTTGCCACCTTGGGTGAAGGAACGAGAATCCTCTCCTCTCCCTTAAATGGCTTTTCCTCCCCCCCGTTGAAGAAGAAGGTGACATGGGCGTACTTCTCGGTCTCTGCTAAGCGGAGTTGTCTTAGATTATGACTGCTCAAGACCTGGGCCAGGACATTCTTAAGCCCCTCCTTCTGGGGAAGAAAAGCAACGGGCAGATTAAATCTTTCATCATATTCTGTGAAGCAAACAAAATAAAGGGAAGGAAATCTCTTCCTTTCAAACTCCTTGAAGTTCTTTTCTATTAAGGCTCTGGTGATCTGTCTTGCCCGGTCCGCCCGAAAATTGAAGAAGATGAAGACGTCCCTATCTTTTATTCCCTGATAACCTCCAACTACTGTGGGAATGACGAATTCATCGTTTTCCTTATTCTTAGAAGCGGCTCTTATGGCCTCCTCACTACTCTCTGCTCTTCTTCCCTTAGCTTCTACCAGAGCCTCATAGGCCTTCTTTATCCTGTCCCACCTCCTATCCCGATCCATACCATAGTATCTGCCCATGATGGTCGCTATCTGACCAGTGCCCAATCCTTCTATTTTTTTCTCTAAAGCTGTAATATATTTGGGAGCAGTATTTGGTCCCACATCCCGACCATCTAAGAGGCAATGGATAGGAATTCTCTCTATATTATTTCTCTTAGCCAGTTCTAAAAGCGCATCGAGATGGGTGATGTGACTATGAACTCCTCCATCAGATAAAAGGCCCATGAGATGGAGATTAGAATTATTTTCTTTTGCTCTTTTTATTGCAGAGAGTAATACCTTATTTTGGAAAAAAGAGCCATCCTCGATGGCCTTTGAGATTCTGGTAAACTCCTGATAGACAATCCTTCCTGCTCCTAAGTTGAGATGGCCTACCTCAGAGTTTCCCATCTGTCCCTCAGGCAGCCCCACCGCCTCCCCCGAAGCCTTGAGGGTTGTGGAAGAATAGTTCTTTAATAAATCATCAACAACCGGGGTCTTTGCCTGGGCGATGGCATTTCCTTCTTTACTCGGATTTATTCCCCAGCCATCGAGAATGATTAATACAATCGGTTTTTTCATCCTTCGGCTCTCTTTATTCGCTCAGGATGAACCCTGAGCGGAATCGAAGGGTTCACTTCGCCATTTTCTTAATCTCGGGTAATTTGCCATAGCAGACCAGGGTATCATCCATACATAGCCTATCCCCACCTTTTGGAGTATGGATGACGTCCTTCCCCCTCTCAATGGCCAAGATCATGATTCCCCTCTTCTTGAAATCTGTCTTATTCAGGGTAAGGCCGATATGAGGGGAGTCCTCCTTAAGACTGATCTCCGCCACTCCATATCCTTTCGCTAGACGCAGAGTCTCTTCTATGGGTCTCTTTGCAAAGATGGCACTTCTTGCCAGCCGTTTCTCAATTCCCTTGGTAAACTTTCTGGTCAATCCCTTATGGGAGGCAAGACGATAGATGAAGTAGATGGCCAGACCTAAAAGGATCAACTTAATAGGGGCGGGAGAGAGGCCCCCTTTGGCAAAGGAGAGGATCAGAGTAGCAACAACGGTGATCAGACCTGCGTTTCCCAGGATCATTAAGGTCATGACGATGCGCCGGCGCTGTTCATGGCCTACGATGAGTTCCGAATCCTTGGTAGTAAAGCCTGTTCCCGTGAAAGCGGAAAGGGCCTGGAAACGGGCCCTCTTCTCATCCAGTCCAGTCATCTTCAAGGCAATGGTGGCAGTCCTAACCACTATGGTAGAGAAGACGATGACCACGATTACCGGAAGAATCAAAAGGATGGTAGCCATAACTACTCCTTTCTCATATGGATTACTCTTTGAGGGAAGGGTATCTCTATTCCCGACTTGTCGAATTCTTCCTTAATCTTTTTAGTTAAATCGAAGTAGACATTCCAGTAGTCGGCGAGTTTTACCCAGGGACGGATGATGAGATTGACGCTGGAATCCCCTAACTCAGTAACCCCCACAAAAGGTTCCGGCTCTTTTAATATACGCTTATCCTTTTCCATAATCTTCTTTACTACGGCTATGGCCTTATCCATATTACTCGAATAACTAATCCCTACCTTGAACCCCATCCTTCTGGTCTCATATCCGGCATAGTTCACTATGGTATCTCCCCAG
>JAUWYL010000011.1 GCA_030615855.1 bacterium | reverse complement strand
ACCTATTGCCCCTCTTCGTGGCTATACCATTGGGTACTGCATTTCTGGTCTCTCTTTTTGGAAAAAGAGTAAAGAATTTTTCTGATTCTTTATCCAATTTAGCCACCCTTTCCTTACTTCTCCTTTCTTTATTTTCCATATCTTTAGTTGGCAAACATGGGATGTTAGTATATAAAGTAGGGGGTTGGGTTCCACCCATAGGAATCTGTATGGTTCTGGATAGCCTAACCTCCTTCATGTTGGTTACTGTTAACTCAATCGCCTTTTTGGTTACTATCTATTCCATCAGTTACATGGAAAGATATACCGCTAAATGGAAGTTCTATTGCTTATTTCTATTGATGCTTGCCGGGATGAATGGGGTAATCGTTACTGGGGATATGTTCAATCTATTCGTATTTTTGGAGATCGCGGCCATCTCAAGTTATGCTCTGGTTGCCTTCGGCACGGAACATGAGGAGTTAGAGGCATCTTTTAAGTATATGGTGATGGGCCTTCTTGCCTCTTCTTTCATTCTATTAGGAATCGTACTCCTCTATAGTTTCACTTCCACCTTAAACATGGCTGATATGAGCCGTTTTTTGGTCAAAACCGGTGCGGGCCAGATAGTACCTTTCGTAACAGTCTTGTTTCTAATGGGTTTTGGTCTAAAGGCTGCTTTGGTGCCTTTTCACTGGTGGCTTCCTGATGCTCATCCCTCTGCTCCAGCACCAGTTTCAGCCATGCTTTCTGGGGTATTAATTAAGGTTCTCGGGATCTATGCTTTAATGAGGGTTCTTTTCAACGTTTTAGGAATTTCGCCTCCAGTATCAACTCTTTTGATGATTTTAGGGGTCGTTTCCATGGTACTGGGCGGATTCTTGGCCATTGGGCAGGAGGATATAAAAAGGATGCTCGCTTATTCCAGTATCAGCCAAATAGGCTATATCTTCTTAGCCATCGGTATCGGGACACCTTTGGCTATCCTGGGAGGGCTCTTTCATCTCATCAATCATGCGGTCTTCAAATCGTTACTCTTCTTAAATTCCGGGGCCATAGAATATGCTACGGGAACCAGGAATCTGAAAAAGATGGGTGGATTAGGCCTTAGAATGCCGGTTACGGGGTATAGCAGTCTGACCGCTTCCCTCTCTATATCTGGTGTTCCACCTTTGAGTGGCTTCTGGAGTAAATTGATCATCATTATTGCCGCTGTTCAGGCCGGGCACTTTATATTAGCATCAGTAGCTGTTTTAATAAGCATCTTAACCTTAGCATATTATTTGAAACTTCAGCGTTTAGCCTTCTTTGGAAAATTAGGAGAAAAGTGGAGTAGAATAAAAGAGGTTCCCTTAACTATGAGGCTATCGATGATTGTTTTATCTATCCTCTGTCTGGTCGGAGGACTACTTTTAATTCCCGCGCTTAAAGGAGTCTTTCTTGCCTCAGCAACAGAAGCCCTATTGGCTGGGAAAGAGTATGCAATTTTAGTGTTCGAGGCTATAAAATGAAAAGCAGAGTTATCTTATTCTTTCTCGCATTTTTAGTCTGGATGGGCCTGACCTGGCCACCTGACTGGCAACATTTTGCCATCGGAATCTTGGTGGCTAGTTTTGTATCTTTTATGACTGGAGACATGTTTGTACAGCGACCCCATGTACTGAAGAACCCCAAGCGATATCTCTGGTTTCTCTATTATCTTCCTATCTTTATCTGGGAATGTTTTAAGGCCAATATCGATGTTGCTTGGAGGGTGGGCCATCCTGATGTGCCCATCAATCCCGGGATAGTCAAAGTAAAGACTATTTTAACCTCAGATACCGGCTTAACTTTTTTGGCCAATTCCATTACCTTAACTCCCGGTACTCTGAGTGTAGATATCAATCAGGAAAAAGGCTTCCTTTATGTCCACTGGATCAATGTTAAAGATAAGGATATTGAGCGGGCTACCAGGTTGATCGTTCACCGGTTTGAAAAGATACTTTCGAGGATTTTTGAATGAAGGCGCGAGATAGGGGAAAGAAAAATCCACAGATTCTACGAAAAAATAAGCGGCGAAGTATCTCAAGGCAAACTATAGTAGCGCCTGAGTATCGGCGGTTACGCTGGTTAATGGGGACGATAACTATCCTGGGAATAACCGCCGTAGTTATCTTTTATCCCCTTCCTTCTTTGATACGATGGCAGTCGTCTTTCCTTATGCGCTGTTTCTTTATAGTCTTACTTTGTGGTGCCTTTTGTCTTTATCGTATCTTGAGAGGCCCCAGCGCACCAGATCGCATAGTGGCCATTGATATATTAGGAATCTTGATCGTTGGGTTCTGCGCCATTTTGGGCATCCCTACTGGTCGCACCTGGTATATAGATATCGGAATTGCCTGGGCCCTGCAGAGCTTCATTGGTACCATTGCCTTAGCTAAATATATAGAAGGGAGAAACTTTGATGAATAACATTATGGGAATGATTTTTATTGTGGTGGGACTGGTCTTTGATTTCTTTGGTTGTTTAGGATTAGTAAGACTTCCTGATGTATATAATCGCCTTCAAGCCTCTACTAAATGTGTTACCTTCGGAACCTGCAGTATCCTCTTTGGAGCCTTCTTAATGCTCGGAATAACTGCTGCCGGGATAAAAACCTTATTCTGTATTATCTTTTTGGTATTGACAGCACCGGTATCTGCCCATGCTCTGGCTCGGGGAGCCCACATCTCAGGGGTTAAACTCTGGAAGAAGAGCGTGGTAGATAGATATAAAGAAGATAAGAGAAGTAACCAGTAACCAGCGAACAGTAACCAGTGAAACTATAGATTATCAGAACATCAGACCATCAGAATGAGAATTCAGAATACCAGGTTCAATTTTTTTAATCTGACCCTCTGATAACTGACCTTCTCCATCTGTATTCTGAGCATCGCGAAGAATCTAGCCAACTTGTTAGGCGTCTATTCTGGTAATCTGGTACTCTTCTTCTTTTTGCTGTAAACCCGTTGCTGTAAACTGTAAACTAACCGTGCAAAGCGAGGTTTAGATGAGATATCCCAAACTGAGAGAATTGAGAGAAGCGATTAAAGCCATTTTTAAAGGTCCCTATACTACCAAGTTTCCTAAAGTTCCCAGTCCCGCTCCTAAGTATAGAGGTAAGGCAGAGTTTGATGAAGCCGAATGTGTGGGCTGTGGGGCCTGTGTTGAGGTCTGCCCCTCAGATGCCCTGGAGCTCTTTGATGATCTAAAGAAAAGAAAGAGAAACATAATCCTATACTACGATAAATGTATCTTCTGCGGAGAGTGTCAGACAAACTGCATTACAGAGAAGGGAATAAGGCTCACTCCGGAATATGACCTGGCCACTTTTGATAGAGCGAAAGCAAAGACTTCTATAGAGAAGGACCTCTTACTCTGTGAATACTGTGGAGCGATAATTGGCACTACAGATCATGTTAAGTGGGTAGTAAGAAGATTGGGCCTGTTGGCCTATGCCAATCTGGGCTTACTTTTAGTTTCCCATAAGGAACTAGGTCTGGCAGAGAAAGAGGTTCGTCGCTTGAAGAAGTTGCCCAAGCGCTCTGATAGGATAAAGTTCCTCTGTCCCAAATGCCGCAGAGAAGTAACCCTGGCCGATTGAGAAGATGAAGGATATAGAGAAGAGATTGAAAGAGAGATTAAAGGGGAAGATAGTCATTGTTGGGGTAGGGAATATTTTAAAGGGGGACGATGGGCTCGGCCCCTATTTGGTTAAAAGGCTAAGAGGTAAAGTAAGAGCCCATCTCTTAGATGGAGGAAGTGCCCCAGAGAACTATGTGGGCAAGATCGCCTCTCTCAAACCCGATACCATCCTGGTCATCGATGCCTGTGATTTGGGATGGACACCAGGAAGGATGGAGTTAATCGAAATAGAGGCGATAAAAAATATTGGTTATTCCACTCATGATGTCTCACCAAGGGTCTTCATGAATTATCTGAAAGAAGAAACCAGAGCAGATGTCTTCATGCTGGCCATTCAGCCCAGGGAAGCTAAGTTAGGGGAAGGGATCTCTTCTCCAGTCAAAGGGGCAATAGAGAAGATAGAGGGATGGTTAAGAAAGAATGCATGAGTTAGGGATTGCTAAGGATCTATTTGCCAAAGCAAGAGAGAAGGCAAAAGAAAATGGATTAAAGAGAATAACCAGGATTAAGATAAGACTGGGAGAGGCCTCGGGTGTTGAGGAGGGATTCCTAAGGCATAGTTTTATGGACCATATCCTTCCGGGAAGTATTGCTGAAGAAGCAATACTTGAGATTGAGAAAGAAGGAGTAGAAGCAAGATGTTCGGATTGTGGGAAAAAGATCTCCGCCCAGGAAGCAGGGCTTAGCTGTCCTCACTGCGGGGGAAAGGACATTGAGATCATATCGGGCAAGAACGTCTATATAGAGAATATCGAAGGAGAGTAGAGATTGAAATGAACCCCGCCCCTCCTTTAAGAAGGCTAAATCATCATTCTATGCGTTTTGCGGACTTAATTAGAGAGGAATGAGAATGAAAATTCTAATCACAGGAGGGGCGGGGTGAAAGGGGCAGCAAGGATAGAGCTATCGGGCGTTGTTCAGGGGGTGGGTTTTCGCCCCTTTATTCATAGATTGGCTGAAGTCTACAATCTCAGAGGCTGGGTCTTGAACTCTGGAAAGGGAGTGATTATTGATGTTGAAGGTGAAAGAGAGAATATTAGGAATTTCTATCAAAAAATCTTTACTCAGGCTCCCCCCCTGGCAAGAATAGAGAAGAAGAGAATAGAGCCTCACCCCCCTAATGGCTATAGATCCTTTGAGGTAAAGGAGAGCCTAATCCAAGAAGAGAAATCCACTTTAGTCTCTCCAGATATAAGTATCTGTTTCCATTGCCTGGATGAATTATTCGATGCCAAAGATAGGAGATATAGGTATCCTTTCATAAACTGTACCAACTGTGGCCCAAGATTCTCCATCATTCGAGATCTCCCCTATGATCGGGAGAAGACAACCATGGATAGGTTTACCATGTGCTCCTCCTGCCAGGAAGAATATCTAAATATTTCCCAGCGGAGATACCATACCCAGCCAACTGCCTGCCCGGATTGTGGGCCACAGATAAATCTAATGCAAAACCCAGCCCCGCTTAGCGGAGCTGGGCGGGGTGCAAAATGCCCGCCGAAGGCGAGGTCTCGCCCCTCTAGGGCGGATGGGGCGGACAAAATGCAAAGTTTAGCGAAAGGAGAAAAGGCAATTGAAAAGACGATTGAATTGCTGAAGAAAGGAAAAATTATAGCCATTAAGGGACTTGGGGGATTTCATCTGGCCTGTGATGCTACAAGTGAGGAGGCGGTTAGAGCCCTGCGCAAGCGCAAGAGGAGGCCGAATAAGCCTTTGGCCATTATGTCCTTTGATGTTGAGAAGATAAGAAATTATTGTCAAGTGAGAGAGAAGGAAAGAGAGTTATTAAAAAGCCCCCAGAGACCCATTGTTCTACTTAAGAAGAGAAAGGGTAGCTTTCCCATTGCGGAATCTATAGCACCAGGGAATGGTTACTTAGGGGTAATGCTTCCCTATACCCCACTACATTATTTACTCCTAGAGAATTCCTTTTTTGCTTTAGTTATGACTAGCGGCAATCTAAGCGGTGAGCCACTCATTACTGATAATCATGATGCTTTAAGTAGACTATCTGGAATAGCGGACTATTCCTTAATCCATAATCGAGATATCTATATACCATGTGATGATTCTATCGTCCAAGTAATGGACGGTAAAGAGCATATGATACGAAGATCTCGGGGCTATATTCCCCTCCCCATAGATTTAGAGTTTGAGATGCCTCAAGTATTGGCCTGTGGCGGAGAACTGAAGAATACCTTCTGTCTGACCAGGGGCCGCTATGCCTTTCTCTCCCAGCATATTGGGGACCTCAAAAACTGGGAGAACCTTCGGTTCTATGAAAGATGCTTGGAACATTTTAAGAGACTATTTTCTATTGAACCAGAGATCATTGCCCACGATCTCCATCCAGAATACCTTTCCACAAAATACGCAGTGCAATTAAAACACGATATGCGATATGCGATATGCGATATGCGACTTATTGGGATTCAGCACCACCACGCCCACATCGTAAGCTGTATGGTAGATAACGGAGTGAAAGGAAAGGTGATCGGGGTGGCCTTTGACGGTACGGGCTATGGTACAGATGGGAAGATCTGGGGTGGAGAGTTCTTAATCGCTGATTATCAAGACTTTGAAAGGATGGCTCATCTAAAATATATTCCTCTCCCTGGAGGGAATAGGACAATAGAAGAGCCCTATAGAATGGCGATCAGCTATCTCCATCGAACCCTGGACAGAGATTTTCAAAAACTAAAATTGGACTTTGACAGGAGATGGAATAAAAATAAGGTGCAAATATTATTGAAGATGATTGATAAGGGCATCAATTCTCCCCTGGCCTCCAGTATGGGAAGACTCTTCGATGCTGTCTCATCTTTAATTGGAATATGTGATATCTCAAGCTATGAGGCACAGGCAGCCATTGAATTGCAGCAGGAGGCAGAGAAGGTTACAGGCTCCAAGCTTCGGGTTCCAGGCTACCAATTTGAGATGGAGGAAGAAAAAGGAATTTTTATTATTAATCCTGAGCCGATAATTTTGGGAATAGTTGAGGATTTGAAAAAGAAGGTGGCCAGGCCTATTATTGCTGCGAAGTTTCATAATACAGTAGCGGAATTTACCTTAGATATCTGCAGATGTCTCAAGAAGAAGACGGGTGTAGATAGGGTAGCCTTAAGCGGGGGAGTCTTTCAGAATAGACTTCTCCTTAAGAAAATATTAGAGAGATTGAGAGAGAATTCCTTCACTTGCTATACTCATTCTAAAGTTCCCACTAACGATGGGGGAATTTCGCTTGGCCAGGCAGTAATCGCAGCAAAACAGTATCAGGCCTGCAGCCTGTAACTTGTCGATAGTCGATAGTCAATAGTTTGACGGACTGATGGACTGACGGATAGACGGAATTTTAGGAGATAAAAATGTGTCTTGGGATTCCAGCCAAAGTAACCAGTATAGATGAGGGGATGGCAGAGGTTGATGTTGGAGGAGTGAGGCGAAAGATTAGTATCCAGCTCCTCAAATATGTCAGGATAGGGGAATACGTCCTTCTCCATGCCGGCTTTGCTATACAGAGAATAGATGAGAAAGAAGCCCAAGAAACTTTAAAATTATTAGAGGAAATTAATGAGGTTCGTTGATGAGTTCCGGGATCCTAAGTTAGCCAGGAAACTTTTAGATGGAATCAAAGGCCTCACTCCAGATAGAGAGGTTAATCTCATGGAGGTCTGCGGCACCCATACCGTAGCCATCTTTAAACATGGAATCAAAGAGCTACTTCCCCAGGGAGTGAACCTATTATCCGGGCCCGGATGCCCGGTCTGCGTAACCCCCATGGAGACCATAGATAGAGCCATTGCTCTGGCTGGGCTGCCCGGTATTATCTTCACTACTTTCGGGGATATGATAAAAGTCCCTGGTTCTTCCTCGAGTTTAGAAGAGGCCAAGGCCCAAGGGAAAGATGTCAGGATAGTCTATTCCAGTCTGGATGCCTTAAGGATTGCCAAAGAAAATCCCAAGAAGAAAACCATCTTCTTCGGCATAGGCTTTGAGACTACCTCTCCCAGCATCGCCTGCACTCTTTCAAGGGCAAAGAAAGAGGGAATAAAAAATTTCTTTCTTCTCTCTGCTCATAAATTAATTCCTCCTGCCATGAAAGCCATCCTGGAAGCTAAGGAGGTAAACCTCGCTGGTTTTATCTCTCCGGGACATGTCTCCACCATCATCGGCTCACGACCCTATGAATTCATCTCTAAAGAGTTTGGCACCCCCTGTGTCATATCCGGCTTTGAACCATTAGATGTCTTACAGTCCATTTATATGTTACTCCTCCAGATAAGAGAAAGAAAGCCCAAGGTTGAAATCCAATATCGAAGATGTGTGAAACCAGAAGGAAATATCAAGGCTCAAAAAGAGTTAGATAAAGTCTTTGAAATTAGTGATTCTTCCTGGCGAGGCTTAGGAACCATTCCCAATAGTGGATTAAGATTAAGAAAAGAATTTAGTTCCTTTAATGCTGAAAAAGCCTTTGATGTTCAGATAGAGAGTAGTCCGGAGCCGAAAGGGTGTCTCTGTGGTGAGATCCTAAGAGGAGTAAGGATTCCAGTTGAGTGTAGCCTATTCGTTAAAGAGTGTACTCCAGAGCATCCCATCGGCCCCTGCATGGTTTCTTCAGAAGGAACCTGCGCCACCTACTACAAGTATCATCGGAGAAAAGATTATGAAAAAAGATAGAATCTCATTGGCCCATGGGGGAGGAGGGAGCCTGACCAAGAGGTTGATTAAAGAGGCCTTTTTGCCCCCCTTTAGGAATCCCATTCTGGAAGTCCTGGATGATAGTGCAGTCTTTAAAATCGAAAAGGGAAGGATGGCCTTCTCAACCGACTCCTATGTGGTCAATCCCATATTCTTTCCCGGGGGTGACATCGGTAGGTTAGCCATCTGTGGCACAGTCAACGATCTTGCCATGTCTGGAGCAAGGCCCTTATACTTAAGCGCCTCCCTCATTATTGAAGAGGGCTTTCTCTTAAAAGACCTGAAAAGGATTATTGCGTCTATGAAAGAAGCATCAAAAGAGGCAGGGATAGAGATTGTGGCTGGAGATACCAAGGTGGTCAATAAGGGGGGTGCTGACAGACTATTCATTACTACTACTGGAATAGGGATAATAGGGGAAGGAATAGATATTTCAGGGGTCAATGCCAGGGTAGGCGATGTAGTGATAGTAAATGGCTACCTCGGCGACCATGGAGTGGCTATCATAAGTGAGCGGGAGAGATTAGATTTTAGGACTAAACTAATAAGCGACTGCGCTCCCTTAAACCATTTAGTTGCTGATATGCTAAAGGCGAGTGGTAAAATCCATGTTCTAAGAGATCCTACTCGGGGAGGTTTGGTCACTGTCCTGAACGAGGTAGCCCAGAGCTCTGGGGTAGGCATTGAGATTTTCGAGGATAAGATACCGATAAGGGAAGAGGTAAAGGGGGCCTGTGAGATGCTGGGCTATGATCCTTTATATGTAGCAAACGAGGGAAAGCTGATTGTCCTTATCGTCCCACAAGATGCTGATAAAGTCTTAAAGGTCATGCATAAAAACAAATATGGCAGGAATGCCAAGATCATTGGAAGAGTAGTCAAGAAGCCAGAAGAGACAGTTCTCCTGAGAACCCAGATCGGGGGAAGCAGAATCCTCGATATGCTGGTTGGCGAACAGCTCCCCAGAATCTGCTAAAGCAGTCTACTATTCTTAAGTATGGGCGCCAGAAGAGGCGCCTTTTTTGAGATAGCGGAACTTTGATAAGCAAAACAAGGTTCTGCTTTAGCAGGTTCTTATTTTCATTGGTGGTTTTAGGAAAAAAGGTCAAATTAAAAAAAATGTTTAATACTTGACCAAAATACTCGTATATGTTACAATAAAATTAGTTTAAAATTGTCCAAAGTGCTTATATATGGTATAGTATACCAGCACGAAAAAGTATAGGCTTGCTAATATGAAAAAAAGAAGATTAGGCTACACAGATCTTGAATTATCCCCTATCGGACTAGGCACCTGGGCCATGGGGGGTGGGGGATGGGCTTTTGGCTGGGGACCACAGGACGATGAAGAGTCAATCGCTACCGTTCGCTGCGCCTTAGAACAGGGAGTGAATTGGATAGATACCGCTCCAGTCTATGGACTGGGTCACTCCGAGGAGGTTGTGGGCCGGGCCATTAAGGGCCTGCGGGAAAGGTCATCATAGCCACTAAGTGTGGTCTGGTCTGGAATGAGAGAGGGAAGATCTCTGGTCGATTAAAAAGAAAGAGCATTCGCTATGAGGTAGAGGCCAGCCTGAAACGACTGGATATCGAAGTAATCGACCTCTACCAGATTCACTGGCCAGACCCTGACCAGGAGATAGAGAAGGCCTGGAGCGCTATGGCGGATCTGGTGAGAGAGGGAAAAGTCCGCTATATCGGAGTATCCAATTTCAGTATAGAACAACTCGAACGCATTCGCCCCATCCATCCCATAGCATCCCTCCAGCCGCCCTACAGCATGCTTACCCAGGGTATTGAAGATGGACTACTGGCCTATTGCAAAGCCCATGATATCGGAGTAATCGTATATAGTCCCATGGAGTGTGGCCTGCTCACCGGTAAGTATACTAAAGAAGGCATCCAGAATCTACCTTTGGATGACTGGCGAAAGACAAAGAATCCCCACTTTCAGGAACCAGAACTCTCTCCCAATCTCAAACTGGTTGAGAAATTGCGCCCCATCGCTGAGAAGAATGGTAAGACCCTGGCCCAGCTGGCAGTGACCTGGGTACTGTGTAGACCAGAAGTAACGGCAGCCATCGTAGGTGCTCGGCATCCCTCCCAGATTGAGGAGACCACTGTCGCCAGCGAATGGACGCTTTCTAAAGAAGATATCGCTGCCATAGAAGTGCTGCTCGAAGAGCGGGAGAAGGCCTTGCCTTCTCATGGGTAGGATTGTTGCTGTCTTACGGAGTAAGAAAAAAGGTGTGGCCAAGAGGGAAATCGTTACTGGTCGCCTGCGCAAGGATTATGGTCTGGTAGGCGATGCCCATGCTGGCTCTGGCCGCCAGGTAAGTCTCTTGGCTCTGGAGACTATTCAAAGAGTGCGAGAGAAGGGGCTAAAGGTGGGACCGGGCGATTTTGCTGAGAACCTCACTACTGAAGGAGTTGATCTTCTCTCTTTGGCTAAGGGACAGAAAATATTCATTGGCAAAAGAATTATTTTAGAAATTACTCAGATAGGCAAAGAGTGTCCTGCTCCTTGCGCTATTTTCAGACGCTTGGGAGAATGTATCATGCCCAAAGAGGGTGTCTTTGCCCGGGTAATTAAAGGAGGAAGGGTAAAAGCAGGCGACTGTCTGGAGATGGAAAGATAAAGGTAAGAAAGCAAAAAGGCATAATGAAGGATAAGAGACTTAAAGAGAAGATAAGGGAACTAAAGGAAAAGAGAAAGGCCATCATCTTAGCCCACAATTATCAGCGGCCAGAAATTCAAGAGTTAGCGGATCTGGTGGGCGACTCCTTAGACCTTTCAAGGAAGGCAGCAGCAACAGATGCTAAGGTTATTGTCTTCTGCGGGGTTCACTTTATGGCAGAATCAGCTGCTATTCTATCTCCAGAGAAGACAGTCCTCCTTCCGATTAAAGAAGCGAGCTGTCCTTTAGCAGAGATGATAACTCTTTCTGAACTGCGCAAGAAGAAAAAGGAAAATCCTCAGGCAGCGGTTGTCTGCTATGTCAATTCTAGTGCTAAAATGAAGGCAGAGTCAGACATCTGCTGCACCTCAGCCAACGGCATTGAAGTAGTAAATTCTTTAAGAGAAGAAAAAATCCTCTTCATTCCTGATGAGCACCTGGGAAGATATTTGGAAAGCAAAACGAATAAGAATTTTATACTCTGGAAGGGATTCTGCCCAACACACTACAATCTATTGCCCAAGGATATATTAAAAGCTAAGGAAGAGCATCCTCAGGCCAAAGTCCTTGTCCATCCAGAATGTCGTCTATCAGTAATTGATTTAGCAGACGAGACCCTCTCAACAAATGGTATGCTGGAATATGCCAAAGAATGTGAAGCGAAGGAGTTTATTATCGGTACAGAGATGGGCCTCATTCATAGGTTGAAGAAGGAGATCCCGGATAAAAATTTCTATCCAGCAAGTGAGAACCTCGTCTGCCCCAGTATGAAACTGATTACTTTAAAAGAAGTTGTCCAGTCCTTAGAGAAGATGAGATATGAGATCAAGATTCCTATAGGAGTGTGCGAGAGGGCAAAGAAGTCTCTAAACGGGATGCTTAAGCGATAACTACGTCTGTCTACTGACAGGCAGGGGGACAGATTAAATTAAATCCCAGATCCAAATTAGAAGGAGAGACAATGGAGGATTTTGTCAAGCGTCTGAAGGAACTGGAGGAGAGGCATAGGGCGCCCAATGGCCAGGAATATCGAGGGCTTTCTCTAAAATCTGTTGAAACGGTAGCAAAGGAATTCGATCTTTCAAAAAAGGAAGTGGAGATCACCGCTTTAGAGAAGGGAATCGTCCCCTTACGTTATCAGAGAAATATCGGGACCATTGGGATGAGGGGTCAGATTAAACTCCTCAAATCAACGGTAGCGGTTATTGGTGCCGGGGGATTGGGAGGAGGGATAATAGAACTCTTGGCCCGACAGGGGATCGGCCACATCATCATCGCTGACAATGATCGCTTTACAGAATCCACCCTAAACCGCCAACTCATGTCCACTGAGGGAGATATCGGTAGGTATAAGGCCCAGATAGCAGCAGATAGGGTGAGGGCTATAAACTCCAGTCTCATCGTTACTTCTTATACGGATACCATTACTGAAGGGAATGTAAAAGAGGTCCTGAAGGGCGCGGATGTGGTGGCGGATGGGCTGGACCTCCTCCCTCCTCGTTTTATGGTAGAGAAGGCCGTCCGGGAACTGGGCATCCCCTTCGTCTATGGTGCTATCGCGGGATTCGTTGGTCAGGTAATGACTATTTTCCCAGAGGATGAGGGGCTTTCTCTCATCTATGGTAAGAAGAAAGAGTATCCCCAGAGAGGGGATGAGGTCGCCTTTGGTAATCCTTCTGCCACCCCTACCATGATCACCTCCTGGCAGGTGCAAGAGGTGGTGAAGATATTAACTGGGATTGGGAAGCCCCTACGCAATCGTTTATTATATCTCGATGCCAAAGAGGGGGTAGCAGAGGTCATTGAATTGAAATCAGGAGGCAAAAATGGCTAAGAGAATTCGAATTAAAGCAGGCAGAATAGAGATGTCAGCAGAGCTGAACGAATCAAAGACCGCTTCTCTTATCTGGGATGCTTTACCCTTTGAGGCGAAAGTTAATACCTGGGGTGACGAGATCTATTTCTCCATACCGGTAAAGACGGAACTGGATAACCCTAAAGAGGTGGTGGAGAAAGGTGATTTAGGTTACTGGCCTCCGGAATCGGCGTTCTGCATCTTCTTCGGTCCTACACCGATAAGTAAAGGAGAGGAAATCAGGCCAGCTAGCGGGGTTAATCTGGTGGGTCGTCTTTTGGGTAATCCTCAGGAGTTCAAAAAGGTTTCTCCTGGGGAAAGGATAATCTTGGAGAAGGAAGAATGACCGACAGTATTGTGGTTATGATTGCCTGTTCTTCGAAGAGAGAAGCAGCAAGAATAAAGGAAGTATTATTAGAGAAGCGAAAGGTGGCCTGTGTAAATATTATTCCCAAAGTGGACTCTTTTTTCTGGTGGAAAGGCAAGATAGATTCCTCTCTTGAGGTTTTACTATTAGCCAAAACAAAGAAGAAAATGCTTAAGGGGATTATCACTCTGGTTAAGAAGATACATAGCTATGAGGTTCCCGAAATAATTGCCCTACCCATTACAGGCGGGAATAGGGATTATTTGAGTTGGATAGGAGAGGAGGTGCGGGGTGAAGGAAAGGATTGAGGAGGCCCTAAAAGAGGTGAGGGAGATGCTCGCCATGCATGGTGGAAGTGTAGACTTAATCGAAGTGACGGATGAAGGGGTGGTCAAGGTGAGGTTGATTGGCGCCTGTGCCGGCTGTCCCGCTGCTTCATTGACCCTACGGGATATGGTAGAGAAGGCCATTAAGTCTAAGGTTCCGGAAGTGAAAAGAGTGGAAGCAGTCTAATGGCTCAGATTACGGTTCGTTTCTATACTACCTTAAGAGAAAAGATAGGGAAGAGCAAGGTTTCCTTGAATGCCCCTACTGTAGCCCAGGCCTTAGAGGAGTTGAAGAGGCAGTTCGGTTCCCGGTTTACTGATCAACTCTATAATTCTGATGGAGCGATAAAGAATTATTACATCCTCCTCCTCTCCGGCCATACTGTGGATAGGAAAGAGATCAAGAAAGCTGCTTTAAAGGAGGGCGATATTCTCCATATCTTCCCCCCTATTGCTGGAGGCTAAAAATGCTTGAGATAAAGGGTTTGAAATTGACCTTAAACGGGCATCCCATACTGCGGGGAATAAACCTTGAAGTAAAGAAGGGTGAGATCCATACCATATTAGGGCTGAATGGTGCCGGAAAGAGTTCTTTGGCCTATTGCCTCATGGGAAGCGAAGGGTATAAGCCACAGGAAGGAAAAATTAGATTCTTAGGAAATGATATTACCAATCTCTCCATCTCCCAGAGGGCGAGGAGGGGCTTAACCCTTGCCTGGCAGGAGTCGGCTCGCTTCGAGGGACTATTAGCAAGGGAGTATCTCTCCTTAGGAATGAAGAATAGGGAGGATAGCAAAAGAGTAACTCACGCCTTAGAATTAGTTGCCTTAAATCCCAAGGAATTCTTAAATCGAGCAGTGAATAAGACCCTCTCTGGTGGAGAGAGGAAGAGGATCGAGCTTGCCAGCGTAATTGCCATGAGGCCCAAATTGGCCATACTCGATGAGCCAGACTCCGGGATCGATATGCTCTCTCTCGATGATATCTTGAATGTCATCAAGAGTATGAGAAAGGAAGGGAGCACCATATTCCTCATTACCCATCGTGAGGAGATGGCTTCTATCTCTGATAGGGTATCCTTGATGTGTGACGGCCTCATCATTAAGACCGGCAGGCCGAAAGAGGAGATGGATTACTTTAAGTTACACTGCAAGCCATGTCCCACCCATAAGTTTCCCGGCAAACTAAAGGAGTAATGGGATGAATGATTATGAGAATATGGTCAGGGCCTATCGAAAAGCAGGTGGCGATCCCAAGGTCTTAAGAGACCCTAAGTGTGCTTCTCTGGTAGTAAATAAGAACAGGATCTTAGGGAAGAGAAAGATAGAAGGGATAAGAGTCTTTCAGGCAGAGGAACTGCCCAAAGGGGTAAAGATAACCCTTATTACTCAAAAGGGATATAGAATCGAGAAACCAGTCTATCTCTGTTTCGGCATCCTTCCCAAAAGGGGACTGCAGGAGATTTATGTTGACGTAAAGATAGCGGATGGCTCGAGCATTACCCTAATTGCCCACTGCACCTTCCCCAATGCAGTAAAGATCAAGCATGTTATGAGCGCCGAGTTCAGAATCGGGAAGGGGGCCTTCTTAGGCTATCACGAGACCCATTACCATGGAGAGAGAGGGGGGGCAGAGGTCATCCCTCAGGGTAAGATATATATTGATAAGGGAGGAAGGCTCGATACCAGTTTCACCTTAATTAAGGGAAAGGTTGGCAAGTTAAGGATTGACTATGAGGCCCGGGCAAAGGAGAAGGCAGTAGCAGAACTGGTGGTCAAGGTATATGGAAAGGGGGATGACGACATCCGAATAAAGGAGAAGGCGATATTGGATGGGCCATATGCCAAGAGCCTCATCAAGGCCCGGGTAGCGGTCAAGGATAGAGCAAAGACCATGGCCATCGGAATCACAGAGGGGAATGCTCCCTTCAGCAGGGGACATGTGGACTGTATCGAGATCGTCCAGGGAAAGGCGCAAGCAAAGGCCTTGCCCATTGTTCAAGTAATCGATGATAGAGCAAGAGTGACCCATGAGGCAGCCATCGGCAGTATCGATAAGAAACAGCTCGAGACGGTAATGGCCCGGGGGCTTTCCAAAGAAGAGGCCATCGACGTTGTGGTCAAGGGAATGTTGAGATGAGAGAAGAAGGAAGAATAATCAAAGTAGAAGGAGATCTCGCTCAGGTGGAGGTTGAGAGGAAGAGCGCTTGCCGGGCCTGTGGTCTCTGTAGCTTAAGGAGGGGAAATACTATGATCGCAGAAGTAGAAAATAGTATCGGGGCCAAGGTGGGTGAGAGAGTCAGAATAGAGATTCCCTCTTCTCTAATACTAAAAGGAGCTCTTCTATTCTATACTCTCCCCCTTGTAGCCTTAATCTTAGGCATGGTATTAGGAATAAAGATTACCAATCTCCAGACAGGGGGTCTCATCTTGGGATTCTCCTTCTTCATCCTCTCCTTCGTTTTTAGCTGGCTTTACAACAAGAAAACAAGAGACAGAAACATCTATCGTTCCAAGATCACTAAAATAATTAAATAAATGATTCAACTTTTAGTTGTTCTCAAAGATTATCTTATTGAACTATTTCCTGTTCTGGCCCTTGGATTCTTCCTGAGCGGCCTCATCCATGAGTTCCTTCCCACCGCCTGGGTGGAGAGGCACCTGGGAGGAAGAGGGATAAGACCCATTATTTATGCCACCATTTCCGGGGCACTTCTTCCTCTATGCTGCTTTGGTGCTCTACCGGTGGCCATTAGTTTCTTCAAAAAAGGGGCACGTCTCGGGCCAGTTTTAGCCTTTCTTGTCGCTACTCCCGCTACCTCAGCCACTGCCTTTCTGGTTACCTATCGCCTCTTGGGATTAAACTTCACTCTCTTCTTATGTCTCTCTGTTATCTTAATTGGTTTAACCCTTGGTCTAATGGGAAACCTCTTTAGACTCTCTCCTACTCCCCATCTCCTCCATGAGGAGGATCCGGTCTGCGGGATGTGCGTAGATAGAGAAAAAGGATTGAGCACAGAATATGAGAATAGAACCTACTATTTCTGCTCTTCTCGTTGTAAAAAGACTTTTTTGAAAAAACCAGAGAAGTATTTAGAGAGAAAGGATAGAAAGAGCATATCAGAAAGAGTAAGATCTGTCTTTAAATTTGGCTTTGTCGATCTGGTAAAGGAGATCGGCCCAGAGTTAGCCCTGGGTTTAGTCCTGGCAGCTCTCATCATGGTTATCACCCCGGTAGGAAGGTTAATCGGAAATTACCTGAGCGGAGGATTCGGCTATCTCTTTGCCCTTCCTTTTGGATTGGCCATGTACATCTGTTCTACAGCGAGCGTTCCCTTAGTCCACGCCTTCTTAACTCAAGGAATGAATATCGGAGCAGGTTTAGTGTTACTTATTGTTGGACCAGTTACCAGTTTCGGCACCATCTTAGTTGTCAGAAAAGAATTTGGTGCCAAAATCTTGTTCCTTTATTTATCTGTGATCTGTGCCTTATCATTAATCCTGGGATATGGATTCTCTAAAATGTGAGGATACGCTACTACTTAGTTGGATAAACATCATTATTTGTTTCCGAGGAAAATCTTCTGCTGTCCGCGATTACCTGGACAGCAGAATTTTTCTTGACATTTATATGAATATATGTTAATATGTTCATAAGATTGATTGAACGGGGGGAAATTATGGAGAAGATGGGTAAATTATTTAGGGCCTTAGCGGATGAAAACAGATTACGCATTTATTTGCTTTTGCTACAAAGGGAATTATGCGTTTGTGAACTGGTAGCTATATTAAAAATGGAGCAATCCCGAATCTCGCATAGCTTGAGAATCCTCAAGGAAGCAGGTTTGATTGATAACTACCGGGAGGGTAAATGGATTATCTATTCGGTAAATCCGAAGATGAGCAAGAATAAGATTATTCAAGGATTAAGAGATGAATTGAAATTATCAACTCAGGATTTAAGGAATCTTGATAGATGCAAAAAAGAGAAGATAAGAGAAAAATGCAAGAAGGGGTAATATGTTATTAGAAATATTAAAAGCAGGTTTAATTGCTTTAAGAGAATATATTGTTATCTTAATAACGGTTGCCGGGAAGGATTATAATTAATCTGGGACGTTTGAAGAAGAAATAATTATGGCTAACGGAGGAAGAAAGCTTAATATCTTTGAAAAGTATCTTACTTTCTGGGTTTTATTATGCATTGGTGCCGGCATTATTATTGGTAAAATTGCGCCGAATATGGCGAAATTTCTGGATGGACTGGCAATTTATGTTAAGGAAGCACCGGTAGTTTCCATTCCCATTGCAGTCTGTTTATTTTTTATGATGTATCCCATTATGATTAAGATAGATTTTGCCGAGGTACTTAAAGCCGGGAAATCTCCCAAGCCAGTAGGATTAACTTTATTTGCCAACTGGGCTGTTAAGCCATTTACTATGTATGCTATCTCTCTTTTTTTTCTCGGGTTTCTTTTCAAGAAATTTATTGGAACCAATGCGGTTGATTATGTCAAACTACCACCCGGTGCTACTGATTGGATAGTGGGAGCGGTTCATGGTGCTGGCACTGTTGTTGTGCATAACGGATTGAAAATGCTTGAGATTCCACTGTGGAGGAGTTATCTTGCCGGATGTATTCTTCTGGGGATTGCCCCCTGCACGGCAATGGTTCTCGTCTGGGGCTTTCTGGCAAAAGGTAATGACGGACATACCCTGGTTATGGTAGCAATAAATTCTCTAACAATGCTTGTTCTCTATGGGCCTCTTGGTGGATTTCTACTTGGTATAGGCAGGTTACCTGTTCCCTGGCAGGCATTATTACTTTCCATCAGTATTTATGTCGCCCTGCCCCTTGTTGCCGGATATTTTTCAAGAAAATGGATAATAAAGGTAAAAGGTGAGGAATGGTTCAGGGAGAAATTTTTACATTTACTCACACCAGTATCAATTATTGCACTTTTATTTACTCTTGTTTTACTCTTTTCATTTAAAGGTAACATAATTTTAACCAAACCCCTCACTATCCTATGGATAGCTATCCCGCTTTTCATTCAGACGAATCTCATATTCTGGCTCACTTATGGACTGGCAAGAATTCTTAAACTCCAGTATGAAGATGCCGCTCCCTCTGCTATGATCGGGGCCAGCAATCATTTTGAGGTAGCCATTGCTACCGCCACGATGTTGTTTGGATTATCTTCCGGAGCAGCCCTGGCAACAGTTGTGGGAGTGCTCATTGAAGTTCCCGTGATGTTAATGTTGGTGAAGATATGTCTAAGAACACACAAATGGTTTGAGGTAAGAAAAGCTATTTAATGAATCATCAGGGAGATTGCCTACATTATGACTTTAACCTTAAATATTTTGTAAATCCAATCTAACAGCACACTATTACTCTGCGCCACCAGAGAATGAATTGAAGCAGGAGTCTTAATAGGCTTCTGCGTTTTGTGTTTTTGGGGAGATTGTGCTAAAATTAGAGAAGATTTCTGAAAAAATCAGAAATCCTTGATTACACCGATTAAAGACAAGATTACACAGATTAGTTATTGACGAGGAAATCTGTGTAATCATCCTAAAATCTGTGTAATCAGATTCCGAGCGTAGCGAGGATATCTTAAGGATGCTAATGGATTTTGGGAAGTCAAAAGGATTAAAGAGAGTCTTAAACGATTTAAAAAAGGGCGAGAGAGAAGTCAGGGTCTCTGGGCTCTGGGGAAGCGCTAAGGCCCTTCTCCTTTCTTCTTTATCTAAGAAATTATCCCGCCCCATCTTGATTATTACTTCAGACGAAGAGAAAAGAATCGAGATGGAGGAAAACCTTCGCATCTTTGGCATTAAGAACCCCCTTCTCTCTTTTCCTAGCGAAGGAGCAAATGAAAGACTGTCCTGTCTTTTTTATCTTCTTTCCCTTACCAATTTTCTCCTTGTGATAGAGCAAGAAACACTTAAAAAGAGAATAATCTCGCCAGATGACTTCTTAAAATTTTCCTCTAAAATAAAGGTAAATAAGGACTTAAAGCGAGAAAGATTTATCAAAAGGTTGGTCTCTTCGGGATATGAGGGAGCCCCTATGATTGAGAGGAGAGGAGAGTTTAGCATGCGGGGAGGGATCATAGATATCTGGTCACCCCAGGATGAGAATCCTCTGAGAATAGAATTGGTTGGAGAAAAGACAGAATCCCTGAGAAGATTTGATCCCCTTACCCAGAGGTCAATTGAAAGAATAAAAGAGGCCCAGATTATTCCTTTTACCTCTCAGGGAAAAGCCACCCTCTTTGACTATTTACCGAAGAATACCTTAATTGCCACAGAAGAAACCCATCACCCATCACCCATCACCCATCACCAAGTAATTCATTTTCTTCCATTTTTTCAAGAAGGAGCAATTGACTTCACCACCCAGCCTATGGAAAACTTCCATCGCAAAATCGACTTCTTAAAAGAGAGAATAAAAAAATGGCAGAAAGAAAATTATAGAATACTCATCTTTGCCGATAACCAGGGTCAAAGAGAAAGATACCTTGAACTTCTCAAGGATTTGAAGGGATTGAAAGTAAAGATAGGGCCACTCTCAAGTGGTTTCTTAGCTCTAAGACTTAAGATGGCCATTCTTACAGATGAAGAGATCTTCGGAAGATATGGCCAGAGAAAGTATTTGGAGAAGTTTAGATATAGGGAAGGGGTTCCTATCTCTACCTTCTTTGAATTAGAAGAAGGAGACTATGTTGTCCATCAGGATTATGGCATCGGAATCTATGAGGGTCTGAAGAGGTTGAAGGTGGGGGGAGGAGAGATGGACTTCTCATCTCTGAGATATGCCGGTGGGGATAGACTCTACATTCCTATAGATAAAAGCCATCTTATCAGTAAGTATATCGGAACAGAGGGATATCGGCCGAGAATATATAGATTGGGAGGAGTCTCTTGGAAGAGGGTGAAGGAGAGAATAAGGGAGAGGGTGAGAGAATTGGCAGAGGAACTTCTGAACCTCTATGCCTCAAGGAAGGCCTTTAAAGGTTACCCCTTTCCCGAAGATGACCACTGGCAGATGGAGTTTGACTCTGCCTTCATCTATTCCGAGACCCCGGATCAGGCAAGGGCCATAGAAGAGGTGAAGAGAAATATGGAAGACCCCCATCCCATGGATAGACTAATCTGCGGGGATGTAGGGTATGGCAAGACAGAGATCGCCATGCGGGCAGCCTTCAAGGCGGCCATGGATGGGAAACAGGCGGCACTCTTAACCCCGACCACCATTTTGGCAGAGCAGCACTATCATACTTTCAGAGAGAGGTTCGCCGACTGGCCAGTCAGGATCGAGATGCTCTCCCGATTCCGGACCAAGACCGAGCAGGAGAAGATCGTAAAGAATTTGAAGAAGGGACTGGTCGATATCATCATCGGAACCCACCGGCTTATCCAGAAGGATGTGGACTTCAAGGACCTGGGACTGGTCATCATTGATGAGGAGCAACGCTTTGGGGTGAGGCACAAAGAAAGGTTGAAGGCCTTGAGAAAGCTGGTCGATGTCTTAACCTTAAGTGCCACACCCATTCCCCGCACCCTACATCTTTCACTATCCGGGATCTGGGACATGAGTATTGTCAACACCCCACCAGAAGGAAGGCTACCCATCGCTACCTATGTTACAGAGTATGATGAGAGGATAGTAAAGAAAGCCATTGAATTTGAACTCTTGAGAAAGGGACAGGTCTACTTCGTCCATAATAGAATAGAAAATATCCCTGGCTTAGCCAAAAGTTTAAAAAAGGTCTTTCCCAAGGCAAGGATTGCCATAGCCCATGGAAGGATGGCGGAAAGAGAATTAGAAGAGGTGATGCTAAAGTTCGTAAGAAGAGAGGTTGATATCTTAGTCTCTACCGTCATCGTGGAGTCTGGACTGGATATCCCGAATGTCAATACCCTCATTGTTAAAGATGCCCAGGACTTCGGGCTCTCTACCCTCTATCAGCTTAGGGGTCGCGTGGGAAGGGGCCGCAATAAGGCCTACGCCTACTTCTTCTATCCCAGGAGATATCCCCTCTCTTCTGTTCAGGCAAAGAGGCTGGCCACCATCTCTCACTTTACAGAGTTGGGTTCTGGCTTTAAGATTGCCATGAAGGATCTGGAGATCCGAGGAGCGGGGAATATCTTAGGCCCGGAGCAATCGGGTTATATCATGGAGGTGGGCTTCGACTTATACTGTAAGTTACTGGAAGAGGCGGTGGCCAGACTAAAGGGGAAAGAGCCTCTTGCTCCTCTTCCTTCTCCCAAAATTACTCTGGATATTAAAGCCTATCTCCCCCAAGAATATATCCCAGATCAGACACAGAGGATTACTCTCTATAAAAGAATGGCTTCCTCCCTAAGAGAAGAAAAGATTAAGGATTTAGAAGAGGAATTAAAGGATAGGTTTGGCTCTCTACCAGAAGAGGCAAAGAATCTATTAGGGATTATGGACTTGAGGATCCTTGCCCAGAGATTGGGGATTGTAGAGATCACTAAAGAAAAAGAAAAAATAGGGCTAAAGTGGAGAAGCAAGGAAGAAGTTCCTAAAAATATTAAGAATCTCATTAAAGGTAAGATATTCCAAGAAGAGAATAGAATCTCTTTTCTCCTGAAAAGGAAGAGCGTAGGAACTTTATCGAATGTTTTGCAAAAACTCCTTTGATATGTTAAACTGTAAACACGAATAACAGGATGCACTTTGCTGGCATCCTAGAGAGCATCAAATTGATTAACATTTAATCATCAACGGCGGAGAACGAAGTGCGCCGTTTAATATTAAGCATTGGCACGAACTGCAAAGTAAATAATGAAATAAACAAAACACGAATTGACACGAATAATTTAATGGAGGGAGAAAGTGAAAAAAATAATTCTTTTATTTTTGGCTCTTTTGCTTTTAATCTGTGGTTGTAGGAAGAAGCCGGAGGAGAAGGGGATAGTTGCTCGGTTTAATGGAGAGCCCATTACCTTAGAGGAGTTCAATAAAGCCCTCTCACCCTATTCTCCGAGTAGAGAGGAGATCCCTGCCCTAAAGAGAAGGGTTCTCGATCAATTAATTGAGAAGAGGCTCAAGCTTCAGGAAGCGAGAAGGTTGGGATTGAGGGTTACTGATGAGGAGTTAAACCAGAGAATAAGAGAGACCATGGGTTCCTATCCCAAGAGCGAGTTCATTACTTTTTTAAATAAGGAGGAAACAACCTTTGAGGAATGGAAGGAAAAAATAAGAAAGGATATCCTGATTGAGAAACTCATTACCTCCCAGGTCTATCTTCCCATAAAGGTGAACGAGAAAGAAATTACTGCTTACTACCAGGAGCATCAAGACCAATTCAGAGAACCAAAGAAGTTCAGGATCCGTCAGATTCTGGTGGAAAGCCAAGCAGAGGCCGAGGAGATCCTCAAGGCCTTGGGAAAGGGAGAAGGGTTTGAAGAACTGGCCCGGAAGAGATCTTTGAGTCCGGATAAGGAGCGGGGAGGGGATATGGGCTACTTCTCTAAGGAAGAGATGCTCGCTGAATGGGAAGAGGCAGTGGGCAAGCTTTCTCCAGGCGAAGTGAGCTATCCCGTAGAATCTCCCTATGGCTGGCATATCTTTAAGCTGGAGGAGATAAAAACTCCTCGGATACTGAGTCTGAAAGAGGCCAGAAAGGAGATTAAAGAGAAGCTCCTTCTTGAGAGAAGGGAGGGGGCATTAAAAGAGTGGCTCTTGGGTCTCCGTGTCCGGGTAGAGATTGAGATCAATGAAGAAATGTTGAGATAATATAGAAGGAGATAGGTTACGTCTAAGGGTTACGGTAACGAAGCCCGCACCAAATGATATAGTGTAATATCAAAAATCAAAAATGAAAATGCAAAATGACAATGTAAAATGTAAAATTAAACTTATGCTTACCCTATTAATGTGTATCTATGCTGTTTTAAATCATCTTGATTTTTAATATGTAATTTTGATATTTAATTTTGATATTTAATTTTTTCAGTGCAACCCTTCAAAGTATAACAAGTAAGGAGCGAATAAATATGAATCCCAATAAATTTTTCCTATTTTCTCTGTTTTTAATACTGATTTTTACCAGTTATTCCCAGGCCGAGATCGTGGAGCGTGTCGTTGCCCGGATAAACGATGAGATCATTACCCTCTCTGAACTGGGGGAGACTTACCAGCAATTAAAGAGCGCTCTCCCTGAAGGGGAAAGAATGCCTTCTAAGAGGGAGCTACTGGAGAGGATGATTGAGAATAGACTCCTTCTTCAGGAAGCCACGAGAAAGAGGATTAAGGTATCAAAAGGTGAGATTCAGGAGAACATTGAGAGAGTAAAAGCAGGGTTTCTTTCTGAGAAGGCCTTTGAGCTGGCCCTGGAACGAGAAGGAATAAAGATAGAGGATTTGGAAAAAAAATATGAAGAAGAACTCATAATTAAAAAACTCATTGATAAAGAGGTGAAGCCCGAGGTTGAGGTAACAAAGAAAGAGATTAGAGACTATTATGAGAAGAACAAAGGAAGGTTTAGAGAAGAAGAGAGGGTGAAAATAAGACACGTTCTTTTTAAGGATTATTCTCAGGCTCGCAAGATACTGGAAGAGTTAAAGTCTGGGGCACCTTTTGAAGAGACAGTAAAGGAAGGATATCTGGGCTCTTTTAAAAGGGGCCAGCTCGATAGGAGAATTGAAGAGGTAGCCTCTAGTCTGAAAAAGGGAGAGATAAGTCCGATAATTAAGACAGAGGCTGGCTATCATATCATCAAACTGGAAAAGAAAGAGAAAGCGAGATTGAGGAAACTTTCAGAAGTAAAGGAAATAATCAGAAATATCCTCTCTTCCCAGAAAATGGAAGAGAAACTTAAAGAATATCTGGAAAAACTAAAAACAAAACAGGAGATTGAGATCAGACTCTGATCACAAGAAAAATAATTAGGGAGAGCGGATGGATGCTCTCTTTTTTCACTTAAGGAGTTTTGGATGAGTAAAAGACCGATGATTGGGATTACTATGGGGGATGCGGCGGGGATTGGGCCAGAAATTATTGTAAAGGCCTTTAAGCGAAAAAGAGATTTATAAAATCTCCTCCCCATTAGTCATCGGAGATGGGAAGATATTGCAGAAAGCAATTAAACTAGTGAAGTCTTCCTGCCGAATCAATTCTATCTCAAAAATAGAAGAAGCAGAGTTTAAATTTGGGACCATTGATCTGATAGATTTAAAAAATATCAGGCTTGGAAGCCTCAAAATAGGAAAGGTTAATAAAATGGCTGCTAAAGCAGCAGTAGACTATATAAAGAAGGCGGTCTCTTTGGCAAAAGAGGGTGAGATCGACGCTATTACTACTGCTCCAGTAAATAAAAAAGGATTACAAAGGGCGGGATTTAGGTTTCTTGGTCATACAGAACTTTTAACCCATCTTACCAAGACAAAGAATTATGCCATGATGCTTATGGGAGGTCCTTTAAAAGTAGTCCTGGTAACCACTCATCTACCTTTAAGTAAGGTAAGTTCCTCTTTGAGTAAAGAGAAGATCTATCAGACCATAAGACTGGCCTGGGATAATATGAAATATTTTGGTATTAGAAAGCCAAGGATTGGAGTAGCAGGTTTAAACCCCCATGCAGGAGAGGAAGGGCTATTTGGTAAAGAGGAGAAAAAGTTTATTATTCCGGCAGTGAAAAAGGCGAAGAAGAAAGGGATAAAAGCAGAAGGACCTATCTCTCCAGATACTGTCTTCCAACGCACTCTAAAAGGCGAGTTTGACTGTGTGGTATGTATGTATCATGATCAGGGATTAATCCCTTTGAAGATGCTTGCCTTTGATAAGGGGGTGAATATTACTCTGGGCCTCCCCATTATCAGAACCTCTGTTGACCATGGAACGGCCTATGAAATTGTGGGGAAGGGAATTGCCAATCCCACCAGCCTAATAGAAGCTATAAAATTAGCAGTCAAATTGGCCAAAGCAAAGAAAGGTGATCGGTGATCAGTTAAGGTTACGATACCCGTTTCGTAGTTCGGTTACGGTTACGTTACTACCTAATCCCTTAACGTTACCGATACGGGCTTCCTAACCCTAACCCTTTAACGTAACCTTCTAAGGATAGCCTATTATGTCTAGAGAGATGGCTTTGCCTAAAATAACGAAGGAATTTTTAAGAAAACATGGAATAAGAATAAAGAAGAGGCTGGGACAGAACTTTTTAATAGATGAAGGAATACTAAATAGGATAGTAGAAGTAGCCGATCTTGGTAAAGATGATATCGTCATTGAGATTGGACCAGGAATGGGAACCCTGACAAAGAAGTTGGCAGAAAAAGCCCAAAAGGTCTTAGCTATAGAACTCGATGAAAATCTGGTTAAACTTCTCAAAGAAACCTTAAGGCCCTATTCCAACATAGAAATCATCCATGCTGATATTCTCAAGATAAATCTTAAGAAATTGGTTACCCAGTTACCCAGTTACCCAGTTACCCAGTTTAAAACTGGCAAACTGGCAGACTGGCGAACTGGCGGGCACCTGGCGAAGCCAGGTCGGGCAAACAAAGTCAAAGTGGTGGCTAATCTTCCCTACTACATCACTACCCCCATCATTATCCATCTTCTGAAGGCGAGGAAAATCCTGTCTAGTATCGTCATCATGGTTCAGAAGGAAGTGGGAAGAAGGATGATAGCTAAGCCCCGCACTAAGGATTATGGGGCTCTGTCTCTATTGGTTCAGTATTATACCAGGCCCCAGATTACGGTTAAGGTTCCCAGGAGTGCCTTTCTTCCCGAGCCAGAGGTTGACTCTTGTGTAGTGAATTTAGAGGTCCTGGAGAAGCCAGCGGTCGAGGTCAAGGATGAGGAGTTATTCTTCAAGGTGGTGAGAGCTGCCTTTGAACAGAGAAGGAAGACCCTAAAGAATGCTCTCAGTCGAACAAAGGATTTAAAATTGAGCAAGAAAAAAGTTTTGGAAATCTTAGAGAAAGCGGATATTAAATCCTTGAGAAGAGGAGAAACCCTGAGCCTGGAAGAGTTTGCAAGGTTGAGCAATCTAATAGCGGAGGAATAATGAAGATTGTTATTGCCCCTGATTCATTCAAGGGAAATCTAAGCGCTTTAGAAGTTGCTAAACTAATAGAGAAGGGAATAAGAAGAGTCTATCCTAAAGTAAGAATAGTCAAAGTTCCCATGGCTGATGGAGGGGAAGGGACGGTTCAGTCTTTAGTAGATGCTACCAAAGGAAGGATAATAAGAAAAGAAGTAACCGGGCCATTAGAAAAGAAAATAAAGGCCTTTTATGGAATCTTGGGGGATGGAAAGACTGCGGTGATTGAGATGGCCTCTGCCTCTGGCCTTCCCCTCGTTCCTAAAAAGAAGAGGAATCCTTTATTGACCACTACCTATGGAACAGGTGAATTGATAAGGGCTGCCTTAGACAGGGGATGTAGAAAGATTATCGTGGGCATCGGAGGAAGCGCCACGGTAGACGGTGGAGCAGGGATGGCTCAGGCCTTAGGAGCAAGACTATTGGATAGGAAGGGAGGAGAAATTGATTTCGGAGGTGGAGCATTAGAAAATTTGGAGGAAATTGATCTCTCTAAATTGGATAAAAGGCTTAAAAAGACAAAAGTATTGATAGCCTCTGATGTCGATAATCCTCTGACTGGGCCGAAGGGGGCAGCCAAGGTCTATGCTCCACAGAAGGGAGCTACTCCATCCATGGTCAAGAGGTTAGAAAAGAATCTGAAAAGGTATGCCTCAAGTATCAAAAGGGATCTGAAGAAGGACATCAAAGATATTCCTGGCACAGGAGCAGCAGGAGGTTTAGGCGCAGGCTTGATTGCTTTCTTGAATGCCAAGATAAGATTGGGAGTGGATATCGTCATTGAAACCGTCGGGTTAGAAAAGCACTTAAAAGATGCTGATTTAGTCATTACTGGGGAAGGAAAGATGGATTCTCAGACAATCTATGGAAAGACGCCCATCGGAGTAGCAAAATTGGCCAAGAAATACAATATCCCAGTAATAGCCATTGTAGGAGAAGTAAGCGAAGGCGTCGAAGTAGTCTATAAGCATGGAATAGACGGCATAATGACCACCACCCCTTATCCCATGACCCGCTCCCAGGCAGTAGGAAAATCCTCCCAACTAATCCCAGACGCTTCAGAGCAATTGATGAGACTAATCAAAATCAGAATAGACTAATCTTCGGGATTATGATACAATTCTAATCAAGGAGGCTTTCTATGAATCTAAAAGAGAAAGTCATAGTTGGATTGGTTTTAATATTGACCGTTACCGTTTCTACCGTCTGGGCACAGGGCAAAGTAGAAGAGTATCTTAATTTAGGAAATAACTATTTTAACCAGGGTAAGTATGGCCAGGCGATTGAGGAGTATAAAAAGGGAGTAGCCTTAGAGCCGAATAATCTCTATCTTCGCATCAACTTGGGATACGTTTTGATGAAGGAGGAAAAGTATGACAAGGCCCTGGCTGAGTTTCAAAAGAGCATTCAATTATCCCCAGAGAATATCATTCCCTACCATCTCTTGAGCAATATAATAGAAAGTAAAGAAATTACTGAAGAAGCGAGAAGAACATATAAGAAAAAGTATGGGAATAGATTGAAAGGATTAATGGGCAAGCGGAATTATGAACCGGCAATGAAGGACCTTCAAAGGGCAATTGAGACTTCAGCCAATAACGCTATTGCCCATTATCTATTGGGACTAACCTATTACCTTGCCCGGAAAAAGAAGGAAGCCAATGAGGAATATAGAAAGGCCATAGAATTGGCACCGAAATGGTCTACGCCCAGAACTTCTCTTGCCATGTTCGCCTTCCCAGGTGATACAAAGGATGCTATAGCGGAGTTAAAGAAGGCCATTGAGATAAACCCCAAAGCAATCAGGGCCCATTTTATGTTAGGTATGCTCTATTACCAAGAAAGTAGATGGGAGGAGGCAATAAAAGAACTCAAGAGAGTCATTACTTTAGAGTCTAAGGATATTCAGATTAAGGCCTCAGCCTATATGTTCCTTGCCCGAATCTATGAGGAAAAAGGTCAGATAGACGAGGCCATCACTTTCTATAAGAAGGCGATGGAGACCCTTCCCGAACAGGAATGGCCTTACTCCCGCCTCATTGCCCTCTATAAGAGAAAGGGCCTCTTAGATAAAGCAATGACTGAGTATGAGAAAATTCTGAAAGAGAATCCCCAAGATAAAGCGAGCCATTATCTATTGAGCAGGATCTATGAAGAGAAGGGAATGTATGAGGAGGCTATTAGAGTAGGGAAGAACCTTATGGCTCTGGAGCCGGGGAAGGCCAAAAACTATGCTTATTTAGCAAAGATTTATAGAAAGAAGGGTGATCTAAAAGAAGCCCTCTCCCAATATAAGAATGCCATAGCATTAGATTCTGATTATGCTCCTGCTTACCTGGGCTTAGGAGAGGTATATGAAAAGGAAGGGAGATATAGTGAGGCTCTCGATACTTATTTGAAGATTATAGAGAAGAATCTTGGTTATGGCCTAGGCTGTGGCCCTTGTGGCTGTGGAGTAGGGAGAGTAGAGAATAAGATCCTAAGAATGGTCAAGAGTCAGAATATGTATCAAGAGGCGGTTAAAGAGGTTAAAGAATTATTGGCCAAGAATTCTGAGAATTGTGGATTATACAGCCTGTTGGGTGCTTTCTATTCTGGAGAAAAAAAGTTTAATAAAGCCATCCCCTCCTATGAAAAATTGATTACCTTAGAACCCAATAATACCAGAAACTATCAGAAATTAGGTGAGACCTACTTCGAGATGGGAGAAAAACAGAAAGCCATTGCTACCTGGCAAAAGATTATAGAGTTAAATCCAAACAATGCTTATTCCTATATGCAGGTGGGAAGGATATATAAAAAACGTAGACTCTATAATGAAGCCATCTCAGCCTACGAGAAGGCCCTACAATTGGGGAATAAGTGGAGCAAAGAGTGGGCTAGAAGAGAATTGGTTGAATTATATGAAAAGGCAGGCAGACTGGATGAACTTGCCGAAGAACTGGAGAAGAAATTGAAGGATGTTAAGAAAGGAGAAATGAGATGAAACAATTTAGAAAGTCTTTTGGGGTGATTATTCTAATTCTGGTACTATCCATTTCAGCAATCGTCTGGGCACAAGAAACTTCAGGTCCCAAGGCGACCTTAGAGGACTACAAGATGTTGGGGGAGATCTACCAGAAGCAGGAGAAGTTTGAGAAGGCGATTGAAGTCTATGAGAAGGCATTGAAGATTGCTCCAGAGGATATTGAACTTCATAAAGAGCTTGCTCAGATCTATAAGAGAAGAAAGATGTATGAGAAGGCTGCTGAGGAGTATAGAAAGATGCTTCTGCTTAGACCTGAAGAAGAGCGCCATAGGCTGGAATTAGCCAAAGTCTATAGCAAGCAGAGAAAATATCAGGAAGCAATAACGGAATATAAGAGGGTTCTGGAGACTGCTACCTCGGAGTGGGTCATTACTCAGGCCCAGAGGGGATTGGCCGAGACCTATATAAAAACCGGGGAAGGACTCAAGGTCGCCCAGGATTATGAGAAGAGAATTAAGAAGAGGCCAAAGGATATCAGTTCCTATAAGTTCCTGGGAGAAATATACGAAAAGCAGAAAAAGTATGAAGAGGCCATTTCTATTTACCAAAAGGCCTTAAAGATTGAGCCCACAGATGAGAAGATCCGTAATTCCTTGGCCAGGGTATATGAGCGCCAGGGTAAATACCAAGAGGCCCTGGCTGAATTCAAAAGGTTAGTAGAACTAAAACCGAATAGCACCTCCTATTATCAGAGTCTGGCCAGTTGTTACTTCAAGCTGGGGAAGAAGGAAGAGGGTGTCTCTGCTCTAAATAGTCTTATCGGAATAAGACCAGAGAGTGGCTGGGTGTATAGTATGGCAGGAAGCATCTATTCTCAGAACAGGATGTATGATGAGGCAATAGAGGCTTACCAGAAGGCCATGGAACTTGATCCTGAGAGGGAGCGCTATAGCAAGAGCCTGGCTGATATCTATAAGAAACAGGGGAAGTATGGCGAAGCAATCAAGGAGTATAAGAAAGTTCTTGAAATAACCACAGAGAGCTGGCTTCTTGCCCGCACCTCTCTTGACTTGGCAGATACCTATAAGATGGCCAAGAGGTATGATGAGGCCATCTCTGAGTATAAGAGGATTATTGAAACGGTCAAAGAGGATTGGGTTGTCAACCAGGCCCAGAGAAGGCTCATCGAACTCTGCCAGAAGTTGGGAAGACTTGAGGAGCTCGCTCAAGAATATGAGAAGAAACTAAAGGAGTAAACTGTGATTCTTGTAAAGAGGGGGTTTTGGATATCTATTCTGTTATGCTTATTCTTTGTTAGCTCGCCTATCTGGGCAGAAAGAGAGCTCAGGGCGTATAAGTTCCTGGGAGAGATCTACCAGAAGCAGGAGAAATATCAGAAGGCCATCATCCTCTACCAGAAGGCAATAAAGAAGTTTCCTGAAGAGACAAGCAAATTTCAATATCTAATCGGAGAGATCTACAGGGAAGCAAAGGATTTTTCTCAGGCTCTAGAGGCTTTTCGTAAATTAATTAAGAGTTATCCGGAGAGCGAAGAAGCACCTCGGGCACAGTTAGCAATTGCCCGTATCTATGGCTATAGATTAGGTGATTATGAAAAGGCCTTCAACGAGTATCAGAGACTCATCGATATGTATCCCCAGAGCCGGCAGGTGGCAGACGCCTCATTAGGGATCGGGGAATGTTATGAGTATAAGGGAGACTATAAGAAGGCGCTAGCCAAATATCGAGAGATTATCGAGCGCTATCCGAGAAGTGGGGCAGACTACGATGCCGGATTAAAAGTGGATGCTGTCACTAAAGGGGATGATTATAAAGGTGTGCCCCTGAAACTCTATACCCTGGAATATAAATTATGGAAGGAAAGTAGATACCAGGAATCTATCGGGGTATGTAGAGAAATAGTATCTCGCTACCCCAAGTCCCATCTTGCTTCCTCTGTTCAGTACTATATCGGTTGGATCTATCAGTTCGAATTAAAGAACCACAAGCAGGCAATTAAAGAATACCAGAGAGTATTAGAAAAATATTCCAAGTCTCATCGGGCTTCCTTCGCTCAGTATCGTATAGGGGAGTGCTATAAAGACCTGGAGAGATATGATTTGGCAGATGAAGCATTCGAAAAAGTCTTGAAGGAATACCCCGCTACCCGGCCTGCTCGATGGGCTAGATGGAGGCAATGATGATTAAAATTGTAAAGATTAAAGCGCGTGAGATGCTGGATTCAAGGGGGAATCCAACGGTTGAGGTGGATGTTATCTTGGAGGACGGGATTTTAGGAAGGGCGGCTGTTCCTTCTGGTGCCTCAACTGGAGAGCATGAGGCGTTGGAACTGAGGGACGGAGATGAGAAGAGATACTTAGGAAAGGGGGTATTGAAAGCAATTAAAAATGTGAATGAAGTGATTACTCCCAAACTTATAGGAAAGGATGTTACCAAGCAGGAAGAGATCGATAGATTGATGATCGATCTGGATGGAACGGAGAATAAGGGAAGGTTAGGAGCGAATGCCATCTTGGGGGTCTCCTTAGCAGTTGCCAAAGCAGGAGCTCTTTCTTTAAAAATGCCTTTGTATCAATACATTAGGAAAAATTACCGATTACCAATTACCAATTACCAATTACCAGTACCCATGATGAATGTCATAAACGGGGGAAAGCATGCGGATAATAATGTTGATCTCCAGGAGTTCATGATCGTTCCTTTAGGGAAGAGCTTCAGGGAGTCCTTGAGAATGGGTGCAGAGGTCTTTCATAATCTAAAAGAAGTTTTGAAGGAGAAGGGCTATGCTACCGCAGTGGGCGATGAAGGGGGATTTGCTCCAGATTTAAGATCGAATGAAGAGGCTATCCAGGTAGTCTTAGAGGGGATTAAGAGGGCAGGATATAAAGAAGGAGAAGAAGTTGCCCTTGCCCTGGATCCAGCAGCAAGTGAGTTCTATTGGGATGGGAAATATATTTTAGCCTCTGAGAAGAGAGACCTATCCGCCAGTGAGATGGTCGATTTCTATAAGGATTGGGTAGATAAATATCCTATTCTCTCTATTGAGGATGGACTGGCTCAAGATGACTGGAAAGGGTGGAAGGAGATGACCCTTAAGTTAGGCAAAAGGATCCAGATTGTGGGAGACGATCTATTTGTTACCAATCCCAAGAGGTTAAGGAGAGGAATAGGAGAAGGAATAGCAAACTCCATCCTCATAAAGTTGAACCAGATCGGAACATTGACTGAGACCATAGAGACCATAAAGATGGCAAAAAAAGCAGGATATACTACAATTATCTCGCATAGGAGTGGAGAGACAGAGGATACCATTATTTCCGATGTGGCGGTGGCGGTCAATGCCGGGCAGATAAAGACTGGAAGTTGCTCTCGCAGTGAGCGCATCGCCAAGTATAATCAACTATTGCGTATCGAAGAGGAACTGGGTTCCAAAGCAATTTATAGAGGAAAGGAAGTCTTTGCAACCACAGAGCCGCAAAAACGCTAAATTAAACTGAAAAACGCTAAAATTGGAACCGTCAAAGCGCAAGAAATGATTTGGCGTTTTTGTTTTAAATTTTGGCGTCTTGGCGTTAGAAGAGTAAATGATGGAGAAAAAAGGTAAGCGTTTCCCTAAAGTAATCTTAATAGCCGTCCTTTTATTAGCCTTCTTTTTCACTTATCTCTTTTTCTCTGGATATCTCGACCTGAGAAAGGTGGGTCAGAGACTGGCAAGAATAGAAGAGGAGAATGAGAGGCTCGTTCAGGAGAACAAGAGGCTGGAGGAGGAGATAAAGGCCCTGGAGGGGGACCCCTTCTATATTGAAAAAATTGCTCGAGAAGAGCTGGGAATGGTGAAGAAAGGCGAAATCGTCTATGAGATCATCTCTTCTGAGGAAGAGAAGTAGAATTTGACAAATTAACTAATCTGTGGTATATTATGTAATAAAGCGGGGTAGTGGAGTCAGGTACCACGCGAGGCTCATAACCTCGAGGTCCCCGGTTCAAATCCGGGCCCCGCAACCAAATTTTCCAGAGGAAAATTTGACATCGAGCCCTAAAAGGGTGAGATGCCTGAAAATATTGAGGTTTCTCGTTCCAACAAAGTCGGAACTCGAAATCAAATTTTTGATTGCATCAAAAATTTGGCGGTGTAGCTCAGCTGGTTAGAGCAGGGGAATCATAATCCCCGTGTCCGGGGTTCGAGTCCCTGCACCGCCACCATGCGACCTTTAAGGTCGCCTTTCTTGTAGAAAATGTTAAAAGAGAAAGTAAGAGAAACAATAAAGAAATTCGAGATGCTCTCTCCTGGTGATAGAGTAGCGGTTGGGGTCTCGGGAGGCCCAGACTCCATTGCTCTATTGCATATATTAAAGAAGCTGGCTCCCCGACTCAAGATCTCTTTATCCCTTGCCCATCTCAATCACGGATTCCGAGGAAAGGAATCGGATAAAGATGCGGAATATGTTCAAGAATTGGCTCTAGAACTGGGCCTGCCCGTTATCGTGGAATCCAGAGACGTCCCGGCTTTCATTAAGGAAGAGGGCCTCTCTCTAGAAGATGGGGCAAGAAGGGCGAGGTATGATTTCTTCGCCCGGGTAGTGAAAAGAGTAAAAGCAAATAAAATTGCCCTGGGCCATAACGCAGATGACCAAGCAGAGACGGTTCTTATGAGGCTTCTGCGCGGTTCAGGAAGGGAGGGTCTGGGAGGCATTCCTCCAGTAAGGGAACTAAAGCCAGGGTCTAAGGTTAAAGTTATTCGACCTTTGATTGAGGCCACCAGAGAAGAGGTTGAGGAGTATCTAAAGGAACAGGGAATTAAAAGCAGGCTCGATGCCTCAAATATAAAGCCCGCCTATCTGCGCAATAGAATAAGGTTGAAACTCTTACCCCTCCTTACTAAATACAATCCCAATATTAAATCTATATTGATACGTACCGCTCAAATTCTTGGTGAAGAAGATCGCTATCTAGAAAGAATCGTTAGTCAACACCTTAAGCGAATAGTGAAGAAGAGGAAAGAGGGGATTACATTAGACATTATTAAACTTTCATCCCTTTCCCTTCCCATCCAGAGACGTATCTTAAGAGAATCTTTGGGATTAATAAAAGGTAATAAACTCGATATTCAGCTCTCACATATAGATGATATTCTTGACCTATTGAAGGCAAGAGGGAGGGCTTCCTTAGATCTACCAGGAAATATTCTAATTACTAAGGAGTATAGAAGGCTATCCCTGGGCTTTAAGAAAGAAGAGAGAGCCCCCTCCTTTAACTATTTTTTAAAGGTGCCTGGAATCACTAAGATTCCGGAGCTTGGCCTCTCCTTCCGGACTAAGATCCTGAAAGAAAGACCGAGGGCTTTGAAAAAGGCTTTGAAGAAGAGGGCCTACTTCGATTATGGAAGAATCAAGGCCCCTCTCTTCTTGCGCAATAGGGAAACAGGAGACCGCTTTCAACCTCTGGGTATGAGAGGGAGTAAGAAGTTAAAGAACTTCTTCATAGACGAGAAGATACCCCTTAAAGAAAGGGAAAGAATACCCTTACTGGTTAGTGGAAAGGAGATTGTCTGGGTGATTGGCCATCGCATATCAGATAAGGCGAAAGTCACTAATAAAACAAAGAAAGTATTGATGATAGAAGTTAAGAGATCAATGCAAAATGCAAAATTAGCAATGAAAAATGCAAAATAGGAAGTCGGTTGTTAGTCTCCGACCCAGAGGGTCTCTCTCCGAGGCAGAAGCCTCTCTGAGGCGGAGCCTGACCCGGAGGGAAAACAGAAATCGGTAGAGAAAACGCAAAACCGAAAACAGTTTTCCCCGGCCTCGCTCCGCGAAGCGGGGCGGGCTGATTTCAGATTTCCCTACAGTTTTCAGACTTTTGTCAACTGTTTTCAAATTTTTACTTTTTACTTGTTACTTACGACCGAAGGGAGGGATGATGAAGCCCAAAATCATAAAGGATGTTCTAATATCTGAAAAAGCGATTCAGAAGAAGACCCAAGAATTAGGAAGGAAGATATCTAAAGATTATAGAGGAAAGGAACTGGTCATTGTGGCCATTATGAGGGGAGCCATGCTCTTCTTGGCGGATCTGGTGCGCCACATCACGGTTCCGGCAGCAATAGACTTTATGTTCGTCACCAGCTACAAAAAAACCTCCAAATCAAGTGGGGTAATAAGGATCATCAAGGATCTGAAAGAGGATATTGAGGATAAGCATGTTTTAATTGTTGAGGATATTGTTGATACTGGGTTGACCTTCTCCTATCTTAAGAGATACTTGAAGGCCCATAATCCAAAGGGCATCAAGATTTGCGCCCTTTTAGATAAGCCCTCCCGCCGTCTGGTAAAAGTGAAGCCAAACTATGTGGGCTTCACCATTCCCGATGAGTTCGTGGTGGGCTATGGATTAGATTATCTGGAGTTATACAGAAATCTTCCCTATATCGCAACCCTGACAGATAAGGCAAAGGAGAGACTGAAATAGTTGCTGGATTAAGCAAGATATGCTATTATTTGTATGGAGGTAAAGAAAGTGAATAAGAAAGTAAATAAATTCCCAAAATCCATTAAATCCATCGGCTTCTGGCTTCTATTAGCCCTCATCATCGCCTTCTTCTATCAGGCCCAGAAGGCAAAAGTTTCCCCCATTATCCCTCTTGACTACTCTACTTTTATAGAGAAAGTGAATAAAGGAGAGGTTCAGGAAGTAGTCATTATGGAGAATAATATCGAGGGGAGACTGCGGGATGAGACGAGGTTCAAAACCTACACCCCCTATCAGGATCCGAAGCTCGCTGAGACCTTGCAGGCCGAGGGAATAAGGATTGTGGGTAAGCCTGCCCAGACGATGTGGAAGTCCCTCTTGATTAATGTCCTTCCAATAGTATTTATCTTTGGTCTTCTCTGGTTCTTCCTCTTCCGCCGGGTGGAGGGGGCTGGTCGCCAGGCCATGTCCTTCGGTCAGGCGAAGGCCAAGTTACATACCGAGCCCAAGACGAAGATCACCTTCAAGGATGTCGCCGGATGTGATGAAGCAAAGGAAGAATTAAAGGAGGTCATCGAGTTCTTGAAGGATCCCAGGAAGTTCCAGAAGCTGGGAGGGAAGATTCCTAAGGGAGTACTCTTAATGGGTCCTCCAGGAACGGGAAAGACCCTCTTGGCCAAGGCGGTGGCTGGTGAGGCTGGGGTTCCCTTCTTTAGCATCTCTGGTTCAGACTTCGTTGAAATGTTCGTTGGTGTGGGAGCCAGTAGGGTGCGTTCCCTATTCCAGCAAGGGAAGAAGAACGCTCCCTCTATAATCTTCATTGATGAAATAGATGCCGTGGGAAGGCAAAGGTTTGCTGGATTGGGAGGAGGCCATGATGAGAGGGAACAGACCCTGACTCAGGTCTTCGTTGAAATG
>JAUWYL010000039.1 GCA_030615855.1 bacterium | reverse complement strand
GGAAGGGCAATTGTACTTCACCTCTTCCGGACTATACTCCCGGCCACATCCCAGACACCTCAATCCCTTTATCTTTTTCACTTCTTCTCGCTTTCCCACCTGCTCACTTTCTCACTTTCCCACTTTTTTTCTTCAATCAGGCACAATGGTCGTGCCTGCTTCACCCTTCAAGGTCTTTCCGAAGAGTTTGGTTAAAGAGATATAGGCTACCTTTCCCCCAGCCTCTAAGAAGTCGATAATGGACTTTACCTTGGGACCCATGCTTCCCGGAGGGAAAGGGCAGGGCTTGCGATTGTATAGCTCCTTTGCCTCGCTTAAGGTAAGATGCCTGAGGTCCTTCTGATCCGGCTTTTGATAGTTCAGCTTTGCTCCATCCTCTGCAGTAAAGATGGTAAAACTCACTTCTAACTCCTCCCCTCTTTCTTTGGCTTTCTTAATCAGCATTCTTCCTAAAAGGGAAGTAGCATAATCTTTATCGATGACCGCCTCTACGCCGGTATAGATCTTGGCCTTTGGCTGGCCCTCGACATAGGGTCTGGTATAGGTAATTCCGTAGTTGCATTTATAAACCTCTTTTCCATCAACGATCTCTGGCTCCACCTGGACTATCGGGATCCCTCCCCCACCAACACTGATGGGGATGATGCCTGCTTTCAAGGCGGATTCTACTGCGTCTATCTCCACGATATCTATAGGTATCGGCGAAGGAACCACCCTCCTCCAGATTTCTTTCCCCTGCTCATCTTTCGAATATAATTTCACTGCCCAACCATACTTCTCCTTCCTTTCCAGGGCTTCCTCTTTCCTATAGGAAGGGCCAATAAACTTGGTAGGATTCTGAAAATCAGGATCGTCCTTATTAACCACCACCTGGGTCACGGTCTCAGCCACAATCTTATCTATCCCCCGATTCCTCAGTTCGTTCCCCAGCATGGCAATCATATACCCCATTGACCCTTGAGTATCGGCACCGCAGACGTCTAAAGGCAAGGTATGCAGAATCTTATGAGAATACTCTGCTCTTAAAAGGATGTTTCCCACCTGGGGGCCATTACCATGGCTTATTATATAATCGTCCTCTGGATGAGCAGTAATCACATCCGCTATTTCCTTACAGGTTTGATCCGTCCTCTGCCATTGCATGGGGATGTCGGGAATAATAGATTTTCCCTCCTCATCTGTCAATCCTGCCGGAGCCACCTCATTTCCTCCAAAAGCAAAAAGCCTTATTCTTCTTGCCATCTCAAAACCTCCTTCTAGTCGGTTTAGTTTGGAGCACGCTCCCCCGCCTTTGGTGGGGTCACTTGAGTTCGGTGTATTTTTTCTCCGAACTCCGAACTCCGAACTCCGAACTTTTCAGATGTGCGTTCTATTTTGCCATAGTCAGAGCCATAATGGCTTTCTGAACATGGAGCCGGTTCTCTGCTACATCGTAGATGATGGAACGGGACCCGCTGGCCACCTCATCCGTCACCTCATGCCCCCGATCAACGGGCATGGGATGGATGAATAATGGATTATTGCCCAGTTTCATCTTTTCAGAATCACAGATCCATTCAGTATACTTCAGGGCCTTCTCAATCTCTTCTTCTTTACGAAGTTCTCCACCCCGATAAGCCTGGGGGCTCATCCAGTTCCGGGAATAGACAACATCCGCTCCTTTATATCCTTCCTTAACATCATGGGTAATCTCAAATTTGGCATCATTTTTGGAGCAATTCTTCTTTGTTTCTTCTATCACCTCTGGATCGAGGTCGTATCCTTCAGGAGAGGCAATGGTAACATCCATCCCGAATCGAGAATAGAGTAATGCCGCCTCCTGAACGCTACACCATGAACGGGCCAGGGCACCATGGGCCCAGGTAAGGAGCAGTTTCTTACCCTTCAAATCCTTTCCCAAATGTTTCCTCAGTCCCATGATATCTGCCAGGCCCTGGCAAGGATGGTACTTATCGTGAGCCATGCTGATTATGGGGACATCGGCCCACTTAGCATACTCCCGCAATAGCTCATCCCCTTCTCCATATCTGGTGATCTTATCTTCTAACATCCTAATCCCGATCCCGCAGGCATATCTCGACATAATCTTTGCGGCATCCTCTACCGTCTCCCCTGCTGTCTTCGCTGTCTTCAGCCGCATGGCCTTGGGCTCCAGGAACTGGGCATGGCCTCCCAGTTCTGTTGCCGCACACTCAAAGGACTGTCTGGTTCTCACCGAGGGATTATAGAAGAACATGAAGAAGGTCTTGTCCTTCAGGATAGAGGTATACTGGGGAGAAAACCTACCCCTCTGCATTTCTTCTGCCAACTCTAAAACCTTAACCAATTCTTCCTTTGACCACTCCTGGGTGCAGATCAAATCCTTCCCAAACAATTCTGACTTAGGCATACTACTCTCCTTTCAGGCATAAGCATAGAATACAGCGGTTACTATTGGTTACTACGTCCCGATAAAATCGGGACTGTTACTATCGGTTGCTAGCGGTTGCTTTATAGCATCGGTAACTGCTTAGTAACCGTTCGTAACCCTTAGTAACTGTTAGTAACTATTTTATTCTTCTCTGTATTACAATCTTCCTCCCATAAGTAGTGCCATGATGGCCTTATGGGCATGGAGTCTGTTCTCTGCCTCATCGAAGACCACGGACTGGGGACCATCGATGACCTCATCCGTCACTTCCATATCCCGATCCGCAGGCAGGCAGTGCATATAGATTCCGTTAGGTTTGATGAGCTTCATCTTCTTGGCATCGCAGATCCAGTCTTTGTTCTTATCGAAGAGTTTCTTCATCCCATCCAGGTTTTCTTTCTTGACGATTTTGCCTTTTTTATCGACTTGGGCGAAATAATCCATAGCTCCCCAACATTTGGGATAGACCACATCAGCGTTTTCAAACGCAGCTTCCATATCGTCTGTTTCCGCAAAAGAACCGCCAGTCTGTTTAGCAAATTTCTTGCACTGTTTGATGACCTCAGGGTCAAGTTCCAAACCTTTCGGCCGGGCAAAGACCACATTCATCCCCATCTTTGTCGGCGCCAAAACCAGACTTTGTGGTACGGCAAATGGTTTATGTGTAGAGCCAGAGTAAGCCCAGGACATAACGAACTTCAGTCTTTTAAATCTACCGAACTTCTCTTTTATGGTGAGCATATCTGCCAAAGCCTGCGTGGGATGATATTTATCGCATTCCATATTGATAACCGGGTTCTCCATATAATAGGCGAATTCCTTAATGGTGGCATTGGCGAAGCCGTAAATCCACTGGGCAGGTTCACCATACATACGGATGGCCATAGCCTCCCCTACCCGGTCCAGCATCTGAGCCACATCACAGATACGTTCTGTCTTGTAAGGAATCTCATACCCCTTTCGGGCTGGGGTGTAGGTTTTGCTCGGTTCCAGGTCAACAAGAAATCCTCCTAATTGCTGAATCCCTGCCGCGAAAGTGCTCCGGGTGCGAAGGGATTGATTGAAGAACATGGTAAAAAGAGTTTTACCTTTGAGAAGATGCGAATGGTCTTCCCCCATCGCCCAGCGGCGCTTTAGCTCCAATGCTACATCAATCATGGTTTCCCACTCTTCTCTGGAATAATCCAACTCCGCATCGATCCAATCACGTCCCAAGAATTTGTTCGTCTTCATACTTACCTCCTTTATACACGGATCATCACAGATTGATTACAGATTTGCACAGATCACAGATCCGCGTTGATTCGCGTTTAATTTACTTCCTGCTTTTGCTTTGCAGTTCGTGTAGATTCGTGTCTCCATCACCTCCTCAGTAAAGATTATATTGAATTTATCCTCTTTTGTCAACCCCGCACCTTTTATATATTCAAGAAGCCGTAGAGAATTATTTTAAAAAGTCAATATGAATGCTAAAAAGGTGCGGGGTCAAGAGGAAAGAACAGAAGGGAATAGAGCGTAAAAGGCAGTAGCCGGCACTAAATCATTTGCTTCTATTCTCTCATCTACGGAATGAGCATATCTTGGGTCACCGGGGCCAAAGCCCATGGTGGGTATTCTCTTCATTCCCATGGTATAGGAACCATTAGTGCAGAAGGGCCAGGTCCTTATCTTAGGTCTTTTACCAAATAGAGTCTTGTAAGTCTCAACTCCGACCAAAATTAGAGGATGGTCTTCATCTAATATCCACTCTGGATAGTACTTCTCATCCCCATTCTCATGCTTAAGGACCTCTACCTTAGCCTTCGAACCACCCAGTATGGATTTTAATTCTTGAATAACTTTTCTCTTTGTTTCTCCCAAAGTTGTTCTTCTATCAAGATAGATAGCGCAATCATCAGGAACAGTATTTAGAGAGGTATTTTCTGTCTCAATCCTGGTAACCGCAATCATTCCTTTACCCAGAGGTTCTCTTGCTTTCAATCTTTTATTCAGTCTTTCTATTCTGGAGACAATGGGTGCCATCTCATAGATAGCGTTTTTCCCCCTTTCCGGAGTAGCGGCGTGGCAGGATCTACCTCTAGCAGTGATTTTTAACTCTATTCTTCCCTTGTGCCCATAACCAATATTTAGGCCAGAAGGCTCGCCAATAAGGACATAATCTGGCCTAATTCTTTTCTTCTCTATGACGTGGCTCAAAGCCAATCCCTCGTGAATCTCTTCCCTTACGCTCGCTGTAAAGTATAGAGTATAGTCTTCTTCTAATTCCAACTCCTTGATCAGTCTCCCTCCATAGAGCATGGATGCTACACAGCCCTTATCATCGCAGGCTCCCCGGCCATAGATAATCCCTTTTTCATATTTTCCTTCATAGGGATCGAAGGACCACTTACTTCTATTGCCGATATCAACGGTATCTATGTGGGCATCATAGAGGATTTTAATTCTTCCCTTACCAATTTTTCCCACAACACTTCCCAGTTCATCGATGAGAACCTCATCGAATCCCACTCTTCTCATCTCCCGGGCAATGCGTTTAGCAACCTTTTCCTCTTCCCCCGAAGGACTGGGAATGGCGATGATTTCTCGCAGGAATTTAATTA
>JAUWYL010000042.1 GCA_030615855.1 bacterium | reverse complement strand
AACTTTAGGGATAGTGGGTTTGGGAGCGATCGGGGGTCATCTGGCGAGACTGGCAAAGGGGATTGGCATGAAGGTAATTGCCTGGACTTTTCACCCTTCCAGGGAGAGGGCTGAAGAATACGGAGTTGAGTTCGTCTCTTTCCATGATCTATTCAAGCAGGCCGATGTCATTTCAGTGAACTTAAGACTCTCTGATAAGACCACTGATCTTGTGGGGAAGAGACAGTTCGAGCTGATGAAATCTACCGCTATCCTGGTGAATACGGCCAGAGGAGCTATAGTTAACAAACAAGCTCTAATAGATGCCTTAACTTATGGCAAGATCGCCGGGGCTGGCCTGGATACTTTTCATGAAGAGCCCATCCCACCCGATGATCCTCTTCTTAAGCTGAAAAATGTGGTCCTGACTCCGCACTCAGCAGGAATGACCCCGGAAACTATCGAGAGAGGAGCCCAGATGGCAGTAGACAATGTTATCAATTTCCTAAAAGGAAGCCCCATTAATATGGTTAAATAGAGGAAGATGAAAATGAGGAACAATATGGGCCCCTATAAAGAGAAGCTCATAACTGGCTCCCTTTGTAGCAAGAAAGCTTTAGTTCGGGGGAGGGTGATGGCAGTAATGGATGCAAAACTTTCCCACCGAGGTCTCCAATTGATAATATCCCCTACCCGAGTCCTCCTCTCAGGCGAGATTCATGAGTTAATAGTTACCGATGAGGAAGATGCCGGGCCGGGAAAAGCAGTGAATAGAATTGCCTATATAGGCTTTTTTGAATTGGAGAAGGGAGGGGTAGTGGCTAAAGGCGATAAGGTTACTTTAAAGAGAAAGACCATAGGTGAGATAGTCGGTTTTGACGAGACCCATGCGCCAAACCATCTCAATATTGTTATTAAATCTTCAAAGAGGAAGAGCGGGGAAGAACTGGGAATTGAGCTGGGAGATAAGCTCAGTATTGGCTGAGGATAACTTTTACAGAAAATTCTTTATGATGCCATCACTCAGGATAAAGATGGAATAGCCAGTATCGATCTTGAAAAATGCGATGGTTGCGGCATGTGCTGGCAAGTCTGTCCCAGCAAAGCCATTTCTATGACCAAGTCTGCTTCCTCGTGAAGACTATGTAATCCTTGGGGGGGAAGGGCAAGTTGCCCGGTGAATTATCCCTTCCCTCTTGCACTATTTACGTCAAGTACTATTTGTCTCAAGAACTTCAGAAGTATTATGGCTACAGCGCTGAACATGGCCCATGAAAGGTAATATCTAATAGAAGAAACTCCTATGTACATAGAAGAAACTCCTATGTACAGGTTGATCCAAACACCTACTCGCGATCCTGCAATTGAGTCAACCAGTATTCCCCCCACCAGAACAAGATGCACGTTTCCCATTATAAAATAAGTTAGTCCTTCGTAGCCCGCAGTAAACAAGATCTGCAAAAGACTGCTCCCGATGGCTACCCTAGTGGGAACACCCAGAGATATTGGATATTCTCAGGCTGAAGGGAAACATATTCAGCCTCCTTGTCAAGGATTATCCGCCTGAAAGAGTGCGGCCAATAAGTTCTGAGAATCCGCATTCAGTAATCCACAGGATCGGTACCGACCTCTTAAGACTGGTTTTGTGGCGGAGACGATTACACATTAGGGAATCTCGTCAGGTGTATAACCAGTCCTAAAACCATACTCTCCCTTTTTTCTACCTCGACTTCTCTTGTAATAGTGAGTAGGATCAACTACCAAGACTGCCTTTCCAGATAAGAGCTTAATTTTCTTTTGCTTAAGAAGATCGCTCAAAGCTTTTCTTACACTGTTCGAGAAGAGCCTGTGGACGTCAAGCGAGCCTCATTTAAAAGGTATCTGAACCGATTAAGACAGCTTTTGATAAAGCCCCTTTGGCCTGAACACGAGACTTTAAGGGATATCTTTAGGACGCAGAATTCCTTTTATTGATAATCCTAAAGTAAATTCTTTAATGTTTTGAAAGGCTTTAGAAGATCAATTCGCTGTTTGACATGAAGAAGGAAACTTGCTAGGATGTCTCTAATAAGTTCTCTTTCTTTTAGGGTCACGGAACTTTTCATAAGGACCTCCATCGAGAGAAGTTTTCGTGACCCTATTCTAGCATTTTTCCAGTCTCTGTCACCTTTCTGGTCTTGTTCTTCAAATCTCCAGCAAAAAAAGGTCGTCCATGAACTATTCCATAAGTTTTCGGGAAATGGAGATTAAATTCTTGACAAAAAGCAAATTCGTTCTAACATAGCTCTTAAGAGTTCGATAGATTCATAATTTGGACCCCTAGGAGCTAAGATAGTGGATATGAAGTATCTGGAGATGCTAAAAGGGGCTAGAAATATTGCCAGCATCGCCGCTAATATTCAGCTGGGAGAAAATGTTCTAATTGTTACCGATAATCTCAAAACATCCCTGGCCGAAGTTCTGGCCATAGCTTGCCAGGAAAGAGGGGCAGAGGTAGCCATTAGCGTCATGGGGGTACGAGAGCTTGGCCAGGAGCCTCCCAGGCCGGTGGTCGAAGCTATGAAAAGCGCTGATGTCATATTTACTCCTACCCAGGTGACCATGTATCATACCAAGGCCAGGGTAGAGGCATGCCAGAGCGGGGCACGGGTTCTGACTCTCAGTGGCGCCAATGAAGAGACCCTTATGAGGGAAGCTATGAGAGTGGATTTTAGGAAACTGGCCCCAGGAGTGGAAAAGGTAGCAGAGGAGTTTGCCAGAGCGAGGTCAGTACGATTCACCGCTCCCTCAGGAACGGATCTTAAAGCTGGTATTGAGGGAAGAGGGGCCAACGCCGATACCGGCCTCTGTCATAGACCAGGCCAGTGCATGGGAATGCCCCTGATTGAGGCAAATGTTCCCCCTCTGGAAGATACTGTCGAGGGGCTGGTAGTAGTTGATGCAAGTGCCTCTCTTATGGGGCTAATAGAGGAACCTATAAGACTCAGCGTGAAAAAGGGGAAGATTGTTGAAATTACCGGGGGAAAACAGGCTGATGAACTCCGGTGTCTCCTGGAGGAGGCTGAACATCCCAATGCCTATCAAATAGCGGAAATAGCGGTGGGTTTAAATCCCAAAAGTGAAGTTATCGGAATCCTCACTGAGGATGAGAGTGCCTGGAGGACGGGGCACATCGGGGTAGGAAGCAATATCGGACTGGGGGGAGTCAATGAGGCTCCCCTGCATATGGATATGATTATCCGGAAACCTACCATAGTTCTGGATGAGAGTTTCGTCCTGGTCAAGGAAGGAGTTCCCCAGGTAGGTCATTGGGATGAATAAAATAAACTATTTACGTCTTTCAGTAACAGACCGCTGCAACCTTAGCTGCTTCTACTGCCGCCCCAAGAAGAATCTAGTTCAACTTCCTCCCCAGGAAATCTTTCATTTTGTTAGCTTTGCCCTGGGAAATTGCCTCCTGCTGCCGCCTACGTCTCACCGCCGATGGCAAACTCCGGTCCTGCCTTCTATCAGGTTTTGAAGTGGATTTAAAAGGAGCTCTTCAAGGGCAAGCTCCCAGGAGATAGCCGACTATCTTCTTGAAGAGGCAGGAGTGGCGGTGGTTCCCGGTTCTGCTTTCGGGAGCCTGGGCGAAGGCTACATCCGCATTGCCTATTCTACTTCCTATGATGATCTGGAAGAAGGACTTAGCAGGATGAAGGCTGCTCTGGCTAAACTTCGCTCCCAATAAGCTAGGGCTGGCTCGTAAGATGACCAGAGAAACTCTACGGTGTCGGTAGATTTCCTGATAGGGTCGAATCCTGCATAACGGGGCACATCAAGTACGCCCAGAAAGTTCTAACCATGCGGATAAAGCGAATTGAGAAAGAGAATAGCAGCGAAAGTCAAAATTGAACCCTTCCGAAGAATAGGAGGAACACCATGGCCCGTATAGTAATTCCCGATGATTCTCCGCCTCAGATAAAAGGCACCAAGGCCCTGGAGAAGTTAGAAAAGTGGGGGGAGGTTGAGCTTTACAATGAGCGGGCTAGCTCTCAGGAGGAGTTTATCGGGCGTCTGAAGGGAAGGGAGGTAGTAGTCAATATTAGAGCTTACTCCAAGTTTACCCGTGAGGTGCTGGGTCAATGTTCTCCCTCTCTTAAGCTCCTTTCCGTTTTAGGCACGGGAGTGGACAATATTGATCTCTCAGCTGCCAGAGAACATGGCATTCTGGTAACCAATACCCCTGGCTTTGCTGCTCCAGCAGTGGCGGAGCATGCTCTTGCCTTAATGCTGGCTGCATCCCGGCAAATTACTCAGCTAGATAAACAGGTGAAGAATGGAGGGTGGCCCAGAGGTTTGGTGCAGCAGCTCTTTGGTAAAACTTTAGGGATAGTGGGTTTGGGAGCGATCGGGGGTCATCTGGCGAGACTGGCAAAGGGGATTGGCATGAAGGTAATTGCCTGGACTTTTCACCCTTCCAGGGAGAGGGCTGAAGAATACGGAGTTGAGTTCGTCTCTTT
>JAUWYL010000021.1 GCA_030615855.1 bacterium | reverse complement strand
GGATTGATAGCGAAGTTATCTTCCACGCTCTTCTTATCCATCTCCTTACTGAAGTTGATCCTGATTAGGGTATTAGTCTTTACTTCCTGGGCTCCTTTGGAAGGAGAGACAGAGACTATCTCTGGTGGCTGCGCTCCGACAAAATCAGTGAACAGTGAACAGTGAACAGTGAACAATAGAGTTAGGAAGAGGAGCAGGTGAGAAAGTGGGAAAGTGGGAAAGTGGGAGGTAATCGGCAGTTGGTTAGGGTTACGATGCCCGTTTCGTTTAGTGGTTACGTAGTTCGTCAAAAGCCGTAACCGATAAACGAATGACGATACGGGCTTCGCCCGCCTTCCATAGCACGCTATGTGCAGCGGACAGGTTACCTTAACCCTTGGACGTATTCTGCATTCTCTCATTTCTTTCTCCATTCATTATCCGTGCTCATCCGTATTATAATCCGTGCCTATCCGTGTCTAAAAGAGGGGATCCAGTTGATTGAGCAGGGATTGAGAGATTTTCTCTCCTGCCTTTTTCAAGGCCTTCTCGCCGGCCTCTTCCTTCGTCCGGCCGAACTCCTTTATCCTTCCTTCGCTCACCGAGGCTATCATTCTACCGCTTTGGGCTTCCATCACCTTTATTGAGACGCTTGCCCGACAACAAGGAACAAATTCCATCTCTTTTCCATACATGGGAATGGTGCTTCCCATATATTCTGTCCGGGCCTGGCCAATGACCAAGACATCGAAGCCTAATTCTCTGCCCAAGTTTTGGATAAGCGTTTTATTCCCTCTAAGGATCTCTCTTGCCTGGCTATCTGTAATCTCCCCCTTCTTCTTGAGTTGATAATCATCGTCAATGAGCCACTTTTCTATTTCTCCCTGAACCAGGGAAGGGGTAACCTTCTCTTTTAAGTTCCTCTCTATAACTTTGACAAGGAAGACCTTCTTCTCTCTGGGAAGGTAGGAGTTGAAGGTATACCTCTCTTTGAGACCGGCTAATTTCAAAAGGGTCTTATCTATCTCCTCATCCTTCTTCTTGCCCAGGAGTCTTCTAATATCTATTCTTCCCTCAATTACGTTTGGCTTGAGGGAAGAATCAACCCGCCATACCCTACAACTTGCTACACCGTTATTATTCGTTCTGGTCAGAGTCCTCAGGCTTCCTTCTCCTTTTACAAATTCAAAGGATACGGGAAGACCCCTTACCGGAATAGGTTTCTCTTTCTCCTGATAACTGACCTCTAAAATAAGGGGTTGCCTAAGAGGTTTTTTAACTATAGCCTCCTGACCACTTCCCTTTCCTTCGGTCTTCATCTTAGATATTATTCCTTCTAAATCGCTCCTTATCTTGGCCTTGAGCGTCTCATTATTCACTTCTGGTGAAATCTCTACCAGGATACTTACCCGGGATAGAAAATCCAGGGCCTTGGCATATTGGGAGATGCTTTCTCTCACCCTTCCCTGGGCCAGGGCTCTCCTGGCATTCTGGGAGAGGGCAAGGGCTCCCTTAGTTAACTCTATGGCCTTCTTCCTCTGGGCTGCTTTCTCCTTTTCCAACTCTTTTATGGGATATCTTATTAAGACATAGACATCGTAACTGAACCGGACCCTATCCTTTGTGGTGCTCTGCCACTTCTCATAATACATTTCTTGTAGTTTTGCTGCCCGGACAGCAGCCGCCCCTTTGAACTTTACCTGATCCAGTAACTCGGTCTCGATCTCTGTTCGCTTCTTTTCATAGAGGATGATCCCCTCCTGACCGAAATACTCCACGATCTTACGCGCCGCGTTCTTTACCGCATCGCTCTCCCCATCCTCCAATCGCCGGGCTTCCGTGCGCATCCCGCTGAAGTAGAGAAACTTCTCATCTGCCTCCTTCTCTCTTGTCACCCAGTCTGGCTTCTTCTTCTGGGATCTTTCCACCAATTTCCATCCCGGCCTCAAAGAGAATAGAGCACACCCGCTAATCAAAGAGATGGCCAATATTCCAATAGTAACTTTAAAGACTGAACGCATCCTGTACTCCGCTCGTAAGCTTTAAGCCGCAGGTTTCAAGCCCCGAGCCTTCTATAACCCTTGCCCCGTTAGATAGCGGCGTATCCTGTCAAATAACATTTCATATCTAACAAGGTAAGTCCATCTAACGGGGTGAACCTGTAACCTGCGGCCTATATAGCTTTTACTCTTCTGCTTCGAACCTGGTCTGCATCACCCTCTCTCTCATCTTGTCCAAGAATTCTTCTGCCTTCTTGTTCTTCATGGCTCGAGCCTTGGCCTTCTGCCGATCGATGACCTGGGCAGCGATCCTTCTGTAATCCTGTTCAGAGATGGTCATCAGAATATAGCAGTTGTAGAAGTAGGTGACGCCCTCGGGAATAACCTCTTCCACTTTCTCGTAGAAAAGCTCCTTCTCCTTCACTCCCTGAATCATGGCATCAGAGAGCATGATGAGGCCGTCCCGGATTACGGTGCCAATATCTTTATCATCCCTGGGAATGCCATATTCCAAGCGGGCATTCTCGTAATCCACATTGGCCTTGGTCTCCACCATCTCCGCTACCTGGCGGGCAGCATGCATCCTGGAATCTGTCAAACCACCATCCAGATTGGGGGCTCTGGTCTTTATTCCCCGAAAGAACATCATCCCCTTCTTTGCCTTGGGGATTACTGTGATCCAGTCTGGCCGGGAGCCAGAGGTCTCTACTACCTTCTGGGCTCCGATGGGTAGCCTTCGGGCACAACCGATGATAAGGCCTATGGAAACCAGAAGCAGAATCAATAGAATTAAAACCTTCTTCATCCTCTATCTCACCTCCCTTCTAAACACGGATTTTTTGTCCCTTATCAACGTATTAACGGATCAACTTATCAACCAACTGATTAACTGGCAAACTGGTTAACTGGTCAACTACTAAACATATTTTATCACAAATTCAGAAAAATATCAATCTTCCTCTTCTTTTAAATTTTCAACAGTAATAAAGAAGACAGTAAAGTGTGTTCTATTAAAAGTGGTAAAAGGAGCATTTTCTATCTTCCTTAACTCTTCTAATGAAGGATATCTCATAGTTACCTTTATCCCTTTTTGAATAGTAGTCATAGAACGAGAGCCAAGATTAACTGTATAATCCTCATCTTTGGATACCGGAACCATGACCGTTTTGGTGACGGCACATCCCGCTATTGTTAAAGATATGAATATAAAGAATAGAACTATTAATAAGATTCTCTTTTTTATCTTTTCGTCCCTTAGCATTTAACCGCTACCTTTCTTCCTTGTTCTCATTATTTCTGGATTGTTTTCTGGGTGAAGTTAAATCTAAACTCTAAATCTTCAGAGCCGATGCGTAATGGAACAATCACCGTAACATTCCTACTACCTGGTTTTAATTTGGGGAAGGCAACATATCCCTTGCATTTACCACCAGGATAAATGGATTCTCTTCTTGGAAACATTACCTTTTCATAGGTCCTTCCCTTATCCATTGCCTCCCTTAATCCCTCTATACCTGAACCATAATAACCTCTCCAATAATTATGCAATTTCATCCTATTTAATGCTGGATACTGATTGCCCGCATCGTCCAATAAAGCGAGGTTACGAAGCGCTGACATTCTTACCGCTCGTTTCTTCCTGTATTCCTCCCTTATTACATAGCGTCTTCTTACAAATTTGGTTTCCGGAAATTTGCTGACCTTCTCCTCAAACCTTTCTTTTTTCCCCCGAACAGTGACCGCAGCCATAATCTTTCCGGTCTCAGTATTAATCATCCGAGCATTCACTTCCATCTTCTCTTTCAAATCAACAATGGTGCCGCTCACTATGGCTTCTACGTCCAATATCTTACCTATTTTTTGGGCAGATTTAACATCCACAATTCCACTAAGAGACAGCTTTAATTCTTGCAATACCTTATTCAGTTGGCTCCTCTCTATGACCTCCAATCTCTCGGAGGCCACCAGCTTGGTGGTCAATCTCTCAGCCAGAAGTTTTCCTTGCCGGGTACTTTTACCCTCGATATCCAAAAATTCTATTACGGCCACCCTTTTGATAGCAAATTTCTCTGATTTCCTGATGATTTCCTGGGCAATCTCGTCCACCGGGTCTTTTATCGTCTCCTTAACCTCAGGAGTTTCGGCTATCAAGACCCAAGCCCAACCTATTATTATAGAAATAACAAAGATGACAATAATAAAAGTCAGTAACTTTGCTTTTTTCATTATTCTTTTCTTCTACCTTTGCACTTTACTTATTTATAATTTTATCACAAATTCAGAAAAATATCAATTTCAACCTTTGCATTGCTCACTTTCTCGCCTGCTCACTTTTCGGAGCGGAGCGGAGACCCCGACCCCCAGCTTCGTGCTCGTCGGGGCTCACTTTCCCTGATAACCCGATCACCTGATAACCTGACTTAATTTCCTCCTCTTTTCCTCACCTTATCCTTAACCTTTATCTTATCCTCTGGGTCCTCCTTTATTATTTGCGCAATAGACATTTTCTCCGAAACTTTGTTTACCTTTATCTTACCAATCTTCTCCTCTTCTGTCCCGATTACCTCATCCGTAACCGGATGCTTTATGGCTACTTCACGATAGACGATGAAGACCTCTCCTACACCTACATCATGCTTCTTGCCCAGGTCGATATAGACCGTATCGCCCTTTCTTCTAATGACCATTTTCAAGGAACCGGTAGCAAGATACTCCCCACGGGCTTTATCATGGGCTTTCTTTAAATCCACTAAACTTTTCTTATACTCCTTCTCCTTGGGATTTAACTTATTTGCCTTCTGGTATTCTCTTCTCGCCTTAGCGACCTCGCCCCTCTTCTCATAGGCAATCCCTAAGTTATTATGGGCCCAGGCGTTCTTGGGGTCCTTCTCTAAAGCTTTCTGCCACTCCCCAATGGCCGCATCCCACATCCCCGTCTTAGCAAGTCTTACTCCGTACTTGGTATGGAAGGAACCCTTCCCTTTCTCCAGCTTCCTTTTCTTGCTTACATAATGAGGAGAGATCTCATTCACGAACCGGGAGGTTACTTTCTCCAAAAGGTCGTTTAAGATAGAATCATCTGAAGGGAGCCTACTCATGAAAAAAGCGCCATCATAGCGCTTTTGACTAAAATTTTCGCGAAACGATTTTGCGGCAATTACCCTTCCTGTCTCGATATTTATCATCCGATAACTTACCGCCACACTCCCACTCTTTATGGTATAGAAGCGCTTCTTGGGGGGAACATAAACCCCGCTTTTCTTATCATAATATCCTGCAGTAGTTGTATAACCCCTTCTGCTCTCCACATCATATCCCGAAACCGTGCCGAAGATTACTGCGTCCACCCCTAATATTCTTCCCATTTTTCTTATGGTAGAATCGGATACCATTCCTGAGAGATTAAACTTATGCTCTTGCACCACCGCATCAATCCTCTGTCTCTCCACAATCTCATAGAATCCCGGCTCTACGAGCCCAGAGATGAGCAGATCAGAGGCTGCACTTCCTGATTCCGTACGACCACCGTAACTTCGGAATTCAAGAACCGCAACCCTCTTCACTCCCCTGATATCCCGGTGGGCCTTATTCAACCTCTGGAACTTCACCTTTGTCGTAGCGCATCCTGTAAGAAAGAGAGTCAGAATTAATAGACTAATCAGTAATCTTCTATTCATATTGACCCCCAATACAAATTATATAACATCTTGATGAGAAAAGTCAATACATTCTTCCTTCTTTGTTCTAATCAGAAATGTTGCAACTTGTGTCCGATCGGACAAGACTTGCAACAAAACAGAACCTTAGATGAGGCGAAAAATGTGCGATCGCACAAAATTTGTCTCATTTGAAAGTAAAAGCCACTACATCTGCAATGGCATGACTTTTCTATGATTACCTAATATCTGAGGAAACAATCTGGTGACGACCGTTACAGCAATGTTTCCATACTTATTCTATTTCAATCTTTCCTTAAGAAGTTTATTGGCTAACTGAGGATTGGCTAATAAATTGTTGAAAAAAAGGTTTAAATCGTTCTTTTGACAAATATTTCAGTTTTTTTTACCCTATCGTCGCCGTAAGGGTTATAGTCGGCAGTTTCCGCATAAGAAATTCTTAATACCTTGAAGTCAACGGAGCGGTCGAAACTCATTACCCGTTTAAGGAGGGTCTGGTAGTCAGAAAGTTTTTTAGGCTGATCATCTTCGCCGGCAAAGGCATTTCCAGCGAAGATGAATATCATTAGAACAATTGTAAGCATGCGCAATATTATTGACATTTCTCCTCCTCACTACAGACATGTGATTCTCAATCATTTAAATTTGCAAACAAACTAGCTTATAAAAAATGCGTACAGGGCTCACTTCATCTACTCAGCCATCCCGGTCAACTGAAAGGCAGCCCAGAAATAGGGATGTTCAAAATTCTTTTTGACTGCCAACTGCGCATCTCTCAGGGCATCACGCTTATTTGTCTTTTTCAGATTGGAATAAAATCCTGTCATTAATTGTGAGGTTGCCAAGTCATCCACTTTCCATAGGCTGGCTATGACTGAACTGCTTCCTGCATAGAGGAATCCCCTTTGAAGTCCCACAACATCATCTCCGGGATTGATTTTACCCAATGCTGTCTCACAGGCGCTCAATGTAACAAGGTCTGCGTTCAGACTAAGGGAATATAGTTCGTTTACGCTCACTAATCCATCGTTTTCAGCATCCTTTGAAAGAAAGAGTCCTGAGTTCAAAGGCGAGTCGGATTCAAACATGCCGTGAGTTGCAAAATGGATGTAGTTGAACTGATTTGCAGATTTCTTAAAGTCTGTCTCTGTTGCATCTTTCCTTAAAAGCACCTTTGCCTGTAAGAATTCCTTTGATATTGCAACTGCCTCCTCTTCCGCATGTTTAAGGTCATATCTGGGGTCGCCTAAGTCAGGATTTCCAAAAATCAATGCAATGTCTTTCTTTTGTGTTTTCCTATGTTTTAAAAATTTCATTACGCTTGCGCTCGGCAGGTAACTGACACTATATTTGTCTATAAGATAGCTGCTCCCGCTGTTTAGGGCATTAAAGGGCAGATAGTGAAGGATTCCATGAGGCACAATGATAAGCCTTTGAGTATTAATGAGATGTTCAACGGGCTTTATAAGTCTCTGATATAGTCTTTGCGAGGGTTCAAGATAATGAGTTGATTTTGGGTCTTGCAGTAATTTTCTGAGTTGCTCTATATCTTTCAAAATATCTTTACCGTCCAGTTTTACAGCCTTTAATGTATTTTTAGTCAACACAAACACATAAAGGTCTTCTCCATGATAATAATACTCAATGAGTGCCTCATCACCGGCGATGTATGACTGGATTTCGTTCAGAGGGGGCATAGAGACAGTAATAAGAGATGTCAGTTCAGGCGCTAAGGTCTTTATCCTCTCTTTAATCTGAATGCTTCTGATATTTCTTTGATTTACCTTTTCCGGGGCGAGACTGCTGACATCAATGGCCTTGCCTTCTGACTCAATTGTTTCAAGCTCTTTTAGCATGGAGACAACCTGTTCTTTATCTTTTGAAACACCAAACTCTTTATTTGAAGCCAGTAAATCCACAAGCGCCCTGGATTTTGAGCGCTCCACATATTCAAAGGCTTCCGCCGGACGGCCTCCGGAAATCAGCAGAGCAACCAATTCCTGATAAACGGCCTGTTTATCGCCTACATAACCGATCCTCCCGGCCTCCGACCTGATGGAGGATCGTTGCTTCTCGATCACATCGACAGCCTCTCTGAGAAGCTGTTCAGCTATTGCTTCCTTACCTTCCATGCGGGCGATTCTGGCCCGATCTAAAAGGATTGGCCAGTGAAGTCCTCCTATCTGCTTGATTTGGGGATGTTTCAGGAGCTGGTCATAATTCTCTCTGGCCTCATGCATTTTTCCTGTTTCATATAGACACTTCGTCAAAATAAAGAATTTTGGAAGTTCCTGAAAGGTCTGGTCATAGAAAACCGTACCAAAGCCGGGGACTTTTGCCTCCGGTTCCTGTATGGCGGATAAGGCTTGGGGATACTGTTTTTTCGCCATGTGAATCCTAGCGATGGCGATGAATTTTTCGGGACCCAGATTGGTTTCGCTGATATCTATAGTCCGCAGGACTTCGATCCAGCGATCCGCCTCTGCATCGTGGTTCAGATGGGCATGGGCTACACCCAGAATACCAACGATATCAATAAGTTGTGCGCGATACAAAAGATTGGATTTGCCGCCAGCCCGGTTCAGGATGGAATTGGCCGCGGACGCCGCCTTGATAGCCTTGTCGTAATCCCCCATGTCAAGATAGGCGTAGCCGCGGAGAATCCCGGGGAACACGGAAAGGTCGGCGCCGAAATAATGGCGGGCGTCGCCACGGGCGATCTGTTTTTCCATCAGATCTACAGTCAAGAGCATTTTTTCATAATCCTTGATCTCATAGTAGGCGGCGCTTAGAAAATATAACTGAAACGAGGAGATCGCCTCCTTACGGTCAATATCCTGCTGGAGGATCTGGATTACCTCGTGATGGCGTTTTTTCTGCATGAGGGAACTGACTTTAATGACCTTGAAGAAACCGGCACAGCCGCTGCTGAATATCAGAAGGACTGCAATTATCAAAAACTTAAGGATATTTTTCATGATTCACTTCGTTTTTGGTTTTAAAGAATTGCGATTGCTTTGGGATTTTGTCCTTCGCAATTTAATCACCTCATGAATAATATACCCCCGCGGCACAAAAACCTCGGACTTTTCAGAGGCAGAGACACAAACAGGGCTGATTGACAGTATGGCAATAATTCCAAACCCGACCGCTAAAAAGCGGAATAAACTCTTAAATTTAAACACATTTTACCTGCTGTTAAATTTCATCAAAAGCCTTCCCCTTTAAGCTATCAAAGTCTTTCTTTATTTCTTCTCGCCTTTACGAGCATGACGGAGTTTGAGTGCAGATGGATATACTTTTCCATGGTTTTGAAGCTGCGTCCGGGGCCGTAATAGGGGAGTGAAATGCGTTTGACATGTTTTTATCTTCTTTTATTATTTATTTTCTATTGTTGTAAATATACACATATCTTCGGTACGAGCATTAACTGGAATGATTGATATGCTTCTCGTCATTATTCCCCGAATATTGTTTTGTGTAGCCCGGCCTAAAGAACGGAAAACCATTTTATTATCAGAAGGAATTTCTTCAGTGGGAAAGGGCTGTAAACTTGCTACTGCTTTTATAATCTCGGCACCAAAAGGTGGAGATATTTTAAATTCAAAAGCACTTGCTTCGTCAGGAATTGAGTAAACTTGATTCGCTTTAATATAGTCATTTTTGTCATAAAGATTGGGGAAAAGCATCTGGATTTCCATTTCAGCATTAACATGATATAAACGAACATAACAGTTCCGATTTGCTTTGAAAATTACCTTTATATTTTCTTCTTCTTTGTAAATACCACTCTTCCCTTTATCTACCCACACTTTAATTTTAAGGTCCTTGGCAGAACCTTTTTCTTCATTCCAGGTTTGAATATTTGATAGGCAATCATCGTAATTTTTAGGTTTCAGCCCCAATCCCTGAGGTAGAGTATTTTCTGCAAGGACAAAAGAAGTACCAGCAATTTTCTCTGCTGTTACTACTTTAATTAAGAAAAGATTTACTCTTACATCTGTATCTTGTTCCCAATAGTTGCCAGTTAAAATTGCATCAACACCCTTAATTTTCCCTACTTCAGTAACTTCAGTTGGGTCAATCAGCCCAGTCAAAGATAATTTTTGCTCTTCCAGTATCTGGTTTAACTCTTTGCGTGAAATTTCCTCAAAAGCAGGACAGCTTATCACGACTTTGCTTAATTCTGATGAAATAAACGTACTAAAGGCAGCGCTCATATTACTATCCTGATAAGTATATTGCCCCATGCATATTTTCAATTTTTCTATTCCCTTTTGTTTCAATTGTTTAGACAGGTCATGAATTGCTTCTTCAACTGGTGAACTTTTTGTTATTTCAACTCTATCTTTTTCAAAGGTAGTAAACGAAGTTCTCATTCCACCTGCACATCCAACAAGCATTAAAGGTAGAAATAACAAAATAAATTTTCCTATTCTATTCATTAGTCGTACCTCCATTAAATCACCTTCCTCCCTGCATATTTTGGAGACCGTTTTGTTGCCCTGAAGGACTTTTAAAACAAACGAAAACTTTTGTTCCGCGATGTGTATTGGGGACGGTTCTGGTTTCATCGCCAAAACCCTCAAAGATCTTACCGAGTTTCTGCCTTAAAATTATGGACGTATAGTTCTTAACTTTATCTTTCGCCATACTACCAAAGATTATAACATAAATCCCAATTGTTGCAACTTGTGTCCGATCGGACAAGATTTGCAACAATCCATACAAAATAAAAGTTCCACCAACCTTACCCACCTACGAGGTGGGATAGGGTTTTTTCTACTTTAATTTTTTCTCAAGAAGTTTATTGACTAATTTAGGATTGGCTCTCCCTTTGGTCTCCTTCATCACCTGACCAACTAAGTATCCTAAGGCTTTCTCCTTTCCCTTCTTATAATCTTCAACTACCTTGGGATTCTCTTGTAATGTCTTGTCGACTATTTTGACAAGCGCCTCTTTGTCGCTTATCTGGGCAAGGCCTTTCTCTTTCACAATCTGAGAGGCCTTCTCTCCCGTCTCAAACATCTCAACGAAGACATCCTTGGCCATCTTCCCCGAGATGCTTCCTTTATCTATCAAGGTGATCATCTCCGCCAGATGCTCTGGACTGACCTTACACTCTCTTATTCCAATATCCTTCTCCTTCAGTTCCCTCAATAAATCACTCATTATCCAATTAGCAATCACTTTCGGCTTCTTGTATAGTTTGACGCATTCCTCATAGTAATCCGCTAACTCCTTGGAAGAGGTCAAGATGCTGGCATCAGAGGCTGGAATACCATACTGTTGGATAAATCTTTCTGAACGATCAAGGGGAAGTTCGGGGAGTTGACTGCGCAGGGAGGCGATGAACTCTTCATCTAAAATGACCGGACCCAGATCGGAATGGGAAATACAAGGTGCCGGCGCCTTACCACGCATAGGAACAGTTACTCCCCGCTCCGGATCCCAACAACGGGTATGAAGTACTGCTGCTTCACCCTTTTTCACTGATCTTTTTTGGCGCTTTATTTCGTATTCAATGGCTTTCATTACATGCTTAAAGGAGTTCATGTTTTTAACTTCAGTTTTAGTATATAACTTACGGGTTCCCAAAGGCCTGAGGGAAACATTGGCATCACAGCGTAGGGACCCTTCCTCCATATTGCACTCCGAAACCCCGGCATAGCGTAGGTTACTCCTCAGGCACATCAAGAATTCACCCGCTTCCTCAGAACTACGGATATCTGGCTCGGCAACGATCTCAATCAGAGGTAAGCTAGCCCGGTTGAAATCAACAAGACTCATTCCTTTCTGATGGATGAGTTTGCCCACATCCTCTTCCATATGAAGATGCCTTATTCTTACCCTTCTTCGCTTATTTTTTACTTTGATGTCAACGTAACCTGACTTAGCAAGTGGCTGATAATATTGGGATATCTGGTAGCCCTTTGGTAGATCAGGATAGAAGTAGATCTTCTTATCAAATGAGGAAACCTTTAAGACATCACAGTTCAACACCAGGGCCGCTTTAACCGCCTGCTCAACCACTTTCTCATTCAATACGGGAAGGGCGCCCGGTAATCCAAGACATACTGGACAGACTTGAGAATTGGGCGGAGCTCCGAACTCCGTACTGCAAGAACAGAACATCTTAGACTCTGTCTTTGACTGGACATGTATCTCCAGACCGATTATTGCTTCGTATTCCATCTTTCTCCCTCTCTCACTTTCTCGCTTTCCCACCTGCTCAGTGACTATTGACTATCACAGATAGCTGGTCTGCGACGGTGCCAACCCGTATTCTGCTCGTAGCTATAGGCAACTCTAAGAATGGTCTCTTCTGCAAAGGGCTTGGCCAATATCTGTAATCCTACGGGAAGACCTTTCTTAGTGAAACCACAAGGGATAGAGATCCCCGGAATTCCAGCTAAATTAGCAGGGACGGTGAAGATATCAGGGAAATACATCCTTAAAGGATCGTCCATCTTCTCCCCAATCTTAAAGGCTGGAGTGGGACTGGTAGGAGTAATGAGGCAATCGCATTTCTCAAAGACCTTGTCAAAGTCCTCCTTGACTAATGTCCTCACCTTCTGGGCCTTAAGATAATAATCATAATGACTAAAGACATAGGTTCCCAACATTATTCTCCTCTTCACTTCATCCCCAAACCCTTTTTCTCTAGTATTCTGGTACATTTCGTCTAAATTCCGGGATTGGGCACGATAGCCATATCCCACTCCATCATAGTAAGCAAGATCAGTAGAAGCCTCTGTACTGACTATCAAACAATAGGTCGCCAAGGCATATTCTGTATGAGGTAAAAATACTTCTTCTACCTTCGCACCCAATTTCTCCAATAACCCTATGGCATCCTTTACAGATTTCTCTACTTCTTCATCCATCCCCTTGACAAAATATTCTTTGGGAACGCCAATCTTTACTCCTTTGACATCACTTATTAAGGACTCCGTATAATCTGGAACAGGATAATTACAAGAGGTAGAATCCCTCTCATCATAACCGCTTATCACATTCATCAGCAATGCAGAGTCTCTGACATCCTTGGTTATGGGACCGATCTGATCTAAAGAAGAGGCAAAGGCAATCAGGCCATATCTCGATACCCTTCCATAGGTTGGTTTTAAACCTACTACCCCGCAGAGAGAGGCCGGCTGCCTTATGGAACCCCCAGTATCGCTCCCCAAAGCAAGGATGGCTTCGTCACTGGCTATCGTTGCTGCCGAACCACCGCTCGAGCCACCAGGAATGGCCTCCAGGTCCCAGGGGTTATGAGTAATCTCAAAAGCAGAATTCTCTGTGGAGGAGCCCATGGCAAACTCATCCATATTCGTCTTCCCAATGAATACTAAATCGTTCGCTTTTAATCTTTTAATCACTGTGGCATCATAAGGAGATCTGAAATTCTCCAATATCTTTGAAGAGCAGGTGGTCAAGACTCCATCGATACACATATTATCCTTAATGGCTATGGGTACTCCAGCCAATGGAGAAATCTTCTTTTTCTTCCTTATCTTCTCATCAACTGATCTCGCCTCTCTTAAAGCCTCTTCCTTCGTCAAGGTAACAAAAGAATTAATTTTCTTCTCTACCTTCTCTATCCTCTCAAAGACGCTCTTTGTTACTTCCTCAGAAGAGACCTCACCTTTTCTAATCAATTCCCTTATCTCATGGGCCGTCAACTCATTCAGCTTCATCTTTTTCTTCCTTAACGCTGATTTTTATCTGCGGTCATCTGCGTTTAATCGATGATCTTGGGAACTTTAAAGAAACCTCTTGCCTTCTCTGGAGCGTTCTCCAAAACTTTCTCAACTTCAAGGGACTTCCCTACCTTATCCTCCCTAAATACATTCTTCAAAGGAAGAACATGAGAGGTAGGCTTCACCTTTTCCGTATCCAATTCATTTAACTTATCAACATATTTTAATATCTGATCAAGTTGTTTAGTAAACTTCTCCTTCTCTTTTTCAGATAGTTTTAATTTTGCTAATTTTGCTACATACTCAACATCTTTTTTACTGATTTTCACAATGAGCACCTCGTTTACGGTAAACGGTTAACGGTAAACTATGTTTACTATATTCTCTGCAAGTTAGCATACTTTACTGCTAACTTTTCTCTCTTTCCACCAGCGAAGACAACCTCTATCTTTCTATCCTTACCGAAGCCAGTTGCCTTTATTATCTTTCCCTTTCCGAACTCAGGGTGAATGATGGTCACTCCTACTTTAAATCTCTCTCCCCTGGGTATGAAAGCCGCCTCTCCTTCTATACTTGCTTCAGCGATGAATCTTGAGGCCAGTCCCCAGTAAGTATTACCATAGAGTCTTCTTCTATCCGTATAGGTTAGATAAAGGTGCCTCTTTGCTCTGGTAATACCAACATAGCACAATCTTCTCTCCTCTTCAAGTTCTGTTTCTTCGCTGAAGGCATTGGAATGGGGGAGAAAGCCCTCCTCCATTCCGGTGATGAATACCGTATCGAACTCCAACCCTTTAGCATTATGCAGGGTCATCAGGGTAACCGCCTTGGCTTTATCGTCCCAGGTGTCTATCTCGCTGATTAGAGAGACGTTCTCCAAGAATGCCTGGGTGCTCTTATCTTCACTTCTCTCCTCAAACTGATAGGCAGCATCCATTAACTCCTTCAGGTTCTCAATCCTCATCTCAGAGGTAAAGGTATCCTCCTTCTCCAATTGCTTAATATATCCTATCTCCTTAATTAACTTCTTGATCAGTTCTCCCACCCCCAGGCTCTTTGCCAATTCCATATATTTAAACATCAGGTTCCTGAAATTTTTTACCAGCCATTGCGCTCTTGGAGAAAGACCCTTTACGTTCTCAATCTTCTTCACTCCCTCCCAGAGAGTAATCTTATTCTTGTTCGCGAAATCCATCATTTTCTGGACGGTAACCTTCCCTATTCCCCGAGGGGGAACATTAATAATCCGCTTAAGGGAAAGAGAATCCTTGGGGTTTATCAAGACCCTCAAATAAGCTAAGATGTCCTTTATCTCCTTATGCTCGTAGAAGCCTAAAGCGCCCACCACAGCATAGGGAATCCTCACCTTTCGGAAGGCGTCCTCTAAGACACGGGATTGGGCATTTACCCTGTAGAATACCGCCATAGCATGATAAGGAATCCTTTCCTTTTTATGAAGACGTCTCACTTCATCCATCACATATTCTGCTTCTTCCAACTCATTGGGTAGTGCTTGCAAGATGGGAATTAAATCCTTCTCTTTCTTCTTTTTTCCTTTGGGAAGAATAATCTTCCTCTTATCCTTCCTTCTCTCCTCATTGTAGATAATCAAGTTATTGGCAAGATCAATGATGGGCTGGGTTGAGCGGTAATCTTCCATCATATTCAGCACGAATACCTCAGAATCGCAATCCTTATAGTCCTTTTCGAATTCCAAGATGTTTCTAATGTCTGCTCCACGGAACTTATAAATTGCTTGATCCTCGTCCCCCACCACGCAGATATTCTTATACTTGGAAGCGAGGAGTTTGGTAAAGGCGTACTGGGCATGGTTGGTATCCTGATACTCGTCAACCAGGATATGGATGAATCTCTCCTGATACTTCTCCAAGACCTTCGGCTTCTCCCTAAAGAGTTCCACGGTCTTCATAATTAAATCATCGAAGTCTAAAGCATTATTCTTATAGAGTTTTTCTTGGTATTTTTTATAGACCTGATTAACCATTGCCCTATAAAAGTCAGGCTTTGCTCTTTTCTTTACTTCAGGCCAAAAGACGCCATAGATTCTAAAAGAATCGTCTTCCACTCTTCTCTTTAAAAGATCATCCTTTATTTCCTCTAAATGTGCCCTGGTATAAATATCATAGGACTGGTAATCTATCAGATTCTCCTTTGCTCTACAGATGGCACTAGCGAAGGCTGGAGCTCGATACTCCTTGGGATCGATCTCTAATTCTTTTAGACACTCCTTAATTAGATTCACCTGATCCAAGTCATCGTAGATGACGAAGTTCTTATCGAAGCCGATCCTATGGATGTCATGACGGAGTATCCGAGCACAAGTAGAATGAAAGGTCGCAATCCAGGGCATCTCACCCACTTTCCCACTTTCCCACTTTCTCACTTTCACCTTCTTTGCCTTGAGCAACCTGGCTACCCGCTCCTTCATCTCATCCGCTGCCTTATTGGTAAAGGTAACTGCTAAGATATTGAAAGGTTCCACTCCCAACTCTTTTATGAGATAGGCGATTCTATGAGTGATGACCCTGGTCTTCCCGCTTCCCGGGCCGGACAAAATAAGCACCGGGCTCTGAACCCACTTCACCGCCTCCCGTTGCCTCTGATTCAAATCTTTCAGAATATCCATTTCAGTTCGCTTTTCCAAATTAAACAGACTAAACTTTTTTTACCTCTATACGTGGAAAGACGGCTTCGATCTTGCCGATCTTAATTCCAGAAGGAAGTCTGCCCCATTCCTTTGCTGACTCCAGAGTCTTTTTATCCAATCTCTCTTTGATTCCCAGTTGTTTCCATATCTTCTCTGAGGATACAGGCATGAAGGAAAAGATTAAGATAGTAATTATTCGCAGAGACTCCAGGGAATTATAGAGAACCGTTCCTAATCTTTTTTCTCTTGCTTTATCCTTTGCCAAGACCCAGGGTTGGGAATGATCGATATACCTATTCGTCTCCCTCACTAACTTCCAGATTTCTTCTAGGGCCTCGCTAAATTGGAGATTATTTATAAATTTCTCTATCTTAGGCAGAATATCTGAAGCCAAAGATTTTAATTCCTTGTCTTCTCTTTCTTCCTTATCTGGCCTGGGAACTACTCCTGTAAAGTATCTCTTCACCATGGTCAAGGCCCTGCTCACTAAGTTTCCTAAGTCATTTGCTAAGTCGGAGTTGATCCTATTGATCAAGGCATCCCGGGAAAAGTCGCCATCTAAACCGAAGGGAACCTCTCTCAATAAGAAGTATCTAAAGGCGTCCACTCCAAACTCATCCACCATCTCATAGGGATCGACAACATTCCCTTTAGACTTACTCATCTTTTCCCCTTCCACTGTCCACCACCCATGGGCAAATATTCTTTTAGGCGGCTCGATCTCTGCAGCAAGGAGGATACAGGGCCAGATGATGGCGTGGAACTTCAGTATATCCTTTCCAATGATATGAAGGTCTGCTGGCCAGAGCCGATTGAACTTTTTCTTATCTTCCAAATATCCAATGGCTGAGATATAGTTTGTTAAGGCATCAATCCAAACATAGATGATGTGCTTCTTATCAAAGGGGATAGGAATTCCCCACTTGAAGGCCGTCCGGGAAATGCTTATATCTCTCAATCCTTCCTTCACGAAGTTTATTATCTCATGGCGTCGAGAGATAGGTTGAATAAAGTTTTCATGCTTTTTAATGTAGTCCAGTAACTCATCCTGGTATTTACTCATCTTGAAGAAGTAACTTTCTTCTTTCAATCTCTCTGTCGGCCTTCCGCAGTCCGGACACTTTCCATCCTTAACCTGAGCATCCGGCCAGAAGGTCTCACAGGGTGTGCAGTAGTTTCCCTCGTATTCTCCCTTATAGATATCCCCCTTCTCATATAATTTGTTGAATATCTCCAGAACTACTTTTTTATGTCTCTTCTCAGTAGTCCTGATGAAGTCATCATAGGAGATACTCAGTCTTTTCCAGAGGTCAATGAAGGTCACTACTACCTTATCTGCCAAATCCTTTGGTGGAAGGTTGGCTTCCTTGGCTGCCTTCTGAACCTTCAGTCCATGCTCATCCGTTCCGGTCAGAAGATAGACATCGTATCCCGCCAACCTCTTGAACCTAGCCAGGGTATCAGCAGCAATGGTGGTATAGGCATGGCCAATATGGGGAACATCATTCACATAATAGAGAGGCGTCGTCAAATAAAACTTCTCTTTCGCCATTTTTCCACCTTTTATTTATCATTCGCTCATTCGTGCGAATGATTCCAACATTACTTTTGACATTCAGGGCAGAAGTAGGTGCTTCTGTTACTCTGTTTAATGCGCTTTATTTTTCCTCCACAGCGAGGGCATCTTTCTCCTTCCCGGCGATAGACCTTGAGTTTAAACTGATAACTTCCCTTTCTTCCTTTAGCATCGACATAAGCATCGATAGAGGTTCCATGGCTTGTTATGGCACCTATTAAAACTTTCTGAATTGCACTATGAAGTCTCTTCACCTCTTTATCGGAAAGAGAATCTGCTTTCCTCAAAGGGCTTATTCTTGCCCTGTAGAGGCTCTCTAAAGAATAGATATTGCCTAAGCCAGCGAGGAATTGCTGATTCAGTAATAGAGGCTTGATCCTTGCCCTATGCCTCTTCAATAAATTCTTAAAGGCCTGTGGAGTGAAATTTCTATTCAGAGGCTCTGGGCCGAGACTAATTAATCTTGAGAACCTTTCCAATCTTCCTTTAGAAATGAGATAGACTTTCCCAAAGCCCCGCATATCAATGAAGCGAAGGGTGTTCTTATTCTCCAGAACGAACATTACTCGGCTGAATCTCTTGTTGTAGTCAGATATTTCTTTATTAGCTTTAGAATGAATGAGCCTTCCCGTCATTCCCAGATGGATGACTATACTCTTGCCAGATTTCAAAGAGAAGATAAGATATTTTCCCCTCCGAGAAAGAGATTTAAAAGTATCCCCTTTTAATTCTTGAATGAATCTTCTACCAGAAGTATTTTTAATCGCTTTTGCTAATCTTATCTCAACCTTCTTAATTCGTTTATTTCTTATAATATCCTTTAAGTCTTCTTTAATAGTCTCTACTTCTGGCAGTTCAGGCATCTTACTCCTTTAGTTTCTCTACAGGAATTTCTACTTCCCTTCCATCCTCTAATTCAACTACGATGCTCTTCTTTATGATATTCACTGATTTTATTCTGCCCACCCCCTGGGGAATGGTTATCTTACTCCCTTCTCTGGGCAACTTTTTCTTCTCTTCTCTATAGGTCTCGCTCTCATAAGCCAAACAGCACATGAGCCTTCCACATATCCCAGAGAGTTTAGCAGGGTTTAGGGCCAGATCCTGAACCTTGGCCACCTTCATGGAGACCGGCTGGAATTCCTTTAAGAAAGTAGTGCAGCATAATGGTCTTCCACAGAGACCAAACCCCCCATGCATCCTAGCCTCATCTCTCACCCCTATCTGGCGCAGCTCAATCCTGCTCTTGAACTCATGGGCCAGGTCTTTGACCAGTTCCCGGAAGTCCACCCTAGTCTCAGAGACAAAGTAGAAGGTTATCTTGCTTCCATCGAAGAGATACTCGACCTCGGTGAGTTTCATGGGAAGTTCTCTTTCTTTAATCCTCTCGAGACAGAACCTGAAGGCCTCTTTCTCCCTTCTCTCATTCTCCTTCAATTGTTCGAAGTCCTCTTCTGTTGTCTTCCTGATTACTTTCCCCAGGAAACCCCCTATCTCTTTCCTCTCCACCATCCGGGGTCCAGACACCACCCTTCCAAACTCCCTTCCCCTCTCTGTCTGGAGGATGCAGGCATCCCCTACATTCAAATCCAGACCCTGGGAATCGAAGGGATGGGTTGGGCCGGTATCCTCAAACTTTATCTCAACGATTTCAATCATTAATTTCTCCTTGGACGCAAATTTTCGTGAATTTATTCGTGTTCTGTTTTTTCGCTCTCTGCTTTTCAGTTCGCGTATATTCGTGTCTCGCAATTTTAAGTAACATATTCTCTATTGCTAACTGGGGATTAACATTCCTTTTGACATAATCTATGGTCCTTAAGACAAGGGAGATCGTCTCTTCTATCTCTTCCTTTGAATACTTCTCTATCTCTCTTTGTATCTCCTCTTTTTTATCTATATTGACCAGGGAAGTAGAATCTTGTGACTCCTTAAAGACGAGGAGGTCTCGGTACCAGCTGGAAATAATACTCAAGATAAAGGGAATCTGATCCCTATCTTGGGTGAACTGACGGGCAGTTTTGAAGACTTCGTCGATATCTTCCAGAGATGTCTTCGCTATTAAGTCTATAACTTGGTCCCTTAGCTCTTTCTCTTCAGGGCCCGCAATTCTTAGAGCTTTCCCCAGGCTTCCTTCTGAGAGATTTGAGGCCATGTAGGCCTCGTCTTTTGCCATTCCCTCTTTTTTAGTCAGAAAATCCCCGATAACTTTAACAGATAGCGGCTTGAATCTGACTAACTGGCAGCGAGAGACGACGGTGGGAAGTAGTCCATGGATATTAGATGTAGTAAGGATAAAGAGCATCTCCCCTTTTGGTTCTTCTAAAGTTTTTAAGAGGGAGTTGGCTGCTGGTTGGGTCATGGCAGATGCCTCTTGAATGATGTAGACCTTCTTCTTTCCCTCTAAGGGCTTGAAAGAAGCCTCCCTGCGAATCTTTCTCATCTCCTCAATCTTTATGGAAGTTCCGGTCGGTTCAATTACTTTGACATCTGGATACTTATCAAGATCGATTCGGATACAATTTCTACATTTATCGCAAGAATCAATATCGCCTTTTTGGCAGTTCAGTGTTTTAGCTAGGGTCTTGGCAGTAAGTCCTTTGCCCACACCATTTGGCCCAACGAAGAGATAGGCGTGGGATAAACGATTATTCTTGATGGCGCTCTGAAGTATTTTAATCGCCCCCTCCTGCCCAACAATATCTTTAAAACTCATCTCTATTACCCTTAATCTGCGGTAATCTGCGTTGATATCTGCGGCTAATACCTCAAGGCAAATGAAGTGCGTTGAGTATCTGCGTATGGGGATAACTTGTGGATAACTCTTAATGTAAACCTGTAAGTAGAGGCCAATTAGTCCTCCTTAGGTCCAGTGGTTTGGATTACAGTCGATATTGACTCTAAGTCCTTTATTCACAAGGGTTTAGGAAAATAGAATACTAATTTTATAGACTCCCTGGCTTCAGAGCTTCTTAGAAACTTTTCGACGAAGGAGGATGGACTGTGGATAACCTGGCCCTGAACACGGATCATCACGGATTTTAAACCCTGATTATTGCTGATTCAGCAGTTCGGAGCACGCTCGGCTTCGCCTCGCTTGAGTTCGGTGTTCGGAGACTCCGAACTCCTAACTAAACTATCTGCGGTCATTGCTTAATATTTATGCTCTCTCGGATGCCAACGAGGTGCATCCGGCATCTGCGTCCCCTTTCCATTTAATCTTACTTGCCATCTGCGTAATCTGCGATTATTATTTTACCATAATCTTTACTGAATTAAAAGTATAACTTTAATAAGGAAGCCTCCGATAAATCGGAGAACCTTGTTATTCGGGCTTTCTTAGTAAAGGGAGTAAACGAAAGCGCGCCCTCATAATAAGCGGGTGACTCGGCAGATCTCTATGAGTGGGAGGATCCACACCGGGCGGAGGGGCCCGCGAAGAGAGAATGCCGAGGCAGGACCCGCTATAAACAGTGGCTAGTGTTCCCTTTTAATATTTCAATCCCGTGCTTCACTGCTGGTAGAATGACCTTAAGGTTTTCCCTAACCGCCTTGGGGCTTCCTGGCAGGTTAATGATGAGGCTCTTCTTTCGTGTTCCCACTATTGCTCGGGAGAGCATGCTAAAGGGGGTCTTCTCCAGTCCCTTTATCCTCATGGTCTCTACGAAACCAGGTAATTCCTTTTCAATTACCTCTTTCGTTGCCTCTGGAGTAATGTCCCTCGGCCCAATACCCGTTCCTCCACTGGTCAGGATCAGATCGAGCCTTAGTTTATCTACCCAATTTATCAAATTCTCTTTAATTTGGTCTTTCTCGTCTGGTATGATCTTGTACTTTGAGACCTCTGCTGGTAATTTTTTAACTATCTCTTTCATAATTGGACCGCTCTCATCCTTCCTCTCTCCCTTCGAAGCCTTATCGCTGATAACTAATATTCCTACTTTTATCATACTCCACTCCTTTACTTTCGAATGAAGACGCCGCTCTTTCCGCCCATCTTCTTAAGTAACTTCACATCTAAGATGACCATCTCCCTATCTACTGCCTTACACATATCGTAGATGGTTAAAGCGCTGATACTTGCTGCCATTAAGGCCTCCATCTCTACACCGGTCCTTCCCAGACATTTCACCTTCGACTTTATCTGGATTCTATCCTTTCCTTTTAGATTAAAAGCGATCTCTATATTGCTGATCTCCAAGGGATGGCACATGGGAATGAGTTCGCTGGTTCTTTTGGCAGCCATAATCCCGGCTACCTTGGCAACAGATAAGACATCCCCCTTTGCCATCCTCCCCTCCCTAATCATAGTTAAGGTCTTAGGCTTCATAATAACCTTTGCAGAGGCTATCGCTTCTCGTTTTGTAACCCTCTTCCCACTGATATCTACCATCTTAGCCCTTCCTTTCCTATCAAAATGAGTAAGTTTTACCATCTTAGCCTCCTATCTTGGACATAACCTGATTATTTCCTTTCAGGGAATGCTTCTCCGGTTTATTCTTTAAAGCCTCTTCAAATAATTCCTTGATCTCTCTATAGCCTGCTCCAGTCCGTAAGGGCGTCTTGATATCTACTCCATAATCAGAGAAGAGGCAGGGATATAACTTTCCATCCGCTGTTAGTCTCAGGCGATTGCAGGTAGCGCAGAAATGCTCACTCATAGGCGTTATAAATCCTATGGTTCCTAAAGATTTCTTAAATTTAAAAGATTTCGCTGGCCCAGCACCCCTCACCTCTGCTGGAATCAATTCTCCCAATTCTCTTAGCCTCTCCTCAATCTGTGATGTAGGAAAAAATCTATCTTCCTTTGCAAAGCCTTTATAACCAAAGGGCATATACTCAATGAATCTAATGTGCAGTGGTCGATCCCGGCTCATCTTAGCAAAGTCCAGAACTTCATCATCATTTATTCCCTTCATGACTACAACATTTATCTTCACTGGCTCAAGACCCCTTTTCAAGGCCTCCTCTATTCCATCTAAAACAAGAGATAGTCTTCCTGCCTTGGCAATGCGATGGAACTTATTAGCATCCAGACTATCCAGACTAATATTTATCCTTTGGAGTCCGGCATTCTTCAAATCTTTAGCATAACCCTTTAAGAGGATTCCGTTGGTGGTCATGCTTAAATCTTCGATGCCTTTAAGATGAGCAAGCATCTCTACTAAATAGACTACCCCCTTTCTCACTAAAGGCTCCCCACCAGTAATCCTGACCTTATCAACCCCCCAATCTATGCTATATCTTACTATCTCTTCTATCTCTTCAAACTTGAGGATATCCTCATGCCTCAAGGGTTTTATCCCTCCTAGAGGCATGCAGTAAATGCACCGCAGGTTGCATCTATCAGTTACAGAGATTCTCAAATAAGTGATCTTCCGATTATATCTGTCAATCAATCCTTTCATTTTAATTTCTCTAAAAGAGTCCTTACTTCTGGAATATAGGGGCAGTACTTCTGGGAAAGTAAAAGCGCTTCTCCTGCTTCTTTCTCTTTTCCTTTCTGCAATAATACCAGAGCCTGGAAGTAATAATCGTAGCCCCCCATGACTCTCTTATAGAAGGTATCTGTCCCCCTTCCCAGCTCCTTAAATATTCTCTCATCGAAGAGAGGATGATATTCTTTAATCTGAATCCCTTTCCCTTTTCTTGGACGATAGATGCGGTAGAAGTAATTTTCATATACCAGGGTGAAATTCTCTAATTTCTCGGGAGCAAAATGGAGTTTATGGGCTGGCCAGTTTTCATCTAGATTCATCCTATTGGCCACATACCTATAGGCCATTATGGGATCAGTGCGTAAGAGTTGACCCGCCCGATAGATAAGATAATCTACCTTATATCTCTTACAGAGGTCTGTTAAATCACCCTCTTTCTGGAAGAGGGCTTGACAATATTCTCGGTAGGTTTCTCTTATCCCGGTCTCAAAGTAACAGTGAAGGACAGTCGGTCGGTGGCTATAGGCTGCGATCTGTGGAGAAAGGGAGAGGGGGGCGAGAAAGGCGTCTTGAGGTTCGGTATTCTCCCTTATCCAGGAAAGGACCTCTCTTATCGCCAATCTATTCCCACTGGGAGGGAACTCCAGGGGTTTTATCCCTACCTTTAGCATCCCCTTTACCAAAAATGAATTTTGCCAGGAGAAGGTTTGATAGACCTGGAAGGAGAGACCAACCAAGAGCAGGAGCAAGATGAGAATCCTTGAAGAGCGCCTCTTGGCGAGAAAGAATAGATGGGCGATGAAGATGACCAAGAAGAAGATGAAGAAGGTCTTGAGTTTATAGAACAGAAGATAACAGCCGAAAAAGGCAAAAAGCGCATAAAGGAGGAAGCCTTCCTCCAGAGTAATCTTCTTCTGAAAGAGTCTTTTGAAAAAGGTAAATACAGGGTAGGAAGCCAAAAGAATGAGAACTGAGAACTCGTTCAAGAATCTAAATAGGGTGGGTGAGGAATAAGGAGGAGTCCAGTAGTGCCTGGCCTCAAAGGGAAGAAGAGAGGGATCGGTCGGTTTTATTCCTAAATACCTTATCTTATAGAGCGTTGTTTGCCAGACATGGTTATACTGCCCGGTCTTAGGAAAGAGGAAAAAGAGACCTATTGCTATGATAAAGAAAAGAATTAACGCCTCAATCTTTTGCCTCCGCCACCCTCTCCATCTCCAGGAGACAAGGAGGGAATAAGACAAGAGCATGGGCAGAGAAAAGATGAAATAGTCTGTCCTTAGGCTTGTAGGAAGGGCTAAGGCCCCAACGAAGTTGA
>JAUWYL010000023.1 GCA_030615855.1 bacterium | reverse complement strand
AGGGCAAAGGAGGAGAATACGGAGGTTTTCCTTGAGCCCATGAACCCCTATGAGAGAAGAATCATCCATACCACCTTGGCAGAAGACCCGGATGTTGAGACTGAGAGCGTAGGGGAAGGGATTGAGAGGCAGGTAGTCATCGTTCCTAAGGGAATAAAAGGCAAGGAACAGGAAGTTTAACCTCGGAGATTTCATGTTAAAAGATACCATCGCCGCCATATCCACACCCATCGGTGAAGGAGGCCTGGGAATCGTTAGAATAAGCGGTCCTCGGGCCTTTTCTATTGCTAGTAAGATATTCTCCAAGAAAGTTTCCCGACTCCCCTCCCATACCATCCATCACGGCCATATCATTGATCCTAAAAGCAAGGAGAGGATAGACGAGGTCATGCTCTCTATATTTAAGAAGCCCAGATCCTTCACCGCAGAGAATATGATCGAGATCAGTGGCCACGGAGGGATCGTCCCTTTAAGAAAGATCTTGGAGGCGTGCCTGACAAATGGGGCCAGATTGGCTGAGCCAGGGGAGTTTACTAAGAGGGCCTTTCTGAATGAACGAATAGATTTGGCTCAGGCAGAGGCAGTAGTGGACATCATTAGGGCTAAGACAGAGATGGGCCTGAGGGTTGCCCTTCATCAGTTAGATGGAGAGCTTTCCTCTAAAATAGAGGGCCTTCGCCAGGAACTTATTAATCTCTCCGCTCATCTCGAAGCAGCCATCGATTTTCCCGAAGAGGATATCGAGAGACTTGAGTCTCCTCAGATGCTTCTCAGGACAAGGAAGGTCTTAAGAGAGGTAAGAAAACTTCTGAAGGGTGCCGAGAGAGGTAAGGTCCTGAGGGAAGGGATAAAGACGGTCATTATTGGAAGGCCAAATGTGGGCAAATCGAGTCTTCTCAACGCCTTATTAAAAGAAAAGAGGGCCATTGTGACCTCAATTCCCGGGACTACCCGGGATATCATTGAGGAGATCATCAATGTAAAGGGGATTCCTCTAAAAATCATCGATACCGCAGGCCTCACTACTGCAGAGGGGATCGTTGAAAAGGAGAGTATAGCCAGAACAAGAAGGTCCCTGAAGACAGCGGATCTTGTCCTTCTTGTCATGGATGCTGCTACTCACTTATCGAAAGAGGATCATAAGATAATGGGGGATGTCAAAGATAAAAAGGTTATTGTGGTCATAAATAAGACCGACCTTCCCGAGGTCATCGAAGCCGATGAGATAAAGAAGATTTTACATGATAAGAGAGTACTAAAAGTCTCGGCAACAAAGAAGACTGGGTTAGGAAGATTAGAAAAATTCGTTATCGACCTTATTTTCGAAGGAGGAGTTGCTCCTTCTGATAGGACACTAGTGACTAATATCCGACATAAGGATGCTTTAGGAAGAACGAGAAAAAGTCTGGAGAATATGATAGAGAGTATTAAGAAGAATATGTCAGCAGAGTTTATCTCTCTTGATCTCAAGGCAACCCTGGATAGCCTGGGCGAGATTACGGGAAAGACAGTGACTGAGGATATCCTGGATGAGATCTTCTCTCAGTTTTGCATCGGCAAGTAAAAACTTTTATCAAAAGAAAATATTTCATTCCCGCATGGCCCGCTGAAGCGGGATTCCGGCTAAAGCCAGAATAGCCCGGGAATTCGGGAATACTAATTAAGGAAAAAGGAAAAATGATGGCTAAATATAAAAAAGTTTCTTTCCGCACCTTTAAAAAAGAGTACGATGTTATCGTTATCGGTGGGGGGCATGCTGGTTGTGAGGCCGCTTTGGCCTCATCAAGGATGGGAACGAGGGCACTACTAATAACTTCAAACTTAGATAATATTGCCCATATGTCCTGTAATCCAGCCATCGGAGGATTGGGTAAAAGCCATCTCGTCCGGGAGATAGACGCTCTTGGTGGAAAGATGGCCAGGAATATCGATAGGACTGGGATTCAGTTCCGGATGCTCAATACCAAGAAGGGGCCAGCGGTTCAAGCCCCACGCGCCCAGGCAGATAGAAGAGATTATAGGATAAGCATGAGAAAGGTCTTGAAGAAAGAGAAGAATCTTAATCTCACACAGGGCTTAGTAGAGAAAATCATAGTCAAAGGTAAGAAAGCGATCGGGATCAAAACTCAGACAGGGATAGAATATAAGGGAAAAGCAATCATCTTAGCAACAGGGACCTTCTTAAGGGGTTTAATCTTAATGGGTAAAGTATCCTTTCCTGCGGGAAGGATGGGTGAATTCCCTGCCGATAGACTCTCTGATAGCCTAAAAGATATCGGCTTAAAGTTGGGCAGGCTCAATACCTGCACCCCTCCCAGGATCGAGGGAAAGACGGTCAATTTCAGTAAACTGATTAAACAGCCTGGAGATACTCCCCCACCGCCCCTTTCTTTCTCAACTAAAGAGATCGAAACCAAGCAAATCCCCTGCTACCTCGCCTTCACAAATGATGCTACTCACAGGGTAATTAAGAAGAATTTAAGAGATTCCCCTCTTATCACTGGTAAAGCAAGGGGCCTTCCACCGAGATACTGCCCCTCTATTGAGGAGAAGATTGCCCGATTCCCAGAGAAGAAGAGGCATCAGATATTCCTAGAGCCAGAGGGAAGGGATACTACTGAATACTATGTGAACGGCTTTTTCACTGGATTTTCTGAAAGAGTACAGCTTGAAGCCCTGCACACCGTGAAGGGCCTGGAGAAGGTCGAGATTACCAAGCCAGGATATGCCATTGAGTATGACTTCGTTCCTCCTACTCAGCTAAAACCCTCCCTTGAAACAAAGAGGGTTAAAAACCTTTTCCTTGTTGGACAGATCAATGGAACCTCGGGATATGAAGAGGCTGCTGCCCAGGGTTTAATGGCAGGAATAAATGCGGTATTGAAGATTCGAGGGAAAGAGACCTTTATTCTCGATAGATCCGAAGCCTATATTGGCGTCTTAATCGATGATTTAGTGACTAAGGGAACAAGGGAGCCCTATCGCATGTTCACTTCCCGGGCAGAGCATAGGTTGATCCTGAGGTGCGACAATGCCGACCAGAGACTCATGAAGTATGGTCACAGGTTCGGCCTTGTCTCTCGAAAGGACTATGAGAGATGTCAGAGAAAGTATACTCAAATAGAAAAAGAGATCAAAAGGTTGAGGAAGAGTCTCGCCCGGCCGACTAGAAGGGTAAATAATCTCTTAAAGAAACTGGGGACAGATTCCATAAAGGAGGATACTTCCCTATCACAGATTCTTAAGAGGCCAGAGGCGAGATATAAAGACCTTGTCAAGATCGATGAGGACGAGAGGAAAATATCTTCTGAGGTTGCCCAAGGAGTGGAGATTGCCCTGAAGTATGAGGGTTATATTAAAAGAGAATTGGAGCAGATAGAAAAATTTAAGAGGCTTGAGGAAAAGAGAATCCCCCTTGACTTCAATTATTCTAAACTAGAGGGACTGAGGATTGAATCTAAGGAGAAGCTGAATAGCATAAGGCCCGTCTCCATCGGTCAGGCATCGAGAATCTCGGGAGTAAACCCCTCTGATATCTCCTTACTCTTGGTTTATTTAAAGCGTTGGAAATTTGAATAGTTACACGGATGGGCACGGATTAAAAGATACGGATTAGCACTGATGCTCATTGCTAAATCCGTGCTAATCAGTTTAGTCAATCTGTGCTAATCTGCTTGCCCCGCACCTTTTTAGCATTCATAAAGGCATTATTTAAGTATTCAGGAAATTCTGAATATTTAAAAGGTGCGGGGTGAAATTGCCAAACGAAGTGAGGCTTATCTTGCGAGAGGAGAAAGGAAGAAGAGTGGGCAAAGTAAAAGAGCATAGACCAGTAAAACTAGTAATAGGGATGTTTACTAATAGGCCAGAACTCTTTCAAGGAGCCTTGAGAGCATTGAAGAAGAGGTTCGGGCCGGTAGATTATGAGAGTCCCCTGCTTCCCTTCGATAGGACGGATTACTATGAAGAAGAGTTCGGGAAGGATTTGGAGAGAAAGTTTTACTCTTTTAAGAGACTGATTAAGGCAGAGGAATTGCCCAGGATTAAGATACTCACCAATAACTTAGAGAAAAGGTTTGGTGATAAAAGAGGGAATCGTTTGATCAACTTGGATCCGGGATATCTCGCTCCGGCCAAGTTAGTTTTGGCCACTACAAAGGATTATCAGCACCGAATATACTATGAAAAGGGGATCTATGGAGAAGTAACCTTGAGATACAAGAAAGGGAGTTTCACTCCCTGGGAGTGGACCTATCCCGATTATAGGACGAAGGAATATATCAAAATCTTCAACCATATCCGAAAAATCTATATGGAGCAACTAAGACAGTGATCGGTGGGACGAGGGACGATACAGGGCAGGTGGGAAAGTAAGCAGAGGATAGATTGAGCAGATACAAGATACAATCTGTTTGGTTCATTGGTTATTTGGTAATTGGTGATTGTTTGTGATTTGGGGTTTGTAATTTGGGATTTACGCCGAAGGCGTTTATTCCACGTGGAATAAAATCAGATGTCAAGCAAATTAAAGAAGATCCTTGTTGACGGAGCAGAAGAGTTAGGGCTTGAGTTAAGTGAGAGGCAGGTCAAACAGTTTCTCACCTATTTAGAGATCCTCCGGAATTGGAACAAGAGGATGAACCTAACTTCTCTTAAGGATCCAAGAGAGATCATCATTACCCACTTTTTGGATTCCCTGACAATTATCAAAGGAATAGAAGAGATTGGTCCTATTACGCCCTACCCGAACTTTAACTTACAAAGTAACAAGGTTCTGCCCAAAGGTCAGGTTCTTATTAGAGTTATAGACATCGGGACTGGTGCTGGATTCCCTGGAATTCCTCTGAAGATTCTAAAACCTCAGATTTCCCTATCGCTTCTTGACTCTTCAAGAAAGAGGATAGAGTTCTTGAGATATCTCTCTAAGTCCTTGCGACTAAAGGACTTAGAGATAATCTGGGGCCGGGCAGAAGAGTATGGAAGAAAGGAAGGATATCGAGAAAGATATGATATAGTCTTAGCCCGGGCATTAGCAAGGTTAAATATCCTCGTTGAGTTGGGAATCCCCTTCTTAAAAATTAGAGGTCTATTCATCGCTCAAAAAGGCCAGAATTTAGGTAAGGAACTGGAAGAAGCGAGGAAGGCCATTGAGATATTAGGAGGAGATCTAAAAGGGATTATCTCTTTAAAACTCCCCTTCTCCCGTAAATTGAGAAAATTAGTAATTATTGAGAAGATATTGGAAACACCCCATAGATTCCCCCGCTGTTCAGGAATCCCTCAGAAGAGGCCCTTGAGATAATAATCAGTAATCGGTGATCGGTGGTCTCAAAAGTAACCAGTAACCAGCGAACAGTTAACAGTAAAAAACTGGTTACTGTAAACTGGTAACTGTAAACTCTTCAGAATATTCCACGTGGAATATTTTATGAATCCCCTGCCGTTTAATCGCGGTAGAGATTTTTTTCTTGCTTTTCGTTATTTTTGTGTTAGAATGGATTTAAGCTTTGGAATTTTGATAGTTACACGGATGGGCACGGACTAAAAGATACGGATTAGCACTGATTCTTATCACTAAATCCGTGCTAATCAGTTTAGTCAATCTGTGCTAATCTGTGAAGATTGCTGAGTGGAGTGAGGCTTATCTAGGTGGATGAAATGGGAAAGGTCTATGCTATTGTCAATCAGAAGGGCGGAGTGGGAAAGACTACCACCGCTGTTAATTTAGCTGCTTATTTAGCTAGCCATCGTCGGAAAACGCTCTTAATAGACATCGATCCCCAGGGGAATACAACGAGTGGTGTGGGTATAGATAAGAATAGAGTGGAGCACTCTATCTATGAGGTATTAATCGCCCATAGACCGATAGAAAGGGTCCTTCTACCCACCCAGATAAGGAACTTGGATCTTGTCCCTTCAAATATCCAGCTCTCTGGTGCTCAGATAGAGCTGGTAAATTTAGAATCTCGAGAGACATTGCTCAAGAGAGCATTGGGGAATATTAAGGAAAGATACGATTACAATATCGTCGATTGTCCTCCTTCTTTAGGGCTTTTGACCATAAATACTTTAACCGCTTCTGATGAGGTCATCGTTCCCATGCAGTGTGAGTACTATCCTTTGGAAGGATTAGGCCAACTACTGAATACCATTGGTTTAATCCAGAGGAATTATAATCCATCTTTAAAGTTGGCCGGGGTATTACTCACTATGTTTGATACCAGGACGAACTTATCCCATCAGGTAGCGGCAGAAGTAAAGGAATACTTCGGAGATAAAGTTTACAAAACAGTTATTCCGAGGAATGTTAGGCTTTCAGAGGCACCGAGTTTTGGAAAACCGATATCGCTGTACGATAGACATTGTGCGGGAGCAAAAGCATACAAGAAATTTGCCAGAGAGATTATTGCACAGTCTAAAGAATAATTTGTTTGCCGGTTAACTGAAAAACTGGTAAACTGGCTAACGATAAAGAGACTATTAGGAGGTTAATGATGGCTAAGAAGGCATTAGGTAAAGGGCTGGCTGCTCTCATACCAGAGGTGGGACCGGTGAAGGAGGAGAATGTTATTGAGGCCAAATTGTCCTCAATAAGGCCGAATAGGTTCCAGCCACGGGAGGAGTTCGATCCTCAGAAGTTGAAAGAACTCGTTTCTTCCATAAGAGAAAAGGGGGTCATCCAACCGGTGCTGGCAAGGGTGGTAGAGGGAGGATATGAGCTAATTACTGGGGAGAGAAGGCTTAGGGCAGCGAAGAGGCTGGGCTTGGAGAAGATTCCTTTGATTGTGAGGGAAGTCTCTGATACTGAGATGCTCGAACTGGCTCTCATTGAGAACTTACAGAGGGAGGATCTGAATCCCATGGAGGAGGCCTATGCCTATCGCAGGGTAATAAAGGAGTTCAAAATAAAGCAGGAGGACTTAGCAAGGGAGATTGGAAAGGATCAGGCAACGGTAGCCAATACCTTGAGATTGTTAAAACTCCCGAAAGAGGTCCAGGGGGAGATCTCTAAGGGAAACCTCTCCCGGGGCCATGGACTGGCAATCTTGAGTCTTGAGAATCGGGCTTTACAGATAAAGGCAGTCAAGAAGGTGAAGAGAAATGGATTATCTGTGAGGGAAACAGAGGATTTGGTCAATAAATTAAAAGGAAAGGTAGTCCTTCCACCGAAGAAGGTGATTCCCAGACCCCCGGAGATCCTGGCAGTTGAGGAGGAGCTAAACAAGGCTTTAGGGACTAAGGTTAGGATCAAGCCAGTGAGTGAAGAGAAGGGAAGGATTGAGATAGAGTATTATTCCAGCGAGCAATTAGAGGGGATTTTAGAGAAGTTAAGAGGGCAGAAACCTCCCGAACCTTCTTCATCTTTGTAAACCTCTTTATGCACGGATTACCACAGATTTCGGGCACCACGACAGCTGTCGTGGTCGGATGATCACAGATAAATTCGTGCCTATCTCTGTCTGTCGACAGGCAGGCGTGTTCCTATCCGTGTAGATCCGTGTTTCAAAAAATGCTTGACAAAGCCATCTATCCTGTGTTATTTTGAAGCATCGGAACTTGAATAAGCAAAACAAGGTTCTGACGGAGTCAGGTTCTTATTTTGCTACTTGTGGAGAGAAACTGATGAAAAAAGGATTTAGGAGATTAGTAACCGTTATCTTTATTCCTCATAGCCAGAGGAACTCTTATAATCTAAGAATCCCTCTGGCTATCTTTTGTTCTCTCATCCTTCTATGCGCAGGGACAATCATTCTTTCTGGCCTCTTCTTATTTAGATTTAGAGCATTCTCTGAGACAAGGAGAGCCAACTTAGAGCTTTCCAGTGAGGTGACCAAGATTAGAGAGACCATGAGCGATGTTCGTGGATTAGAGGCGAAGTTGAAGGTCTTGACCGGTTCTTCTCGGGAGACTGAGGTAGCAACAGGTGGTCCAGCCCAGGAGAGCCCACGAGTCTTGATGGAAGAAAGGTTCCTGGAAAGAGAGGAGAGGAGCCTCTCTGAACTGGAGAAGGGATTGGAAGGGGAGAGGATGAAGGAAGCATTCCTCCCCTCCATAAGTCCGGTTGAGAAGGGATGGATTATTTCAAAATCTCTTAAAGGATTGGAGATTGCTTCTCTTCCGGGAAGTGCGATTCGGGCAACAGCAGAGGGAAGGATTCTTTGTGCTTCTGGAGGAAAGGTAATCATAGATCATGGAAATAATCTCAAGACAGAATATAAGAATTTAGAAAAAGTGAGTGTCAAGGTTGGAAAAAAGGTAAAAAAAGGTGAGACCATCGGCTATTTAGGTGGGAGAGGAATCTCCTACCAGGTGGGAAGGTTTGACAAAGAAATAGATCCTTTAGATTATATTAGTGACTGGAGGTAGGGATGTTTAGAGAGAAGAAGGCTGCTCCTGCGGGAGGAGCGATTAATACTCTGCTGGGAGATGGTTCGCGGTTCAAGGGGACGGTAGAGTGCGAAGGGACTTTAAGGATTGATGGAAAGGTGGATGGAAAGATCCTTGCCCGGGATAGCGTGATTATTGGTGAGACAGGGATAATAAAGGCAGATATTATGGCCCCCAATATCGTTATCGGGGGGAAGGTGACGGGAAACATGACCGCAGAGACCAGGTTGGAACTTCTCTCCACCGCTCAATTATATGGCGATATTCAGACTCCCATATTGGCCATCGCAGAAGGGGTCATCTTCCAGGGGAACTGCAACATGAAGGGAAAGGTGGAACCGAAGGAGAAGGTAAAGACAGAAGAGGAGGAGATCGAGGTAAAAAAGATTAAGGAATAGGGCACGAATAGACACGAATGAAAAGTCGTCTTTTTAGAGACTTTTTATTTTTTTGTAAAAATACTTGACAAATTTAGTCAACCACTGCAAACGCAGATGACCGCAGATAGTTTAGTTCGGAGTTCGGAGTTCAGAGTTCAGAGTTCGGAGACAAAGGAAACACCGAACTCAAGGCCGAAGGCCGTGCTCCGAACTGCTGAATCAGCGGCTAACATCTCAAGGCAAACGAAGTGCGTTGAGTATCAGCGTCCAATAAGCAAAAACAGTAAGCAATAAAAGAAATCAGCGTTTAGAGGAGGGAGTTATGCGTCTTTCAACGAAGGGACAGTATGGGGTAAGAGCTATGTTCGATCTCGCTTCCTATTCTCAGAATGGCCCGGTTCCTCTGAAGCAGATCTCGGAGAGGGAGGAGATCTCTCTGAACTATCTTGAGCAGCTCTTCTTGAAATTAAGGAAAGCCGGCCTGGTGGAAAGCGTGCGCGGTCCAGGAGGAGGATACCTGCTCAGAAAGAGGCCGAAAGAGATCAGGATCTCTGACATTATAAGGGCGGTTGAGGAGTCCCTGGCTCCTATCTCCTGTATCGAGCCCAAGAAGAAACCCAAATGCCATAGGATAGATGTCTGTATTCCTCGTTTATTGTGGAAGAGATTGGGAGAGAGAATCACCCAGTTCTTGGATTCTAATACCCTAGATGACCTATTGCAAACGCGGAAACGCGAATATACACGAATTACAACTGCAAAACCGCAAAAGGAAAATGAAAGACGCAAAGAAAAACAAGGACACGAATAGACGCAAATTATCATGAACAAAGGAGGACTAATGAATAGTGGGGATATCAAAGACGATGAATATTATGACGACGCGCTATCGCTTGCCTCGTCTATTGATACTCAATACATAGAGAAGATAAAGGAGTTAAAGAGGAAGAGGAAGGCCATCATCTTAGCCCATAACTATCAGAGGCCAGAGATCCAAGACTTAGCGGATCTGGTGGGTGATTCCTTGGACCTTTCCAAGAAGGCTCAGGCCTCAGATGCTAAAGTCGTCGTCTTCTGTGGGGTGCAATTCATGGCGGAATCGGCGGCTATCCTCTCTCCAGAGAAGACGGTTCTCTTACCGGTTAAAGAGGCTGGCTGTCAATTGGCAGACATGATAACTGTCCAGGAACTGCGCAAAAAAAAGAAGGAGAATCCTAAGGCAGTAATCGTCTGCTATGTCAATTCTAGTGCTGAGGTGAAGGCAGAGTCGGACATCTGCTGTACCTCAGCCAATGGAATTGGGGTAGTAAATTCATTAAAAGAGAATAGAATTTTATTCGTTCCCGATGAGCATCTGGGAAGATACCTGGAGAGCAAGACGGATAAGGATTTCATTTTATGGAGGGGTTTCTGCCCGGCACACTATAACCTATTACCCAAGGATATATTGAAAGCCAAAAAAGAACATCCCCAGGCAAAGGTGCTCGTCCATCCCGAATGCCGCCTATCAGTAATCGACTTAGCAGATGAGGCCTTCTCGACGAATGGGATGCTGGAGTATGCTAAAAAGAGTGAAGCGAAGGAGTTCATCATCGGCACAGAGATGGGGGTGGTTCACAGGTTGAAGAAGGAGAATCCAGGTAAGAATTTCTATGTGCCAAGTGAGAACCTTATCTGCTCCAGTATGAAACTCATTACCTTAAAAGAGGTTGCAGAATCCTTAGAAAAGATGAGATATAAGATCGAAATTCCAGAAGAGGTGCGCAAAAGAGCAAAGAAGAGTCTAGATAGAATGCTCGAGGTTTAATGGAAGAGCATACTGCCTTGTTCATTACCGGCCTCACTATGGGCGTTGGACCCTGCCTCGCCTTCTGTGCCCCCATCCTTCTCCCCTATATCGCGGGGAGTAAAAGAAGCTGGCTTGGGGGATTGAAGGATATTCTAATCTTTTCTGCCTCTCGAGTAGTGATATATGGACTCTTAGGCTTACTAGCAAGTAGCATCGGTTATTTCTCAACAGAGGTAATATCTTCTCCAAAGTTTAATCTCGTGAAATACTTAGGGGCTGGAATATTTGTCCTTCTCTTAGGAATAATCATGATGCTTGGCAAGGTAAGATTTCCTTTCTGTCGCATTCTCCATAGAGAGACGATTGAGAGAAGCACAAAGAGCATGATTTTACTCGGTATCTTAATCGGCGTCTCACCCTGTTTACCATTACTCGGTGCTTTGACTACTATTGCTGGACTGGCAGAGGGGCCCTTTGTTGGCGCCTTCTGGGGTCTCTCCTTTGGCCTAGGGACGGTCATCTCTCCTTTAATTATCCTTGCTTTAGTTGCCGGAAGCTTGGGAAAGCTCCTATCCTTAAAACCGATTCTCCATCAGGTAGCAAGCCGTCTCTGTGGTTGCTTCTTAATCTATTTTGGCATCCGCTTAATTTTAGGAGTTATTAGGACATAAAATGAAAAAAACTTTAATCTTACTTCTTATTGTTGGCCTTTTAGGGACTCTCTCAAGCTTGGGGATTAAAAATGCCCAAAGTGAGATTCCCAGGACCGGAGCAACACCAAGGGCAAAGGAGATCACTCCCCGTCTCGCCATGTACTGGAGGTCCTTAGGTAAGGGTGTGGTACAATGTGAGCTCTGTCCCAGGGGGTGCGTCCTTCGTTCTGGAGAGAGAGGAGAGTGTAAGGTGCGGGAGAATCGAAATGGCAGGCTCTATACCATGGTCTGTGACTTTCCCTGTGCCGTCCATGCCGATCCCATTGAAAAGAAACCCTTGTTCCATGTTCTTCCGGGAACAAAATCCTTCTCCATCGCTACCGCAGGATGCAACCTGAAGTGTAAGTTCTGCCAGAACTGGACCATCTCCCAGTATCCTCCAGAGGAGACGGATAACTACTATCTTCCCCCTAAGGATGTAGTGAAGATGGCAAAAAGGAGTGGCTGCCCTTCCATTGCCTATACCTATACTGAGCCGACTATCTTTTATGAATACATGTTGGAAACGGCAAAGTTGGCTAAGGAATCTGGGATCATGAATGTCATGCACTCCGCAGGCTATATCAATGAAGAACCTTTAAGAGAAATCTGCAGATATCTGGACGCTGCAAATATCGATTTAAAGGGGTTTACTGATGAATTCTATCAGGAGCTTACCGATACCCATTTAGAACCAGTGCTGCATACCCTGAAGATTCTAAAGGAAGAAGGGATTCATACCGAGATTACCAATCTCATTATCCCCACAAAGAATGATAGCCTAGAAGAGATAAGAAGAATGTGTAAGTGGATTGTTGAGAATTTAGGAAAAGAAGTTCCTATCCATTTCTCTCGTTTCTGGCCCCAGTATAAGATGAGGAACCTATCCCCCACACCGGTCAAGACCTTAGAGATGGCGAAGAGGATTGCCCGGGAGGAGGGTCTGAAGTATGTCTATATCGGGAATGTCCCGGGGCATGGAGGAGAGAATACCTACTGTTCCAGGTGTAGAAAACTACTCATTCAGAGGGTGGGATTCCATGTCTTGAGGAATAATCTCTCCTATACTTTTACTGGGGGCGAGATAGAGGGAAGGTGTAAGTACTGCGGAGCGAGAATTCCCGGGGTCTGGAAGACGCGAATGGACGCGAATAAAAAACGCGAATTATCGCAAATGAAGAAATGAAGAAAAAAGTAGTGGTTGGGATGAGCGGGGGAATAGACTCCTCTGTGGCCGCTTCTCTCTTAAAGGAGAGATATGAGGTTGTTGGCATCCATCTCAATCTGGGCTGTGATCTAAATACAGAAGAGTCTGCCAGAAGCATGGCCTCTAAATTAGACATCCCCTTCTACTTTCTTAATTTCAAGAAAGAGTTTGAGAAGAAGGTGATCGACTACTTTATAGGAGAATATTCTAAAGGCCGTACCCCCAATCCCTGTATTGTCTGTAATAAGAAGATAAAGTTTAAGGCTCTCCTGAAGAAAGCAAGGGAACTAAGAGCAGATTATATCGCTACCGGCCACTATGCCAAAGTAGTCTATGATAAGAAAAGAAAGAGATATCTATTGAAGAAGGGAAAAGACAAGAAGAAGGACCAGTCCTATGTCCTGTGCGGTCTGGATCAAAGGCAACTTAAGCATACTCTATTTCCTTTAGCGAACTTCACTAAAGAAGAGGTTAAAGAGAAGGCAAAGGAACTGGGGATTCATAATAGACCATCCAGTCAGGAGATATGCTTCGTTCCAAACACGGATTATCACGGATTTTTAAGGACACGGATAGGCACGGATAGTTTGAAGGAAGGGTTGATTGTCGATAGAGAAGGGAAGGTTTTGGGAAAACATAAGGGGATCGCCTTCTATACCATTGGTCAGAGGAGGGGACTGGGGATCGCCACTGGCAAGCCTCTATACATTATAGCCATTGATAGCGGTAGAGATGTCATTGTTGTGGGAAGTGAGGAAGAAATACTCAGGGATGAACTAATAGCAAGGGATGTTAACTGGGTCGCTATTGACAGATTGAAGAAGCCCATAAAGGTAAGAGCAAAGATAAGGTATCAGCATAGAGAGGCAGAAGCGACAGTCACCCCCCCATCTAAAAATAGAGCAAGGGTAAAGTTTAAGAAACCCCAGAGGGCGATTACTCCCGGACAAGCAGTAGTTTTCTATGATAAGGATATTGTCCTCGGTGGGGGCTGGATCTGCTAATATGGGGTTAACAGTTTACGGTGTACGGTTAACGGTAAACAGTCCCGACGAATGTCGGGACGGGTCAACCGTAAACGAACTTCTAATAAGGATTTTAGTATGGCAGTGAAGGCCCTGGCCTTATTATCTGGGGGTCTGGATAGTTCTTTAGCGGTTAAGCTAATTCAGGAGCAGGGGATTGAGGTTGAGGGAGTAAGCTTTACTTCTCCATTCTTTGGCCCAGAGAATGCTAAAGAGGCAGCAGAAGAACTGGGAATCAAACTCTACATCAGAGATGTATCAAGCGAGATATTAGAGATTGTTAAAAATCCCAGGTATGGCTATGGAAAGAATATGAACCCCTGCATCGACTGCCACATCCTGATGGTCAAGAAGGCAAAGGAGCTAACGGAAGAAGTAAAGGCCTCCTTCATCATTACAGGAGAGGTGGTGGGACAGAGGCCGAGATCCCAGAATAAGCAAATCCTGGAAGCCATAGCGAAGAGAGCAAATATCCAGGAAAAGCTCTTAAGACCCCTTTCTGCAAAACTCCTGCCAATTACAGATCCAGAAAAAAGAGGATCGATTAATAGAGAGAAATTATTGGCCCTTTCTGGAAAGAGCAGGAAGCCCCAACTGGGATTAGCTAAGAGATATAATTTAAGAAGGTATAGCACTCCAGCAGGTGGTTGCCTTTTAACAGACGCTATCTTTTCCAAGCGTCTAAAAGACCTCTTAAAGCATAACGAATATACCTTAGATAATATTCTACTTCTTAAACTGGGAAGGCACTTCAGGTCCTCAGCGGAATCAAAGATTATAATCGGAAGGAATAAAGATGAGAATAAGAGGCTTAAGTCTCTTGCTAAGGAAGGCGATACCTCTTTCAATGTGATAGGTCACAAGGGACCCTTGGCCATTGTTCGGGGAAATTTGGATGCGGAGACTTTAGAAGAGGCTGCTTCTCTCTGTGCACGATATAGCGATGGAAAGGAATTCCCTAAGGTAAAGGTAGGTTATAGAAGATTGCCAGATGGAGCGATTAAATCTATAATCGTAACCCCAGTCGATGCTACTGAGTTGGGAATCAAACGAATCTAAAAGAGGTTAACAGTTTACGGTGTACGGTTAACGGTAAACAGTCCCGACAGAGTTGGGACGGGCAAATTAAGTAGTAGCTATTTACCAGCGGGGCAAGTAAAACGCACCGCTCAACCGTAAACGAGCAATTAGGGGGTATTACCATGCCTAAAAAGGCCTTGCTTGTAATTGATATACTTAATGATTTCCTTCTTGAAGGAGCGCCATTAGAGGTTCCTAAAGGAAGGGAGATTACACCTACTTTAAAGAAGAGGATAGAAGAAGCGAGAAGAGAAGGAATTCCTATCATCTATATCTGCGATAGTCACGACAGAGATGATGAGGAGTTCAAGGTCTGGCCTCCTCATGCTATCTCAGGGACCAAAGGGGCAGAGATAATTAAAGAGTTGAAACCAGAAGAGAAAGATTATATAATTAGAAAGAAGCGCTATTCAGGCTTCTTCGAAACAGACCTGGATAACACTTTAAAAAAATTAGGAGTAAAGGAACTAATCATAACTGGACTGGTTACCAATATCTGCGTTCTCTATACTACAGCAGATGCAGTGATGAGAGGCTATCAAGTTACCATTCCTAAGGATAGCATTGCTGCCCTGAGTGAAGAGGATGGCAGATTCGCCCTCAACCAGATGGCAAATATCCTTAAAGCAAAAATAATCTAAATCAAAGGAGCAGAAAATGTTCCATGTTGCAAGTGAGAAGGAGATAAAGGAAGGGAAGGTCACTGATGTCTATTTTAAGAGGACAGAGGAGATTCTAAAGAAGAAAAGGATTAAAAAGAGAGTAGTCATGGAGGTGGTAGCCCATAAGTTCCCTTCTAATTATCCCTGGGCGATATTGGCTGGAATAGAAGAGGTAGTGGAACTATTTAAAGATAAGCCAGTAAGTATTGATTCTGTACCTGAAGGAGCGTTCTTCTATCCTGAGGAACCGGTTTTAACCGTTAGCGGGGAGTATAGTAGCTTCGCGGTCTATGAGACCTCCTTATTGGGATTGATCTGCCAGGCAAGTGGGGTAGCGACCAAGGCTGCAAGATGCAAAAAGGCGGCAGGTGCAAGGTCAGTGATAAGTTTTGGAGCGAGGAGGATGCATCCGGCAATCTCTCCCATGATTGAAAGAAGTGCCTTTTTAGGAGGTTGTGATGGGGTAGCAGTAATCAAGAGCGCAGAACTCATCGGTGAGAAAGCAGTGGGGACCATGCCCCATGCCCTGATCCTGATTATGGGGGATACAATAAAGGCAACCAAGGCCTTTGATAAAGTAATACCCAAAGAGATAAAGAGGGTATCATTAATCGATACCTTAGGGGATGAGAAGTTCGAGGCCTTAAAAGTGGCTAAAGCCCTAGGAAAAAATCTTTTTGCTGTAAGGCTCGATACCCCGGCGTCAAGGAGGGGGGACTTCTTAAGATTACTGGAAGAGGTGAGGTGGGAGTTGGATCAGAGGGGATTTAAGAGTGTAAAGTTATTCTTAAGCGGGGGAATGGATGAGGAAGAGATTCTGAAACTAAATCCCTGTGCCGATGCCTATGGGGTGGGGACAGCGATAAGTAATGCAAGAGTAATTGACTTCTCTTTAGATATCGTTGAGATCGAAAGAAAGCCCTTTGCTAAAAGGGGGAAATTATCTGGTAGGAAACAGGTCTGGCAGTGTAATAAATGTGCGAGGAGGGAGGTCACCTTAGCTAATAAGAGACTCATCAAATGCTCCTGTGGAGGAAGGTTTGAAGGACTGATCAGACCATTAATGAGGAAGGGAAGGTTGGTCACCAAGCTTCCTAAAGTCCAAGAAATTCGCAAAGCTGTCTTGAAAGAGCTTAAGAAAGTAGAACTCTAATCCCATTGGTGATTTTATTGCCATAATCATTTAATAATCACTGTAATCATTTTTAGAGGAGGGGAAAGGATGAAACTGGATGAGATCATCATAACCGAGGCCATCATAGAGAGTTTTACCAAGAAGTTCCTGGATTATTTATCCTCTGATGTGGCCATCGCCGGCGGTGGACCGGCGGGCCTCTGCGCTGCCTATTATCTTGCTAAAGCAAAGAAGAAGGTGGCTCTAT
>JAUWYL010000002.1 GCA_030615855.1 bacterium | reverse complement strand
TTAAAATAGAAGGGAAAGAGAACCTGGATAGAGCCTTAGCAAAAGGTAAAGGAATAATCGGCCTCTCTGCTCACATCGGAAACTTCATGATGATATCTATTAAGATGAACCGGGAAGGTTATTCCTTTGGTTATATTGCCCGTGATATCTTAGGTGATAGGGTAGCCAGGTTATTGGCAGATATGAGAAGAAGGATGGGTGCCTATACCATCCCCGCCTTCCCTCCCCATGCCTGCACCCATAGATGTATCGATTGGTTAAGAAAGAATAGTATACTATTCTTACAGTTCGATAGAATCCCAGTTAAAGGTGGAGTAGTGGTCGATTTCTTTGGCCATCCAGCAGCTACCATGCCTGGGCCTATTGTATTAGCCAGGAGAACCGGAGCGGCCATCGTTCCCATGTTCATCGTCCGCCAGAGAGATAATACACATAAGATAGTCATCGAGCCTGAGGTAGAACTGGAGAAGACCGGAGATAAAAAGAAGGACCTCTTAATCAATGTCCAGAAGTTGACCAAAATAATAGAGAACGCCATCTTAAGGTATCCCGAGGATTTCTTCTGGATCTTCAGGAGATGGATGGATCAAGCACCTTAGGAAAGTAGGAAGGTAAGAGAGTAAGATAATAGGAAAGTGAGAAAGTGATTAGTGATCGGTTATCGGTAATCGGTTGCGGTTGCGCAGCTCGTTTCGGTTATCGTTAAACGGTTACGTCCATCGATGATCCAGCATTCAGTATCTGTGATCTGTGCTAATCTGTAAATAATCTGTGAATATCTGTGCTTAGAACGGAGTAAAGGATGATTAAGCACTGTAACGGAAGAAGGTTGATTAAGGCTTTATCTGCTTCTAATGATTGGCTGGCCTCTAAGATGGAGGTGGTCAATAACCTGAATGTCTTTCCCGTTCCAGATGGGGACACGGGGTTTAATATGTCCTTGACTCTGAAGGCAGCGGTGGAAGCAATGAAGGAACTTAAGGATAGAGACCTATCCTCTATTGCTAAAGAAGTGGGCACAAGTAGTGTCATGGCTTCAAGGGGTTGTTCGGGAGTAATTCTCTCCCAATTCCTGGTGGGATTGGCAAAGGGTCTTGAGGGAAAGAAGAGGGTAGAGGCTAAAGAATTGGCCCAGGCATTTTTTAAAGGAGCAGAGGCTGCCTATGGTGGAGTGAGGGAACCAGTGGAAGGAACTATGCTCACGGTAGCCAAGGAATCAGCAAGGAGAGCCCTTGAAATTGCGAAAGAAGAAAGCGATATCGCTAAAATATTGAGAGAGACCCATAAAGAAGCGCAAGAAGTTTTAGAGAAGACACCAGAGATGCTTCCTGTGCTGAAGGATGCCGGAGTAGTTGATGCTGGGGGAGCGGGCTTTGTCTATATCTTAGAAGGCGTTTTAAGGCTCATAGAGGGCAAGCCATTGGAGGAAATTTCAAAGGTCGAGGTTACGGTTGCAAAAACCATTAACACTTGGCGAAGCATCCTGGTTGGCATTCGGGGAGGGGAACTGAAGGACATCAAGGAGGTTGAGACCATTGCTGCCAAGACCATCCAAGCAGCAAAGGAGAAACTCTCCCGCCTCCCCTTACAGAAACTCAAAAATGCCACGGGCATAAGGAGGGTAGTGGGAACCTGGGAGAAGGTCCTGGGGATCATTCAGAAGAGAGGTCTCTTAGATATTAAGGCGGTGAGAAGCACTGCCCAGAGAGCGGTTGACACTTGGGAAAGGGAACTAAAGTATAAGTACTGTACAGAATTTCTGATCAAGGGGAAGGATTTAGTCTTGAAAGAGATTGAGAATGAATTGGCAAGGCATGGGGACTGTGCCATTGTGGTTGGTTCTTCGGAATTGGCAAAGTGCCACATCCATACCAATGAGCCGGATAAGGTAAAGGCATATGCTGCTACTTTAGGGGAGGTAGATAAGGTAAAGATAGACGATATGGATAAGCAGCACCAGACCCTCTTGATGGAGAAGGAGGTTGGAGAAGCAGTAAAGGTTAAAGAATTAGGAATCGTTGCGGTATCTACGGGAGAAGGCTTAAGTAAAATTCTGAAAAGCATGGGTGTGGATGAGATACTGGGAGGGCCAAAAAAATTGAAGCCCTCTGTAGAGGATATAAGTAAGGCCATAGAGAAAATGGAAGCAAAGAACGTTATCCTCTTACCCAATGATGGGGATATCATTCCGGCAGCAGAGAAAGCCAAGGAGTTGAGCAAGAAGAGGGTAGAAGTAATTCCTGCGAAGAGCATTCCTCAGGGACTGGCGGCTCTGATGGATTATAATCCAGAGGGAAGCATAGAAGAGAATAAGGAATCTATGAGTCAGGCCTTAGGAAGAATAAAGACTGGTCAGGTAGCAAAGGCAGCCAGGATTGCTAAGTATAAGGAACTTAAGATTAGAAAGGGGGAGGTCATCGGTCTTTATCATAAAGAGATAAAAGTAAAGGGAAGGAAGCCTCAGAGAGTGGCTCTGGATTTAATAAAGGAGATGGTAGCTGAAGGCGATAGTATCGTCACCCTCTACTATGGTAAAGGAGCGAGAAAAAGAAAAGCCAATAAATTACTGAACCAGGTAAAAGAAAAGTATCCTAACCTCGAGGTCCAGCTTTACTTCGGAGGACAGCCGCATTACTATTATATCATATCAGTAGAGTAGGAAAGTAGAAAAGTAAAAATTGCAATGACAAAAATAGGTATTGTTACGGGAAGCGTTGCTGGTATTCCCTCTCCTTTGATTAAAGAGTATGGAATAAGGGTCATTCCTTTTCCCATAATATTAGGTCGTGAGGCCTTGCGGGATGGGATGGATATCCAGCCAAAAGAGTTTCTGGAGAAAGTGAAGAAATCAAAGGAGTTTCCCAAGACGGCTGCTCTTCCCATTGGTGAATTAGCAGAGGCCTATGAGGCCTTTATGAAGGAAGGGAAGGCGGTGCTTTCCATGCATATGTCCTCTGGTTTGTCCATCGCCACCCATGATTCTGCCCAGAAAGCAAAGGAAATGGTCTCTGAAGTAGAGGTCGAAATATTTGATACCGAACAGATTATAGGTGGAATACAATTGGTCATCTTAGAGGCAGCCCGGGCAATAAGAAAGGGGAAATCGAAAGAGGAGGTCTTGAAAGTTGCCCGAAAGGCCAGAGAGAATACTAACCTGCTCCGCGCCCTTCCTGACCTGGAGTATCTTTACCGTGGGGGAAGGATTGGGAAGGCTAAGGTCTTGATGGGCTCTTTGATGAAGGTCATTCCCATCATCGCCGCAAAGAATGTAATAACCCCGGTAGGAAAGGGAAGGAGTCCCACCCAGGCAAATGAGAAGATGGTTGGAACCATTAAATCTGATATGGAAAGTAGAGGAGCAAAGGGAATAAAATGTATCATAGAGCATGCCGATAATGAAGAGGCAGCAGGGGAACTGAAGAGAATGGTTGAAGAGAGATTCCATCCCGAAGAAATAACCTTAAGGGAGACCGGCTGCTGTGGTATAGTCCATACCGGGCCCCAGTCCTGGGGGATAGCCTATTTGATAAAGTAGGAAAGTAGAAAAGTAGGATAGTAAGAAAGTAAAATCAGAAGGGGGTTTTATGGCCAAGTTTATGAAGAAGATTCCAGAGAATTTTAAGGTGATAAAGGAGAAGGACCCGGAGTTCTTTAAACTTGTAATGCAGGATATGGATAAGGTCTTTGAGAAGGGGGCTCTGGATACAAAGTATAAGGTCTTGATTGCCTTAGCAATAAATGCAGTAAGGGGCCAATCAGGTGCTGTCTCTCATTTATCTCGTATGGCAAGAGAATCTGGAGCAACAAAGGAAGAATTGGCAGAGACTTTGAGAGTGGCCTACTTTGAAGGCGGGATGCTCGGCTTAGCCACTGGAGCATATGCTTTTGTAGGATAGAAGGGGGTGAGCGAAGAAATTAAAATTAAAAATGAAAAAGTAAAAATTAAAAGGAGGTAAAAAAGATGAAGAAAGTAGCGATTGTTACTGGTTGTAATCAGGGATTGCCTGATAATCTATGGAAGGAGTATGAAATAAACGTGCTTCACTTTCCAGTTACTTTAGAGGGGAAAGAGTATCGGGTCAGGGAGACCATTAGTCCCGAGGATTTCTTGGCAAAGGTGAAGGCATCGAAGAGTTTTCCCAAGACAGCAGCAATAAACGTCGAGAGGTTTGCTGAAGTCTATCGAAAATCGACAGCAGAAGGGAAGTCCATTGTGAACATCACCATGGCAGGAGGAATATTTAGCCAACCAACTCTTGATGCCGCAAAGGAGGCAATAAATAAGGTAGAAGGAGCAGATGTGGCTGTGGTCAATAGCATGCTCACTGCCCATCCCATAGGGTTAGTGATCTTGGAGGCTGCCCGGGCAGCCAAGGAAGGAAAGAACAAGGATGAGGTGGCCAAGATCGCCCAAGATGTTGCTTCTAAAAGTACCCTTATCTTAGCCCTCCCCGATTTGGAGTATCTCCATAAGGGAGGAAGAATAGGCAAAGGCAAGGCCCTTCTTGGCTCTTTAATGAAGGTCATCCCGATACTCATTATGAGGTATGGGACACAGGCCATAGAACCATTAGGAAAGGGAAGGAATATCCAACAGGTGAATCAGAAGATGATTGAGACCATAAAGGCTGATATGGAGAAGTCCGGTGCCAAGAAGATAAAGGCCTTGATCGCTGCTGTGGCAGACAATCCAGAGGCAGTGAAAGACCTAAAAGAAGCCTTAGAGAAGAACATTGACTGTAAAGAAATCATTATTGGAAAGATGGGATGTGAGATCGTTCACCTTGGTCCAGGTGGCTGGGGGATTGGATACTACTTAGTCAAATAAAAGTTGATACGTTATACGGAACGCGAAATGCGGAACGCGTAAACGCGTCAACGCATAAACGCATAACGTCTCTTGTTAACTATTTATAGGAGGGAGAATGTTTACTACTAAAGTTATTCTGATGGTTGTGGGAAGTTATCTATTGGGCTCTCTACTCTGGGCCTATATCATTGCCAAGATAGTGAGAGGAATCGATATCCGGGATTATGGGAATCCAGGAGGAGGAACGATATACCGCACCATGGGAGGGAAATGGGCCACTTTAGTCGGTATTTTAGATGTGGGCAAGGCAGTCATCCCTACCCTAATCGCTGCAAAGATCTTTTTGCCCAATTATTGGCCGGTGGTCTTTGTGGCAGTAGCAGTAATAGTAGGCCACAACTGGCCCGTATTCTTTAAGTTCAGAGGTGGAGGAGGATTAGCCTGTAGTGTAGGAATCTTGGCCTGCCTCATGCCCAAGGCATTGGCCATCGTTCTACCTTTCGGCATTCTGGCCGGCTTCATTATGTGGAAACTACCCATCTTTAAGAAGGCCAAGTCCACCGCCCCAGGTGGGGGAGCCGCAGCATTACTCCTCCTTCCCTTTATGGTTAAGATCTTTTATAGACCGCAAGCCTTATTTGTTTTGAGTCTCTTCTTACTTTTCTTAGCTGCCGTAAGACAAGTCCTTAATGTCCCCAAAAGACTTATTCCCATAATTAAGGAATCGCTAAAAGAAAGTAAGAAGTAAAAATTTAGTGGAAGGAAAAGAAATGATTGTCGAAACCATCCTCATGATCATTGTTGCCTATTTATTAGGCTCTATAAACTGGGCCTATATCTTGGGAAGAGCGGTAAAGAAGATCGACATCAGGAAGTATGATAATCCAGGAGTAGCCGGTGCCTGGAGACAGTTGGGTCCTAAATGGGGGGCATTGGTTGCCCTCTTGGATATCGGTAAGGCAGCCCTTCCGGTATATATAGCAAAGGTACTCTTCCTCCCTGAAGAGCAGTATATCCCGATAATCTTAGTCGTTTTAGCAGTCACCGTTGGTCACAGCTGGCCGATATTTCTACAATTTAGAGGAGGAATGGGCCTGGGAACAACCATGGGCGCACTTCTTATCTTATTGCCTAAGGAATTTGGGATCGCTTTCCTGGTTGCTCTGATAGTTGGCCTAGGCCTGTGGCTTATCTTGAAGAAAAAGAAGGCTACTGTGGCCTATGGAGCAATGATCGGCTATATCCTGATGCCTATTTTAACCTGGATGAGATTCAAAGAGTCCCATCCATTGTTCATTCTCACCCTTCTTCTCTTTGGAATAGTCATCATAAGACAGATTCCCCCCATAAAGAGATTCACAGAAAGAAGATAGATATTGGGAAGTTTTGTTGCAACTTGTGTCCGATCGGACAATAAGTGCAACATTCGCTTTAAAGGAAGTGAACCTATCTCATTTTTTTCTTCGTTTTAAATGCCCGCCTTTTTGGCGGGTTTCTGTTATTAGAGGGGGCAAGTGAAACGCGCCCGACTTTTATCAAAAAACATAAGAATTTGGAAACAAGAAATTTTTTGCAATATTCAGATTGGTATGCTATCATATCTTTAAGGAGCAGAAATGGTTGTTGTTAGGATATTTCTTCTTTTATTACTTATCCTTATTCTCATTCCTTTTATCGTTTCCCAGAGACCTAGGATTGGGGTGGAATTACCTCCCGAGGTTCTTGCTCCGGAGGTCTCCATTCCTGAAGTCTCCATAAAAGAGGTTATTTCAGAGCCTGAAATTAAAGAAGAAATTACCGTCCAGGACATCCTGAGGAAGATGAAAGAGGCCTATGAGAAGGTGGAAGACTATCAGTGCATCTGCGTTACTCACCAGCTCTCAAGGTTTGGGAAAAAGATGTATAAGCCTAAGGTTTTGAGACTCTCCTTCAAAAGACCGAATATGATGCATGCCATAGGTCTTCAGGGGGTGGAGGAAGGGGCAGAGGCCGTCTTCCGAGATGGAAAGGTAAAGGGAACCCATCATAGATACGTTCCCTTTGCGGTCTTTACCTTTGATGCAGATTCTGCCATCGTCCGCTCACCGAGACATGGCTTGAGACTCGATGAATGCAACCTAAGAGGTCTTATCGGAAGGGCCAACCATTACAATAGAGAGGGAAAGATAGAACTTATGGGAATAGAGAAAATCGAGGAAAGGGAATGCTATCGCTTGGTGATGATTCCCAAGAAAAAAGAGGGAAAACATCCCATTACCAAGGAGATCCTCTGGGTAGATAAAGAAAAGTTCCTACCCATCCAGCATGCCATATATGAGGAAGGGGATAGGTTTGCCGAGTCGAGAACATTCAAGGACTTAAAGATAAATATCGGCTTAAGCGATGAGCTATTTGAGCCTCCCAAGGCGAGATGGTGGAGGAAGAAGGGATGAAACTTTTAGAAACTGTTTCTTTAGCTATTATAACTTATTTACTAGGCTCTATCTCCTTTGCCTATCTGATTGGCAAGAAGTTAAAGGGCATCGATGTCAAAGATTATGGGAACGCGGGAGCAGCGACAGTATATAGAGCGGTCAGCCGACCAGCAGGTGCTTTAGTATTGATCTTGGATGTGACAAAAGCGATTATTCCTACCTATATTGCTTTAAAGGTATTACACCTCGATTATAAAGTAGTAGTCTTAATAGCAAGCCTAACCGTGGCCGGTCATAACTGGCCGATATATTATCGGTTTCGAGGAGGAGCAGGCCTATCCTGTAGTATTGGAGTCTTGCTCTGCCTTTTACCTCGTGAGTTATTCATCATCCTACCTATAAGTGCTTTAGCTGCTGGGATATTCTGGAAGGTATTCGCCTTTGCTAAGTTCAAATCTACGATCCCTGGAGGGGCGGTGGTGGGTATGACCATCCTTCCCTTTCTCACCAAGTTCACTTTCCATGAGCCCTCAGCCCTATTTGCTCTCACCTTTATTCTCCCTGCTTTAGCAGCAATAAAGAAATTTCCCCTCTTCAAAGTAAAAGTTTTGCCTCTCTTTATCAGGCAAAGAAGATGAGATTATTTAGTATCATCTTAGGATATATCGGCTTACATCTGCTCTGGGGAAGGAAGGCCTCTGTTCCCTATGCTGTGGGTTTTAATCTCAATGGGTATCTCATCTTCATCTCTGCCTATCTTATGGACCTCTTAGTCCTCCTTATCCTCTACTGGGCTTACGAGAGAACCTTCAGTCTGAGGTTTCTTTCTTTAGCAAAGGAGAAGGCACTATCCCTTCAGGAAAGAATCTCGAGGTCAAAAATGATAGGTTGGGCAAGACCCATGGGAAAGGCGAGTCTCTTCCTCATGCCCGCCATTCCCACCGCAGGTCGACCGTTCAACATCCTATTCTTAACCCTTATCTTCAAATTGAAATATAAGGAAAGCTTTTTTCTCTTTGCCCTGGGAAACCTCATCGGTACTATCATCTGGGTATCGATGATAGAGGGAATCATTACCTGGGCCAAGATCTTAGCCCTCCTTCACCACTAAATAGCAATAACTCGTCATTTTAATTTTGTTGCACTTATTATCCGATCGGACACAAATTGCAACATTTATCTTCTTTATTAAGGAGGTGGAGATATGCTTTCTCAAAGAGACGAACTGTTAATTCTCATAGATAGCATTGGTGAATTTTTATTTACTCCTCACCGTGCTATCTGGAAGTATCTAACAGAAGTTCTTGCTATTTCCAGTGCCCGTGCTACTTTAAGCCGGATACAGAAGGAAGGCTATATAAAGAGAGGGAATAAAAAGAAAGGAATTACTTTTCTACTAAGCAGGAAAGGAAAAGAATTGTTGGAAACTCTATCTCTTATTGTCCCAGAGAAAGAAAAGAGATGGGATGGTAAGTGGCGTCTGGTTTCTTTTGATATTCCAGAGGAAGAACATAAAGCGCGTAGAGAACTGCGTCAAGAACTTAAAAAATTAGGATTTGGAAGGATGCATCGCAGCGTTTGGATTTCGCCTCATAATGTTTTGGAAAAAGTAGAAAAATTACTTGCCTTCCAGAAGTATCGAGAATATATCTGGACCTTTGAAGGGTATCTGAAGGAAGATAAGAGATTACACGAACTAATTTATAAGACCTGGCCCCAATTAGATAGTGTGAATAAAGAGTATGAAGAGTTCATTATTAAATGGGAAGAGAGAATAAGAAAGATATTAAAGAACAAGCGTCTGAAGAAGCCAGCGATCAATAATGCCTTTAAGCACCTCGCCAGAATAGAATTTAGGAAAATTTTATACTCTGACCCTAAATTACCTCAAAGATTTCTTCCTGAAGATTGGCGAGAAGCAGAGGCTCGGGAGTTATTAACTGCAGTAGAGAGGACTTTCTAACAGTCAAGATTTTGTTGCACTTATTGTCCGATCGGACACAAGTTGCAACAATTAAGAGTTATCTAGGATGAAGAGAAATGGATAGAAAGAGAACAAGAGTCCAGACTTTATTTAGATGCCCGAGGATTTTTCTTTGAGTTTTTTTATTCGCGTTGCAAAAATTGATTTCTAAAAAGATGCAAACGAATTATAGCGGATGCAGACGGAGTCTCCTTTCCAATGGTTAATCCGTTTAAATCCGCTTAAATCTGTCTAAATCCGTGACTTTTTTAGGAATCAGAAAAGACTTGACAAGGGGGTTTTTTCATGTTATTATTAAAATGAATGAACAGTCAGTCATAAAATGACTAAGGAGTATAGGGATGAAGAAATTAAGTAGAAAGGAAAGGGAACGGTTGGCAAGAAAGAGAGAGATCTTAGAAGCTGCTCAGAGGGTCTTTGCCCAGAAAGGTTTTCATCAGGCAACCATTGACGAGATTGCTAAAGAAGCAGAGCTGGCTAAGGGAACGATATATCTTTACTTTAAGAACAAAAGGGAACTCTTCTATTCCTTGGTAGAGGAGAAGACAGAATATCTAATGAATCTTATACGGAAAGAAGCTAAGAAAAAAGAAGGTCCAGTAGAAAAACTTAGTGCTATAACTAGGCACCAGTTAGGATTCTACGAGGCCAATAGAGATTTCTTTAAAATTATTACTTCAGAATCGAGCCGTTTCGAATTGGGATTAAAGGATGAGTTGCGCAAGAGGATTATGGACCGCTACTTAAAGTATATCGACGTCGTTGCCCGAGTGATTGAAGAGGGAATAAAGGAAGGCAGATTTAAAGCCCTGGATGCCAAGAAGGTGGCGGCTACTTTAAGAGGAATAATAGATGCTCTTGCCTTCCAGTGGATGTTAAGTAAAGAGAAAGAATCCTTAGTCTCTAACGCCCCTCTGGTTATGGAACTATTTTTGAAGGGGTCAGAGAAAAGACGCGAATCAACGCGAATAAAGAAAGGGTAAATAGATGATTAAAAGAATAATCTATATTCTCATTTCTATCTTTTTTGCCCTCCTTTTCTCCAAGTCTATTTTTGCTGAGCCTCAAGAGCTTTCTTCTTTTTTAGAAAATCTTGAGGGAGAGAAGGGAACCGTTTCTTTATCCCTTCAGGACTGTATCTTCTTTGCTCTCAAGAATAATCTGGATGTGGCCGCTACTCGTCTTGTGCCCCAGATCAAGGAGACCGAAATTATAAAGGCAAAATCAGACTTTGATCCTACAGCCACCTTGGATATTTCAGCAGACAAATCTGAAACCCACACTACCTCTTCTACGACTACGGGCACTTTTGATTCGGTACAGAAGAATTATGATTTCAATGCCGGTCTAAAGCAGAAATTCCTGACTGGTGGGGATTATGATTTAGCATTTAAGAATAATCGCCTGGAGACCAACCGGCTTCCTGCTTCCCAGAGCCCCAATCCGGCCTATACCTCAAGCCTTACCTTTACCCTTACTCAACCATTATTAAAGGATTTTGGTATTGAGGTGAATAGGGCAGATATCCTCATTGCTAAGAATAATAAGAATATCTCACTTGAAGAGTTGAGAGAAGAGGTAATTAATACTGTGACTAAGACAGAGAAGGCCTACTGGGAACTGGTCTTTGCTCTTGAGAATTTGAAGGTCAAAGGACTTTCCTTAAAGCGAGCCGAGGATTTATTGGAGACAAATAAAGCACGGATGAAGGCAGGAACCGTTTCCCAGCTCGAGGTATTGGCCGCAGAAGCCGAGGTTGCTTCTCGGAAGCAAGAGGTTATTATTGCCCAAAAAATGCTCTCCGATACCCAGGATAATCTGAAGATAGTCACCAATCTCATCCAGGATCCAAAACTCTGGAACTTCGATATTATCCCTTTGGATAAGCCTCCTTTAGAAGCAAGAGAGATTGATCTCGTGGAGAGCGTAAGGACCGCTTTCGAGAAGCGACCTGATTACCAGAAGGAGAAGATCGATCTAAAGAATAAGGATATTAAAATAAAGGTAGCTAAGAATGAACGCTTGCCCACTTTGGATCTGAAGGGAAGTTTCGGCCTGAACGGCCTGGATCGACACTATAATGATGCCTTTGATGAAATGAGTAAAGGTGAGTATGAGTCTTGGTCAGCTGGCCTCTCTTTTGAATATCCCTTAGGGAATAGAGGAGCAAGGAGTAAGTATAAAAAGAGGCTTTTAGAGAAGGAGAAAGCCTTGATCGATTTTAAAAATCTGGAGCAGAAAATCATTATCCAGGTTCGAGAAGCAGTAAGAGGAACCAATACCGATTATAAGAGGGTAGCAGCAGCAGAAACAGTAAGAAGACTGCGAGAAAGAAAACTATCAGCAGAGGAGGAAAGATTTAAGGAAGGCCTTACCACAACCCACGATATCTTAGAGTATCAAGAGGATTTGGCCAAATCGCAGAGCGGCTATTTACGCTCAATAATCGATTACAATAAATCCTTGATCGATTTAGAGAAAGCGAAGGGGACGGTTCTGGAGAGAGAAAATATTTTGTTTGAGGAAGAAAAATGAGATTAAAGTTGGGATTGGTTACTATCTTTGGGATTGCCTTTGGCTATTTAGAGGCTATTGTTGTTGTCTATCTGCGCCGCATTCTTCCTCCCCTTCCTTGGGAAGTAATGAGTGTTGCTGAATTCAGTAATTTTTTAAGGTCCTATGGAGTATTATTCTCAGAGCAGACGCGAGAAGCATCTACTATTGTTATTCTTCTTATGGTCGCTCTCTTGGTGGGAAGGAAGTGGGTAGAGAAATTAGCCATCTTTCTATGGGTCTTTGCCATCTGGGATATCTTCTATTACATTTGGCTCAAGGTGCTCATCGGTTGGCCCCCGAGTTTGGCGACCATTGACTGTCTATTCTTAATCCCTGGTCCCTGGTTTGCTCCGGTCTATATCCCCCTTTTAGCCTCGTTAGTTATGGTGAGTGTTGCTATCTTTTTTCTGCGTAAAGTGAAGAAGGGCTAAGCTATTGAGACCATTCGCGCGAATGGGCGAATAATTTTAGAGATAAATAGGAGAAAAAATGAAGAAGAAAAGAATTATTTTGGGAGTAATAGTTTTAGTAGTTGTTCTCATCATCGCAGGAAGGATGCTATCTTTTAGAAAGGGAGTGGAGACGGTTCCGGTTGAGGAAGGGGTAACGGTAAAAGTAATGGAGACAGTAAAGAAAGATATCAGAGAGACTATCTCCCTTACCGGAGATATCAAGGCCCGAGAAAGGATTGAGGTCTATCCCCGGGTGAGCGGGAAGATTATCAAGAAGAATGTTGTGGAGGGGGATAGGATTAAGAAAGGCCAGACCATTGTCCTTATCGATAGGGATGAGCCGGGCTTTAAGTTTGAACCAGCACCAGTAGATTCTCCCTTAGCAGGAATCGTAGGCCGGGTCTATGTGGACTTGGGAACAAAGGTAACCCCCCAGACTCCAATAGCTCTCATTGTGGATATAGATAGGGTAAAGGTCAAGATCGATGTTGTAGAAAAGGATCTTCCTAAGATTAAGATAGGACAAGAGGTCCGGGTCAGAGTAGATGCCTATCCAGATAAGGTATTTACTGGTAAGGCATGGAAGATAAGCCCCATCGTTGATCCCATCTCCCGCAAGGCGTGGGTAGAGACACTCATCCCCAATCCCAAACATCTCTTGAAGCCCGGTATGTTCGCCCGGGTGGAGATAATTATCAAGACCCATAAGGATACTCTCCTCCTTCCCCATAAGGCGCTCTTGAAGCAGAATGGGCAGAAAATAGTCTTCGTGGTTCAGGATTCAAGGGCACTTCTAAAGAGGGTGGAGACGGGCTTAAGCGATGAAGAGAGTATAGAGATAGTGAAAGGCCTTGCTGAAGGGGAGATAGTAATCATTGAGGGCAATTATGGCCTGAGCGATAATACCTTGGTCATCATTCAGAATTAAAGGAGGTGCGGGGTGAATCTACCAGAATTCTCTGTCAATCGTCGGGTAACGGTCTTAATGCTCATCCTCATCGTCTGTCTCTTCGGGATTATCTCTTTCTTCAGATTAGGTCTGGATCTCTTTCCCGAATTAGAGTATCCTTTCGTCTCAATAGTAACCACCTATGAAGGCGTAGCCTCAGAGGATATTGAGACCCTGATTACCAAGCCCATTGAAGAGATAGTCTCCACAGTCAAGCATGTTAGGAATGTGGCCTCCTTCTCTCAGGAAGGTATCTCGGCAGTAATGGTAGAGTTTGAGTGGGGGACAAGGTTAGACTTCGCTGCCCAGGATGTGCGGGATAAGGTCTCTTTAACCCGTGACTTTCTGCCCGAAGAGATAGATAATCCCTTAGTGGTCAAGTTCAATATGGCCGACTTCCCAGTCCTCTACTATGGAATTACGGGAATGGAGAATACCCAGGTATTGCGCGACTATCTGGATGATAATATTAAGCCCAGACTGGAGAGATTGGAAGGGGTGGCCTCCTGCATGCTCATGGGAGGCTTGGAGAGGGAGATCAATATCCTCATTGATAGAGAGAGACTCCAAGCCCACCATTTAGCATTGGAAGAGATAATCCAGATCCTGCGCCAGGAGAACCTGAATGTTACTGGAGGCCATATCACCAAAGGATATACCGAATACTTGGTAAGAACATTGGGTGAGTTCAAAGACTTGGAGACCATGCGCAATATAGTAGTCACTACCCATCAGGGCACCCCCATCTATCTCAAGGATATCGCCCAAGTGGTAGACACCCATAAGGAGATAAGAAACTATGCCCGAACAAACCGCAAGGACTGTGTACTATTGGGGATTATGAAGCAGTCCGGGGCCAATACAGTAATGGTGCTCAATCGGGTAAAGAGAGAACTGGAGAGATTAAAAGAGGAGATCCCTAAGGATATAAGGTTCTATTCTCTGTGGGATCAGGGCCATATAATCAAGAGCATCGTGCGCTTCACTACGATCAATGCCTTCCAGGGAGGGATACTGGCCATCATCCTCCTCTTCCTCTTCTTAAGGAACTGGCGACCGACCTTTGCCATATCCCTGGCCATCCCCATATCTGTGCTCACCACCTTCATCGGTATGTATGCTGTGGGATATACCTTTAACCTAATAACCCTGATGGGATTGGCCTTGGGGGTGGGGATGCTGGTGGATAATGCGGTGGTGGTCATAGAGAATACCTTCCGCCACTTAGAGGAGGGGAAGGATAGGAAGGCTTCAGCAAGGATCGGGGCATCTGAGGTGGGCCTGGCCATAACCGCCTCCACTCTGACTACCCTGGCCGTATTCCTGCCGGTATCTCTGACTACCGGGATGGCCGCCCGGCTACTGCGACCCATGTCTCTCACCATCTGCCTCTCGCTATTTGCCTCTCTCTTCGTTGCTCTAACCTTAGTACCCATGGTGGCTTCAGTAATATTTAAAAGAGGTGAAGAGAAAGGTCTTGGCCGAGGGGGGTTTGAGCGATTTAGAGAGGCCTATAAGCGGGCCTTGGGATGGGCCCTCTCTCATCGGAAGGTAGTAATAATAACTGCTCTGTGCCTATTCCTCCTGAGTCTGGCTCTCATTCCTTTCCTGGGCGCAGAATTTATGCCCAAGGCAGATATGCCCATGCATATGGCCTTGGTCAGGATGCCGGTGGGAACCTCCTTAGAGGAGACCAACCGAGTAGTAAAGGGGATAGAGGAGAGTATGCTGAAGGAGCCTGAGGCTAAATTTGTGGGTGGGTTTGTAGGGCTCTCTGAGGCCGGTAAGTATGATGTGGCCTGGGGCATGGGGGCGGCCGGGGTGAATGAAGCCCAGGTCTTTATAAGGTTAGAGGAGAAGGAGAAGAGAAAGCGTTCATCAGACCAGATCATTGAGGTCATTAGGGGCAGGCTTCCCAGGATTGAGGAAGCGAGCTTTGAGTTCATGGATATGAGGGAGATGTTCATTGGGGGTGGGGGGGAGAGGCCCATAGAGGTGAAGGTATTCGGCAAGGACCTGGATAGATTGAAGGATTTTGCCGATAGGATTGCTTCAGAGTGTGAGGACATTGGGGGGTTGCGGGATATCGATGTTACTCTGAAGAAGGGAAAGCCTGAGTTACAGATAAAGTTGGATAGGGTAAAGGCGCGCCGCATGGGACTTACCTTGGATCAGGTGGCCCATAGCGTGAAGACCGCCCTATTGGGAAAGGTGGCCACCAAGTATAGGATCGGTGGGGAGGAGTATGATATCCGGGTGAGGTATAGAGAGATGGAGCGCGATTCCCTTGAGGATATAAAGAACATCGCCATCGCCTCATCTCTTGGTTTTCAGGTTCCTCTATATCAGATCACTACTATAGAGTATGCTGAAGGCCCTTTAAGGATTACCCGGGAAGACCAAGAGAGAAAGATCTCAGTAACCGCCAATAGCTATGGTCGGGATCTGGGTCGGATCATAAGGGATATTAAGAGTAAGGTATCCAAGATCGAGTTTCCTCCAGGGTACTTTGTGGAATATGGGGGGAGGTATGAGGATATGCAGGAGACCTTTCGTTCCTTTACTATCGCCCTCATCATAGGCATCATCTTGGTCTATATGGTCATGGCCGCTCTCTTCGAATCCCTTTCCCAGCCCTTTATAATAATGTTCACTATCCCCTTAGCTCTTATCGGGGTGGTTTTTGGACTATTGGCCTTCGGTAAGACCCTGAATGTTCAGTCCTTTATGGGAACCATCATGCTGGTAGGGATTGTGGTCAATAATGCTATTGTGATGATCGACTATATCAATCGACTTAAGAGAAAGGGGATAGAGAAGCACCAGGCGCTCATCCAGGGAGCGGCTACCCGGCTGCGGCCGATACTCATCACTTCCTCTACCACCATCTTGGCCATATTCCCCATGGTCTTCAGCCGCACCACTGGTTCAGAGATGCGCTCCTCTTTAGCGGTTGCCGTCTCCTTTGGACTATTATTCTCTACCTTTTTAACCCTCTTCGTTATCCCCGTGGTCTATAGTATTGTGGATCACATCTCTTACCGAGTGACCAGCCGGATGCGGAAGATACTGTATGGCAAGATAACCCCTTCGGGGTTACTTCCATAGGGGCTTTGCCCCTCTGGCGGTCGGCAAAGACATGCTTTGCCTCCCTGTCACCCCTTGGGGGAAAGCAGATTCTTTCCCCCAAACCCCCTAATCCTCAGCATCGTAATTTATTCAAATTCCGATGCTTCAAGGATGTAACTTCGCTATAAATTTAGCAACTTTATAATGGCTATCAAGAGTTATAAGGAAGGGCAAGATAAATTTCTTGCCCTTTTTCTTTTTGAGTTTCTTCTGTCAGATAAGGCACAAGCACGATATTGATCGATGCGATGGAAAGACGGATGATTTTGGACTTTTTGGCATAAGATACGAGTGGTAACTAAAAATCAAATCCAAGGCCCAGTATTTTTTGTTTGGCATCGTAACCTCCGAAGCGAGAGGCGTTCTCCCGGTAGCGGTACTGGGTAAAGAGGGTCGCATTCCCTTTCTTGCCGCAGAACCTCACTCCGGCCTCCATGGTATAATCCCCATCTGTATTGGGACCCTGGAGGAGGCGGAGGTTGGCTGAGAGATAGGGGATCTTTCTCTTATGCCTCAGGATATCCCACCTTACTCCGGCCCCTGCCTCCCAATCGTAGTCATAATTAGAAGTGGTGACATATCCCCCTGTCGAGACCTGCCAGTCAACCTTCTTCAAGAATTCGAAATCCTTTCCGGAATCAAAGTCTATTCCCTCATTTCTATACCCCAGCTTCATGCCCCGACTCTGAAATCGACTTCCTATCAGTTTATATCCCTCTGTAATCCCATCTACGACATTGCCGTTGACATCACCGTTATGCCGTGACCAGTGGCGGAAGAAAAAATCCAAAACATTTTTATCAAAATCTATTGCCAAACCTGGCTCTAAGGAATAGCCGATGAAGTGAGGCTTCTGATTCTCAGTTGTGGTATTGATTACTAAGCCAGTATTTAAGAAAGCGATAAACCTATCTTTTCGGTAGAGATCTAAATTGAAGGCCAGATCACTATCATAACCGAAGTCGTCACTATCCAAGACCTTAGCATAGTAGCCCCCGACATTTAACCCGGGAAGGAAGAGAGAATTCCTTTTGAAAGTAGGCACCAACTCATCACCATGGGTCTCCAGGCGCAGGCCGGTGAATAAAAAGTTTCCCACCGGTCCTTCCCGCCTCTCAACATCATATTGATGCTCGTATTCTATAAAGGGAGTAAGATCAAAATGTTTCAGGTGAAACCGGACTCCAGATTCTAAAGTAAGGTTGGGTCTTAGATGAGGGTCAATAGTAGCATAGAGTTTGGTCAGGAGATAGGGAATTCCATTTCTATATCTTAAGATATCGTATCTCATCCCCCCTTCGCCCACCGCAGAATATCTACAATGCTCATGGGTAGTCACCAGGCCTAAACCAGCCATGCCATTAAATTTATTCAAGAATTCAAATTCTTTTTGGGAATTGAAATCTATCCCCTCGTTCTTATATCCCAATCTCATACCCTTCGTCTCCCACCTGGCCTCAATGACATCCCAGAGCATGAACTTCCCTGTCGTCCTATCCACCCGGTTGTGGCAGACGTGCCGGTAGAAATAAGAGAGGCTATGCTTCTCCCAGTCCCGCCTTAGGCCCAGATAGGCGATCTCATGGCGGATCTTTCGGGGGTCGTCTTCGTTTGCCCACCTGCTCCCCAGGATATTCTCATCCTCATATTCCATAAAGAGGAATTTATTTCCAAACCTCCAGATATCTATGTTGATCCTTCTTTTGAACCTCCAGGCATAGCCCGGCCAGTTATGAAAGTAACGACCCATCTCTAAGGCCATATCTGCCCGAGGGATGAATTCGACCTTCTTCTCTCCCTCCTTAGCCCAGATTGGGAAAGGAAAGAGAAGCAAGAAGGTAAGAAGGAGTAATAGTCTGTATCGCATATTTAACATCCTTCAGTTTAGAATGATCGTTTACGGTAAACGGTAAACAGCGACCCCGATGTATCGGGGGAGCGGGTAAACGGTTAACCTTCAGTAACACTGTTCACCGATGCATCATACCACGTGAAATGAAGAATAGCAAGCCCCGTAGATATGAAATTATCAACGGGACAAGTTTGCCTTTTTCAAGACATTATAGTATACTAAAAACTAAGAGAGGTAATATTTTGAATAAACCACTACGTTATCTATGGCATCTTCTAGGAGGACTACTTCTTCCTCTAATCTATTATTTCACGGATAAAAAGATCTCCCTTATTATCTTTGCGATTTTCTTTATCTTTTTCTTTTTGGCTGATCTTCTTCGTCTTTGTTATCCAAGATTTAACCAGTGGACACTGAAATATTTAGGAGGGATTATTAAGGAAGAAGAGAGGAATAGATTCTCCGGTAATCCTTATTACATCTCTGGTGCTTTTCTTTCCGTTCTATTATTTGAGAAGGGAATCGCCATCGCCAGCCTATGTTTCGTGGCCTGTGGAGACTTAGCGGCATCCATTGTGGGAAAGAGATATGGAAGGATTAGAATAAAAGGAAAAAGCTTGGAAGGAGGTTTAGGGTCCCTTTTCGCCTGCCTTTTAATAGGAATGATTCTCTTAGTCTTGAGACTAAAGTTAAGTTTTGGCATTCTCTTTATCGGTGCTCTTGCTGCTTCAATCGTGGAACTCTTCTCACCAGGAAGGAAGGATAACCTAACTATTCCTCTATTCAGCGGACTAATTATGCAGATTATAAGGAGTATCGGGAGATTGGGATGAAAGTTACACCTATTGCTTCTGATTCCTTAGGGGTGAGGTCTTTAGCCTGTTATATGGAAAGGAGCTATGGAAGGAAGAGAAGAAGTAAAATGCAAGAGGTGTGAGAAGAGTGAACTAATCTCTCAGAATATAGGCTACTGTGTAGATTGCATTAGGAAATTTCCAGATGAGGTTCTGCCCCAGATAAAGAGACTACATATTAAAGCCAGAGAGGTCTTTCATCTTCCCTTAGAGCCACCGAGAAATCCAGAAGGAATAAAATGTCGGATCTGCATTAATGAATGCCAGATCGGAGAGGGAGAAAAAGGCTACTGCGGACTGCGCTTGAATAAAAAAGGAAAGTTAATCAACTTAGCAGGGACCAAAGAGGGGGCGGTGGTAGAGTGGTATTATGATTCCCTGCCTACGAACTGCGTTGCTGACTGGGTCTGTGAGGGAAGTAAAAAGATCGGCTGCTCTAACCTAGCCGTCTTCTATGGCGCCTGCACCTATAACTGTCTCTTCTGCCAGAATTGGCACTATCGGAATCTACTCTCTAAGATGAACCTACGAAGCGCCCAGGAACTAGTCGATGCGGTGAATGAGAGAGTGGCCTGTATCTGCTACTTCGGAGGAGATCCCACTCCTCAATTAGCCCATGCCTTAGAGGCCTCTAAGTTAGCCCTGGAGAAGAAGGGAAACCTGAGGATCTGCTTTGAGACGAATGGGAGCATGAATCCCGAGCTCTTAGAGAAGGCGGCCAGATTGAGCTTAGAGAGCGGGGGATGCATAAAGTTTGATTTGAAGGCCTGGGATGAGAACCTCCATATTGCGTTGACCAGTGTGAGCAATAGGCAGACTCTAAGAAACTTTGTATCTCTATCTAAACTGATTGAGGAGAGGCCGAAGCCCCCTTTCTTAATCGCCAGCACCCTACTTGTCCCCGGATATGTTGACAAAAAAGAGGTTAGGAACATCGCTAACTTCATTGCTAAATTGAATCCAGATATTCCCTATTCTCTACTTGGTTTCTACCCTCACTTCTATATGAAGGATCTGCCTACTACTTCTAGGGAACACGCCTATAGATGCCGGGAGGTTGCCTTAGAAGCGGGATTAAAGAAGGTGAGGATAGGTAATCCTCATCTACTTTCGGGAGCATACTAATGAGGTTTGATTCCTTCCGAGCCTCTTTATTGAATGTAATTATCCTAAGCATTGTTATTATCAGCGTCATCTCTTTTACCATCCAGAATGACGACGCACTTTGTTTGCCTCGTCTAATATAGATATTATAAGGTCTTGATCGGTCCGGCACTAATCGCTTTAGGGTTCCTTCCCTGGATTCCCTTGGCTTTAGCAAAGAGAAAGATAAATACTGTAGCAGCCGATATCGTTTTCGGCACCATAGATACCGGAATTTTAGGTATTGCTGCTTTGATCGGGGCGAGTTTTGCTGGAGTATTGGGGGCCATTGTGGGAGGGGCAGCAGGAGATGCCATTACTGATGCCTTCGCTGGGTTATTTAAAGGAAAGGTTGCCGAGGTTTTAAAGAGACGCGGAATAGAGCAAGCACGTACCCCCCTGGGGAGTTCCATGGGAAAGATGTCGGGTTGCCTCTTCGGGATTGGGATAGTATTGACTATCGCCTGGAGTTTAATAAGATGAGAAGGGAAGCGATTATCATAAAAGGAGCAAAGGAACATAACCTCAAAAATATCAACCTTAAAATTCCCAGGAATAAGCTGGTGGTCATCACTGGACTCTCGGGTTCTGGAAAGAGTTCTTTGGCTTTCGATACCCTCTATGCTGAGGGGCAGAGGAGGTATGTAGAGAGCCTCTCTGCCTACGCCCGACAGTTCCTAGAGCAGTTGAAGAAGCCCAATGTGGAATCCATTGAAGGCCTCTCCCCGGCCATTGCCATTGAGCAGAGAAAGGCCGGAGCAAATCCCAGATCAACTGTGGGAACCATGACTGAGATCTACGATTATCTGAGACTGCTCTTTGCCCGGATCGGCAAGCCCCACTGCCCTAAGTGCGGAAGGGAGATCTCTCCCCAGACAGCACAAGAGATTACCGACCGAATATTGGAATTACCAGAGGGAACCAGGATTCAGATATTAGCCCCTCTAATAAGAGGAAGGAAGGGAGAATATAAAAAATTATTTGAAGATATTCAAAGAGAAGGGTATGTGAGGGCCCGAGTGAATGGTAAGGTCTATGACTTAGCAGAGGTTCCCTCTTTGGATAGGTATAAGAAACACGATATTGAGGTTATTGTAGATAGGCTAATAGTAAAGAAGGGAATAAAATCCAGGCTCGCTGACTCTGTGGAGACTGCCCTGAAGCTGGGGAAGGGGATCGTAGTAATAAAAATCAAAAATCGGAAATCTGAACTTTTATTTAGTGAACACTTCGCTTGTATAAAATGTGGGATAAGTTTTGGGGAATTATCCCCTAGGATGTTCTCCTTTAACTCCCCTTATGGAGCCTGTTCGGGATGCGATGGGTTGGGGATAAGGATGGAGGTGGACCCGGATTTAGTGGTTCCTGATAGGAATCTCTCTGTCTATGAGGGAGCCATTCTTCCCTGGAGCGAGCCCATCACTACCAGGAGGCATAAGTGGAAGTATGCTGCAGAGAGGTACTACTTTCAGCAGTTAGAGACTGTGGCAGAGCATTATGACTTCAGTCTTCACGCCCCTTGGAAGAACTTAAAAAGGAAACAGAGAGACATCCTTCTCTATGGCTCGGGTGAGGATTATCTCGACTTCCGTTTAGAGATGCATGGGACAACCAGGGAGTTCTATCGTCCATTTGAAGGGATAATTACTCAACTTGAAAGAAGGTACCATCAGACGGAATCAGAGTATGTGAGAGAAGAGATAAGGAATAAGTATATGAGAACCCGTTCCTGCCCGGACTGTAAGGGAGCCAGGCTGAAGCCGGAGAGCCTGGCGGTTACCGTGGGAGGGAAGTCCATTGCCGAAGTCTGCGTCTTAAGTATTAAGCAAGCCTTGAGGTTCTTTAATAGTTTAAAGTTGAGCCGGAAAGAGGCCTTGATCGGAAAAGAGGTAATCAAGGAGATAAGAGAGAGGTTGAACTTTTTAGTCAATGTGGGATTGGATTACCTTACCATCGATAGGATGGCGGGAACCCTATCGGGGGGTGAAGGTGAAAGGACCAGGCTTGCCACCCAGATAGGGAGTGGACTGGTGGGTGTATTATATATTTTGGATGAACCCTCCATTGGCCTCCATCAGAGGGATAATAGGAGATTATTGAGCACCCTGAAGGCCTTAAGAGACTTGGGGAACACCATCCTGGTAGTAGAGCATGATGAGGCGACCATAAGGTCTGCAGATCACATCATCGATCTGGGTCCAGGTGCCGGGAGGCATGGGGGAGAGGTAGTAGTCACGGGATCAGTAGAGAAGATCATGAGATGCAAGAGGTCTCTCACCGGAAGATATCTTAAAGGAGAGTTGAAGATTGAGGTGCCGAAAAAGAGAAGAAAGGTGAAAGGGAAGTATCTGACTATTGTAGGTGCTAGGGAGCACAACCTAAAGAATATAAAGGTTCCCATCCCCTTGGGTGTATTTGTCTGTATTACTGGAGTATCGGGAAGCGGAAAATCCACCCTGGTAGATGAGACCCTATATCGCGCCCTGGCGAATAAGTTTTATAAGTCAAAGGAAAGGGCTGGGGAGCACGACAGAATAGAGGGCCTGGAGAATATTGATAAGGTAATCATCATTACCCAGGATCCCATTGGAAGGACCCCGCGTTCTAACCCAGCAACCTATACCGGGGTCTTCACCCCCGTTAGAGAACTATTCTCCCAGATTCCAGAATCCAAGATGAGGGGATATAGGCCGGGGAGGTTTAGCTTTAATGTGAAAGGAGGAAGGTGTGAGGCCTGTCAGGGGGAAGGGATAATAAAGATCGAGATGCACTTCTTGCCCGATGTCTATGTCTCCTGCGAGGTCTGTAAGGGGCAGAGGTTCAATAGGGAGACCTTGGAGATCAGGTATAAGGGAAAGAGTATCGCAGATGTCTTAGATATGATCGTTGAGGAGGCCTTAAAATTCTTCAAGAATATCCCCAAGATCAAGCATAAGTTACAGACCTTATACGATGTAGGATTGGGATATATGAAATTGGGCCAGAGCGCCACCACCCTATCTGGGGGAGAGGCCCAGCGGGTAAAGTTGGCCACAGAACTTTCTAAGAGAAGCACGGGCAAGACCTTCTATATCTTAGATGAACCAACCACCGGACTTCACTTTGCCGATATTCAGAAACTATTGGATGTTCTCAATCGCTTGGTTGACGCCGGGAATACGGTCTTAGTCATTGAGCATAATCCGGAAGTGATAAAGACCCCAGACTACATCATTGATCTGGGGCCAGAGGGAGGAGAGGAGGGGGGCTTTATTGTTGCCTCTGGCACCCCAGAAGAGGTGGCCAGAAAAAAGGAATCCTACACGGGACAACTCCTAAAGAAAATTCTGGCTTGATTTCTTCAGAAAAATGTGATAAACTATCTAGGTTAAGATAAATATTGTATCACTTTTCTATTTTAAGGTATCGGAACTTCAATAAGTAAAAGACGGCGGAGAGCGAAGCGCGCCGTTATTTTGGGAGAATCAATGAGCCCCAGAACCAATAAGACCAAACCAGTCCCGGGCATCTTCTATCCAGAAGAGCAGTTCAAGAGGATGATGGTGACCTTGACCCTCTTGGTCTGTATCGCCTTATCCTGGTATCTCTATATGGGTTATGGCCTGAGGGCCTTCTTCTTCTACATCTACTATCTTCCCATTCTGGTAGGGGCAATCTATTATGGCCTAAGAGGGGGCTTGATAATCTCTGGTACAGTGAGCATCCTCTATGCCATCGTTTTGGTCAGCGTTACTGGAAGATGGGGGGCCTTCTTAACCAGGGACTTCTTGATAAAGGTTGTCTCCCTTAACCTGGCGGCCTTTATTGTGGGGAAAATATCCGGAATCGGTCTTCGCTACAGGAATCAATTATTCTATCTGAAGGAGTACAATGAGAATATTGTAGAGAGTATCACAGAGGGGATCATCACCACCGATAGATGGGGCAAGATAACTGGAGCGAATAGGGAGTTAGAGGCCCATACTGATCTAGCGAAGAGTGAGATCCTGAAGAAATACTTTTGGGAGATCTTTCCCCCCACAGAGGATTTCGATTGGAGGGCGAACCTCTCCCACATCATAGAGGCCGGATCATCCACTCACAGTAGCAGTATAAAATATCAACCTCCTAGGGCTAAAGAGGAGGTGGTCATCAACATCCGATCCCATCCCTTAAAGAATAGGGAGAATAACATCATTGGGACGGTGAGCCTGGTGGAGTATGTGACAAAGAAGGCCAAGTTGGAGGAGGGTCTGAGGAGGGCCTATAGGGAGCTACGGGCTACCCAGGAGCAGCTCGTCCAATCGGGGAAGATGGCTGCTGTGGGAAGATTGGCAGGAGGGGTAGCCCATGAAATGAATAACCCCTTAGGAGGGATCCTGGGCTTCGCCCAGGCAGCATTATTGGATACTAAGGAGGATGATCCGAAATATAAGGACTTGAAGGCCATTGAAGAGGCTGCCCTCCACTGCAAGGAGATCGTCTCCGGTCTACTAAATTTCTCCCGTCAGACGAAGGGAGGATTTAGAGAAGTGGATATTAATGAGACAATTGAGGCCACTTTGGCCTTAGTCGATCATCAGACTAGATTACAGAACATAGAGATTGTAAAGAATTTGAGCCCAAAGCTCTCAAAAGTAACGGGAAACTTCAATCAACTCCAGCAGGTATTCTTGAATATGGTGACCAATGCCCGGGATGCCATGCCCCATGGAGGAAAGCTATTCATTACTACCAGGAACATTGCCCGAGGAAAGAAGGTGGAGACCATCTTCTTAGATACTGGTTCGGGCATTCCGGAGGAGCATATGGATAAGCTCTTTGAGCCCTTCTTCACTACCAAGGAGCCGGGCAAGGGGGTAGGCCTGGGGCTTTCTGTTACTTATGGGATTGTTAAGGATCACGGAGGAGAGATAGAGGTGAGAAATAGAAAGGGGGCGGGGGCAGAGTTCAGGATTATCCTGCCTGCCCGCAGAATAGGAGAATAAATATGGCACAGGGAGCAAACATTCTGGTCGTTGACGATGAGCAGGTTATCCTGGATCTTTTTTCCAGAGTCTTGGGTACCAGAGGACATAAGATTACTATAGCAAAGGATGGTTATCAGGCAATAGAGGAAGTGAAGAAAGGTAAGTTCGATATCATCTTTTTAGATATTGTGATGCCCGGAATAAATGGCTTAGAAACCTATAAGAAAATTAAAGAGGTCGATCCCAATGCCCATACCATTATGATGACCGGTTACTCTGTGGAGGAGCTCATTGAACAGGCCATGATCGAAGGGGTTCAGGACTGTCTTCATAAGCCATTCGACATTGTGGAAATTATGAAGACAGTGGAGAAGGTTTTGGAGGTTAAGAAGTTAGAAGAGGGCAAAACCTAGACACAGCTTAGCACGGATGTTGACACAGATGGAGCAGGGCTTTACCCCGCCCCTCATAGAGGAGCGGGGTTCTTCTCCTAAAGAATGCCGCGGTGGTGGAATCGGTAGACACGCTACGTTCAGGGCGTAGTGGCCGTGAGGTTGTGAGAGTTCGAATCTCTCCCGCGGCACCATCTTTGTTTCTCTTGCAATCTCAACAGAAATATGGTATATTAGTAAAATTAATAGAAGGGGTAAACGAAGTGCACCTTCATATTAACAAAATATCATGAAGATTGTTGCCACCAATAGAAAAGCACTCTATAACTACCATATCTTGGATAGTTTTGAGGCCGGAGTGGTATTAAAGGGTAGCGAGGTAAAATCCTTGCGCATGGGAAAGGTAAGTCTGAGGGAGAGTTTCGCCAGAACCGAGGGGAATGAGGTCTTTCTATATAACTTACATATTGCTCCCTATAGCCATCAGGGCATTCCGGGGCCAGAGCCCACCCGACCAAGAAAGTTGCTCCTTCATAAAAGGGAGATAAAGAAATTAATTGGTCTAACCTCGCAGAGGGGCCTGACCTTAATTCCCTTAAAGATCTATTTTAAGGAGGGAAAGGCGAAGGTTGAGATCGCTGTAGCCAAGGGTAAGAAAAAGTACGACAAGAGGGAGAGACTGAAGAGAAAGGCTGCCCAGAGGGAGATGGAGCGAGCACTAAAAAGTAGGAGAGTAGGAAAGTAAAAGAGTATCAGATTACCAGAATACCAGATGGAGAAGGTCAGTTATCAGAAGGCCAAATGGAATCTGATATTCTGAATTCTCATTCTGATGGTCTGCATTCTGAGCACCGCGAAGAATTTAGCCAGCTTGTCTGGCGTCTATACTGATAATCTGTAGAAAGAAGGGGGGCGAAAAGGTTTCGACAGGGGTATTTAATCTAAAAGGAGCATGTCGAGGTCGCCAAAAGACTCGTAAAACATTTGGCAGAAACTTAATTGCCAACGAGCAATTAGCTTACGTCTGCTAAAGAGCAGGCACGCTCCTCCCATCTCGCCTGTGGGATGGGATGTGGGTGTCAGAAACACAGGATAGTCTCCTCCTCTTGTTTGAGGAAGAGGAGATGAAAACACATCAAACTGGTCCCGATCAATCCTGCTAACAGGAGTGATCGGGATGAGAGAAAAATGTTGGCTAAGCATGTAGCGCCCTTAGAGAAATATTCCTGGACAGGGGTTCGATTCCCCTCGCCTCCACGGAATAATAAATTTTATTATAGATTCAAACGGATGACAGCAGATGCAAACGAATAAATCGTTGCGAAAAGAGTCCGTTTACATCCGTAATAATCTGTCTGCATCCGCTTCTTGCCGAATGGAATGAGGTTTATTTTATGAGGGAGAAATGGTGAAGAAGGTTTTGATCGGGCTGGTGGTCACAGCCCTCATAGCATTAATTGCCTTGCCCCTCTTAGCTCAGCAAGAGGAGATTAACCCCGCCCCTGTGTCCAGGAGCGGGGTAAAGGTTATCTACGATGAGGGACAGGCAGAGGCTACCATAAAGTCCCTCACCTTTCAGGGAATAGACTTCGTCTACCTGAAAGAGACGGTCAAGCTCTTCCGGCTCGATCTGGAATGGGATGCCATTACTAAGAAGGTTACTCTAACCTCTGGACCAGACCAGGTCATCTTCTTTGTGGGCAGCTCTCAGATCATGGTCAATGATAGAATCAAGAAAATCACCCAGTCCTCCCGCTTCAGTAACGGAGCCATCCTTCTGCCCATAGACTTCCTGAGCGAGATCCTGGACGGGATCTTAAAAGCCAGAATTGACTGGGATCCCAAGACGAGGATCTTGAAGGTCAGTGGAGGAAGGCTCAATGTCCGGGGAGTGAGACACTCCTCCTATCTCGATTCCACAAGGATCGTCATCGATCTCTTAAGGCCTTTAAGTTATAAAGCGAGGAAGAAACTCCCCGATCAGGTCATTATAGATGTCTATGGCGGGGAATGCAATCCGGGAGAGTTATCCCTGGAGATAAACGATGACCGGGTAAAGAATATGCAGGCCTTCCAGCTCCCCAATGCTACCCAAATCGTGGTAAGACTTATCCAGGACCTCCCCTACAAGGACTTCACCCTAAAGAATCCCAATCGCATCGTTCTGGATATCAACCCTCCCACAAAGGCCCATTATAAGATCACCACCATCGTCATCGATCCGGGACATGGAGGGAAGGATCCGGGAGCCATAGGTAGGGGAGGGACGAGAGAGAAGGATGTCGTCTTAACCATTGCCAAGGAATTAAAGAGGCTTTTGAGCGAGAGACTGGGGATAAGGGTGGTCTTAACCAGGACCGGGGATTACTTCGTTCCTCTGAGGGAGCGCACCGCGCGGGCAAATAATGAGAGGGCCGACCTATTCATCTCCATCCATGCCAATGCCGCTCTGGGAAGAGCGCGCGGAGGAGGCTTTGAAACCTACTTCCATTCCCTGGCCTTGACCGAGGAGGCCAAGGCAGTAGCCAGGCGTGAGAACGCGGTCATCAGATTGGAGAAGGGGAGTAGAAGGGCTATGAGCCAGGCAGAGTTCATCCTGTGGGATATGGCCCACAATACTTATTTGAACGAAAGCAGTGAGCTGGCCATCCTGGCCCAAGAGGGATTGGATAAGAAGCTGAAAATTAGAAATAGGAAAGTGGACCAGGCCCACTTCTATGTCCTATCTGGAGCGGATATGCCTTCCATCTTAGTGGAGGTAGCCTTCATCTCTAACCCCAGAGAGGAGAATATGTTGAGGAATCCCGATTTTCAGAAGAGGGTGGCAGAGGGTCTATATAATGCTATCGCCCTCTATAAACGAAACTTTGAAAGAAGCATGGGCTTAGTAATCAGTGAATAGTGAACAGTGATCGGTGATCGGTATATAGGGAGAAAGTTTTGAAGAGGAAAAGAGTCATAATAATTCTGGGAATCTCAATTCTTTTAATGGTCGTTGTTCTTTTGATCTCCCAAAGGGAGAGGGTATTCTATCGCATCCCCTTTCTTGCTCCAGAGGAGAATGTCAAATTGGTCCGGCTCTACTTCGCCTCTCCAGATGCCGACTATCTCAGGATTGAGGCACGAAGAATATTGAGGGAAGAGAGGATAACTGATGAGGCAAAGGCACTGGTTGAGGAACTTATTAAGGGTCCCCGGGGGAATCTGGATCCCACCATTCCCCCAGAGACTCAGTTGCGTGAGCTATACATCGTTCCTGAGGAGAAATGTGTTTATTTGGACTTTAATCAGGCCTTTCAGACCAATCATCCCGGAGGAAGTGCAGGAGAGCTTCTCACTATCTATTCCCTGGTCAATACCCTGATAGACAATCTTGAGGAGATAGAGAGGGTTCAGATTTTAGTTGAGGGCGCAACCATCGAAACCCTGGCCGGCCACATTGATACTACCAAATCCTTCCCTCGAAATAGCACAATTGTTGAGTATTAAAAGAAATAGAAACTCGAAATCCTAAATCCGAAACTCTAAACAAACGCATTAAATTTCTAATGTCTAATATCTCCATCCTCCGAAGTAGAGCCTACTCCGCCGAAGTAGCCTTCGGCTACGAAGGCCGGGAGTTCTACTTCTACGGAGGACGGGCAATTTCCAACAAGGTAAAAAGCATATCAGAATAGACGCCAGACAAGCTGGCTAAATTCTTCGCGATGCTCTGAATGCAGCAAATCAGTGGGCAGAATATCAGAACATCAGAAAATTCTTCTTTCAAGCCTGATACTCTGGTCTTCTGATACCCTTCCTACTGATACCCTGATTCTCTGATCTACTTATTTCCTTTTGGGGCATTAAGAATTTTATTGGGAATTAAGTCCAGCAGGATTCAATGCGTTAAATTTAGTATTTTACCAAGTAAGGATTGAATATGGATGATCGGCCCATTGGGGTCTTCGATTCTGGGGTGGGAGGACTGACGGTAGTAAAGGAGATCATAAGGCAACTTCCTCAGGAGGATATCGTCTATTTCGGGGATACCGCCCATCTCCCCTATGGCCCAAAATCCTTTCAAACCATCAAACGTCTAGTACGAGATAATATTCACTTTCTTCTCAAAAAGAAGATAAAGGCCGTCATCCTTGCCTGCCATACCGCATCCGCTTTTACTTTAGAAGAGATGAGGGAAGAAAACCCCATTCCCATCATCGGGGTCATCAGGCCCGGGGCAGGAGAGGCCTTAAGGGTCACCAAGAATAAGAGGATCGGGGTGATCGGAACCTATGGGACCATAAAAAGTGGGGCATATGCCAAGGAATTGAAGAGATTAGAACCAGAGGCCTTTGTGATTGAGAAGCCCTGTCCCCTCTTCGTTCCCCTGGTGGAAGAAGGTTGGATAGAGAAAGAAGCGACCCGTCTCATTGTAAGGGAGTATCTGGAACCCTTAAAGGAGGAGGAGATAGATACTCTCATCCTGGGGTGTACCCACTACCCTCTGTTGAAAAAAGAGATTACTCAGGTCATGGGAGAGGTTTCCCTGATTGACTCTGCCCGAGCAACCGTTGGGAGACTTAAGAGAATACTGGAGGAGAAAAATCTGCTGGCGAGGGAAGGAGTTCCCAGACATTCCTTCTTTGTGAGCGATGCCCCAGAGAGGTTTGCTCGCCTGGGCAAAATATTTTTAGGGAAAGAGATTGAAAAGGTAGAGAGAGTATGAGAAGGATTGGCCCTGAAAGGATCAGGGATGTAGTAGCCCAGTTATGTATTGAAGCAAACTACCAGTTACCAAAAGAAGTAATCCAGGCTCTAAGAAGAGCCAGGAGAAGGGAAAATTCTTCTCTGGGAAGAGAGGTCCTGAGCCAGTTAATTGAAAATGCCCGAATAGCAGAAGAGGGAGTATATCCTCTCTGTCAGGATACCGGAATGGTAGAGGTCTTCTTAGAGATAGGAGAAGGGATAAGGATCGAGGATCTGGAGGAGGCCATTCAGGAAGGAGTGAGGAAAGGATACAGAGAAGGTTACCTTAGAAAGTCCATCGTTAGTCCTCTGGATAGAAAAAATACCAAAAATAATACCCCAGCCATTATCCATACTAAGATAGTGAAAGGGAAAAGGCTAAAGATCGCTGTCTTCATTAAGGGCTTTGGGAGCGAAAATGTTTCGGCAACCAGAATGCTTCTGCCCTCTCAGGGTAGAAAAGGGGTTGTGGAGTTCGTCTTGGAGAAGGTGAGGGAGGCGGGCGCCGATCCCTGTCCCCCGATTGTAGTTGGGGTAGGAATTGGGGGAACTTTAGAGAAATCTAGTCTCCTGGCAAAGGAGGCCCTCCTGCGTCCCCTAGGAAGGCATCATGCTAAGAAAGAGATTAGATTCTTAGAGAAGGAGTTACTTAAGAAGATCAATGGATTGGGCATCGGTCCTTCTGGCCTGGGAGGAAAGGTCACCTCTCTTGCGGTCCATATCGAGACCTTCCCCACCCATATCGCTGGATTACCGGTAGCGGTCAACATCAACTGCCATGCCCTGAGATACGCTCGAAAGATAATCTAGGGAAAATGGGGAAGTGGGCAGGTGGAAAAGTGAGAAGATGCGAAAAACAAGTTATAAATTAGAAACTCCTTTAACCGTAGAAAAAGTGAAAAAATTGAGGGTGGGGGATAGGGTAAGGATTTCAGGAACTATCTATACTGCCCGGGATGCCAGCCATAAAAGACTGATAGCAGCTTTGAAAAGGAAATCTTTACCCATTCCTATAAGGGATCAGATTCTTTACTATACCGGGCCAACTCCCGTCCGGCCAGGAAAGGTCATTGGTTCGGCTGGCCCAACCACCAGTTTTAGAATGGATCCCTATACCATTCCCCTATTAAAGAAGGGCCTCAGAGGAATGATGGGCAAGGGGGAGCGTTCCCAAGAAGTTAGGGAGGCCATGAAGAGGCATCAGGCAGTCTACTTCGCTGCCCCGGGAGGGTGTGGGGCCCTTCTTTCTCGATATATAAAAGAGGCAAAGGTAATTGCCTATCCCGATTTGGGGCCAGAGGCGATCTACCGATTAGAGGTAGAAGACTTTCCAGTGATAGTAGCTGTTGATACCAAAGGAAAGAGCCTTTTTAGGAGAGAATAAATGCGTGCTGATGGTAGAGCACCAGATAGGATACGTAAGGTAAAGATTACTAGAAACTACATCAAGCCTGCAGAGGGCTCCTGCCTCATCGAAGTGGGGGATACCAAGGTCATCTGTACCGCCTCTATTGAAGAGAGGGTTCCCCCCTTCTTAAGGGGATTGGAAGAAGGCTGGATCACCGCAGAGTATAGTATGCTTCCCAGATCGAGTAGCACGCGCATCAGGCGGGAAGGAGAAAGAGGAATCTTAAAGGGCAGGACCCATGAGATTCAGAGGCTAATCGGCAGGTCCTTAAGGGCAGTGGTCGATTTAAAGGCCTTAGGAGAGAGAACCATCTGGTTAGACTGCGATGTTATACAGGCAGATGGGGGAACGAGGACGGCGAGTATTACTGGGGCCTTCGTTGCCTTAATCGATGCCCTGAAATGGCTGAAGAAAGAAGGCAAGATAACCTCTTGGCCAATAAGAGACTTTGTGGCCGCCACCAGCGTAGGAATTGTGGATGGTAAGTCTCTTCTCGACCTCACCTATAAAGAGGATTCCAAGGCAAGCGTAGATATTAATGTGGTCATGACGGGAGAAAGGAAGTTCGTTGAAGTTCAGGGGACAGCAGAGGAGCACCCCTTCACGAAGTCCGAGATGGAGAGACTAATCGGTTTGGCAAGCAAGGGGATTGAAAAACTAATCGCTATCCAAAAAGAGGCTTTAGGAAAGCTTCCGTGCAAATAGTTTTAGCAACCAGGAACCTCAAGAAAGCAAAAGAGATAAGAGAGATTCTAAAAGGATTAAAAGTAGAATTTCTATCCCTGAAAGATTTCCCCGAGATCAAAGAGATAGAGGAGAAGGGGAGGAGTTTTTCAGAGAATGCCACCCTCAAGGCAAGAGCGGTTGTTCGCTTAACAAGAAGGATTTCATTGGCAGACGACTCTGGCCTGGAGGTAGATGCCTTAGGAGGGAGGCCGGGGATCTATTCTGCCAGATTCGCCAGAAATGATAGGGAAAGAAATAGGAAACTTCTAAAATTATTGAAAGATGTTCCCGCCAATAAAAGGGGCGCGACCTTCAGATGCGCGGTAGGCATTGCCACCCCAGATGGAAAAGTCCGGGTAGTAGAGGGCAAATATCGAGGAAGGATCGCCTTTAAAGAGAGGGGAGGGGCGGGTTTTGGCTTTGATCCCGTCTTTATTGCTTCCAGATATAATAAGACCTTCGCTGAACTAGGCCCAGAGATTAAGAATAGAATCAGCCACAGATCTCAGGCCTTCCGAAAGGCAAAAAAAATATTAGAAGAAATGCTTTAACAACGGGAAGTGGCGCAGTTCGACTTAGGCGTCCCGATGGTCGGAATCGGGGTGTGGCGCAGTTTGGCTTAGCGCGGTCCGATTGAGCCCGAATGACGGGAAGTGGCGCAGCTTGGATTAGCGCGCGTGCTTTGGGAGCACGAGGTCGCGGGTTCGAATCCCGCCTTCCCGACCATTAAATTAGATTGGCTCAATCGGACAGGTCCAAGTTTCCGCTGAAGGCGGATCCACCTCTTGAGCCCGAGGCTCATCCGCCTCTGGCGGAGGCGGGCAAATCTCGGCACCCCGACCACGAACACGGATAACGACACGAATAAGCACGGATAAAAAGTGAGAACTGGACATAAACGAAGTATCTCAATTATTTTCCGTTAGACGAAATTCCATAGGGAGGAAGGGTATTATGAATATAAATGATTTAAAAAAAGAAGTAGCGAAAATCAAGTGGTGGCACACGATTGACTTAGGGAATGGAGTAATAACACCTGGCTGTATTGATCCTCGTAAAGACTGGAAAAAGATACTTAAACTTCCTGAAAATCTACGAGGAAAGACCGTGCTTGATATAGGTGCTTGGGATGGATTTTATTCATTTGAAGCGGAGCGTCGCGGAGCCAAGCGTGTTCTGGCAACTGATTTACCTTGTTGGAATGAAGAAAATAGAGAAGGATGGGGTACGAAGGCAGGTTTTGAGCTTGCACGGAAAACTCTCAATTCCAAAGTTGAGGATATGGAAATGGATGTGTATGACATTTCTCCTGATAAAGTCGGTGTTTTTGATTTAGTTCTATTACTGGGAGTGCTTTATCATTTACGTCACCCCCTTTTTGCTCTTGAACGAGTTTTCAATGTCACTGGAGATCAATTGGTACTAGAGACATATGTAGACATGGCTTTGACTAAATGTCCAGTCATGAGGTTTTATCCTGAAGCAGAATTATCGAATGATCCAACGAGTTGGTGGGGGCCAAATCCTGCTGCTGTGGAAGCTATGTTAAAAACTGTTGGATTCCGAAAGATTAGGATAGTTTCACAATACCGCTCTCTTTCCCGCAGAGTGGCGAGAGCTATCCGTCGTAAGATAAAAAAGCCCCGCCGGCCATTCTTTCAGGCAATCCAACAGAACAGAATGGTTTTTCATGCTTGGCGATAAATCTTTTATGCCAAAGGGTAGCCTAGCTAGAACTTTGCCTAACAGGGAATGCCAGTGACGAGGCGCCTGTAGCTCAGTTGGATAGAGCATCGGATTTCTAATCCGACGGTCGCAGGTTCGAATCCTGCCGGGCGCGCCATCCCGAACTGATAAGCGAGGGATGGTTCAAGATCAAATTTTTGTGGGACAAAAATTTGGTGGCTATAGCTCAGTTGGTTAGAGCACCTGGTTGTGGCCCAGGTGGTCGTCCCGATTTTAATTTTAGTAAAATGGTGAGCGTAGCTCAGTTGGTTAGAGCACTTGACTGTGGCTCAAGTGGTCGGGGGTTCGAGTCCCCTCGCTCACCCCAATAAGTAAAATCGGGATCAGCCACCCCAGAACACAGATTAGCACGGATGGATTACGGATTTCCGCGGATAAACAAGGTTCTAACGAAGTCAGGTTCTTGTTTAGACGAGGCAGGCGAAGCGCATTGTTGTAAATCTGTGATCATCTGTGTCTGAAATCTGTGCCTATCCGTGTTTCAGCGCCTGTAGCTCAGCGGATTAGCCCCGCAAATGCCTCCGTAGCTCAATTGGATAGAGCGTGTGGCTTCGGACCACAAAGTTGGGGGTTCGACTCCCTCCGGAGGCGCTAGAGTCGCATTTGGCGAGGTCGGACCACTAGGTCGTGGGCCCGCCCCGTTAGATAGATTGTGTCGTTTATCCCGTGAGATAGGCGTAGCATCCATCTAAGGGAGTAGGCGAGGCGAGTGAGACAAGAACATCTAACGGGGTAAAAATCCTACCAGGCGCGCCAGTCCCGTAGATACGAAGTTATCAACGGGACCAGCCCCCATAGCTCAGTTGGAAGAGCACCTGACTCTTAATCAGGGTGTCCCAGGTTCGAGCCCTGGTGGGGGTACCATCCTTCGCCTTGTTTCTGAATTTTTAAGGTAGCAGGCTTCGGATGGCGAGCCATCTTAATAAGCTTGCCCGCCGAAGTCTACTCTGAAAAGAGGCAGAAGTTGGACGAAGGCGGGCGGACGTGGCCCCGCACAATAAATGTGCGGGATAAACTCCATTGGTAGATTTACCCCGCCCCATTCATTAATCGAACAATAAGTAATTTTGGGCGAGTGGCGGAACTGGTAGACGCGCATGGCTTAGGACCATGTGGGGAAACCCGTGGAGGTTCGAGTCCTTTCTCGCCCACAATGCAATATAAGGTAGGGGAAATGGGGCGGGGCGCTACGGCTTAGGACCGTATGCCTTTTGGCTTGGGGGTTCGACTCCCTCCGTCCGCACCAAGAATGCAAGGATAACTATGAAAGCGCAAGTAGAGAGACTGGGAGAATGCAAGGTAGCTCTGAAAATAGAGGTTCCCCCAGATAAAGTTAAAAAAGAACTTGATAACCTCTATATCGATCTGCAGAAGAAAGCCAAGCTACCTGGGTTCCGGAGGGGGAAGGTTCCCCTCGATGTCCTGAAGACCTATTTTGCCAGAAGCCTAAAAGCAGATGCCCTGGACCGACTCCTTCCTGATGCCTGCCAAAAGGCTCTAAAGGAGAATGATTTTGTTCCTTGCTCCCCGCCTAAGATAGAAGAAGTAAAGTATGAAGATAATGAGCCCTTGAGTTTTAAGGCCACTGTGGAAATAAAACCGAAGATCACTTTAAAAAAGTATAAAGGGCTCAAAGCGAAAAGAATCATCAAGATAGTCACAGGAGAGGATATCAATCGTGCCCTGGAGAGGCTTCAGCATAGGCACGCAGAATTTACTAGTATAAAAAATCGGCCGGCGAAGAAGGGGGACTGGGTAATCATCGATTTTATAGGGAGCATAGAGGGAAAGTCCTTCAAGGATAATGAGGCCAAGAACTTCTCCTTAGAGATCGGCTCCAAGACTTTAGTCAGTAATTTCGAGGATCAGTTGATTGGTCTGAAAAAAGGAGAGGAGAAAGAGATCAAGGTAAGTTTTCCCAAGAATTATCATAATGAAGAATTAGTAGGAAAAGAGGTCCTCTTCAAGGTAAATTTAAAGGAGATTAAGGAAAAAAAACTTCCTGAACTCAATGATGAGTTCGCTAAAGATTTAAAGTTCAATAACTTGGAGGAACTGAAGAAGAGGATTAAGAAGGATTTAGAAAAATATGAGACAGAGCACAGTGAGAGACTTTTAAGAAATAACCTAATGGATTGGTTGATAAAAAAGACCCCCTTTCCTCTTCCAGCGGCCATGGTTGAGAGGGAACTGGAGGCTATGCTTGAGGAGACCTTAACCAGGATGCGCTATCAAGGCATAGATCCCAAGAGGATGGGGATTGAGGAGGCGAAGCTAAAGGAAAAGTATCGCCCGAGCGCAGAGAGGAAGGTAAAAAGCACCCTCATCTTAGAGAAAATTGCAAAGCAAGAGAATATTAAAGTAAATGAAGAAGAGATAGAGAAGAGAACAGAGGAGATGGCTTTAAGCACTGGCCAGAAAAAAGAAGATTTGAGAGACTTTTTTAACAAAGAGAGAAGCCATCTCGCTGGCTTAAGGGAAGAGATAAGATTAAAGAAAGCATTGGAACTTATTGTAAAAGGAGCAAGAATAAAGGAGAAAAAGGTAAAGGAAAGGAGGAAGAAAAGATGAACGAGAGGGAATTGAGGGAGAGATGGAAGTTAGAGGAATTAGCCAATATCTTTGTCGGCCTTATGAAGCACCGCATCCTTTTCTTAGGGGCCAGTTCTATAGACCAACAAGGCCGGCCAATAGTGACTGATATCGATGCCAATCGTCTCATCGGCCGCCTCCTCTATCTGGAGGCAGAGGATCCTGATAAAGATATTGCCCTATACATCAATTCACCAGGGGGAGCAGTATCGGGAATGCTTGCTCTCTATGACACTATCCAGTATATTAAGCCCGATGTCTCAACCATATGCGTTGGCCAGGCAGTTTCAGCTGGTGCTTTACTTTTGGCAGCCGGGAAGAAGGGAAAAAGGTTTGCTCTCTCCAATGCCAAGATCATGATCCATCAGCCCTCTGGGGGAGCAATAGGCACGGCAATAGATGTCGATATTGAGGCCAAGGAATTGATGAGAACCAGAAAGAGACTGAATGAAATCTTGGCAAAGCATACTGGGCAGCCCATAGAGAAGATCGAGAAAGATACGGCGAGAAATTTCTGGATGAGCGCTGAGGAGGCCAAGGCCTACGGGCTCATTGATAAGGTAATCACTAAGAGATAAAGTTAGGTCTATGGGTTACGGTCAGGAGGCCCGTTTCGTTTAAGAATTACGTAGTTCGTAACCATTTAACGTTTGACGATACGGGCTTCGTAACCTTAACCGTAACCAAACAACAGGTTTTTCTAAATCGGGAGTAAAGAATGGCAAAGAGATTTGAGAGAAAGAAAAAGAGAGAGATAAAAATTCCTTCTACCTTACCCCTCCTGCCCTTAAGAGAGATGGTGGTCTTCCCTCATATGATCATCCCCCTCTTTGTGGGTAGGGAAAAGTCCCTCAAGTCCTTGGATGAGGCCATGCTCCATGGTCGCCTCATCCTCTTAGTGGCCCAGAGGGCAGGGAATATTGAGAGGCCTACTCCAGGTGATATTTTTGATATCGGTACTGTGGCCGAGATCCTTCAGTTACTTAAACTTCCTGATGGGACAACCAAGATATTGGTGGAAGGGATCTCTCGGGCAAAGGTGGTAAGGTATCTTTTACAGGAAAAGTTCTTCCAGGTGAGGATAGAGAGGGCGGAAGAGGCCATTCTAAAGACTGTGGAGATGGAGGGATTGATGAGGTCGGTCACCTCCCAGTTCGAGGATTATGTGAGACTCAATAGAAAGGTTCCTCCTGAGACCCTGATGAGCGTCATCAATGTTGAGGAGCCAGGAAGGTTGGCGGATACCATCGCTGCCCACCTTACTCTAAAGACAAAGGATAAACAGGTCATCTTAGAGGCCCTGGATCCCAGAGAGAGGCTGGAGAGGTTGGCCCAGATCTTGAATCGGGAGAATGAGATCCTAGGGATTGAGAAGAGGATCCGGGAGAGGGTGAAGAAGCAGATGACTACCACCCAGAAGGAGTATTATCTCTCTGAGCAACTGAAGGCCATCCAGAAAGAGATGGGAAGAAAGGGTGAGGTAGTAAGTGAGGTCGAGGAACTTAAAGGGAAGATCAAGAAGGCCAGGATGACCAAAGAGGCCCAGGAGAAGGCCCTGAAAGAGGTGGATCGGCTCTTCCAGATGCCTTCTATGAGTGCTGAGGCAGCGGTGATTAGAAACTATGTCGACTGGCTCATCTCTCTGCCCTGGGCGGTTGAGACTAAGGATAAATTGGACATCAAAGAGGCAGAGAGGATACTGGAGGAGGATCACTATGACCTGAAGAAGCCCAAGGAGAGGTTATTGGAGTACCTGGCGGTAAGGAAACTGGTAGAGAAGATGAAAGGGCCCATACTATGCTTTGTGGGTCCGCCAGGGTCGGGTAAGACCTCTTTAGCAAGATCCATCGCAAGGGCCTTGGGCAGGAACTTCGTCAGGATGTCGTTAGGAGGAGTGAGGGATGAGGCAGAGATCAGAGGTCATAGAAGAACCTATATCGGCGCCCTGCCCGGTCGTATCATGCAGGCCATGAAGAAGGCTAAGAGTAAGAATCCGGTTTTTCTTTTAGATGAGATAGACAAGATTGGAAAGGACTTTCGGGGAGATCCAGCAGCCGCCCTCTTAGAGGTCTTGGATCCAGAGGAGAATAAGGCCTTCAGCGACCACTACTTAGAGGTGGACTTCGACCTCTCCAAAGTATTATTCATTACTACCGCAAATATCAGGGATTTCATTCATCCCACCCTTTTGGATAGGATGGAGATCCTCGACTTTCCGGGCTATACCCAGGAGGAGAAACTAAAGATCGCAGAGAAGTTCCTGGTTCCCAAGCAGCTCAAGGCCCATGGGATAACAGAGAAGAATTTAACCTTTTCTCCAGCCAGCATCCTGCGCATCATCAATAGATACACTATGGAGGCCGGAGTGAGGAACTTAGAGAGGGAGATTGAGGCCATATGTCGCAAGGTGGCCAAGGAGGTAGCCAGGAAGGGTAAGGGCTTCAGACTCCGAGTGGGAAGAAAGGCCATTGAGAGGTATCTCGGACCACCCAGGTATCGTCCGGAGGAGGCCCTGGAGAAGAAAGAGATTGGAGTAGCCACGGGACTAATCATAGGACCAGCCGGAGGAGAGCTGGCTACTATCGAAGCCACAGTGATGAGCGGCAAGGGGGAGAGAGAAGGGCTCATCTTGACTGGAAGACTACGGGAGGTCATGCAGGAGTCTGCCCGGGCCGCCCTATCCTATATCCGCTCGCGGGCAGAATCTCTGGGCATAGCGAGCGACTTCTATAAGAATGTAGATCTCCACATCCACGTTCCCAAGGGAGCCATCCCCAAGGATGGCCCCTCTGCCGGGATCACCATGGCCGTTGCCCTGGCCTCTGCTTTAACCAAGAGGAGGGTGAAGAATAATGTGGCCATGACTGGTGAGATCACCCTGAGGGGAAGGGTCCTGGAGATCGGGGGAGTAAAGGAAAAAATCCTGGCCGCCCATCGGGCAAACATTCCAACCATCATCATCCCCAAAGAGAATGAGAAGGACCTGGTTGAGATCCCCTCCAATATCAAGAGGAGAATAAAGTTTGTTATGGTTGAGAACATGGATGAGGTATTGAAGGTTGCCCTGGAGGAGAAGAGGGTTCAGTGAGAAAGTATCTTTTAATTCCGGGACCGACGCCCATTCCTTCTCGGGTTTCAAGGGCCATGCAAAAGCCTATGATCGGCCATAGAAGCCCAGAGTACGGAGAGATTCTCAAGAGAGTCGTTGAGAACTTAAAATATCTCTTCCAGACCCAAAATGACATCCTGGTCTTCTCCTCTTCTGGCACCGGAGGGATGGAGGCGAGCATCGTGAATCTCCTCTCTCCAGGTGATAAGGCAATCGCCTTGGCAAGTGGTGCCTTTGGTGAGAGGTTCGTCAAGATCCTGGGAAGCTTTGGGATAGAGGTAATACCCTTAAGGTGTGAATGGAGAGAGGTAATCGATTCCAAATTAGTTGCCAGAGAGCTGGATAGGAACAGGGATATAAGGGCGGTCTTTGCTACCTTAGTTGAGACTTCAACTGGAGTGGTAAACGATATCAGATCCTTAGGTAAGATATGTAGGGAGCGCAAGGTTCTTCTGGTTGTCGATGCGGTAAGTGGATTAGGGGTGGAGGAACTAAGGACAGATGATTGGGGAGTGGATGTGGTCATCTCTGCTTCTCAGAAGGGATTGATGACCCCTCCTGGACTATCCTTCATTAGTATCAATCAAAGGGCCTGGGAGGCGCGAGAGACCTCGCGGATCTATAGGTTTTACTGGGACTTCAAGACCTACAGGGAATTCTTGGAGAAAGGACAACCCCCTTATACCCCTCCAGTCTCTTTAGTCTTTGGTCTGGATGAAGCCTTGAAGATGATAAGAGAAGAGGGGATGGAGACGGTTTGGGAGAGGTATAAGAGATTAGCAAAAGCAACCAGGGAAGGAGTGAAGGGGCTTGGCTTAGAACTATTGGCAAAGGGAAACTTCTCTAATGGCGTAACAGCGGTTAAAGTTCCAGAAAATATCGATGGGTCAGAACTCTTGAAAGTTTTAAGAGAGAAGTATGGAGTAACTTTGGCTGGTGGCCAAGAAAGATTAAAAGGTAAAATCATTCGCATTGGTCATATGGGCTACATCCAGTTTAAAGATATCTTGGTTGCTTTAGAATCTTTGGAGAAAGCACTATTAAGTCTCGGCCATAGATTAAAGAAGGGAGAGGCAGTTAAAAGAGCAAAGGAGGCATATAAATGAATCCCGTTAAGGCGGGTCCTGCCTCGGCATTCTCTGTTCGCGGGCCCCTCCGCCCGGTGTGGATCCTCCCACTCACAGAGATCCGCCGAGTCACCCGCTTATTACAGTTTTAGCAAAGCCGGGTAATTAAAAAGGAGGTTTAGATGAAGAAAAAGACGAAGAAGGCCTTGAAGGGAAAGGTAATCATCGATGATACTACCCTGAGAGATGGGGAGCAGTCGGCAGGGGTGGTCTTTGCCAATCAGGAGAAGATAAGGATTGCTAAATTACTCGATGAGATAGGGGTTCAGCAGATTGAGGCTGGGATCCCCACCATGGGAGGGGATGAGAAGGAGGCCATAAAGAAGATTGTTAAAATGAATTTGAAAGCGAGTATTCTGGGATGGAATCGAGCGGTGGTCAAGGATGTCGAGCATTCCTTAGACTGTGGGGTGGATGCCGTTGCCCTATCCATCTCTGCTTCAGATATTCACATCAAATATAAACTGAAGAAGGACAGAAACTGGGTCTTGAAATCAGTAGAAGAGTCAACGAAATTTGCCAAGAAGCATGGTCTCTATATCTCGGTCAATGCTGAGGATGCCTCGCGGGCGGATAAAAAGTTTTTGTTAAAATTCGCTCAAGTGGCCAAGGATTCTGGAGCAGATAGACTCAGGTACTGCGATACCTTGGGGATCATGGGCTCCTACCAGACCTATACTATTGTGAAGGAGATCATCAATAAAATCGGAATCCCGGTTGAGATGCATACCCACAACGACTTTGGTATGGCCACGGCCAACGCTCTGAGTGGGATAGAGGCAGGAGCGACCATAGTCAATACCACGGTGAATGGATTGGGAGAGAGAACCGGGAATGCCCCCCTGGAAGAGGTGGTCATGGCCCTGAAGTACATCTATAACATCGACTTAGGATTTGCTACAGAGAGGTTCCGGGAATTATCGGAGTATGTTGCTCAGGCCTCAGGAAGGAAGATCCCGGACTGGAAGCCCATTGTGGGGAATAATGTCTTTGCCCATGAGGCAGGCATTCACGCCGATGCGGTATATAAGGATCCCAGGAATTATGAGGTCTTCACTCCAGAGGAAGTAGGGATGGAGAGGAGAATCATCATCGGAAAGCACTCCGGAACATCAACAGTTATTGAAGTACTGAAGAAGCATGGGATTAAGGTGGGTAAGGAAGAGGCAGCCAAAATCTTGGTTAAGGTGAGGGAGACCTCAGTGGCTCTGAAGAGGGCTCTGACAGAAATGGAACTCATCTACATCTATCAGGACTTTCTCGCGGAGAGTAAAAAGTAACAGTAGTAACCAGTAACCAGCGAACAGTTAACAGTAGAAACTGGTTACTGTAAACTGGTTACTGTGAACTCCCGAACGAAGTGAGGGTCATGGGTCAGACCATAGCAGAGAAGATACTATCAAGCCATAGCAAGAAAAGGGCAAAGGCTGGAGACCTCGTCATAGCAGATGTAGACTTTTCCTTTGCCCAGGATGGAACCGCCCCCTTGGCCATAAAGACTTTCCAAGATATCGGAGCGAAAAGGATCGCCCATCCCAAGAAGACGGCCTTTGTCATTGACCATTCTGCGCCCAGCCCCAATATCGGTGTCTCTACCTTACATAGATTGATGAGGGATTTTGTAAGAGAGCATAGGATCCTTCTTTATAATATCGGCTCTGGGGTCTGCCACCAGGTCATCCCGGAAGGGGGGAATGTCACCTGCGGGGACTTAGTAGTTGGTGCTGATTCCCATACCTGCACCTATGGTGCCTTAAACTCCTTCTCTACCGGCCTGGGTTCTACAGACATTGCGGCAAGCATGATCTCTGGCAAGTTATGGTTCAAGGTTCCAGAGAGTGTAAAGATTATCATAAAGGGAAGAATGCCAAAAGGGGTCTATGCCAAGGACATCATCCTCCATATAATTGGAGAATTGACCGCAGATGGAGCAACATATAAATCAGTAGAATTCACTGGAGGAGTGATTAAGAATCTCTCTATGGAAGGAAGGTTTACTATATGTAATATGGCGGTAGAGATGGGGGCAAAGGCCGGGATAATGGAGGCGGATGAGAAGACTCTGAAGTGGTTGAAGAAGCATTCTTCGGGGAAAAAACCCAAGCCAGTAAAAGCAGATAGGGATGCCCATTATAGTGAGGTTTTGGAATTTGACATAAGTAGCTTAAAGCCTCAGGTCGCAGAACCACACAGGGTGGACAATGTCTTTCCAATTGGCAAGGTAAAAGGAATAAAGATAGATGTTGCCTTCTTGGGAACCTGTACCAATGGAAGATTAGAGGATTTAAAGGTCGCTGCTCATATCCTAAAAAGAGAGAGGATTCATAAGGACGTAAGATTCATCATTGCTCCGGCCTCAAAAGAGATCTATCTGGAAGCTTTAAGAGAAGGAATAATTGAAATCTTCATCCGTTCTGGAGCAGCAGTGGTGGTTCCAGGTTGTGGCCCCTGTGTGGGAACCCATGAAGGAATACCAGCAGATGGAGAGAACGTGATATCAACAGCAAATCGGAACTTCAAGGGAAGGATGGGCAATCCCAAGGCCTTTATCTACCTTGCCTCTCCGGCTACCGTAGCAGCCAGCGCCCTGGAAGGGAAGATTACTGATCCCAGGAAATACCTATAATTGAGAAGAGTTTACAGTAACCAGCGAACAGTGACCAGCAAAACCATAGAATATAACGACGCGCTATGCTTGCCTCGTCTAATCATAAATTATCAGTATATCAGAACATCAGAATGAGAATTCAGAATACCAGATTCAATTTTTTTTAATCTGACCCTCTGATAACTGGCCCTCTCTATCTGATAATCTGGTTATCTGATGCTCTTTTATTTTTTTACTGTAAACTGTCAACTGGTTACTGGTTACTCCGAACAAAGTGAGGCTGAGATGTTACCCAATAGAAGAGGATACTTTGGAGAGTTCGGGGGGAGGTTCGTTCCTGAGACCTTAATGAATGCCTTGGAAGAGCTGGAACAGGCTTATTCTTCGGCAAAGAGGGATGGAAGATTCCAGAAGGAACTCAAGTATTACTTAAGCCAATATGCGGGAAGACCAACCCCTCTATACTTTGCCCAAAAGTTAACTAAGAAGTTAGGTGGGGCAAGGATTTATCTTAAGAGAGAGGACCTCTGCCATACCGGAGCCCATAAGATCAATAATACACTTGGTCAGGGGCTTCTCACCAAGAGGATGGGAAAGAAAAGAGTCATTGCCGAGACTGGTGCTGGCCAGCATGGGGTGGCCACAGCTGTGGCCGCTGCTCTATTGGGCTTAGAGTGTGAGGTCTACATGGGAACAGAGGACATCAAGCGCCAATCCTTGAATGTCTTTCGGATGAAGCTATTGGGATCTAAGGTAATCCCGGTAAAGAGTGGCTTTCGAACCCTGAAGGATGCCATAAACGAGGCCTTAAGGGATTGGGTGACGAATATCAGGATCACCCATTACCTCTTGGGTTCTACGGTAGGGCCTCATCCCTATCCTGTAATGGTGAGGGACTTCCAATCTATTATTGGAAAAGAGACAAAAGAGCAGATATTAAAACAGGAAGGAAGGTTGCCAGACTATTTAGTAGCCTGTGTAGGAGGAGGGAGCAATTCATTGGGCCTCTTCCACCCCTTTTATAGGGATAAAAGAGTGAAGTTCATTGGCGTTGAGGCAGCAGGAAGGGGAATAAAGACGGGAAAGCACTCCTCACCCCTTTTGGCAGGAAGTATAGGCGTCTTACATGGAAGCAAGAGTTACTTATTGCAGGATAGAGATGGTCAGATTAAAGAGACCCATTCCATTGCTCCTGGACTTGACTATCCTGGAGTGGGGCCAGAGCATTCTTTCTACAAAAGGACAGGAAGAGCGAAGTATGTTCCCATTACAGATAAAGAAGCCCTGAAAGCCTTCCTTCTACTTGCCCAGACAGAAGGGATAACCCCTGCTTTAGAGAGCGCCCATGCCTTAGCTTATGTTGCCAAATTGGCCCCAAAACTCTCGAAAAACAGAGTAATTATCATCAATCTCTCTGGTCGGGGAGACAAGGATGTCCACATTGTAGCACAGGCCTTGGGCGTAAAACTATAAGAAAGTGAGAAAGTGGGAAAGTGAGCAGGTGGGAAAGTGGGTAGTAAATTAAGTGGATTGGTTGGATTAGTGAGAGATCAATAAAAAATGAAAAGTGCAAAATTAGCAATGAAAAATGATAGAAAATGAATAGAATAGAAGCTAAGTTCAAAGAAGTGAAAAAGAAAAAAAGAGTAGCCCTTATCCCCTTCATTACTGTTGGGGATCCAAACCTCGAAACTACCGAGGCCTTAGTTCCGGAGATGGAGAGGAGGGGGGCGGATATCGTTGAGTTGGGAGTGCCCTTCTCTGACCCCATTGCCGATGGACCCACCATTCAGGAAGCAGATATCAGGTCCTTAAAGCACAGGACCTCTCTAAAAGATGCTTTAGATCTGGTTAAGGAGTTAAGAAAGAAGACAGAGATTCCTTTGGTCTTAATGACCTACTACAATCTGCTTTATAACTATGGGATAGAAAGATTTGTCACTCAGGCAAAAGGAAATGGGGTGGACGGGGTGATTGCGGCTGATTTACCGGTTGAAGAAGCGAGTGAATTAAAGAGATATGCCAGAAGGAGTAATTTAGATACTATTTTTTTGGCTTCTCCTACTAGCCCACCCCAAAGGTTAAAGTTAATTGCTAAAGAGAGCAAAGGGTTCATCTACTATGTCTCCTTAACAGGAGTAACTGGAGTGAGAAAGAAGTTGGCAGAAGGCCTTGTCTTTTCTCTCAAGAGATTAAAGAGGCTCACCGAAAAGCCCATTGCGGTGGGCTTTGGGATATCGAAGCCAGAGCATATAAGAAAGATAAAAAGATATGCTGATGGGGCAGTGGTGGGAAGCGCCATCATTTCTGTAATTGGGAAGAACCTGAAGAGTAAAGACCTGGTGCAGAAGGTAGGGGATTTTGTTCAAAGGTTAGCCCAAGCCTGTTGATCATGACCTACCAAGAGACCCTTAAATACCTTGAGAGTTTCCAGAGGTTTGGGATAAGGTTAGGATTAAAGAATATAAGAAGGCTTCTTAGATTACTGGGGAATCCGCAAGAAAGATTAAAGGTCATCCATATTGGAGGAACGAATGGCAAAGGCTCGGTGGGAGCCTTCCTTTTTTATATCTTAAAAGGAGCGGGCTATAAGGTGGGGCTCTATACCTCCCCCCACCTAATTGACTTCAGAGAAAGAATAAGGACAAGCGAGGGATTAATCTCCAAGGAAGAACTAACTAAATTAGTCAAAGAGGTTTACCGTTTACCGTTTACCGTTTACGGTTTTCAGCCTACTTTTTTTGAAATAACTACGGCTATAGCCCTGCAGTATTTTGCAGAACGAAGGGTAGATTTTGCTATCTTAGAGGTGGGGATGGGAGGGAGGTTGGATGCCACCAATGTCACCAAACCTTTGGTCTCAGTGATTACTAATGTTGATTTTGAGCATACAGAGCATCTGGGAAGAAGCCTTAAGAGAATCGCTTATGAGAAATGTGGGATCATTAAGAAGAAAGTGCCAGTCATTACTGCAGAGAATAAGAAGGAAGTATTGGTTGTGATAGAGCAAACCTGCAGGAAGAAACAAGCAAAACTATATAGAGTAGATAGAAAAATTCTTGTCCAAAGTCCAAATGACTGGTCAACTGGTAAACTGGCGGGCACCCACCTGCGGTGGGTCGGGCAAACCTTTAATGTCCAAGGAATTTATAGTAGATATGAGAGTCTGAAGATTTCTCTTCTGGGCAAGCATCAATTGCTGAATGCTGCTTGTGCTATAGAAGTAGTAGAACTTTTAGGAACAAAGGTGAAAATTAGCAAAGAAGAGATAAGAAAAGGTTTAGCCAAAACCATCTGGCCCGGGAGATTGGAAGTTAAACGGTTCACAGTAAACGGTAAACGGTTCACGGTAATTTTAGATGGTGCTCACAATGTAGCAGGAGTAAAGGCCCTCAAGGAAGCCATTAGAGACTCTTTTAATTATAAGCGGTTAATTCTCCTTCTGGGTATTCTAAGAGATAAAGATATTAAGGGCATTGTAGCCCAGTTAGCACCCTTAGCCTCCAGAATAATCATTACCAGACCTCAGACCCCTCGGGCAGCAGAACCAGAAGAGATAGCCGAAATAGCAAAGAAATATTTAGGTTCTATAGTAATTAAAGAAAAAGTCTCTCAAGCGATTGAATATGCTCTCTCTTGTGCAAAGAGGAGGGATATAGTTCTTATTACTGGCTCACTCTATACGATAGGTGAAGCCAAAACCTATCTGGAAGGCTGAAGATTTGAGGCAATTTGTATTCGATCGAACATAAATTGCCTCACCCTTAAAGATCTTAGCTCCCATTCTTTTGGGGGCTTTTGTTTTAATTTGACTACAGAATATATATGTGATATTATATGAGTTATTAGAAATTTGACCAAATGAGCGTGATTAAGCAGGAGGTTCAAGATGTTTAATGAGCAAAGGCAGGAGGAGATACTAAAGGTTTTGAGAGAACAGGGAAGAGTTAGCGTGGAAGAGTTGAGCAAATCGTTGAAGGTCTCTTCCTCTACCATAAGGAGAGATCTGGAAGAGATGGAGGGAAAAGGTCTCTTAAGGAGGACCCATGGGGGAGCGATTAAAGAGAAGAAGAGGGAAGCGGAAGGAATGAAGATATTCCTTGATACCGCCAATATAGAAGAGATAAAGAAAGCCACAGATTGGGGGCTTATCGATGGGGTGACGACCAACCCTTCATCCATAGTAAAGGAGGGAAAAAACCTTGAGGCTCTCACCAAAGAGATTACTAATATAATAGATGGACCAATTAGTGTGGAGCCAGTAGCTACTGAGGCAGGAAAGATTGTCTCTGAGGCTGAGGAATTAGCTAAGCTCTATAAGAATATAATAGTCAAAATCCCCATTACCCCAGAGGGCCTAAAAGCGGTAAAGATCCTAAGTAAAGGGGGAATAAAGACTGGGGTAACTTTAGTCTTCTCTTCCTCTCAGGCACTTTTGGCAGCCAAAGCAGGAGCTACCTATTGCTTTCCTTTTGCGGGAAGATTGGATGACATTGGCCAAGAGGGAATGGATATGGTGAAGGACATTGTTCAGGTTTATAAAAACTATGGCTTCAAGACAGAGGTGATTGTAGCGAGCATAAGGAGTCCTCTTCAGGTGGAGAAAGCGGCTTTATCTGGAGCAGGAGGAGTTACCATTCCCTTCAGTGTCCTTGAGAAACTGATCAGGCATCCTTTAACAGATGAAGGAGTAGAAAAATTCTTGGCGGATTGGAAGAAGATCTCAAAATAAGATGCAGGCTTCAGGCTTCAGGCTGCAGGTTTCAGGCTACAGGCTCCAGGCTCCAGGCTACAGGCTGTAAAAATGTTGAAACGGAGAAGGGGAGAAACGGAGAAAGTCTCCGATTCACCGGCTCACCGATTCACCGCTTCCTAAACATGAGACTTGTGGCCTGATTAAAGTGAAAATATGAGATTTAAAGCAATTATCCTATCTGTTATCGTTATTTTGATTCTCTTTGCCTCTTCTCTCATGGCTCAGGAAGAAGAGGAGCCCATCTACTGTGAGGCAGATTATATAGAATACCTACGAGAAGAGGGGATTATCGTTGCCATTGGAAATGTAAAGATGACCCAGAAGTACACTGTCTTAGAGGCGGATCTGGTAAAGATGAACCTAAAAACTGGTGAGACGGTTGCCGAGGGGCATGCCTCCCTCTGGGATGGGATAAGGGAGATAAGAGGGACCTCCATTACCTATAGTACAAAGACCAAGAAGGGGGAGATAAAGAAGGTGGCCGGTTTTCCGGGATCGACCTATGCCGATCCCTGGTACTTCAAAGGAAAGGAGATGATCAAGTTAGAAGAGGATAAATATAAAGTCAAGAGAGGCATCTTCACTACCTGTGAGCACCCTTCCCCTCACTATCATTTCTGGGCCCATCCGGCCTATGTACGTCTGGAGAATAGGATATGGCTTTACAATGCGGTCTTTTTCTTAGGAAAGGCGCCTCTCTTATATCTCCCTTTCTATACTCGCTCCCTTACTGGGGTTCCCTATGGATGGGTGATCGTTCCTGGTGAGGATAATAAAAGAGGCTGGACGGTGGAGAGCAGATATAACTTCTATTTCCGCCCCCAGGCCTGGAGGAAGGTCTATCGCTCCCGGGGAACATTATATGGCGACTACTTAGGAAGAGCAGGCTGGGGGAAGGGATTAGGGTATAAATATACCATCTCGCGGAAAGGAAAGGATGTGGGAAGCGGGACTCTATATGGCTACCACATTAAGGAGCATGAGATAAAGAAGTTCGATGATGGTGAATACTATCGGGAGCCAGGAGCAATCACTGAGAGGTATAAGGCCCAGTTACGCTATTCTCACTCTCTACCAAAGGATGTAAGTGCTTTAGCCTATGTTGACTATGTGAGCGTTGACGAGTTCAATAGAGAGTACGAGCCAGGGGCAAGGGAGAGGGTGACCAGGGAACTTAACTATTATGGGGCAGTAACCAGGACCAAGCCCCGCTATTATATGAGGGGTGTGGGACACCTCAAGGAGTCCTGGGACCCCAGCACCGAGAAGTTTGGTAAGCAAGAACAGAAGCTTCCCGAACTGACCCTGGGGAGTAGCTATATAAACATTGGTCGTCTTCCTCTCTACTATAAGGGAAAGGTTCAGGCAACGAGCCTCTATACTAAGACTCAGGGGTTCACAGGTTGGAATGCAAACCTTGCCCAGCATCTCACTACTCCTATCAAACTGGGACCCAGGATGGGGGCTTCTCTTACGGGGGGCTATACCCAACACTTCTATGACCAGACAAGTAAATTGAATAAGGACGATATCTATTGGGGTACCTATGAGGGGATTGGGAGGCTGAATACCAGGATTACTAGGTATCTTCAGAATGATATAGTCTACAAGTACTCTCAGAATGTCCATGAGCCTACCGATGTCTCCTTTGATCCCGGGGCGGGAGTAAGCCAGGTAGAGGGTGCTTTCAGGCTACAACTTCCCCCCAAGAGGTTAAAAGTAAAACTCTCTACCCTCTATGACCTTAAGAAAGAAGAAAAGCATTGGGATAAGATAAGACTTGATCTAAGCCTCTGGCCTGCCAAATGCCTGGAGTATGATCTTGATGCAGGATATAGCATCGGTGGGGTGAATAAGATGACCAACCTGGGCAATAGGTTTGAAATCGTCCCCAATAGATATACCTCTTTCTACTTTGGCCACCGATTTACCCAGGGCTCTGATGCTGATAACATTTCTAATGATGTCCAACACCTATTCAGTGGAGCGAGGTTCTGGTTGGATAGGAAGAAGAAGTGGAGATTGACGGTATCGAATAGGTTTCGGCAGGATCCTTTAGACCGCGACTTTGAATTGAGGGATGTAGGGGCAGAGCTCTGGCGGGATCTCCACTGCTGGGAGATAACCTTTTCTTATCGTTATAAGGAGAGGGCCTATCTTGAGTTAGAGGAACATAAGGTCTGGCTCCAGTTCAACATAAAGGAGTTCCCGGGACTGAAGGTAGGACATCAGCACCAACTCGATAAGGAGATTGAGAAGGGCAAGGAGAAGGGAGTATTCTAAAATTTGACAAAAGGGCTTATATGTGCTATATTGATAGTTTAAATGGAGATATACAAAATGTATCCCGCCCCTCTTTGTAATTCGTTGCGAAATCGATATAGTAAGAATAATCATATACTGCTTAAAATAGCAAATTGCACCATAGAAGGAGGGGCGGGATGAATATTGCAGTTATTGGTTCGGGATATGTTGGCTTGGTTACTGGAACCTGTTTTGCTGATTTAGGAAATAAGGTCATCTGCGTCGATAATGATGAGGAGAAGATTAGACTCTTAAAGAAGAATATTATGCCCATCTATGAACCAGGACTGGAGGAACTGGTCAAAAGAAATGTTAAAGAGAAGAGACTATCCTTTACTACCAGTATAGAGGAGGGGGTGAGAAAATCAAAGGTCATCTTCATCGCTGTTGGTACTCCACCCAAGAAGGGCGGGGAGGCGGATTTATCCTATGTGGAGGCGGTCTCCAAAGAGATCGCAAAGAATATGAAAAGTTACAAGGTCATTGTGGAGAAGAGTACCGTTCCCGTAGAGACCGGGGAGTGGGTGAAGCATACCATTAAGATCAATAACAGGAAGAAAGTTCCCTTTGATGTGGTTTCGAACCCAGAGTTCTTAAAGGAGGGCTCGGCAATCCATGACTTCATGAATCCCGACCGGATCGTCTTAGGAATAGAGAGCAAAAGGGCAGAAAAGATCATGACTGAATTATATAAGCCATTAAAAGCACCTATTATAATTACTGATATAAAGAGTGCTGAGATAATAAAGCATGCCTCTAATGCCTTCTTAGCTACCAAGATATCCTTCATCAATGCTGTGGCCAATCTCTGTGAGAAGACCGGAGCAGATGTATTACAGGTGGCAGAGGGCATGGGCTATGATAAGAGGATCGGAAGGGCCTTCCTGAACGCTGGGATAGGCTTTGGAGGATTCTGCTTCCCAAAGGACTTGGCTGCTTTCCGACATATTGCCCAGAAGTTAGGATATAATTTCAACCTTTTAAAGGAAGTGGAGAGAATAAACGAGGCCCAGAAGAGGCTTATAGTAAAGAAGATAGAGAAGACCCTTTGGAACCTGAACCATAAGACCATAGGCATCCTGGGGCTTTCCTTTAAGCCCAATACTGATGATTTAAGATATGCTCCTTCCTTAGATATTATTAAAGCCCTACAGAAAGAGGGAGCGAGAATAAAGGCCTTTGATCCTGCGGCCATGGAAAAGGCAAAACAGATCTTAAAGAGAGTCGAGTTCTGCCAGGATGCCTATGAGGTGGCTAAAAAGAGCGATTGTTTGGTCATCCTGACAGAGTGGAATGAGTTTAAGGAATTGGATTTAAAGAAGATTAAAAGATTACTCAAAATACCAGTCATTATTGATGGAAGGAATATCTATGAGCCAGAAGAAATGAAGAAAATGGGTTTCAAATACCAAGGAATAGGGAGGTAGGAATGAGGGTTCTGATTACGGGAATTACTGGATTTGTAGGAAGCCACCTGGCAGACTTCTTGTTAAAGAAGGGAGATATCGAGATCTACGGGATTGAGAGGTGGAGATCGAAGACAGAAAATATAGAGCATATTAAGAACAGGATAGCCTTGATGGGCTGTGATATTCGGGATGCCTCCTCGGTTAAAAAACTTATTGAGAAGATAAAACCGGACAAAATATTCCATCTTGCTGCCCAGTCCTTTGTTCCTACCTCCTGGCATGCTCCTCAAGAGACACTAACCACTAACATCATTGGAGAATTAAATGTCTTTGAGGCGGTGAGGGAATTGGAAATAAATCCTGTTATCCAGATCGCAGGAAGCTCGGAGGAGTATGGCCTGGTGGAGGAGGATGAACTACCTGTTAAAGAGACCAATCCTTTGAGACCCTTATCTCCCTATGCGGTAAGTAAGGTGGGACAGGACCTACTGGGTTATCAATACTATAAAAGTTATGGACTGAACATTATTAGAACAAGAGGTTTCAATCATTGCGGGCCCCGCCGGGGAGAGGTCTTCGTTTGTAGTGACTTCGCCAAACAGATCGCTAAGATCGAGAAGAAGAAGCAGGAGCCAGTCATCCACGTGGGCAATCTGGAGGCGATAAGGGATTTTACTGATGTTCGCGATATGGTAAAGGCCTATTGGCTGGCCACAGAGAAAGGGAAGCCAGGAGAGGTCTATAATATCTGTTCTGGTAAGGGATGGAAGATTAAGGAAGTCCTAAATATATTATTGAAACTAACAAAGGAGAAGATAGAGATAAAGGAAGATCCCAAGAGGATGAGACCATCCGATGTGCCGGTACTTGTGGGAGACAGTACAAAGTTTAGGGAAGCAACGGGCTGGAAGCCAGAGATACCCTTTGAGAAAACCCTTGAGGATCTACTGGATTACTGGAGAGAAAGAGCATAAAACAAGGGTTAGTAGGGATTAGGAAGAATTAGAAGGGGTTAGTAGGGGCTGGATTTTTGATCTTGGGCGATATAGTCCATTAATATCAAATCTGTGATCTGTGTGAATCTGTAACCTATCTGTGTCCATCTGTGTTTGCGGGGGGAGATATGAAAGCGTTAGTATTGAGTGGAGGAAGGGGAACGAGGCTGCGGCCCATCACTCATACCGGAGCAAAACAGCTCATTCCTATTGCCAATAAACCCATCCTCTTCTATGGATTGGAGGCCATTGCTGATGCCAGGATAAAGGATATAGGTATTGTTGTGGGAGAGACAAAGGAGGAGATAAAAGAAGCGGTTGGTACGGGAAAGAAGTGGGGTCTGAAAGTGACTTACATTGAGCAGGAGGCACCCCTGGGACTGGCTCATGCAGTGAAGATATCCCAAAGATATCTTAGGGATGAACCCTTTGTGATGTATTTAGGGGACAATCTGATTAAGGAAGGGATTACCTCTTTGGTGCGGGAGTTTAAGGGTAAGAAACTGAATGCTTTAATCCTGCTCTCCAGGGTAAGGGAGCCTGAGAGATTTGGGGTGGCGGAATTGGAGAAAGGGAAGATAGTCAGACTGACTGAGAAGCCGAAAAAACCAAAGAGCGACCTGGCCTTAGTAGGGGTCTATATGTTCGATAAAAACATCTTTGAGGCAGTAAATAATATCAGACCTTCCTGGAGGAAGGAGTATGAAATAACAGATGCCATTCAGTATTTAATTGATAAAGAGTATAAGGTCTGTTCTCACATTATTCAGGGATGGTGGAAGGATACGGGTAAGGTGGAGGATGTCTTAGAAGCCAATCGTCTTATCCTGGAATCCATGTCGACCAAGATCGAAGGTAAGGTAGATGGGGATTCCAGGATCACAGGAAGAGTAGTCGTTGAAAAAGGAGCCCGAATAATCAATAGCGTCATCCGTGGTCCAGCGATCATCGGTAAAAGAAGTAGGATAATCAACTCCTACATCGGTCCCTTTACCTCCATCTACTGGGGAACGACAATAAGAAATAGTGAAATCGAACATAGCATCATCTTGGAGGAGAGTAGTATCGATAGCATCTCAGGAAGGATAAACGAGAGCCTCATTGGAAAAGAAGTCTCTATCTCCAAAACCAAGGCCAAACCGCAGAGCTATAGATTTACTTTAGGGGACAGAAGCAGACTGGAAGTATTGTAGAGTAAGAAAGTATAAAAGTAGGAAAGTAGGAAAGTAAGTAGTCCATCATCTCTTTACTTATTTACTCTTATACTTTTGTACTTTCCTACTCCGACGATTGAGCGAAGCGAAAGAGGAAGGTAAGATGATTGAGGGAGTAAAGATTAAAAGACTCAAAGTTTTAGAGGATGAAAGGGGAGCATTATTTGAGATTCTGCGCTCAGATGATGAGATATTCGAGAAGTTCGGTCAGGTCTATATCAGCAAGTGCAAGCCAGGATGGATTAAAGGGTGGCATTACCATAAGATACAGACAGATAACTTCTGTCTCATAAAAGGGAAAGGAAGGATAGTCTTATATGATGGCCGCAAGGATTCCCCTACCTTTGGCCAGGTCGAGGAGTATGACATTGGTGAAGATAATCTGGTGGTCTTAAGTATCCCGCCTTTAGTAGTTCATGGGATAGAGAACTTGGGGAATGAAGATTGCTGGCTTTTAAATATTCCAACCCATCTCTATGATTATCAGAAGCCAGATGAGCATCGTTTATCTCTGGACGATCCCTCCGTCCCCTATGAGAAGTGGAAAGGAAGAAAAGGATGGTGAGTACAACGGATTACGCAGATAGAAAGAAAATATTGGTAACTGGGGGATGTGGCTTCACCCCGCCCCAACCCTTTTTAAAGGTAGACAATATCTCTATATTTCTAAATTTGATTAAAGGAAGATGCAGATGAGAATTCTAGTCACTGGTGGTGCGGGGTTTATTGGGTCTAACTTCATTAGATATCTCTTGGGAAAATACCCAGATTATGAAATTACTAATCTTGATAAATTAACCTATTCTGGGAACCTTGAAAATTTAAGAGATGTGGAGAAAAATCCAAATTATAGATTCATCAAAGGAGACATCCGCGATAAAAAAGTAGTAGATAGTGTAGTCAAAGAAAGAGTTGATACGATTTTGAATTTCGCTGCCGAGTCACATGTGGACCGTTCCATCCTGGAACCAGAATCCTTTATCCGAACAGATATCTATGGAACTTATACTCTCTTAGAGGCTGCCAGGAGATATAAGATTAACAGATATATTCAGATTAGTACTGATGAAGTCTACGGAAGCATTGAGAAAGGCTCTTTTAAAGAAACCGACCCTCTCAATCCCTCCAGTCCCTATGCGGCGAGCAAGGCAAGCGCTGACCTCCTCTGCCTATCTTATTTTACTACCTACAAACTTCCCATGATTATTACCCGTTCCTCAAATAACTACGGACATTACCAGTTTCCTGAGAAATTGATACCCCTTTTCATTACCAACGCCTTAGAGAATAAGCTCCTTCCTTTATATGGAGATGGTATGAATGTCAGAGACTGGCTCTACGCCCTAGATAATTGCCGAGCAATCGATCTCATCCTCCATAAAGGAGAGATAGGCGAGATATACAATGTGGGAGCAGATAACGAAAGAACAAACATTGAGATTACCAAATCAGTCCTTAAAATATTGGGTAAGAGTGAAGACCTAATCAGGAAGGTGAAGGACAGACCAGGTCACGATCGGAGGTACTCCCTAGATTCCAGTAAAATAAGGAAGTTGGGTTGGGAGCCAGAACATAATTTTGAAAAGGCTTTAAAAGAGACGGTTGACTGGTATAGAAATAATGAATCTTGGTGGAAGAGATTAAAAGAGAAGGCAGAAGAGTTCTATAAGAAGCAGTATGGTATGGAGAATTAGGATAGGATGCGTATTTTAATTACCGGTGCTTGTGGGATGCTGGGCAGGGATCTGGTAGAGGCCCTATCAAAAGAGCATGAGCTGTTCGGAATAGATGTAAAAGATCCAGGATCTAGGATCTGGGATCTGGGATCAATGGAGTATATCAAGTCAGATATTACAAGTAAAGAAGAAATAATTAAAAACATTTGTGAAGCGAAGCCGGAGATTGTGATTCATGCTGCCGCCTATACGGATGTCGATGGCTGTGAGGAAAATGAGGATTTGGTCTATAGAATAAATGGCACTGGTACTCAGAATGTAGCCCTCGCTTGCAAAGAGTGTAAGGCAGTTATGGCTTATATCAGCACGGACTTCGTCTTTGATGGAGAAAAGAAAGAGCCCTATCTTGAGAGCGATGAACCTAACCCTTTGAGCGTCTATGGAAAAAGCAAATTAGAGGGAGAGAAACATATTTCTTTGCTTTTAGATAGATACTTCATCATTCGAACCTCTGGGCTTTTTGGAAAGCACGGTAAAAATTTTGTTAACACCATATTAAAATTAGCCAAAGAGAAAAAGGAATTAAAAGTAGTCAATGACCAGATTAGCTCCCCCACCTATACCAAAGATCTCGCTCACGCAATAGGTAAATTACTTCATCACACATCACACATCACACATCATACAGATACATTTGGCATCTACCACATTTCCAATAGTGGTTCCTGTTCCTGGTGTGATTTTGCCCAGGAAATCATTCACACATTGCACATCGCACATCCCCCATCGCTGAAACCCATTTCTTCTGGAGAATTGAATCGTCCAGCAAAAAGGCCAAAGTTTTCTGTTCTGGATAATAATCGCTATATTAAAACAGTAGGTGAACCATTAAGACCTTGGCAGGAAGCATTGAAGGAGTATCTAAAAACATCTGAAAGTGAGCCGGTGAGAAAGTGGGAAAGATAATAGGAAAATCAATGAAAATTGAAAAATTAGCAATGCAAAATGCAAATTTACTTCATACTTCATACTTCTTACTTTTTACTTATCAACTTATCAACTTATCAACTTGTCAACTTGAGAGAGCGAGGCATTATATGAGGATTCTGATTACCGGGGGAGCTGGTTTCTTAGGCTCCCATCTCTGCGATCGATTAATAAAAGAAGGGCACAGTGTAATATGTATGGATAACCTCATTACTGGCACCTTAGATAATATTGCTCATTTAATGAAGAACAAAGATTTTAAGTTTGTCAGACAGGATGTAACGGAGTATATCAAAATAGATGAACCACTAGACTATGTCGTACATTTTGCTTCACCAGCCAGTCCTATAGATTATCAAAGGTACCCTATCCAGACTCTCAAGGTTGGTGCCTTAGGAGCCCATAAGACTTTGGGTTTGGCCAAAGCAAAGACAGCCAAATTTCTTCTGGCATCTACTTCTGAAGTATATGGCGACCCTTTAGTAAATCCCCAAAGGGAGGATTACTGGGGGAATGTTAATGCCATAGGACCAAGGGGGATGTATGATGAGGCGAAAAGGTTTGCTGAGGCAATGACCATGGCCTATCATAGGTATCATGGAATGGATACTAGGATCGCGCGGATATTTAATACCTTTGGTGAGCGGATGAGAAAGAAAGACGGCCGGGTAGTTCCCACATTTATCAGTCAAGCCCTGGCCAATGAGCCCTTGACTGTCTTTGGGGATGGTTCTCAGACAAGGAGTTTCTGCTATGTCTCAGATATGATTGAAGGAATATATAGGTTAATGCTATCTAATATTCATAAGCCCATTAATTTAGGCAATCCCCAGGAGATGACTATCTTAGATTTTGCCAAGAAGATAATTGAATTAACGGGGAGCAAGAGCAGGATAGTCTATAAACCTTTGCCTCAGGACGATCCCAAGGTGAGAAGACCAGACATCTCAAAAGCAAAAGAACTCTTAAAGTGGAAACCAAAAATAAGTCTGGAAGAAGGACTGAGTAGAACTATCGAGTGGTTCAGGAAGAGCAAGGAAGAACAGCAGAATACAAGTTGACAAGGATACAAGTTATAGGTTACGTCAAGGGGTGACGGTAACGAAGCCCGTATCGTCAATCATCTATCGGTTACGATTTTTGACGAACTTCGTAACCCCTAAACGAAACGGGCATCATAACCTTAACCGTAACCGAACGTTTTCTTGTTAACTTATTAACTAATCAACTTGTCAACTAATAAGTATGGAGGTGAGGAGCATGATTGATAAAGAATTGTTAGAGATCCTGGCTTGTCCAGTGTGCAAAGCAGATGTTAAATTAGAAAAGGATAAGATTGTTTGCACCAAATGTGGAAGAAGGTATCCTATTCGAGATGGGATACCGGTGATGCTGGAATCGGAAGCCGATAGACGCGAATAAACGCGAATAGCACGGAACAAGAAATAAAAGAACGCGAATTATCGCGAATATCCCTACTAATCCCTGTTCCTCCTTTCTAATCCCTCCTAGTCCCTTTATAAAGGAAGCAAAAGCAATGAGACTTATTGGAAGTTTTGAGAGGCAGGTTTCTTTCATATTCATTGCTGCCACATTAGCCAATATAGGTAACTTTATATTTCACATCTACATGGGCCGTCATCTGCCAGAAACGGAATATGGAATTCTCTATAGATTGCTTGCTCTTTTAATGATCGTTTCTGTTCCAGCAACTACTATTCAGACAGTGATTACCAAGTATACGGCTCACTTTAAAGCCTTTAACCAATATGGAAAGATACGTTTTTTATTGTTTAATTTTCTTAAGAGGCTCTTCTTCTACGGTTTCCTGGGCTCCCTTATATTTCTGGCGGCAAGTGGAAGGATTGCTTCCTGGCAGCATTTTCCCTCTAACAGGCCAGTTATGATCCTGGGAATACTTTTATTGTTGAGCGTTATCGCCCCAGCAGCAGGAGGAATAATCCAGGGCCTGCAAAAATTTAATTACTTAGGATGGAGCACCATATTAGGTACCGCTTCCCGTTTAATATTTGGGATTATCTTTGTCTTCCTCGGTCTGGGAGTAAGTGGGGCTTTAGCTGCTTCTATTCTCGCTATACTTGTCAGTATATGCGTTCTCTTCTTTCCCCTGAAGTTTCTGTTTAAATCAAAGGAAACAGAGGGGAGGGTAAACTTTAAAGAAATCTACAGATATTCTGCTCCTGTCATATTTAGCGTCCTCTTCTTCATAATTCTGACCAACATCGATGCTCTATTAGTGGGGAACTTCTTTAGCCCGGTTAAAGCAGAAATTTATTCTGCTGCTGCCTTTGTGGGAAGGATGATATTATTTCTTCCCCTACCCATTGTGATTGTCATGTTTCCTAAAGCCGCAGAACTATATGCCCAGAGAAGGGACTCTTCCCTTATCTTGAAAAAAAGTCTATTCTACGTTGGTCTCTTAGCAGGTGGAGCGACCCTTGTTTGTCTTTTTTTTCCTTCTCTCATAATTAAGCTTATCTGGGCCGGTAAACATCAAGCAAGTACCCCATTAATTGGAAAGTTCGCCTTAGCCATGGCCCTATTTGGTCTGGTCAATATCCTTTTCTTCTACCAACTCTCCATCCATAGGTTTAGATTTTTATATTTAGCAGGCATTTTTACCCTCTTACAGATAATCGCCATTACTCTATTCCACAATACCCTCTCCCAGGTAGTATGGATCTTGGTGGTAAATGGAGCGCTACTCCTTTTGATTAATCAATTTCTGGTCTGGATGCCGCGAAGAAGATTGGAAAGAATAAAAATTGAAAGAGTTTAAAGGTAAGTTATCCATCCTGGTTCCCGCCCACAATGAAGGACCACATATTTACGGTAATATCAGGGAGCTACAGAGGGTCTTTAACGAGATCGGCTGCCGGTATGAACTCATTATTGTTGATGACGGCAGTAAGGACGAGACCTATAAGAATGCCCGGAAGGCAGCAAAAGGATTTACTAATATTACAGTAAAGAGGATGCGCAAAAATCGAGGTAAGGGAAGAGCGCTGAAGTATGGCTTCCGTTTTGCCAAAGGAGACCTGGTTGCTTTCCTCGATGCTGACTTAGATCTCCATCCAGAACAGATTCAGAACCTCTTCAGGATCATGAATAAAGAGGAAGTAGATGTGGTTATCGGTTCCAAGAGACACCCAGAGTCTAAATTAAGGTATCCCTGGCATAGGAAGATTATTTCCAATGTCTATTTTTTCTTAATTAAAATTATGTTTGGTCTACCTTTAAAAGATACCCAGACGGGCATTAAACTCTTCAAATACGAGGTGCTTCAAAAGATATTTCCTAAGGTTCTAATCAAAAGATATGCCTTTGACTTAGAACTTTTAGTCAATGCCCACCATCTAGGCTACAAAATCGCTGAGGCCCCCATAACCTTAAATTACCAGCGTTTTATGGGACGCATCGGCTTAAAAGCCATCTACCATACCTGGTGGGATACTATGGCCATCTTCTATCGCCTGTATATTTTGAAATATTATAACTATGAATAAACTGAACAAAGAACCTTTAGTTTCAATAATTATTCCTACCAAAAATTCTGCAGAAACTATTAATATTTGCCTTAAATCAATTAGGGATCAAACTTATTCTCAGATTGAGATCATTGTGGTAGATAACTATAGCCAGGATGGAACAAGGGAGATTGCGGATCAATATGCTAAGGTATACCGTAAAGGACCGGAGAGAAGTGTGCAACGGAACTTTGGGGCAGAGAAGGCAGGAGGAAGATATTTACTTTTCATTGATTCCGATATGGAACTCACTTCCCAGGTAGTCGAGGAGTGCATAAAGGAAATCCAGAAAAGGAAGGAGATTAAAGGGCTAGTCATTCCCGAAATATCAGTAGGGGAAGGCTTCTGGGCAAGGTGTAAGGCCCTGGAGCGGTCCTGCTACATTGGTGATGAAATTATGGAAGCAGCTCGTTTCTTTGAAAAGGAAATTTTTAAGGAAATGAAAGGATACGATGAACGGATTGCTGGGGGCGGAGAAGAATACGATCTTCCTCAGAGAATAAAAGAAGCAGGATACAAAATAACTCGCATTCCATCTCACATTATCCACCACGAAGGTCATTTGACTCTATGGGATAGTATAAAGAAGAAATTTTATTACGCCCAGACCATCGATTTCTACAGGAGAAAACATCCAGATTTATTCGCTAAACAGGCTACAATCTTTAGACCTGCCTTCTTCCGTCACTGGAAAAGACTGATGAGGGATCCCATCCATACCTTGGGATTCATCTTTATGAAGACCTGTGAATTTAGTGCAGGTGGACTGGGATATCTGAAAAATAAATGTTGGCGATCAGGAAACCGAGATAAATTTAGAAAGTTTCAAAAAGAGTATGATAAAATCCATAAAAGGAAAGGCTTTAGAGAAGAAGAGGAATATTACGAAGTTTTAGGAACTTTATTAAAAGGAAAAAAGACTTTAGATATCGGTTGTGGATATGGTTTTATCGAAAAGTATTCTCCTAATACTGTGGGAGTAGATTTCTCTTTTGAGGCTTTGCTTGGAGCGAACAAAAGAGGGGTTAAAAGGTTGGTTCAGGCATCTGCAGAAAAGCTCCCTTTTGGTGATGATCAGTTTGATGTTTCCTTAAGCTCGGGAGTTTTAGAACATATCATCAATCAAGAAGAAGCCGTTAGAGAAATGGTAAGAGTTTCAAGAATTCAAATCAATATTGTTCATGCTAAACTTCCTTACGGAATAGAGGCTATAAGGCCTCTCCTGATGAGAATCCTTGGGTTAAAAGCTCAGCCAGTTGAGAAACCTCTTTCTTTAAAAGAAGTTAAAAGGCTGCTCAGAAAGAACAATTCAAGAGTAATAGTAGAAGGAGTGTGGAATTATGTTGATTTACGCTGGATTTGGAGCAAGATTCCCTATGGAATTGTTAAGTGGCCTTCTCATCATTTTATAATCTCTACTAAAACCAAGAATCTGGATAGAAAGTTTTTAGGAAAGGAAGTTCACCACTAATGAAAATTGGAATCCTTTTAGATCAGATCTTAGTAGGGGGTGTGGCAAGATATGCCTTTGAAGAAGTGAAACACTTAAGAGAAATGGGACAGCAAGTAGAATTAATGGTGCTAATGAAAAAGAAAGTCCAGGGTTACCAATATGATGACCTATTAAGAAAGATACCCATCAAATTTTTATCCGAAAGATTCCCCTTCATTTTTCGCCATCCTTTAAAATTTCCCTTTTTTCGTTTTTTCTCTACTTTCCACATTATTAGCCCCTATCTGGTACCAAAGATTATTCTGCGAGAAGATTTTGATGTAGTTATTACTCATGCTACTTATACCTGTTTTACCAGTTACCGATTGTGGAAAAAAAGAAATATTCCTTATATTGCCTATATCTATGACCCTATTTCTTATGTTCTTCCCCGAGCTTATGCATCCTCTTTCCTTCGTTTCCTTTCCCCTTTTTTACTCCCCCTTGCCCGAGGCCTTGATGCTTTAATCGTTAAGAATGCATTAGCCACTATAACATGTTCTACTGTTCATCAGAAGAGATTAGCTACTTTAGGTAACAAGAAGATTAAAGTTTTACATCCTGGCTGTTATTCTCTAACTGAGATTCCCAAAACACGGGGTGATTATATTTTATCATCCACGAAATGGAATGCTGGAAAACGACCAGAATTCTTGTTAAATATAGTGGAGAATCTTAGAGCCAAAAGGGTAAAGTTAATAATGGCTGGCTCCTGGGATCAACCTCTACTTCACTCCTTTAGCACTGGCATAAAGGAGCGGAAATTAGAAGGAAGAGTTGAGATAACTGGAGCCCTTAGTGAAGAGAAACTAAATAAGCTATATTTGAAAGCCCGAGTTCTAGTCCATCCTATTTTTGAAGCTTTTGGTATGGCCGGGCTTGAGGCGGCTGCTCATGGTTGCCCATCCATTATTCCCAGAGGGTCTGGTGTTACTGATTTGTTTGTTCATGGGGAAGATGGTTTTTTTCCTCAAGAGGGAGATTTGAGAGCATATACTGAATATATAGATAAACTGGTGGCAGATGAGAGGATGGCAAGAAGGATGGGCTATTCCGCCTGGAGAAAGGCACAGAAATATTCTTGGAAAAAGCATGCTGCTAATCTTATACAAATAATCCAAAAGGCACTCCCCCCTATTTAAGGTAAGACAAACCCTTCTTTCCAAAAAGGAAAATCGCATGGTAAAGACATTTCTTTCTAAATTTAAACCTATTCAGAATAAAATCTTAATCTTGCTATTTTTTATTTTATTGAGTTCAATAATCACTTATCCAACTATTTTCAAAATGAATAGTCATCTTTATGGCTCGGGAGGTGATGCTTTGGGAGCGGTCTGGCATCTCTGGTGGCTAAAATATGCCCATCTTCATCGTCTTTCGCCGGAGACTTGTCACCTGATCGCCTATCCTTATGGGGTCAATTTCGCTTATGCTGCTACCAGACATTTTCTCTGGGAAAGCTTGCTACTTCCTGTATCTTTAAAATTTGGTGAAGTCTTCGCTTATAATTTTTCTGTTCTGCCAAGTTTCTTTCTTTCGGCTATTATAGCCTACTATTTAGTTTACTATTTCACCAAAAACAAGTTAGCTAGTTTGATTGCGGGAATAATTTATGCCTTTTGCCCCTTTCACTTTACCCATTCTTATCAACATCTGACCCTGGCCAACATTCAATGGATACCTCTTTTCTTTTTGGCTCTCTTTAATCTGGATGAAAGAAGAACCTATGGGAGTGCTATTCTCGCTGCTCTGGCTTTTTCCCTAGTTTTTCTTTCCAATTATTATTATGGATACTTTGTGACCATTTTTACTGGAGTATTTATCCTGTGGCGGGTGTGGTATGGGTGGAGAAATAGGAGGTTATCCGGTTATCCGGTTATCCGGTTATCCGGTGAAAAGAAAGACCGATCACTGATTACTGATCACCGATCACCGCTTAAGACAATGAGAGTGGTGTTAGTGGCAACGGTGGTTGCTCTGGCGATTATTCTGCCTGCTATTTATCCTATCTTGAAAAATGTATTCAGTCCCAAGCCAACGGCTCTTGCTTCTCTGAGATATGAGCGCTCTTTTAGCGGCCTCTTTACCTATTCTGCTCATCTCTTCCATTATCTCATACCCTCAGGCGATAATCCCTTTATAGGAGGTTTTACCCGGAATTTTATCAAGGTTTATCACCCGGTAGAGCAAACCCTCTATCTCGGTTGGGTAGGAATTATTCTCTCAATTATTGCTATACGAGAGTGGAGGAGGAAGAATAAATTAGTTAACAAGTTGATAAGTAAACAAGTGAATAAGGGTACACAAAAACAAAATACAGATAACAGGCTAACGGGCCAACTGGCAAACTGGTCAACCAGAACCCAGAAAGGAGTGAGTTTCTTCCTCTTCGCTGGGATTATGGCTCTGATCTTTTCCCATGCCCCCTGGACAGATATTGGTCCTTTTCGAATATTCTTTCCTTCTTACTTTATGTATAAAATAGCTCCTATGTTTCGCTGTTATGCTCGCTTTGGCATTCTGGTCATGCTCTCAGTAAGTGTCTTAGCGGGTATAGGATTAGCCAGTATTTTACAGAAGATAAAGACTCCCCAAAAGCGAGAAATCCTTGTGGCTCTCATTGTTTTGCTCATCTGTATCGAATTTGCTCCTACCTTTCCTGCCCCCATGATTAATGCTGTTGATCCTCCTCCAGTCTATGAATGGCTCTCCAAACAAGAGGGCGATTTTATTGTTGCTGAATATCCTATGGAGAATGATGTTGAATATCTATTTTGGCAGAGGATCCATCAAAAGAGATTAGTCAATGGCGCCTTGCCTGGCACCCATGCTGATAAAGTGAGAAAGGAAATAGTTGATATTTTAGACCCTAAGACTCCAGGTATCCTGAAACATCTGGGAGCAAAGTATGTCATCTTCCATCCTGAAAAATACGCCACAAGTAACGAAGTTGCCATTATTGGAGAGATACCTGATATTAAAAAGCAACCCGGGTTGCGGCTGATTAAATCATTCCCAGAGGCAGAGGTTTATGAAGTAATGGCGCCACCCATTGAACCTGAGGTGAGAGTAGGGGAGGACGAGGGGCGAAGGATGAGTGAAAGGGTGAATCGGGGAAACGGAGAAGGGGAGAAAGTAAGCGGTGGACGGTGATCTAAATGAAGATCCTGATTTTTAACTGGCGAGACATTAAGAACCCCTTAGCGGGAGGAGCAGAGGTATTAACTCATGAGAATGCTAAGAGGTGGGTGAAAGCAGGTCATGAGGTTACCCTGTTTACCAGTGCCTTTCCTCATTGTCTAAAGAAGGAAACGATAGATGGGGTCAATATTGTAAGGTCAGGCAATAAGTATACTGTTTACTGGCAGGCCTTTCGCTACTATAAAAAATGTTTCCAAGGAAAATTTGATTTGGTCATTGACGAAATAAATACCATTCCTTTCTTCACACCCTTCTATGTAAAAGAAAAAATAATTGTTTCTATCCATCAACTATGTAGAAAAATCTGGTTCTATGAATCACCCCTTCTTCTGGCAATAATAGGTTATTTATTAGAGCCGCTATATTTAAGAATTTACAAAAACATTCCAGTAGTTACTATTTCTCAGAGTACTAAAAAGGACCTGGTTCATTTCGGCTTTCAAGGGGAAAAGGTTCATATTGTTCCTGTAGGCCTTGGTTTTTCGCCACTTTCTCAGGTTCCAGAAAGAAGTTCTCTTCCCACTGTCGCCTATGTGGGGAGACTCAAAAAGTCAAAGAGGATCCATCATATTATTAAGGCTTTTAGGCGAGTAAAAGAGGAGATGCCTGAGGCCAGATTGTGGCTGGTGGGTGAAGGAGACAAGGCTTATCAGAATAAATTACAAAGGTTGGTGAAGAAACTAAACTTACAGGACGTGAGGTTCTTCGGATATAAGATGCATAGAGAAAAGTTGCGACTCTTGCGGAGTGCCTGGGTATTGGTTATGACTTCGGTAAAAGAAGGATGGGGCTTAGCAATTACTGAGGCCCATGCTATGAGTATTCCTACCGTGGTCTATAATGTTAGCGGCCTGAGAGACTCTACTATAGATAACCAGACTGGTTTAATCTGTTCTCAGAATAGACCAGCCCTCTTGGCAAAGAATATTTTAAGATTATTAAATGATAAGGCGCTATACAAAAAATTATCTCAGAATGCCTTAAAATATTCCCAAGATTTTAACTGGGATCGCTCTGCTCAGAAAAGTCTTTCTATATTAGAGAGAATTGCAAAGCAAAAAGTAACAAAAACTCCTTTAGTTTCAATCGTTATCCCTGTTCAAAGCAATAACCAAAACCTGCAAGAGTGTCTCAATTATTGCCAGAGACTTGATTATCCGAATTATGAAATTATTGTATTACCAGATAAGACGGAGCAATTATCCTATTCCAAAGTGAAGGTCATTCCTACTGGAGCAATTGGACCTTCGGAGAAGAGGGATATTGGAATTAAGCATGCTCGAGGAGAAATCTTAGCCTTTCTGGATGATGATGCCTTTCCCACAAAAGATTGGCTCGGGAATGCCATGCCCTACTTTGAGGATGAGAAGGTAGCAGCCATCGGAGGGCCTGGGATAACCCCTCCCAATGATGGTCTCAGAGAACAAGCAAGTGGTTTGGTTTATTCATCTCTTCTGGCTACAGGAAGTATAAGTTATCGCTATATTCCTAAACGAGAAAGGGAGGTCGATGACTTTCCTACTTGTAACCTTCTCATTCGAAAATCGATTATGGATAGCCTGGGAGGTTTTGGGGTTAAATTCTGGCCAGGAGAGGATACTAAACTCTGCCTCCATATTGTCCGAGATTTAGGAAAGAAGATAATGTATGCTCCTAAGGTTCTCATTTACCACCACCGCCGTCCGTTATTTATTCCCCATTTAAAACAGGTCCGGGGCTATGCTTTACACAGAGGATATTTTGCCAAAAGATTTCCTCACACCTCACGTAGGTTCTCTTATTTTATCCCTTCTCTCTTTGTTTTAGGCCTATTCTTTGGTTGGTCATTGGGACTTATCCAACCTCTTTTCTATAAAATTTATTTCGGGACCATTCTCTTTTATTTATTGATGGTTCTTTTAACCAGTTTGAAGAATAGAGATCCCAAAAAGGTTCTTTTGGTATTCTTTGGCATCACTGCTACTAACCTCACTTATGGAGTCTTGTTCCTGAAAGGTCTATTCTCTCGCAGGTTGAAAGAGGAATAGGAATTGCTTAAAAGTAATGCGCAAATATGAAGAAGGTTACTAGCAGTTACTAAAGGGTTACTAAGCCTGCCTACGCCAAGGCTTCGGCAGGCAGGGGTTACTAACAGTTACTGCAACCGTTAGTAACAGCGGAGCGTAGTAACCGATAGTAACAACGAAGTGTAGTAACATATTATACGAGGAGGTCTAACGGGGTGAAAGTAATGATATCTTATCCTCCCTTAAAAGGGCCAGGATGTCCTCTATTAAGTCAGAATAGGCAATTCCAATGGTTCCATAACCCTACCTATATCTATCCTGTAGTTCCTGCTCTGGCAGCGACTATGCTTAAGAATGCGGGTTATGAGGTTATCTGGCTGGATGGAATAGCAGAGAAATGGACTTACGAGAAATGGTTAGACGAAGTGAAAAAAGAAAATCCGGATATTATTGCTATGGAGACCAAAACCCCGGTAATTAAGCAGCACTGGAAGATCATTGATAAACTCAAAACTCAAAACCGTCTTATTTGGTGACCATGTTACCGCCCTCCCAGAGGAGTCCTTCCACAATTCTCAAGTTGATTATGTATTAACCGGTGGCGACTATGACTTCCTTCTCCTCAACCTCTGCCAAGCTTTAAGAAAACCGTTCACCGTTCACCGTTCACCGTTCACCGATTTGGGGCCCGGCATCTGGTATCGTGAAAACGGTGAAATCAAAAACACTGGCCGTTTTCAATTAAATCATGATTTAGATTCTTTACCTGTCATTGACCGTGATTTAACTAAATGGAAACTCTATGCTTATGAGAATGGAAATTATAAATTAACTCCCGGGACTTATATTATGGCAGGTCGCGATTGTTGGTGGCGCAGAAACGGTGGCTGCACCTTCTGTTCCTGGACCACTCTCTATCCTACCTGGAGGGTAAGGTCGGTGGAGAATGTTTTAGATGAAATAGGGGAACTTATCGAAAAATATCACATTCGGGAGATAATGGGTGATACCGGTACTTTTCCTGCGGGTGAATGGCTGCGAGAATTTTGTCAGGGGATGATAAAAAGAGGTTATAATGAAAGGATTAATTTCAATTGCAATCTGCGCTTTGGAGCATTAACCAGAGAAGATTACCAACTAATGGCTAAGGCGGGTTTCAGGTTTTTACTTTATGGGCTTGAATCGGCGAGTCAGGAAACGATTAATAGGTTAAATAAAGACATAGAAATTGCTGCCATTGAAAAGGAGTTAGGAGAGGTCAAAAAGGCAAACAGGGAGGTTAAAGGTCGTCTTGAGCCTCACGTTACCTGTATGGTTGGTTATCCCTGGGAGACAAAGGTGGAAGCAGAGAAGACTATTCAGATGACAAAGGACTTGTTTAGTAAAGGCTTGATAGATTCTCTGCAGGCAACCATTATGATTCCCTATCCCGGAACGGTCCTCTTTGAGGAATGCAGGAAGAATGGTTGGTTAAAGAGTGGGGATTGGGACAGATTCGATATGAGTCAGCCAGCCATGAAGACCAGAATGAAGGATGAGGAGGTAATGCGACTTACTCAGGGCATCTATAAATCCTTTATCACTCCCCGATTCTTAGTTAGAAAGATAATATCCATCAGGAATATTGAAGACCTGAAGTTTTTCTGGCGTGCTGGAAAAGCAGTTTTAGGTCATCTCCGAGACTTTATGAGGAGGAGAGAATGAGAGTATTGGTTACTGGGGGAGCAGGATTAGTGGGGAGTCATACCGCAGAGTATTATGCTAAGAAAGGCGATGAAGTAATTGTATTGGATAACTTAATGCGTTCTCAACTCTTTGGCTATGACAAGAAGAGCGTGGAGTATAACTGGAACTATTTAGCAAAATATGATAACATTAAGAGAATTAAGGGGGATGTTCGGAATGAGAAAGACGTCTTAAAGGCCATTGGGGATGGAGTGGATGTAGTTATTCATACTGCTGGTCAGCCCGGGGTTCCTCTATCCGTACGCATTCCCAGGGAGGACTTCAGCATCAATGCCTTTGGTACTCTAAATGTCTTGGAATGTCTGAGAAAGAAATCAAAAAATGCTGTATTTATTTATTGTAGTACTAACAAAGTCTATGGGGAAAACGTGGATAAAATTCCCTTGATAGAGAAGGAGGAACGCTATATCTATGATGGAGTAGAAGGTATTTCGGAGAAGATACCCATTGATCACACCGGCCATACCCCCTATGGGGTAAGTAAATATGTGGGAGACATCTATACCCAAGAATATGCTCATATCTATGGTATGAAGACTGCAGTCTTTCGCATGTCTTGCATTTTTGGGACGCGTCAGTTTGGCTTCGAAGACCAGGGTTGGGTGGCCTGGTTCATTATTGCCGCTTTATTTAGCAAGCCGATTACCATCTATGGCAATGGAAAGCAAGTAAGAGACCTTCTTTATGTTACTGATCTGATAGAGGCCTATGATAAATTTATAGAAAGTGATCTCAGGCATGCAGTCTTCAATATTGGTGGTGGCCCAGAGAATACCACTTCTCTGTTAGAATTTTTAGATTTTTTAGAAGCAGAAACAGGGAAGAGAAGCAAGATCACCTTCAGCGATTGGCGCCCCAGCGACCAAAAAGTATACATCTCAGATATCTCAAAGGTTAAAAAGGCCTTAAACTGGGAACCAAAAGTGACCCCAAAAGAAGGAATGAAAAAACTTATTTCCTGGGTCAAAGAAAACAAAGCTTTATTTTGAACGTTAGCGGAAAAACAAGGTTCTTATTTCTGAGCGGTAGCGAAGAAAGAGACAACTTGCTTGGCTCATTTTTAAGCAAAGCGAGAAACAAGGTTTTCCGATGAAATCGGAGGTTCTTATTTCAATAGAAAGAGAGAATATAGTATAAGAAAGTGAATTTGCCATCTGTCAGTATAATTATCACTACTAAAAACGAAGAAAAAAATATTAAGAACTGTCTTCAAAGTATAAAAAGCCAGTCCTATCCACAAGAAAAGATAGAAATAATAGTAGTAGATAATAATTCAACTGATAATACAGTTGAATTAGCTAAAAAATTTACAAATAAAATTCTTAACAAAGGTCCTGAGCGTTCTGCCCAAAGAAACTTTGGGGTGGAAAGGTCCAGCGGGAAGTATATCTTATATCTTGATACGGATATGGTTTTATCTGAAAAGGTAATAGAGGAGTGTGTAAATAAATGCCTGCCCCGTAGGAAGCCAACCTGCCCCGTAGCTTCCGCCTCGGCGGGATGGTATGGGGAGGCTTTCCTTCGGGGTGAGAACGAAGGCTGTGTGGCACTATACATTCCTGAGCGAATAGTCGGAAATAGTTTTTGGGTGAGAGTGAGGGATTTTGAAAGAGGTTTTTATAATGCCACAGTAATAGATTGTGTGAGATTTGTTCGTAGAGATGAATTTTTAAAAATTGATGGATTTGACGAGTCTCTAACTGGCCCTGAAGATTGGGATTTTGACCGAAGGATTAAAAAAATTGGAAAAGTAGATATTATAGATGGTTCCTTATATCACAACGAAGAAGAATTTAATCTCAAGAGATATCTAAAGAAAAAAGGTTATTATTCCCGATCGTTTACAAAGTATATCAAAAAATGGGGAAAGGATGATATAATCATAAGAAAACAGTTGGGATTCTGGTATCGATATTTGGGAGTCTTTCTGGAGAAGGGAAAGTGGAAGAAACTTTTGAGACAACCCTTATTAGCCTTAGGGCTTTATTCTTTAAGGTTTCTGGTCGGAATTCAATACTTGATTGAAGGAAGACGAAGATGAGGATTTTAGTTACTGGTGGGGCGGGGTTCATCGGTTCCCATATCGTGGAAAGGCTGCTTAAAGAAGGCTATTCTGTCCAGGTATTGGATGACTTCTCCTCAGGGAAAGAGGAGAACCTGGGTTTTACCTCAGGCCTTAGTCCTCGGGTCTACAGCCTGATACGGGGTGATATCCGTGATTTTAGAACCTGCCAGGAGGCTTGTAAGGGCATGGATTATGTTCTGCATCAGGCTGCCCGGCGTTCAGTTCCTAAATCACTGGCCAATCCGTATGAGTTTAATGAGGTCAATATTGATGGCACCCTGAACCTACTTCGGGCTGCCCGGGAGGCAGGAGTGAAACGCTTTGTCTTTGCCTCCTCCAGTTCTATCTATGGCGATACCCAGAACTTCCCGGAGAAGGAGGCCGATATACCATTGCTCATCTCGCCCTATGCCCTGACTAAACTCGCAGGTGAATATTACTGCCGTATCTTTTCAGAGAACCATAATCTTGAGACGGTCTCTCTTCGATACTTCAATGTCTTTGGCCCCCGCCAGAGCTTGGATGATGAGTATGCTGTTGTCATCCCCAAGTTTATCGCCTCTTTATTAAAGGATGAATCACCGCCTATCTATGGGGATGGTCGGCAATCGCGGGATTTTTCCTTTGTGGATAACGTGGTGGAGGCTAATATCAGAGCGATGAATACTCAGAATCTAAGATGTGAGATCTTTAATATTGCCTGCGGTAGGGATATCTCTATCTTGGAGCTATTAAGGATCCTCAATGAGATTATGCATAAGGATCTAAAGCCGGTCTTCCTTCCCCCCCGACCAGGCGATGCTTACCGCGCCCTGGCAGATATCTCCCGGGCCAGAAACCTTTTAAACTATGACCCGGAGTATGACTTTATATCCGGTTTAAAAAAGACCGTGGAATGGTTCCGAGCGAGGTTTAAAGAAGATGAAAATTTCAGAAAAGATCTAGGAGGGGTTAAGTTATGAGAAGGAGGGTATTGGTTACCGGCGGAGCAGGTTATGTTGGATCAATTTTAATTCCGCTCCTTTTAAAAGAAGGTTTTAAAGTACGCTTATTGGATTATTTAATGTTTGGTGGTGAGAGTCTCCTTGAGTTTTATGGCCACCCCAATTTTGAGTTTGTTAAAGGTGATATTCGAGATAGAAGAATAGTTGAGGAAGCTCTTGAGAGAATAGACACTGTTATCCATCTGGCGGCGTTAGTGGGTGAAGAGGCATGTGAGGTTAAACCTAAGGTAACCTGGGAGATTAACTTTGAAGCAACTCGAATTATTGCTTCCTGCTGTAAACAGAAGAAAATTAAGCGCTTCATTTTTAGCTCCACTTGTAGTAATTACGGTATCTACCGTGCTGGTCTGGCTCAAGAAGATACCTCTTTGAACATTACTTCTCTTTATGCTGAGACTAAAGTGGCTTGTGAAGAATACCTTAGGACAATTGAGACATCTCAGTTTCACCCTTGCATTCTTCGTTTCGCTATGATGTTTGGACTTTCTCCTAAAATGCGTTTTAATCTTGTGATAAATGATTTTGTCCGCGAGGCGGTTCATAAAAAAAGAGTAGTTATTTATGGACCGAAATGTTGGCGTGCCTTTACCCATGTTAGAGATGCTGCAGATGCCTATCTTACCTGCCTTAGAGCCCCACTTAACAAAATCTCTGGCGAGATTTTTAATGTCGGAACAGAAAACTATCAAAAAAAACAACTTGCTAATCTAATTAAAGAATATATCCCGGAACTTCAAATAAAGATCATGGAAAAGAAAAAGGACCCCCGTAATTACCGTATTTCTTTTAAAAAAATTGAGAGAAGATTAGGTTTCAAAGCTAAAAGGAGTGTGAAAGAAGGTATTTTGGAGATAAAGGATGCCCTGGAAAAGAAAATTTTTAGCAACCCTTATAACCCGAGATATGAAATCTGGTATAAAGAAAAATTCCTAAAATCTCTTTTGTAAGGAAAGAAAAAGATGATCAGAATAAATCAAATGGAACCCTGGATAGGAGAAGAAGAGAAAAAAGAGCTTATTGCTACTATTGATTCTGGTTGGGTTACTGAGGCTGACAGAACCTATGAGTTTGAAAAGATGGTGGCCGAGTTTGTTGATAGTCGCTATGCTTTAGCAGTAAACAATGGAACAGTAAGTCTGGCTATTGCTTTAATGGCTTTAGGGATAGAAAGGGGTGATGAAGTGATTGTACCAGATTTTACTATGGTTGGTAGTCCTAATGCTGTTCTTCTTGCCGGAGCGAGCCCTATTTTAATAGATATTCAAAAGGATAATCTTTGCCTTGATTTATATGAAGTGGTGAAGAAGATTTCCCAAAAAACAAAGGCGATTATGCCCGTAGCGATGAATGCTCGTGCTCCAGATATGGAGGCACTTAAAAAAATTGCTAAGGACTATGATCTATTCATTGTTGAAGATGCTGCCCAAGCCTTAGGGTCGTATTATAAAGGAAAGCACCTGGGGACTTTGGGAGAGATTGGAAGTTTTTCATTTTCTACTCCTAAGATTATTACCACTGGTCAGGGAGGAGTTCTGGTTACTAATAGTAAACGGCTGAGAGATAAGATGTATCGTATTAAAGATTTCGGTCGCATTGACCGAAAGACTCAGAAACATGACACGATTGGTTTTAACTTTAAATTTACTGATATCCAAGCAGCCTTGGGAATTGCTCAAATGAAAAAATTAAAAAAGAGAATTGAATGGAAGAGAGAAATGTATAGAATCTACGAAGAAGAACTTGCTGAGGTGAAAGAGGTTAAGATGCTTCCTACCGATCTTTCTCAAACTACTCCCTGGTTTGTTGACATCTTTGTTAATAAACCATTATCCCTTAAAAAATTTTTGAGCCAGAAAGAAATTGGAACAAGAGAATTTTATCCCACAATTCACTCTTTAAAGCCTTATAGAGGTAGCGGAAGATTTCCCGTCTCAACCTGGGCTTCCCAATGTGGACTCTGGCTTCCTTCCTCCTCGTTTTTAACCAAGAAAGATATCAAAAGAGTGTGTAGAGAGATTAAAAATTTTTTTAAGAAAGGATAATTTTATGAAGAAAAAAGAGAAAGAGATTAGGAAAATCTTAAAAGGAAGAACTGTTTTAATAACTGGAGCAGATGGGTTTGTAGGTTCCCATCTAACGGATAAACTCTTAGAATTTGGGGCTGATGTTCATGTTTTAATAAGACCTACTTCTTCCGGGATGCTTCACAACATTGGGCACCTTCAAAGGAAGATCACTATTCATAAGGCAGATATTACGGATAAACAGGCGGTTAGGCAATCTCTTCTTGAGATAAAAAAGGATGGGAGTAGTAAATCCATTATTTTTCACTTAGCTGCTCAGGCTCACGTAGGTGAATCGTGGCGGAGAGCTTATGAGACCTTTACAACTAATGCTGTGGGCACATTGAATTTATTGCAAACCATGGTTGATATTAGACTAAATCCCTATAAAGTTAGTTTTGCTGGTAGTTCTGAAGAGTATGGCAATGTTAATCCCGAGTTTAAATCTCATTACCGCTTTGATAAAAGCGGGGGATTAATTCTGGATGAAAAATCACCACTTAATCCACAAAGTATTTACGCTACTTCGAAAGTGGCGGCTGACTTTCTTTTTAAAAATTATTTTAGGGCTTATGGTCTTGCCGGCGTAGTGGCCAGGAAGTTTAATAATTACGGTCCTCGGCAGAATCCGAGATATGTGACCGCTACCATTATTACTCAAGCCTTGGAAAGAAAAGTAATTAAGTTAGGCTACTTAGGAGCAAAGAGGGATTTTACCTTTGTCAAAGATGGAGCACTGGGCCATATCCATGTTGCTCTTTTTGGTAGTCCAGGAGAAGTATACTGCTTTGGCTTTGGCAGAACTATTAGGATTAAGGACTGGCTTGATTTGATTCTGTCGCTTGGTAAAAAAGAAGGATACTGGGGAAGAAAAAAAGTGGTTTATGAAAAGAAGAGAGGGCGGTTAGGAAAGAGCGAAGTTGAGGAGCTAAGAGTTGACTACTCCAAACTTCATAGGTTTACAGGTTGGGAGCCAACGTATACTTGGAAAAGAGGTCTGCTGGAAACAATTAAATGGTATGCAGAAAATAGAGAAAAATGGATGGGAAGAGTAGATTGGTTATGACCTTAAATAAAATTTGGCAGAATAGAAAAATTTTAGTTACTGGTGGAACAGGTTTTATCGGTTCTCATGTGGTAGATAATTTAGTGGAAAAAAGAAGAGCTAAAAGAGAAAATATTATTATCCCAAATAGTCAGAAGGATGATTTACGAGTTTTTGAGAATTGTTTAAAATTAACTAGAGGAGTTAATCTAATTTTTCATCTGGCGGCTGATGTTGGGGGTCTTGCTTATAGCAAAACTCACCCTGCTACCCAAGCTTACAATTGTATGGTAATGGATTTAAATTTAGTTGAAGCTACCAGAAAAAATGAGGTAGGAAAGATTGTTTTAGTGAGCTGTTCGCCCGCCTACCCTAAAAACTCTCCCATGCCACTTAAAGAGGAAAATTTATTTAATGGTCCCCCCGACGAATCTCACTTTGGCTTTGGTTGGGCAAAGAGAACGATGGCGGTTTTGGCAAAAACCTATCATCAAGAATTTGGGATGGATGTTAATGTAGTTGTTGCCAACAATACCTATGGTCCAAGAGATAATTTTGATTTAGAAACGGCTCATGTGATTCCCTCGCTTGTTAAAAAGTGTTTTGAGGAAAAAAAATTAGTAATTTGGGGAGATGGTAGCCCTAAAAGAGATTTTATCTATGTTAAAGATTTAGTTGAAGGAATTATTTTGGCGGCGGAGAGATTAAACACTCTGGAGCCAATTAATCTTGGTTCCGGCAGGGAAATTAGTATCAAAAATCTGGTAAATTTAATAGTGAAGCTGACTGATTTTAAAGGAAAAGTAGTTTGGGATCTTACGAAACCAAAGGGACAACCCCAGCGGTTAGTTGATATCGCAAAATCTAAAAAATTATTAGGATTTAAACCAAATTATTCATTAGAAGAAGGATTGAAAGAGACGATTGAGTGGTATAAAAAATATGGCAAAAAATGATGTCCTTTTAATTCATCCACCAACATCTTTTAATACAGTCATTGCCGGGGGTTACGACAATGTTCCTCCCTTGGGCATTCTATATTTAGCGGCTGTCTTAGAAAGAGAAAGGATTAGGGTAGAAATATTAGATGACCTGGATGCTTCGCTTTCTTTAAAAGAGATTCTCAAGGTGATTAAAAAAGAAGAGCCTAAGATTATCGGTATTTCTTCGACAACCTGCCAGATTAAAAGTGCCGTTGAGATAGCCCGAGCTGTAAGAGAAAGGTTTGGTAAAGATATTAGGATAGGCATTGGAGGTTGCCATATTTCTGCTGATCCTGGCTTAATAGAAAGATATCCGGTATTTGATTTTGGGGTTATTGGTGAGGGAGAAAAAATCTTTCCAGTAATAGTAAAAAAGATACTCCAGGGACAAAAAGTCAAAGGTCTTTTTATTGGTGAGCCGGTTAAGAATTTAGATACTATTCCTTTCCCAGCCTATCACTTAGTGGATATGGAGAAGTACAAAAAACGAGGGATGACCGGCTTTCCCATATTGGGAACCCGTGGTTGCCCCTACAGATGCATTTTTTGCAGTCGGCCCGGAATGGGGGGATTTGGAAGATTAGTTCGCTCGAGGAGCGGAAAAAATATTGTTGATGAAATGGAAACTATTTTGGATAAATATGGGGGCCCCTTTGACTTTTGGGATGATTCTTTTACCATTAATCGCGGCGCGGTAATTGATCTTTGCCAAGAGGTTCTCAGGCGTAGGTTAAAGGTTCGCTGGTCAGCTGGCGGGGTAAGAGCGGATCAGATTGATGAGCAATTACTGGAGTTAATGGTTAAGGCTGGTTGTACCGGTTTTTGCTTTGGCATTGAAAGCGGAAGCGAAAGGGTAAGAAATTCAATTGTCCACAAGGGAATCAAGGATAGTCAAATTTACCAGGCTTTAAACCTTTGTAATAGGTATCCTTTTTTAAATATTCAACTGGCATTTATTATAGGTTTTCCTACAGAAACGAAGAAAGAAAAGGAAAAGACAGTTATGTTTGGTAGAAAATTAATTGACACGGGAATAAGGTGTCTAGAATATATTGCCATAATGCTACCAGTTCCTTTGCCGGGAGCGGAGTTATTTACGCGAGCAGTTAAGGAAAAGAAAATTCCTGAAGATATTATAGATCAATACATTACAGGGAAATTAGGTGACAGTTTTCGTGATCATTGGCCAGTTTATATATCGGATGGAACAACAAGGGAAGAAATGGATAAAATGAGAAGAGGGGGCTATAAAGCTTTTTACTTTACTCCCTACTATATAAAAAGAAGGATTAAGAAAGACATCACTTCTTGGGCCAAGCTGAAAAGAGACGTTGCTGAAGTATTAAGTATTATTACTTCTGCCCGGTCAAGAGCGAGTTTTTCTTAGCTAATATGAATAGAACAGAGCGATTTGACCAAAAAAAGAAATATTTTTTTGAAAGTTTCGCTAAAAAATATAAAGACGCAGATTTTTTAAATAAACCCCCTGGTGATGCCTTAGAGTTCCAGACTTTTCTTAAATTTCTTGATCTTCCTCCTGGCTCATTTCTTATTGACTTAGGTTGTGGAAGCGGTAGATACGCGATTCCCCTTTTAAAATTGGGTTATAAAATTACCGGGGTTGATATAGCCAAAGAGGCCTTGAGAATTTTAACAAAAAATGCCCAAAAAATTGGTTTGAAAAAAAATCTTAAAATTTTAGAGAACGACTTTTATCAAACTGTTTTTGAGAATGTTTTTGACGGAGCATACTGTATTAGCACTTTTCACCTTCTTTCAGACAAAGAGAAGGTGAGAATCGAAATTTTAAAAAACTTGGTTAGGGCAGTAAAAAAAGGAGGAAAGGTAGTAGTGCTCGAACCCAATCCTCTAAACCCTTTCTTTTATCCTTATTATTGGTTTTCTCCTGAGGCGGAGTGGAAAATAGAGAAGCATTTTGTTAAAAGTACCATTGGGAACTTAAGAAAAATTTTTTCTGAGGTTGGCTTAACCAATATTCAGGTTAAGAGGTATGGCTTTTTACCAGCGCGACTAATAAACTACCTTCCTTTTGTTCTGAAAATAAACTTCTTTATCGCCAAAAATCGGTTTTTAGGAAATTTTGCTGCTTTCAATTTTATCAAGGGCATTAAAGCTAATGAAACTTCTTAGGCATTTCTTATGACGAAAAAGAATAAACTTAATCTAAAGAGTTTAAAGGCTTTGATTATTACTCATTCCTATGCTACTGGGCCTTCTCAAGAATTTGTAGCATTCCTTAAGAATAAAGTCTCTCTCTTGGTTTTTATTGATCACCCATTTTCTTATGCTAGAAAGAAGCGCTCGTCGCTTACTATATATAAAAAAGGTAAACCTAGTAAAACAATTTTAGCACCCAAGATCGTTGGCCCAGACATTCTTTATTATCTTAAAGATTTCTTTTTCACTATCTTTTTTGCTTTAAAACTTGGAGAGAAATTTGATTTTTGCCTGGCCTTCGATAACCTTAATGCATTAAGTACTCTTGTATTGCGCAGTCTCAGAATAACCAAAAGAGTTGTTTACTATACTGTAGATTATACTCCCCGCCGATTTGCTAACCCGGCTCTTAACTGGATTTATCATAGAATTGATAAATTATGTTGCTACCACGTTGATCTTATCTGGAACAGCTCTGAGGTGATGGTGACGGAGAGGAAGAAGAGAGGAGTAAAGACCGAGAAAGCGGCGGAACAGATCACTGTTCCTGACGGTAACAACTTTGACCGCATTGAAAGGCTTCCCATTGAGAAAATTAACCGTTATGATATAGTTTTTGTCGGTCATTTACGAAAAAAACAAGGGGTAATGATGTTAATTAAGGCTTTTCCTGAGGTTTGTCGAAAAGTTCAGAAAGCCAGATTAGTTATCATAGGCAGCGGGCCGTTAGAAAATCTTTTGAAACAAAGAGTTGTCGAATTGAAAATTTCTGATAAAGTCTCTTTTACCGGTTATATAGAAGATTACTCTAAGCTGGAGAAAATGATGGCCAGATGTGCAGTGGCTGTAGCTCCCTATGTTCCAGACCCTGAAAGCTGGAGTTTTTACTCTGATGTCAACAAACCCAAAGCTTATATGGCCTGTGGTCTGCCGGTAATAATTACGCCCGTGCCACGGATTGCTTATGAAATTAAGAAAGAAAGGGCAGGTTTATTAGTGAATTATAATAAGAGGGAGGTCAGCGAAGCAATTGTTAAATTATTGACCAATGATCGACTCCATCAGGAGATGAGAACGAATGCCATTAAACTGGCTTCAAATCATACCTGGGAAAAGGTCTTTACTAAAGCCCTAAGAAAGACATTAGAAGAGTTTAAGCTTTGTGAAGATTAAAAATGAAAGATAAAAATTTGTTAGATCATATCCGTTGCCCAGAATGCAAAGGTAGTTTACTTCTTAGAGAGAATGACTTTTATTGCAGAAGTTGTCGTAGAAGCTATTCGGTGATAGAGAAGAACATAATAGGTATGTTACCAGATGTTCTGCCTGAAGACATAAAGTTATCTCTTGAGAAGTGGAAAAAGTTATATAGAGAGAGCCTGAGAAGTAAAACTTATGAGGAGGAGAAAAAGGAGCACGATAGAAAAGAACTAAGAGATACTCTTGATCAAATATTTAGATACTATCACTTTCAGCAGGGAGATGTCTATTTAGAGATCGGATGCGGCCCAATGTTTTTAGGTCAAGAGCTGGCAAAAAGAGGGTTGAATGTTATAGGAATAGATTTTTCTTTATCTGCTTTAAGGATTGCCAAAAAAATGTTTGAAGAGGAAGGGATTAAGAATTACCTCCTAATTTTGGGAGATATGAACGAAATACCACTTAAAGCAAATAGCATAGATTTAATCTACGGGGGAGGAGTTATAGAGCATTTTAGAAATACTAAAAGGTCAATAAATGAGATGTACCGAGTGTTAATAAGAGAAGGAATTTGTTTTAATACCGTCCCCCAACTAAATTTGGGTGCCTTGACCTATAGACAAATTTGGGGAAATATTCCGGAATTTCCAGTTTTAAGGCAGATTGCCGAGTTTGTCCACATTAAGCTACTAAGAGGTAGGCACATGAAATTTGGTTACGAGCTTTCTTTTACTAAACGGCGGATCAGGAATTTATTCAAAGAGGCGGGTTTTAACAAGACAGAGGTGGAGAGTTTTAGATGTTACCTACCATTTGTGCATCTCAGGTTGCCAATTTTAAAAAAGTTAGCAAGAGAAATTGCTAGATACGAGCTTTTTAACCCCATGATTTTAGTAGCCGCTCAGAAGTAAGCAAACCTTAAAGAATGAGGGAGAATGAAATGACTAAGGCAGCTGCATTCCGCAGATTACTTAAAAGAAGAGAACCAATTATTCTTGTTGGCGCCCATAATGCTTTGTCTGCCAAATTACCACAAAGAGGAGGATAGATGAAGGCAATAATTGTTGCTGCGGGAAGGGCGCTACGTATGCATCCCATAGCGGATGGCATAACTAATTTTAGGAGAAACTGGAGAGAGTGAATAAGAAGTTACTTTTTATCTGCCTGGATGGATGTAGTCCAGAGTATATTGAGAAGAGCCCTACTCCTAATCTGGACCGCCTGGCAAAAGAAGGATTTTATAAAGAAATTCGGGCTATGGTGCCTACGGTGACCAATATAAATAATGTCTCATTGGTGACCGGTACCTATCCCAAAATCCACGGTATTACGGCAAATTATTTTTTGAATCCCAAAACTGGTAAAGGGACTTATATGGAATCAGCGGACTATATTCTGACTGAGACTATTTTTGAAAAAGGGAAAGCGGTGGGGAGAAGTTCTGCTCTCCTGACCTCAAAAGATAAATTAAGAATACTTTTAAATAGAGGAACAAGTATCTCTATGTCAGTAGAAAGACCTTTAAAGTGGATTATTGATAAAATTGGACCTCCTCCTTCGATCTATTCAATAGAAGCAGATCTATGGCTCTTGAAGGCCGCCTGTGAGCTTCTATCTAAAAAATTCATTGATTTGATGTATCTTAGTACTACGGATTATGTTATGCATAAGTTTAAACCCGGGGATGCACAATCTGAGTATTATCTACAAGAAATCGATAGGTTAATAGGCAAAATAGTAAATATTGATTCTAATATAGAAACTATTATTACCGCAGATCACGGAATGTCTAATAAGACGAAAGCATTGGATCTTGGTAGAATTTTGGCAGATCAGGAAATTCAATGTGAAGTAATTCCTATTATTAAGGACCGCTATATTATCCATCATCAGAATATGGGGGGTGCTGCTTATATCTATCTTGAGAAGAAGTCCGATTTTGATCAAGCCATAGCCATCCTATTGCATCTTGAGGGCGTAGAGGAAGTGATTTCCCGACAGGAGGCCAGCCAAAGATATAATTTGTTTCCTCAAAGAATAGGAGATATTTTTGTTTTAGCTGATAAGAATACAGTCTTTGGAAGATTAAGGAAGGATTTTGAAGAGGTAAATATTAGATCCCACGGTTCAATCCACGAACAAAAGATTCCCCTCATTGCTTATGGGAGTAGATTTAATGCTTCGCAAATAAGTGAGAATAAAGATATTGCTGCTTTGCTAATTCAGGATTTTGGAGGTAGAACTAATGAAGAAGTCAACTAAAGGAGGAAATGAAAATGAAAAATAAAAAAGTGGTATATGCAACTATGGGCGGTGATTTATTTCATCGCGGCCACTTAGAACTTATAAAAAAGGCGAAGAAATTAGGGGATTTCTTGATTATTGGTTTACATCCAGATGATGTCATCAAAAGATACAAAAGAGAACCACTCATACCTTTTGAAGACAGAAAAAAGATAATAGAGTCTATAAGGGAAGTTGATAAAGTCGTGGAAGACTGCATGGATTTAAGAGAGCCAACAATGTTTGATAATCTGAAGAAATATAAAGTATCAATAGCTGTTCATGGAGATGACTGGCTTCCACCTTTATATAAAAAAGCAGAAGAACAGAAATTATGTAGAGTTGTACAGGTTGAATGTTATCCATATATTACAACTACAAAACTGCTACAGGAAATAAGAAGAACAAAAAGACTTAACTACTTATTAGAAAAGAAGAAAAAGCTGGTGATAGTTTCGGCCGGTGATGCGATAACTGCTAAGTTGATAGAAGAAGCAGAATTTGATGGAATCTGGGTTTCCGGATTTGAAGCATCGGCAAGATTGGGCTTGGCGGATAATGGATGTATCACTATGACTGAAATGTTAAACGCAGCCAAGACAATTGTTGACGCTACCAGCCTTCCGGTTTTGGTAGACGTGGACAATGGATATGGAGGGCTTCATAATTTCATAAGAACCGTAAAAGAATTTGAAAAAATAGGATGCTCGGGGATTTGTGTGGAAGATAATATTTTTCCCAAAATAAATTCACTGTGGGGCGGGAAAATACCATTGTTGTCTATGGAAGAACATGGGGCAAAAATTAGAGTTGGAAAAGATGCCCAAAAAACGAAGGACTTTGTAATAGTAGCAAGAACAGAAGCGTTGATAAGAGGTTATGGAATGGCTGAGGCTATTAAAAGAGCAGAGCATTATGTTAAGTCCGGGGCAGATATGGTGTTAACCCATAGTAGGGAATCGACTGGTAAAGAGGCTTTGGAAATACCCAAGTATTGGAAATCAAAGATTCCATTAGTTATAGTTCCCACTAAATTTCCCCAACTTACAAATAAACAATTATTTAATGCGGGATTCTCGGTGATAGTTCTGGCTAACCAGACAGAAAGGGTTAAAATCAAAGCAATAAGAGAAAGCTTGAAAATTATAAAAAAACACGATTCTGTCTACCCTGTAGAGAAAGAATTATCTGCTACTTTGGATGATATGAGAGACTTAACGCCAATTAGAGAAGTGGAAGAGATTGACCGGAGGTATGGAACAAGATGAAAAAATATAATTTTATCGTGGGAGTGCCCGGTTCAAGATTAAAGGATTTCACAGACAAAATAGAGAACTATATTCCCTGCACAAGGGAAGACGAGGCTATGGCTTTAGCTGTGGGTGCCTATTTGGTAGGGAAGAAGCCCCTTGTATTTCTCCAGAACAGTGGACTAGGAAATATGGTTGATATAATAACCTCATTATTAAAACCGTATGATATAAAAATAGATTTATTGATCAGTGTTAGAAATAAACCTAAACATCACGCTTTTATGGGGAAAATCACCAAGAGGTTGTTAAAACTATTAGAATACAAAAATTGTAAACTCCTGATACAATGAAACGAATTGATGCCATTAGAAAAATAGTAAAGAATGTAAAAGATGAGATAATCATATCTTCTACAGGAATGATTTCTAGGGAGCTTTATGCTGTAAAAGACAGGCCGAGAAATTTCTATGTGCAAGGTAGCATGGGATGCACTTTAGGAATCGGACTGGGAATTGCTATTAATTCAAAGCATAAGGTTATTGTCATATCGGGAGATGCAGAGACACTTATGTCTCTGGGAACATTAGCGTTGCATAAAAAGTTAAATCCAAAAAATCTAAAGCATTACATTTTAGATAACGGTTGCCATAGTTCGACTGGCGCACAGCCAACTTGCTCTGATGTTATTAATTTTGCAAAAATTGCACCAAATACAGTGGTCCTGAAGGTTAGCAAAGAAAAAGGCGATGCACCAAGAATACCTTTGTCACCAAAACAAATCAAGAGGCGATTTAGAAATGCAATCTGCTCTGATAATTCATAGCAAGCATACGAAGGATTATGCAAAACTGATTTCAAAAAAATATAGAGATGTAAGTTTTTTAAAGATTACAAAACCACCAACTGAAGAAGTATTAGAGATAAAAAATAGTAAAGATGTAGTTATAGGCGTTGGTGGAGGAAGTGTTATAGATGCGGCGAAAATTATTTCTAAAGATAAAAGATGTATAGCAATTCCCACAACTGCTGCCGGAGCATCTATGACCCCTTATGCTACTGTCTGGGGAAGAGAAAAAATATCCATCCCTACAAAAAAGCCAGTACTAAAAATGGATTACAGGATGCCTAAAGCTCTCTCCTTTAGTGTTAGGCAGTCAACTACTTTTGACGCTTTGTCTCATGCTATAGAATCTCTTTGGTCCAAAAATGCTACTTTGCAAAGCAAAAACTACTCAAAAAAAGCCATCTATTTGATTAACAAATATTTAAATAAGCTCAGTCACCACTTAAGCAAAAATGATATTAACAAGTTAATAACTACTGGAAATCTGGCTGGGCAAGCGATAGCAATAGCTAAAACAAATGTTGTGCATGCTGCATCCTATCCTATCACAATCAAATATGGTGTCAGCCATGGAACTGCCTGTGGAATGTTACTTCCTCATTTTGTCGAATATATGGATTTTGAAGGATTACCAGAATTGTTTAATCTTGGTTCAACGGAAGAATTAGTTACATTATTGAAGAGATCCTTTATTCCACCAAAGATAAAGAATTTTAACGTTGAAATGATTGCAGACAAGATTATGGGATACAATAAGATTAACGATGGCCCTAGAAGAATAGACAAAAAAAGTATGGTGAGAATTTTAGAAAACATTGGAAAGTAGTAAATATCATAAATTGAAAGCCTTTCTATCTATGGGTATCTGGAGCACTTATTGCTGGTGTTTTGGTGGCCTTCTTGTGGAACTACAGGCCAAAGAAAGGCAGAAAGATGTTTAGAGATAAACCATGAAAAAAGAGATTGAGAATAGTTTTTTTTCAACATATTTTTATGCTTCATTTATTATTAACTTCATGTTATTATTTGCCTATATTATGATTAGGATATTCGCTATCGGTCCCATTCTTCATCGGCAAGGGAAGTATGGCCTATCCTTTCTTTTCTCTCTTTTTATTCCCTGGGAACATCATATATATTACTGGGATTCTCCAATCGGTATGATTTCTGGTGACATATTATATTTTTTGGGAAGCGCATTTTTGGTCTATCTCGCATTTCCAACGTTTAAAAAATTGACCTCAAGCGTTAAGAACATATTCTGGAAATGGATTAAATCATTTTCTTATTCATCCATTGGTTTTTTAGCGCTAATAATGCTCTTGTTGTTTGCCATTCTATATTTTACTCCAGGTTTTTTGATTCCACTTGAGAAGCCAGATACTTTTTTCGGGAATGTGGACGAAAATAATTATGCTCAAATGATGTTGTTTAGATGGTCCTATTTTGACAAATTTGGTGAAGGTGGCTATGGCTTTGATTTTAGCAATGTTGGCGGATTGTATAAATATTATTTGCTATTTGCCCCTGTTTTTTATTTATTGTCAATATTTGGTAAAATACAATTTGTCCCGATATTAAATTTTGTCATAGCAATGTTCATCTATCTTTCCATCTTGAATATCGTTATGATATTTTTATTGTTGACCCGACGTCCGAAAGCGAATCTGAATTTTTTCCTCTCCTCCTTTTTAACCATTCTCACCGTTATTATCGTTGTCTTCAAAATATTTCGACTGCCCGGTATATTTGGTTTTGATGTAATACAGGCTATATATTTTTATAATTTTTTGGGAGCCTGGATTGCCACTTATTTATTTACTCTTTTAATTTTTTCTTTAATTTATGTTTCCGGGCAAACAAGTTTTTCATTGGAAGAGAAATTGGTTTATATGCTAATCTTACTTTCGGTAAATTTTATGTTAATAACCCATTATTATCATTTCAATCCACTATATTATTTTATCGCTGCGCTAAGTCTGCCTATTATGTTCTCAGGTTATGATTCTCGTAGAGAATTTAAATTGAATACAGCTTTTATCATGATTTTTTTATTTATCAATCATTGGGGAATGCAGCTTAATTCGACGGGTGGCCGTTACGAACCTATGAAAATTATCTGTCTGATTGGTTTTGTTCTTTTGTTTTTATATGCAATGTGTCTCTTGATTCAGAAATTTTATTCTTCTCTTATCAATTTTATTCGTAAGCATCTTTCGTGGTATATCATTGGAATAAGTTTTATTGCTATTTTATATTATTGCATACATTTTTATGGCACGAAGTATATAATTAATTGGCTTAGTCTTAGTGTTATTGGTGGTATAGGGCGAACATATCTTCTTGAATTTCTTTTTTTATCCTTATTTTTAGCCTTGATGATTTATTTCGTATGCCATTTTATTTATTTACGATTTAGATATATTTGGTTAGTTTTAATCATGATCCTCATAGGTTTTGAATATTACTTATACAATTTTCATCAAATTACTACCTCTACCAAGACCGAACTTGACCACTGGTTTGAGGAAGTGTGTTATGATGTGAACAATTTATACTTCTATGATGAAGAATATAAGGTACGTATTATGTGGAACGAATACTATGTTAGAGCTATTCGGTTTATTCAAAGAAACAATATCAAAAAACGTCTGGTACTGTTGGGTGATAAATTTGCTAGCGGAAAGCATGAGTCTTGCATAGCTACCTTTCTGATTTCAGATAGAGATCGTTATTTAGAAGCCAAGTGTGTAATGGATAATAAGGGAAAATGGTTGGAAGAGAAATTTCCCGGAGGAAAGGTTACAGATTCGACTAAAAAATATTTTACCCATTGGCTATTACTGGTTGATAATAAGTATTTCGAAATATTAATGGATCATGTGAAACAAAAAGAGTTTCTAAATATACTCTATTCTAATAGGTTATACAAAGTAATAGAAATTAGTGAAGGGAGTCCAAAATGAAGGTAACGGTTATAATTCCGGCATATAATGAGGAGTTGGTTATCGGTAATTTAGTGAGAGAGGTGAAGTCAGTCATAGGTGAAAATGACCAGGTTGTTGTGGTAGATGATTGTTCCTGTGACAATACCGGGGAGGAGGCGAAAAAGGCTGGTGCCTTACTGATTAGCCATCCTTATAATAAAGGCAATGGCGCGTCTGTTAAGACCGGAATGAGGAAGGCCAGGGGAGATGTATGGATAACCATGGATGGCGATGGACAACATAACCCTGATGATATCCCCAGGATTTTAGAGCAGATAACCCGCTACGATATGGTAGTTGGTGCAAGGCAGAAAGATTCACCCGCTCCCGGGCATAGGAAATTGGCAAATAAAGTATATAACAGTTTTGCTTCTTATCTTAGCAATGAAAAGGTTCAGGATTTAACCAGCGGTTTCAGAGCAATAAAAGCGGAAGTAGCAAAGAAGTTCATATATCTTTTGCCCAATCATTTTTCCTACCCTTCAACCATCACCTTGGCTTTATTCCGGGCGGGATACAGCGTGGGCTATATTCCCATAAAAACAAGGAAAAGAAGAAGTGGAAAAAGTAAGATAAATATAGTATCCGATGGTCTAAAATTTATTCTAATAATATTAAGAATTGCCACCTTGTTTACCCCTTTGCGCGTGTTTTTACCTATGAGTTTTATGTTCTTTGTTATGGGCTTGACCCACGCTATTTACAAAATCTTCTCTACTCCTGGAGGAAGATATACCGGACTTTCACTATTTTTAATGACAACGGCAGTGATAATTTTTATGATGGGCCTTATTGCCGAACAGATAGCCAACTTAAGATTGGAGAGGAGTGAAGAGTAAGATAGAATAAGTGGGGTTTTCGTTATGTTTAAAATTTTGCTTTTAAACCCTCCGTGGTATAGCGAATCAGGGTATGGAGTCAGAAGTAATAGTAGATGGCCCCATACTCGGAAAGATAAAGTTTTGCCATTCCCGATTTATATGGCCTATACGGCGGTGGTGTTGGAGAAAGAGGGGTTTACTGTTGACTTCGTTGATGCGGTAGCCGAGGATTTTGATGAACAGAAGGTGGCAGAAATCGTCCAGAAGAATTCTTATGGTTTAGTTATAGTCGAAACGTCAACTCCTTCTATCGAAAATGATTTATCAATGGTACAGAAGATAAAGGAAAACTCGTCAGCCAAAGTTGCTCTGATTGGCGCACATTCAACTTATTTTTCAAAAGACTTGTTAGACTCTTATGGCTATATTGATTATATTTTGAGAGGAGAATTTGAATATACTATACTTGATTTGTGTAAGTGCCTCAGAGATGGTGAAAAAGTAGAGAATATTAAGGGGTTATCTTTTAGAAAAGAGGGAGAAGTAGTTGAGAATCCTGATCGTCCGTTGATTTCTGACCTTGACAAGTTACCTTTCCCAGCATGGCATTTGTTTAACATGAAATATTATGACCCACATTTATATAAATCGCCATCTGTCCTTATGATATCCAGCAGAGGTTGTCCTTATCGTTGCACTTACTGTCTTTGGCCGCAGGTGATGTATGGACATAAATTAAGAACAAGAAGTGCCGAGAATGTGGTGGATGAGATAGAAATTTTAAAAGATAAGTACAGAGTGAAGGCAATTGAATTTGATGATGATACTTTTACCATTGGGAAAAGGAGGGTAGTATCTATATGCAATGAGATAATAAAAAGAGGCATCAAGATTTCCTGGAGTTGTTTTGGAAGAGTAGATGTAGACAGAGAGATGTTAAGCGCAATGAAGGAAGCCGGGTGCGAATTTATCAAGTACGGTGTGGAGTCTGGTTCTCAAAAAATTCTTGATAGATGTAAAAAACAGATAACCTTAAATCAAGTAAGAGAAGCTTTTAGAATAACAAAAGAGGTTGGCATAAAAGATTATGGGACATTTATGTTTGGTTTGTCTGGTGAAAATTGGGATACAGTTAATGAAACAATTGAATTTGCTATAGAATTAGACCCCTATGCTGTTCAGTTTTCAATTGTGACGCCACTTCCTGGGACTGAATATTATAGCCAACTAAAATCAAAAGGTTTATTAAAAGCAAAAAACTGGCGAGATTTTGATGGCGCAGCAAAAGCAGTAATTGTGACGGCAGAAATGAGCAAAGAGGATTTGGAAAGAGCTTTCGCTTTAGCATGGAAGAAATTCTATCTCCGCCCCAGCTATATTCTTAAGACATTGATTAGATACTCTAGCTCATTCCAGGATTTGAAGAGATTAATTAGAGGTACTGGTTCTTTTTTCAGGAGATATTTGTATTATCGAGGTATGTTGCAGCAAACGGAGTAATATATGGCATCAAAAAGAGAAAAGTCTCATGTTCCTTCTATATCTGAGTATAGTCTCACCCATAGATTGAGATTGCCTCATATTTTGACTCTTGCAAATCTCCAAAAAGAGGATAGAGTCTTAGAAATAGGTTCTGGGAGTGGATATTTTATAGGGCGTATAGCGAAAGATGTAGATTTTACTGTAGGAATAGACTATAATCGTCAGAATAATCTAAGAGCGAGTGCACACTGGAGATCGACTGCATTCGTCACTGGTGGCGCAATTAATTTACCATTTAAGGAAAAATCCTTCAATAAAATTATTTGCTCTGAAGTTATTGAACATATTGAGGATGATTTAGCCCTGATTGAAGAAGCATACAGAGTTTTAAAAACAAATGGAATCTTGGTGATAACAACGCCTAATCTAAAACCTACATTTGGGTTTTATAAATTCTTTAAAAAACTTGCAGGTATCACCGAGTGGGATATTGGACATGATAGGGAAGGGTATAGTGAACAACAGATCAATCGTATGCTAATAGGATCAAAATTTGTGGTTCAGAAAATGTACACAGTTAACTTTTTGTTTCCGACATTGGTTAGATCGATAACTTATCTTAGCAGAAGAATATTGAGTAGAAAAATCATCGAGCGAGAAGGTTGGGGTGGGGCAGAAATCGAAAATATTGAAAAGTCCCGACTTTTTGCTGTATATAAAAATCTTTTCCCTTTAGTAACTGCCATTGCTAAAATAGATTCAATATTCTGTCCGTTCGCAAAAGGCCATACAATAGTCATTAAGGCACGCAAGAAATAAAAGGTATTGATCTGGATGAAATCCGAAACAAAAATAAGTAGCGAAAGAATTCAGCTTCATTCTCCTAGGTTTCAGAATAGAAAAAGAAACATCATCAGAACCATCAAGAAAATATTTGAAGATAGAAAAAACATCAGAATTCTTGATGCAGGTTGCGGGGCTGGCAACTTTATGCATGTTGTCGAAAAAATGGGCTATGAGGTTGAAGGAATTGACGTAGATCCCAACCGCATCGAGAGCGCGAAGCAATATGCCAATGGTCCAACTTACTTGGGAGATTTGGTTTCTTTCCCCTTTACACAGAAGTATGACTTGATAATCTGCGGAGAAATTCTTGAACACATCCGGGAAGACACGCAAGCGTTGCTCAATTTGAGAAAAGCTTTGAAACTCAACGGTTGGATTATTATCACGGTGCCCAACAATCCTGATGCTTGGAGTATTGACGACGAACTGGCAGGACATATCCGGCGGTATAATAAAACAGAAATTGTAGATAAATTAATTAAATGTGGTTACAAAAATATTAAGGTAAGGTATATTGGATGGCCACTTATAAATTTATTTATGAAAGTATACACAAAAACATCCAGAAAGAATTTACCCCAAAAAATAAATCCTATTGTGAAGATTGCACTTTGTTTATATTCAAAATTAGAGATAGTGGATGATTTTTTCAATAATCCTGCTGCTGAAAAAATGCTGATAAGTTGCCAGAGAATCTGAAAGGCACCGAGACTACTTTGCCAAAGAGGGACAGCATTAATCAAAAAGCAGATAAAATGTTCATAAGGTGTTATAAATGAATGGGTAGAAGAAGAGTCGTGAAAGGTGTTTATAATAGAATCATAGTAGCTACACAAGATAGAATTTCTCCACCTCGTGGAGGAGGTTTAAGAACAAGAAAAGTTGCTATTGAGTTTGCCAAGAGGGGAGAAAATGTGATTATTATGGCTCCTTCTGATAAAAACTATCTTTCAGGCATAAAAGTAATCCGGCTTTTTGGCTTATCTGGCAAAAGAAGCCCTATTATTGATTCTGCTCTATTTGTGTTTCAATTATTTTTTCTTCTGATACCACGCTTGACAAAAGTTAACCTATTTTTCGTTCATAATAGTGTCGCTGCCTTACCTGTTCTTTTTTGGGCAAAGATTTTTAGAAAAAAGGTAATTTTGGATATTACCGATTTAAGCACCGAATATTTATTGGCTAACGCTAAGGGAAGATTAAAAAGGTGTACAGTTAAGTTATTGATGTTTCTCGAATATACAACAGGGAAGTTAAGCGATACCGTAATAGTAGTAACCCAAGCTATGAAGGAACATCTGGTAAAAAAAGGAATAAAAGAAGATAAGATGTATGTGGTTTATGATGGGGCAGAAGTAAAAGGTTTAATGTCGGATGTAAGAATGGGAAGGCAAAGAAGGATTATTCATCATGGAGGGATTGATGAAAGGGACGGGCTGATAGACCTTGTGGAAGCGACGCCTTATATATTAAAGAAATGCACTGGTGTAAAGATTTATATTTTAGGAGGGGGTTCTTGTCTGAATGATATTAGGAAAAGAGTGGAAGAACTCGGAATCTCTGGAAATTTTGTTTTTACCGGATGGCTACCTTACCAAGATGTTAAAAAATATCTTTCCGATGCTGATATAGGGGTAATAACACGCATTCCCATTCTACCGAATCATCTTGTACTGACTTTAAAACTCCTTGAATACTGGGCAAGCGCAACAGCAGTATGCTCGTCCAGATTAAAAGGGATCGAAGAAGTTTCCAATGAGGGAGCGAATATTATCTTTTATAACTCTGGTAATTATAAAGAGTTAGCAAAAGCAATTATAAAAATGTTCGAAGACAGTGATAGGTTAAAGAAGTTGAAGAAGAATGGAATGAGGACAGTGCGTAGATACGATTGGGATAATTTAATCCCCACTATTGTGGATATGTCATTGAAAGGAAAAATTTGATGGTAACAAGTAAAGGCAAGAAATTTATAGACACTCATCCATATATAGTTCAGTATTCAAATCTTCCCTATTGGTGGCTGACGAAGAAGCTCTCAGGTATAATTGTAAAATTTAGGGTAACTCCTAATCAGATTACACTTGCCGGATTTATCCTTGCTATGTTGGCGATGTTGTTTTTCGGGATAGGAGAGTGGAGATATTTATTTGCCGGATTGGTATGTATTCATATGTCAATATTATTTGATTTTCTCGATGGTCTTATAGCCAAGGAGAAATCCTTAACGTCAGTGTATGGTGCATGGCTTGATTCTGTTGTTGACAGATTTGTCGATCCATTGTTGTTTATTGCAATATCTATTGGATTGTATCGGATGAAACCAGAACCTTTAATATGGGTATTTTGTGCGTTTGCTGTTAGTGGAAGGCTGCTGGTTGATACTATTTTTTTTATAACCAAATTGGAATTACCTGATGGAAGTTCTGAGCTGGAAAGGGAGTTAAAAACGAAAGGCCGGTTTGTGAGGTTATTTCTTTATGGTAGAACAAATATTCATTTTCTAACAACAATATTTGTCATTGTTAATGCTATGAAACTTTACCTTTTAGTGATTGCGCTTTACAGTTATTTGTTTTATCTATTTTCATTTTTATATTTGAATAAAAAAATTAGAAGCACGCAGTTTGACCAACAGAATCCAATAATAAAAGGATAGTTTTGATAGGAGAAAAGATTTAGCAATGAAGCTAAAAATATGTTTATCATGGGTAATTTCGCTGATAATTATCGGCTTGATTGCTATTTATGTTAAGCAACATTTACCAGAATTTACAAAAATTTTTCAACTTTCTCCTTTTCCATTAATGGTTCTTGTTTTTATGATTTTTTTAAATTTAGTTCTGTTAGGATGTTTCACAAAGGTTTTGCTGGATTCTTTTGAAGTTAAACTAACTTTTAGAGAATGGTTTGGCCTATCAGTTGTTTCTACTATGGGAAACTATCTTATGCCCTTCCGTGGTGGTGCCGGGATAAGGGCCGTTTACTTAAAGAAAAGACACAACTTCACTTATGCTACATTTTTAAGCACCATGGCTGCCCTATATTTAATAACTTTTTTTGTTAACTCCCTGATAGGTCTAATATGTATGGGGTTAATCTATCTCCATTATGGTATTTTTAATCTGCCCCTGTTTTCTTTTTTTAGCGTAGCATTCTTTGTACTTTCATTGATTATTATCTTTTCACCCCAGATTCCGAATTTTGGCAATCGATGTTTAAATACCATTAGTAACTTTGTAAATAGTTGGTACCGCATTAAAAGTAACCAGAAACTTGCTTTTAAGTTGCTGGTGATAATTCTATTAATTTCTATGGTAAAATTGTATAGTATTTATTTCGCTTTCCAGGCTTTCTCTATTGATATTTCAATGCTAAAAAGTTTACTAATTTCTACCCTTTTATCCTTCTCAACTTTAATAAACCTAACTCCAGGTGCTTTAGGTATCACAGAAGGAGTTATCATATTAGGTGCCAAGATATTTAGTATAACTCCCGCTCAAAGTTTATTAGTTGCTGGATTGATCAGAGTAGTTACCTTATTTTTTGTGTTCATTTTAGGACCTATCTTTAGTTATCTCTTGTTAGGAAGTAATAGTGAAACAAACATAAAATAAGACTTAGGTTATTAACCTTAATTATCGATCATTAGTTACTCTGATGATGAGTCGTTTTTTGGGCAAAAGATTCGGTTGGCTTTTTCAGACTGTCCATCGTTTTATTAGAAAGAAAAGGTAATGTGTGGTATTTGTGGGATTTTAGAGTTTAATTCAAAGAAGGCGGTTGAGGAAAACGCCTTAAGAGCAATGAATCAAACCCTGGTTCATCGTGGACCTGATGATTGGGGTATTTACCTTAAGGAGAATGTAGGCCTGGGAAATCGACGCTTAAGTATCATCGATCTGGCCACTGGCCATCAACCGATTCATAATGAAGACAGAAGTTTATGGATCGTCTCGAATGGTGAAATCTACAACTTTCAGAAGCTAAGGGAGGAATTGGAGAAGAGGGGGCATCAATTTTATACCCGGAGCGATACAGAAACAGTTTTGCATTTATATGAAGAAGAGGAAGAAGAATGCCTTAAAAAATTGGATGGAATGTTTGCCTTGGCGATTTGGGATGAGAAAAAGAAATATTTATTTTTGGCGCGCGATCCTTTAGGGAAAAAGCCGCTTTGCTGGGCAATCTTTGGTAATAAATTCATCTTTGCCTCAGAAATAAAAGGGATTTTGGCCTATCCCGGATTTAAAAAGGAGCTGGATTCCAAATCACTGGCGAAGTATCTTTTATATGGCTTTATCCCGGCTCCGGCAACAATTTTTAAGGGAATAAGAAAACTTCTACCAGGTCATTTTATGGTAGTAGGGAAAAACAGCAAGATAAAGGAGGAAAAGTACTGGGAGCTTGACTATTCTTCGAAAATCGAAGATTTGAGTAGAGAGGAAATAAAGAAGAAGGTAGTTGTGCTCTTGCAAGAAGCCATTAAGAAAAGACTAATCTCTGATGTTCCTTTGGGTGTTTTTTTAAGCGGGGGAGTTGATTCTAGCATAGTAGTAGCTTTAATGACCAAGATTATTTCACCTTCCCAAATTCAAGCTTTCAGCATTGGTTTTAAAGAAAAAGGTTTTGACGAATCTCCTTATGCTAAGTTAGTGGCTAAACACCTTGGGATTGACCACCACCTTAAAATATTTTCCCAAGAAGAAATTTCAGAACAGGTTTTAAAGATAGTCCAATTTTTAGATGAGCCCATGGCTGACCCCTCACTTCTGCCCACTCTTTTGCTTTCTTCTTTTACCCAAAAGGGCGTTAAGGTGGCTCTTTCCGGTGATGGGGGGGACGAAAATTTTGCTGGCTACCCAAAATATTTGGCTCACTGGTTTTTGAAAAAAACCTCTATCCATCGACTCCCCCTATATCTTTTGGCTAATCTTTTCTCAGGGAAAATAAAGACTTTCTTGCGTTATTCTTCTTATCCTTTGCATCTCCGCAACCAACTCTGGATTAGTCCATTTTCTCTCCAAGAAGTAGAGAATTTAACGGGAAAGAAAATGGAACTGTTTGAAGATATCAGAAGATACCATAAAGCCTTTAATGGTAAAGATGCTCTTGATGAGGCATTTTTTCTGGACATTAAGTTAACTTTATCCGATTTATATCTGGTTAAAACCGATCGGGCCAGCATGGCAACATCCTTAGAGGTGCGTTGCCCTTTTTTAGATAGAAAATTGGTTGAGTTTTGTGCCCAAATTCCTGCTCGGTTAAAATTAAAGGGGTTTAAGACCAAGTCTCTTTTAAAAGAGATTGCTGGGGAGTTTCTGCCAAGAGAGGTTGTTTTCAGGCCGAAGATGGGCCTTGGTATCCCTTTAGCAAGATGGCTTCAAAAGGAGCTGAAGCCCCTGGTATCTGAAAGTCTTTCTCTTCAAAAAATCAAGAAAGAGGGAATTTTAAATCCTGAAAAAGTGGAAAGGACTTTAAATAGAAATAACCCCCATCAGATTTGGACCCTTTTAGTTTTTGAGCAATGGTTAGAAAGATGGATGTAAAGTTAGCTTCAATAATTATTACCACCAGAAATCGCAAAAGTATTGTCTTAGATTGCCTCAATTCGGTTCTGAGGATGGATTATCCCAATTTTGAGGTGATTTTGGTAGATAATGCCTCAAGTGATGGAACAGCCCAGGCAGTAAGAGAAAAATTTCCGAGGGTTAAGGTAGTAGTAGCAAAAGAGAACCTGGGGCTCAATGGTGGCAAAAATTTAGGGCAAAAGTATGCTAAAGGGGAATATATCTTGTTCCTGGACTCCGATACAATTGTTGATAAAAAACTTTTGACTGAACTTACAAAAATAGCCGAAAATGATTCTCGGGTAGGGGTCGTTTGCCCCAAAATGTATTACTATGACTGTAAAGATGTGATTTGGTACGCTGGTTCATATGTGAATCTTTTAACCAGTCAAACAAAAAATATCGGAGCTAATGAGGAGGATAAAGGACAGTGGGATCAAGTTCGGGAAACGCAATTTGCCCCTACCGCCTATTTAGCTACTAGAAAAGTAGTTAATAAACTTAAGGGGCATAATGAGGCTTTATTTATGACCTATGGGGATACTGATTATGGTTTTCGGGCACGAAAAGCCGGCTTTAAAGTTATCTTTTGTCCCACGGCTAAACTTTGGCACCGAATGGGCTCAAAGGAGAGTATTAAAGGAATCAGGGGTATGGGGTTTAATTTTCCCATGAGAGCCTATTATTTTGCTAGAAACAGGGTAATTTTTATGAAGCACCATGCACCTAAATTAAATTTTATTATCTTTATGCTTTTCTTTTTTCCTCTCTTCACCTTTTATTTTATCTATAAAATCATTCGTTTCCATGGTGGTTGGCAATTCCTTAAGCCACATCTGCAAGGAAGCTTTGACGGCTTGCGATACGTCGTGGGCGGTAAGGTTGAGAATATCTGGAGATAGAATGAAGGTTTTACTTCTTAATCCATTTTTAACCGTTTATCCTGATGATCCGGGGGGAGTGAGCCCCGTTTTGGGATTGGGCTACTTAGCTGCCTATCTCGAGCAGCATGGAGTTAATGTTTTTGTCTTAGATATTGCTGCTGAAGGGGCGCATGAAGTAAGGATAGTAGGAAAAAAATTGCGCTATGGTTTGGGAATAAGAGAGATAAAGAAACGCTTGAAAGAATATTCCCCTCAGATCGTGGGTATCACCTGCCAATCTACTCTTCATGCCCGAGATGCCTATGGGACGGCAAAAATAGTCAAAGAGGTTGACCCCAAAATTTTGGTGGTAATGGGAGGTGCCCACCCTTCTTCAGATCCCTGCGAGGTTTTAAAAGATAAAAATGTTGATATTGTTGTTAAAGGAGAGGGTGAAATCACTTTTTTAGAAATTGTTAAGAACTTTAAAAAAACAAAAAACTTAGATAACATTCTGGGAACCTTTATTCGCAAAAGGGGAAAGATAATTGAGAATCCACCTCGCCCCTTTATTAAGGAGCTTAATAGTCTGCCTTTTCCGGCACGTCACCTTTTACCAATGGATATTTATTTCCATGAAATTGCTACCCGAACCAATTATATAATGAGGAAGCGAGAGGCTACCGTAATTACTTCCCGAGGCTGTCCGGGAAACTGTATCTTTTGCGCCGTCAAGACGGTTTGGGGCCGAAGATGGCGGGCCCGTTCACCTCAAAATGTAGTTGATGAAATCGAAGAACTAGTGAAGAATTATCATATAGAAGAGATTTCTTTCTTAGACGATAGTATTTCAGTAGATAGGGAACGACTTATGGGAATATGCGAAGAAATTATTAAGCGAAAGCTTAATATCAAATGGACTACACCTAATGGTATAGCGGTTTGGTTACTCCATAAAGAACTGCTGAGAAAAATGAAGCAAGCTGGGTGCTATCGTCTGACCTTTGGTCTTGAATCTGGTAATAAAAAAACCCTGAAGTTTCTGGGCAAGAATTACAATTATAACTATGCGCAGGCAATTATAAAATATGCCCATCATATTGGTCTCTGGACTATCGGAACGTTTATCATTGGTTTTCCCTATGAAAAGCTTGATTCTATCGAGGATACCATCAACTTTGCTATTAATTCTTACTTGGATTTTGCTATTTTCTATATTGCTAACCCTCTTCCCGGAACTCCAATGTATGATATTTACCTTAAGGAGGGCTTACTTCCCAAAACTGGGGCTCTTAATGTCGTTCGGGGCTGCAAGACTAAGTATTTCACCCATAAGGAACTCAAAAAGCTCCAGGGAGAGGCCTTCTCTCGTTTTTTGAGAAGCCGACTCAAGAGACCTTGGCGATATCTGAATAAAATAAGATCTCTCGAAGACTTCACTTATATCTTAAAACTGGGAAGAAATTTTTCCCGGTTTATCTTAAATCCGACTTCAATAGAGAAGAAAGGAATCGCTGCATTATGGGAGGGCGGCAATAAGAGAAAATGAAAGTGAATGCCAGGACCAAAATCCTATCTCTTGATATGGGATTAATACTATTCTTAGGCCTTCTATCCCTAACCTGGTTCCGGGGTAATTTTATTATTGCTACAGGGGATTTTGGGTTTCCTTTATCAAGAATACAATTTTTTCATAATACCTTATATTTTTGGGACCATACTATTTCTCTGGGTTATCCTGCTCCAGGCCAATTAGCTTTTCTCATGCCCTATACCCTCTATGCCGCCCTTACAGAACATATTGGATTATCGTTACTCTTCTTTGAAAAATCGTTGTTTTATCTCTGGTTTGCCCTTTCTGGTTTAGCGATGTATTATCTCTGTTCTATTCTGGGGTTTAAGAGGATAGCGAAACTTGCTGCTTCTTTTTTCTATATGATGAATCCCTATGTTCTTCAAATCCCCTGGCATTTGGCCTCTGGCATGTTAATGCCAGCGTATGTCATAAGTCCCCTTATCTTAGGATTATTTATAAAATCCCTAAATTCTGCTAAGGGATTAAAATATATCTTCATTTTAGCAATTGTCTGGTTTGTTATGGGAACCTATGGATATGCTAATCCGGCGCTTGCTATTGTCCATTGGTTTATTATCTTCTCTTACTTACTTTATTATTGCTTGATAAATAATAAAGAGCGCAGGCTTATAAAACAGGCCGTTTACTTGACATCTATTTTAATTATCCTCTGGCTATCTCTGAATCTATTCTGGATTATTCCCTATGGGAGCATCATTTTTGAAGAACAAAGAGCGGTTTCTGACCCCTCCTTAGGGTTCATTTCGAATTTAGAAACTTTCAAACTTAATAGTGGAAAATTGTTAGGTGCCTTAAGATTAGGGGGCCTCTGGTCTCTACATGGCGAATGGGAGGGTGTTCCTTACTATCGTTGGGCTAAATTTTATCTTACCCGGCCCTTTATTCTGATAAGTTTCTTGATTCCCTTTTTCAGTTTCTTACCCCTATTGAAGAGATCGGAATATAAAAGAACGGGATGTATCTATTTTAGTATCTTAGCTATCGTAGGATTATTTTTAGTTAAAGGAGCCAAGCCCCCTTTAGCCAATGTAAATATCTGGTTCTATCAACATATTCCTTTATTGGGGACAGCCTTTAAGGCCAATATTCAAAAATGGGGGTTAATGCTTACCTTGGCCCTGACGCCACTTTTAGGACTAGGAATAAGTTCCACTGTTGACTTTTTATCTAAGAGATTTAGCAGAAGCCTTTCTTTTTTATCTGCCGCCTGTATTTTCATGCTACTTTTTCTGGTTCTTGTTTTTCCTTTTTGGACCGGCGATGTTATTTTTGCCGGAGGAGGAATAATCCCTTCTGCCAGAATAAAGATTCCTGAGTATTATTATCGATTTAAAGAATGGACTGGCCAGGGTAAAGATAGTGAGAGGATTTTTTCTCTACCCCTGTCAAAAAGTTACAATACTATTTATCTCTGGGAAGATACTGGTTATTCCGGAGGCGATATCATAAGGTTCTTTTCTGCCAAGCCAGTCATCTATACTAATACGGGAAGAGGATATGAAATTCCACTGTTACTTAGCAAACAAATAGAAGAAAAGCCCACTCAAGTCCGTGCTAAGCGACTTTTCGGATTATTGAATGTTAAATATATACTTTTACATCGAGATATAAATTGGGCACTTATTAAGCATCATCCTTGGTGGTTTAGACATAACCTGGGCAATCTTACTGCTTTCCTTAATTCTCAGGAGGGAATTAAACGGGATAGGAATTTTGGCAAACTCAACCTTTATAAACTTGATGATGAATACTTTTTGCCTCGTATCTATTCCGCCACTTCCCCCGTCTTTATTAAAGGAGATGTAAAAACCTTAGTACCACTTACCTACACCAGATATTTGGATAATAAACCAGTACTCTTCTTCAGTGAACAGCAAGAAGAGAAAGTATTGGAGAAGCTCCTTTTCCAGTCTAAGGCATTTACATTTTCTAACAGTAATCCTTTGGATTTGACTCTCCAAATTTTAGAACCCGATTATGGAATTAAGATTGAAGATAGTAAGAAGCCGGTTGTTTTTGAGGCTAAGGAGGAAGGGGTTTATCAAGTATATACTAAGAACGAAAAAGTCAAGATAGAGATAAAAAGCTTAGAGCAGGGAGCCGAGAGCAGAGAGAGGATACTCCAAGCTCCAAACTCCAAGTTCCAAGCTTCAGGAAACCAGTGGAGAAAGATTGGAGAAATTGAGTTAAAAAGGGGAAAATATAAGATTAGGGTAGAGGAAGCACCGCAGGAGTTGGTGATTGTCCCAGAGGAAAAAGTTATTCAGGGTGAAGATGAAATCCGGGATTATTTAAAGAAGGCTGAGGATTCGCCAACTCACCTTTTCTCTAAGGAACTTAGTAGTGATATTGACTCTTGGGAGGAAAGATCACTTAAAGGATCTTTTTATCTTCCTTCCTCTGGAAAATACTCCTTAAGAGCAAAGGTCAGTCCTCAGTATGTTAAAGCACCGGACTATGGCTTAAAAGAAAGGATAGGAAAGGGGTGGTCTTTTGTCCCTAGGAACGTGAAATATTTTGCCTCTACCGGAAAGGATATTCTAACTGTGAGCACCTACTTTGATGGTGATGCAAGGGAAAGAGAGTTTCTAGGGTTAAAGAGAAACATAGAGCCAATTGATTTAGAAAAGTATCCTTCTTTTGAGATAAATTATCGTCTTACAAATTCCGGGGTTCAGAAGATTGAAATAATTTTAGGGATCGACCTTGACAATGATGGAAAGACAGATACCAGAATCTCTGAGGAATTACCTGCTACTTTAAAAAAACAATTTAGCAGGCATAGTTTTAATCTCTATGAGAAGGTAAGAAATTCTTTGAGTCAGAGCCTTTCTGCTAATACTTCTTTTCATTTGGTAAAAATTTATTTGAAAATTTCTAAAAGAGAGGGGCTCGATTGTTCCACTTTTTCTGATAAAGGCTGGTATAAAACAAGCTTTAAGAATTTTAGATTATATGGTTTTAGCGAAGACAAATGTGTTAAGAGTCGGAATTATGCTTTTAATGAAAGGATATGTTTAATAAAAAAACTAAAAAGAAGGAAGAGCAGGATAATCCTTTCTCGTTCCTTTGAAAACTTGGATTTAGAAAAGTATCCTTATATCAATCTCATTCATCAGAATGAGGATCCCCGCAATCTCTTAGTTAGCATGACTCTCCATCTCGATTTTGACGCTGATGGGAAATCTGACGGAAAAGTGACTCAGGAGGGAATTCCCACTGAGAATATTCCTCTCGAGGCTCTTCAATTAGCCAAAATCGAGTTTCCCAATAGAGACCACTACTATCTCGTCAAACTGGATATTGGATTATCCAAGAATTCGGAACTTGATATTGAGGAACGCGAATTAACGCGAATTGCAACCGCAAAGACGCAAAAGGAAACTGAAAGACGCCAAGAAAAACAAGGACGTGAATCTGTTTTTCTCCAGCATCTCCAGATATATAATGAAGAGATCCTCCCGTATAAAAAAGCCCGTCCTCTCCCTCCTATTCTGAAAGTTGACCAGAAAAAGGTATTACTGATTAAATCTGGCTATTGGTATATTGCTTCTCCTATTTATTTAGAAGAGGGCTATCATAATCTAGAAGCCTTGTTTCCGGGGTTGGAGAGTAAGTTGGATTTTATGGCTATAGGGGGACGCGAATGGTCGCGAATAGAAAGAGGACGCGAATCAACGCAAATAAAAGGTACAGAGTCCAAAGACGGGCCGGAAATATCTTTTCAGAAGATAAATCCTACTAAGTATAGAGTGAAGGTTAAGAATGCAACAGAGCCATTTTGGTTGGTGTTTAGTGAAAGTTATCATGAGGGGTGGAGAGCGTACGTTAAAAAATCAAAAATCAAAAATCAAAAATCAAAAATCAAAGAAGAAAATTTTGATGAAATAATTGCTGAGTATCCGGGATTAGGGGTGAAAGAGGCAAAGCATCTTCAGAAGTTTACTCCGGGTGATATAAGGTATTTGTTCCGGAAAGCAGATATAAAGGAACATTACTTGGTGAATGGATATGCGAATGGGTGGTGGGTTCCAATAGAACAATTTAAAATTAAAAATGAAAAATTAAAAATTAAAGATATAGAAAACAAACCTGAGGAATTTGAGATTATTCTATACTTCTGGCCGCAAAGTTTATTCTATCTGGGATTGTTTATTTCAGGGGCGACTTTTGTGGGGTGCATAGGATATTTGGTGGGGACGGGGGTGAGGAGAAGGAAGCGGAAAACAAAGAGCAGGTGAGCAGGTGGGAAAGTGAGCAGATGAGCAAAGAGCAGGAAACGGAGAGAAAAGAGCAAAAGAGAACTATCGAGCAATCCCCGTAAAGTCCGATAAATCGGACAACGGGACAGGCAAGCTATCAAGTAGCTGCAAGAGAAGGAAATGAAAGATATCATTGGATTTCTAAAGCAGAGGCGAAATTTCAAATATTCGCTGGGGGTTGTTATATTTGGGTTGATATTTGCTTTTAGTTTTCAGGCAAATAGAGCCCAAATTTTAGAAAAGCCGATTAGGATAAAGATAGCCTTGAAAACAAAGGAAGGAAGAGAACATTTAATATCTGGATGGAAAGAAGAGAAGGGTCTGGTCTGGCTGGTCGGTAAAACCATTATTCAAAAGCCTCCCAAGGGAGCAATAGAAAGGAAACCTCTATTAGAACTGGAGCGAATAGAAGATTATTATCAGTTGGGGAAGGAATACTATAGAAATCGTCAGTATCTTAAAGCTAGAGAAGAGTTTCAGAAAGTATCAGCACTCAATCCAGAATATAAGAGAGTAAAAAGATACCTTGGGAAGATTCAATTTAAGATTGGGGCGGAAAGAAAAGGAGAGAGGAAATCCCCAAAAGAGAAAGAGGCCATTTTCAAAAGAGAAGCCATTCTTAGAATCTCTCTTCCTGAAGAAAAAATCTACCGGATAGTAATAAAGGCCTTCTCCTGTAGTCCACCTGATGTTCGAGATCAAAGGATAGAGGTATACTTTGATGATATTGCATTGGATAGGCTGAAATTTAGAAAGAGTCCTAAATGGCAGAAGTTTTCGGTAGATATTCCTTATTGTTTTGTCAAAGAGACCAATGCCATAAAGTTTGTCTATACTCAGGATACTCATCTATCTCCTATTGCTTTTGATTATCTTGAATTTCGAAACTATACCTTCCGCTTTAAAGGGCTCTATCTTTTATTCGATTCTCCCGAACAGGGACGGACTAACTATTTGACTTTTCGCACCTTAGGTTATTCTCTTGGTTTTGCTTTTCTTCTTTGCTTCTTCTGGCTATTCTATTCCTGCTTTCTCTCCTTTGCCATCAAGATGAAATTTTCCCGAGCAATTAGAATTGATCTCTGGAGTTATCTTCCCAGTATTATTCTTTTATCTCTTCTCGCTTTAATTTCCTTCTTCTCCTCTCATCATTTCGTCTGTTCCTTTAAGGCTTTCTTTGTTTTAGTCCTGGCTCCAACTGCAGTCTTAAAACTTTTCCCCTACAAAGATTTAGCCCTCCGTTTTATTATTAAGACTACTTTTAGATTTATTCTTTGCGATATAGAAAAAACTTGTTCAGAGATTAAGAGAGCTTATTCTACCTGCCTGTCTTTCTTCTATTTCCTTAAAAAGCAAATCATTACTTTTAGAAAATTTTTCATCCGGTATCACAAAACAAATCTTTCTTCTGCCTTTATTTTAGATTTTATGCTTCTTTTAGTTTTGTGTGCTTTTCTCTTGATGATTAGAGCCGAGTGGCTTGCAGAGCAGATAGCTAATCTTGCTTATTTCTTGTTAGTTATTGGAGTGGTGATGAAGGCAGTGGCTTTCTTTAGGGAAAATCGGAAGGAAAAAGATAGATGAAGTCTAAGAAAATTTTCTTAAGTCTCCTACTTGTCTTGATTGTATTATCAGCCTCTTTCTTCCTTTGGCTTTTCTTTCCAGGCAAGGAGATTAAAATAACCCAGCTCATTCCCCAGGAGACATTCGCTTTCGTCACTTTAAAGATAGGTCTGAAGGATCTCGGGACATCTGAATTGATTAATAACTTCGACTGGAAGATTAGGTGGGGGGCACGTCTTCTGGGCCCGGTGGAAATCGCTACCCTTGCTACCTTGGCGGTTAGCAGAGAAGAACCGGACTATCTCTTCTTGGTTAAGAATAGTAGGCTCATCAAAATTTCCCGACTCTTCAGAAAGTCAATAGATAATGCAATGATTGACGGAGAACCCTTTGAGAGAATCAATTATAGGGGTTGCTCCATCCTTTACCTGAAGGGTTCGGGGAACGATGATGAAGTCTCTTCCTACACCCTCTTTAGAGACATTGCCCTTATTTCAAATAATCTTTCTCTGCTCAAGGCCTCCCTGGATCAATACGGGAAAGAGACTTTCTTTATCTCTGGAGAAGCCTTGAGTGATTTTCAGGGGCTCCAGAGAACCGGAGAAGCCATGTTCTTCATTGACAATAGCCATTCTGAATTATCCCGAATTGTGAAGAGATTAGAAAAAAAGAGTGCCTATGCCATATTCCCTACAGTAAACTTCTTGGACTATCTGGGAGGCTACTTCGATATCCTTGATGCTGATAGCCTAAGAGGAAGCCTTCTCTTTAAATATAGAGAGAAAGTAGATAGCAAAAAAGAGAGAGAGGATATTTACTTCTTAGCCGGACTCCTGAAACGCCTCTGTCGGGCAAACGGACTTAACTTTGAGGAAGAAATAATAATGGACAATTATCATCTTAAACTAAACTTCAAGCTTTCTGGGCTGAAATCAGTGATCCATAACCTCTTAGTAAAGGAAAAGAAACGATGACCCCGCACCTTTTTGGTATTCGTCCGGTTCTTTTACTTAGAGGGACATATGTATCATGTCTATCTTTTGAAGAGTAAGAAAAATTCTTCACTTTACGTTGGTTACACGAATGATATTAAGCGTAGATTGGAAGAACATAACGAAGGATTGGTTGGGTATACTAAGAAATATGCACCTTGGGCTTTAGTTTACTACGAAAGTTTCCTTTTGTTAAAGGATGCTAAAGCAAGAGAAAAAAGTCTTAAATACTTTGGTAAAGCCTACGGACAGCTAAAACATAGAATAAACAACAGTTTGAACTCCGCACTTTTGACAAGAACACGGGAAAAGAGGAATATAAAAAGTGCGGGGTGAATATGTTAAAAGGTGCGGGGTGAAGAAGATTCTAATCATTACTTTGATTATCTGGACTACTATCTTTGGCTTATCACAGAAAGCAGATGTGGAGAGCAAAGGGGCCCAGGACCTTATTCCCCGGGAGGCAATGGTCGTCTCTTCATTGGGTAAGATTAAGACCAATCCTGGGCTATCCTTTCTTATGGAATTGGAAAGAGAAAAATTAATGCGTGAAGAAAGTGAAGTCAATAAGAGAGCAGTAGGGGAGATGTATCAACTGGACATTATTGAAGTAGCAGCTGCCCTGTTCCCCTTAAGCGCGGAAGGAATTTCCCACTACATTGTAGTTGTCGAATTTCCTCCTGACCAACCGCAAAAGATTGAGGCTTTCCTCAAATCTCTGGATACCCTCCTCAAGAAGCCCGGGGAGAGGATGGTGAAGACAACCCATCTGAAACATAACATCATCTATAGTCACTATCGCCAGACAAGAGATCCGGAAGAGATTAGCGCCTATACCCGGCTGGGCAATAGGCTCATCTTGGGTACGGGAGTCGAGGTCGTGAAGAAAGCAATAGATGTGGCAGAAGGCAAGAGCGGTTCAATAGTAGAAGATAAAGAATTCATTAGAATGAGGACAAAAGCTATTGAAGCCCGGGACGGCTTTGTCTATGTTAATAATAAAGAAGCCCGCTTCGTTAAGACTTTGCGGGAATGGGAAGAGGATTGGCACATGACCCTCTTCCTATCTGCGGAATCCATGGTTTCCATTGGACTCTCCTTCGACCTGATAGATGAGGCTCGGGCTAAGGGAAAGATAGTATTCCGGGCAACTAAAGAGGAGGCTCTGCCCGCTATCCATGACGATGCCCGGTTTTTAGGAGAGGCCATAAAGAGAAAGTTTATTGCTGAGAAGATTGATTATACCAGCAAGACTACTACAAAAGGTAATTATGTTACCTTAGATTTCACTATTGCTGGTTTGAAGCCGGTTTGGGCGAAAGTGTTCGGGAAAGAAGAAGCACTGCAACCAAAGGAAGCACCGCAAGCAGGAAAAGCACCGAAAAGAGAGAAGGCACTTCCTGAAGTGGCTCCGGAGAAGAGGGAAAAAACCTCGTATCTGCCCAGACTCATCGTTATATCCATGGCAATTGTAACATTATTGCTGCTAATTTTACCTGGCTTTATAAAAAAGCATAAGACCAGGTGAATAGTATCCCCTTAATCTAAGATTGTCTCCGATGGAGAAAAATGGTATGAAAAAACCACTACTCAAACTTAGATTTCATCGAACCGAAATCTTTATTTTTGCTTTCTTTACCTTCTTAAGTCTCATAGTTACTTATCCCCTTATTTTTAAAATGCGAAGCTATCTCTATGGCCCGGGGGGAGACCCCTTAGGTACTGTGCATGGTTTTTGGTGGCTCAAGTATGCCTATTTACATCATGTTTCACCTCGTTTCATTCCTATCATAGCTTCTCCCTTTGGAGCAGATTATAGTCATATTTTACAGTTGGTAGTAATAAACTTTATGGGCAAGTGGCTATCAATATTAGTGAACGAAATATTTGCCTATAATTTTATTATCCTCCTTACTTTTTTACTTTCCTCAGTAACTATGTATCTTTTAGTCCACTATTTTACTAAGAATAAATTAGCCAGTCTCTTTTCGGGTATTGTTTACGCCTTTTGTCCCTATCACCTTGTTCATGCCTCTCAGCATATAGCCTTGGCCAATATCCAATGGATGCCCCTCTATATTTTTGCCCTCTCTAAATTAGATGAAGAGAGGCGTTATGAATGGGCTATTCTTTGCGGGGGACTCTTTGCTTTAAATACTTTCTCTGACTACCAATATGGATATTTTATACTGGTATTGACTGCTGCATTTATAGCGTGGCAGATATGGCAGGGTTTCAGGGGACGGGGGTTGACAAGTTATCCAGTTAATAAGTTGACAAGTAGACCTCGAAAAATCCCTTCGGGATCACAGGGCAAGCAAGTTAACAAGGGGACACGCTTTCATTCTTTTAAAGTAATTTTAGTGGCAGTAGTTGTGGCAGCAGCCATTATTCTACCTCCGGCTTATTACTCTTTCCGAAATATATTTGCTACTCCTGAAAGATATGTCCGTCCTATGCGGGATCTCTTCAGCAACTCTGCCCGACTATTAGGCTATCTCTTGCCTTCTCAGGATAATCCTTTCTTTGGAGAATTCACTAAAAAATTTATTAAGAATCCTTTGTATGGTGGTCATCCCACAGAGCATACTCTTTATCTTGGGTGGGTGGGAATTGTGCTTTCTATTGTTGCTGTTCGAGAATGGCGAAGAAAGTCAAAGTTAGCTAACAAGTTGACAAGTAAACAAGTTAACAAGTTGACAAGTAAACAAGTTAATAAGTTAACAAGGAAACAAGTAGACCCGTTACTCGTTACACGGTGCCAGCGGGGGGTGAGCTTCTTTCTCTTTGCGGCGATTGTGGCTTTGATATTTTCCCATTCTCCCTGGACTGATATCGGTCCTTTTCGCATTCTCTTTCCTTCTTATTTTATGTATAAGGTTCTACCCATGTTTCGGGTCTATGCCCGCTTTGGTATCGTGGTTATGTTATGTGTAAGTGTTTTAGCAGGGATAGGCCTTGCTTCAATTTTAGAGAAGATAAGGAGTATGAAGAAAAGAAGAATTTTTCTTTCTATAGTTTTCGTACTCGTTTTTATTGAATTCGCTCCTACTCTACCCGCACCAATGGTTAATGCAGTCCATCCTCCTCCCGTTTATGAATGGCTCTCTAAAGAGAAAGGCGATTTTACTATTGTTGAATATCCCATAGAGACCGATTATGAGTATCTATTCTGGCAGAGGATCCATCAGAAGAGATTAGTCAACGGTACCCTTTCTGGTACTTATGCGGATAAAGTGGGAAAGGAGATCGTTGATATCTTAAAGCCAGAGACCCCAGGCATCCTGAAGTATTTAGGGGCAAAGTATGTCATTCTTCATCCTGATAAGTATCTGAAGAGTGAGGATGTCCCAGTGATTGGTGAAGTACCAGATGTTAGCAAGCAAAAGGGGTTAAGACTTATTAAGACCTTTGAACCTGCCCGCCAACGGCCTGAGCCGCAGGCGATGGCGGGCAGGGAAACCCGGGTTTATAAAATAGTAGCAGAGCCTACTAAGCCTACCATTGAAGATTGACCTTCTGTTTGGATTATGTTAAACTAACTAAAGAGAGAAAGCATGAATAAAAAAAGACTATTTTCTACCTTAATATTGATGGTGGGTGTTCTAATCGGGGGGTGCGCTAAAAGAGAGCCCATCCCTATTCCCAAAGCGCCTGAGGTGGGAATAGAGAGGGCAATTAGCAAACCGAAGATTACTGCTTTCAAAGGGGGGGAGAAACTTACTTTCGCCGTTAAGGCCTTACGGATTATCCCAATAGGCACTATAAGTATCGAGCTAAGAGAGATGGTTTATCAAGGTTATGAGGTGTACGCCCCGTTGGTTAAGTTTAAAGCAAATAAGCTCTTCTCCTTCTTCTGTCCGGCAGAAGGAGTGGTTAAATCCTATCTTGACGCCCCAAGGCTATATACCCATCGCTTTGAGGAACATTCTGTAATGGGCCGCCATATCTATGACCGCCATACAAATTATAATCAGAAGAATAGATTAGCTCAGTTTACCCTACCTAACTATGACAAAGAAGGCCGATTAGTTAAGACTGAAATAAAGAAGGTGCGAACCCTCCCCAATACCCAGGATATATTATCCAGTCTCTATTACATTCGCACCCTGGAGTTTAGGGAGGGAAAAATCTTAAGTTTAAATGTCAATGAGCGAAGAAATAATTACCAGGTAAAACTTAAGGTCTTAGAAAAAGAGAGAATAAAAACCCCGGCCGGCTCTTTCCTTGCCTGGAGAGTAGAACCGATTAGTATCTATAAAAGAGATGAGCTGCAAAGAAAGGGAGAAGGCATTATTTACTTCACCGCGGATGAAAAAAAGTTACCGGTTAAGATGATGGTCAGGACTAACGTAGGCTCCGCCACACTTTATCTAATAGATGTTAAACTTTGACTACACGGATAGACACGGATAACAACACGGATGGGCACGAATGACTGAATGCAAAATGCAAAAATCAAAATGCAAAATGACATAGTAAAATGAATGAAAGTTCAAAAATCAAAATGACAATGCAAAAATTAAAATTTTTGAATTTTGGTATGTCCTTTTTATATTTTATATTTAATCTTTGATATGACTATGGTATGTAATCTTGATTTTTGATATTTGATTTTTAAATTCAAATTAATCAGTAATAATCCGTATTTTTAAACTCAAGCAGTAAGCAAAGCAAAAAAATCCGTGTTGAGGAGGTATGATTATGAACAAAAAAGTAACGGTGGTTTTTCTGGGATTGGTGATGGGATTGATGATGGGAGGATGTGCTAAAAAGGAACCCCTTCCTCCCATTGAGGTAAAGCCCATTGGGACTCAGGTAAAAATCCGGCAACCGATTACTAAGGCATTTCAAGACGAAGAGGAACTCACCTTTACTCTTAAGTATTTAGGGATCATTCCCTTAGCAACTGCTACTTCGCAAGTGAGGGAGTGGTCCTATCTAGGGCGAGAGGCTTACTACGTTACGGTGGAAATAAAATCTTTACCCTTCCTTTCCTTCTTCTATAAAGTGGAGGATTGTATAGAATCCTATTTTGATGCCCGTAGACTCCACAGCCTTCGTTTTGTGGAGCATTTAAGGGAAGGGCGACATCTTATGGAGAAAGAAACTATTTACGATCAGAAGAAACATATTGCAGAGTATACCGTCAAAACAAAGAATAGAACCTACAAGGTGAAGATTCCTGCCGATGTTCAGGATGCCCTCTCTGCCCTTTACTATCTTAGAGCACAAGAGTTTAAGGAAGGAGAGGTTATTGACATCGATGTTAATAACCATAAAGACAACTATCAGATAAAAGTGAAAATTTCAGGAAAAGAAAAGATTAAAACCCAGGCCGGGAAATTCCTTGCCTGGAAAGTTCAGCCGACTATTATACAGAATGGAAGTCCTAAGAAAGAAGGAGCAATTGTTTGGTTTACTGCTGATAAAAGAAAGATTCCGCTTCTGATAAAGGCCAGAACGTCCATTGGCCCAGTAAAAGCCTACTTATCCGAAATTAAACCTTAGAAAGGAGAATATCATGAGTGCTTTTCTTTTACTTTTCATTTCAATATTCTTAGCGGTGGTGGGGCAGTTATTACTGAAGAAGGGGATGTGGACGGTAGGGATTGTCTATTTTCATTTCTCCCATCTCTGGTCTACCTTCCTTAAGGTCTTCGGTAACTGGTATGTTATCTTTGGATTTGCCTCCTTCGTTTTAAGTGCCTTTCTATGGTTGGCGGTCTTATCAAGATTGGACATAAGCAAGGTCTATCCCATGGTGGCCGCAGGCTATATCCTGGTCCTTTTAGCTTCCCGCTGGGGAATAATCGTTACCCGAGAGCTAGTTAGTCCCATCAGATGGATAGGGGCTTTGGTGATTTGTTTTGGGGTATACCTGATTTCGCGCAGCTAATGTAACAGGGGGTTTACGGTTAACGGTGTACGGTTTACGGTGGTAAAAGAAGGTTTACGGTTAACGGTAAACAGCCCGAAGGGCGGGTAAACTGTAAACTTCCGAACGAAGTGAGGGTGGCATGGTTAAAGCAGTCATTATTGCTGGGGGGAGGGGAGAAAGGTTCTGGCCCAAGTCAAGGATTAAAACACCGAAGCAGCTTTTGCCCATCGCTTCTAAGAGGAGCATGATCTATGAAACGGTAAAAAGAATAAGTCCTTTGGTTAAATCAAGGAATATTCTGATTATTGCTCGAAAGGGATTAGGGCCAAGAATCGAGAACGAAATTCCCAAAATTCCAACTAAGAACATTGTTTTTGAACCCTTTGGTCGAGATACGGCAGCAGCGGTTGGCCTGGGGGCGATATTAGTAGAGAATGAAAACCCAGATAGCGTTATGGTTGTCTTACCCGCAGATCATGTCATTGGTGAACCGAGGAAGTTTTTGAAGATCTTAAAAGTGGCTATTAAGACTGCCCAGGATACAGATAGTTTAGTAACCATGGGAATCATGCCCACTAGGCCAGAGACGGGATATGGGTATATAGAGATGGGTTTACGGTTCACGGTTTACGGTTTACGGTTAGTACATAGAGTGAGGAGGTTTACGGAAAAGCCAGATAGGAAAAAAGCATTGAAGTTTATGAAGAGTGGCAAGTACCTCTGGAATAGCGGGATGTTTATCTGGAGAACCTCTGTCATTTTGGAAGCGATGAGGAAATATATGCCCAAACTATACAGAGGCCTTTTAGAAATTCAAAAAGCCTTGGGCACCTCAAAAGAGAAGAAAGTAATTGAGAGAGTCTATAAGAAATTGGACAAAGTATCCATAGATTATGGTATAATGGAAAAGGCGAAGAATACTCTGGTGGTGAAGGCAGATTATCTCTGGGACGATGTGGGGAACTGGCAGGCCCTGGAAAGGATCCTGCCTAAAGATAAGGAAGGGAATATTACCAAGGGAGAAGTTTCTTCTTTAGATACCAGAGATTCCATTATTCTCTGTGGCAAAGGAATGGTGGGAACAATCGGTATAAAAGATTTAATCATCATCTCAACAGAAGATGCTACCTTAATCTGCCCTAAAGATAGGGCCCAGGAAGTAAAGGAACTGGTCCATAAACTCGGCAAGAATCCAAAACTAAAGAAATACACAGAATAAGATTTACGGTTAACGGTTTACGGTGTACGGTATTTTTACCGTAAACGGTAAACAGCGACCCCGATGAATCAGGGGAGCAGGTAAACGGTAAACGATGGGAAAAATAAAGTTTGGTACTGATGGCTGGAGGGGGGTGATCTCAGAGGATTTCACCTTTGAGAATGTTAAGATCGTTTCTCAGGCCATGGCAGATTATCTTAAAGGAGAGAAGATCGGAGAAAGGGAGATCGTCATAGGATATGATGCTCGTTTTCTCTCTAAGGAGTATGCCCATCTTGTAGCCTCTGTCCTAGCCGGGAATGGAATAAGGGTTATCTTAAGCGATAGGATTCAGCCCGTTCCCTGTGTCTGCTTCGCCATAAAGGAAAGGAAGGCTGCTGGGGGGATAATGATTACTGCCAGCCATAACCCCTTTCAATATAATGGAATAAAGTTCAAAGGAGAGTATGCGGGAAGCGCAGATGATACAACAACTAAGAAGATCGAGAGTTTCTTGTATAAGAATAAACCGCAAGAGATGGATTTTGAGGAAGGAGAGAAGAAAGGACTTATCCAGACCATAGATTTTACTCCGCCCTATCTCCAGTTTCTGAAATCCTTCGTCAATTTGGAATTAATAAAAGAAGCGTCGCTTAAAGTGATTGTTGATTCCATGTATGGTGCAGGAAAGGATTATACTGCCCAGGTCTTAAAAGAAGGGAAGTGTCAGGTCATCACTATTCGGGGCGAGGAGAACCCCTCTTTCAGGGGAGTGAACCCCGAGCCCATTGCTCAGAACTTAGGCGCCTTAATAGATAAGATAAAGGAAGAGAAGGCAGATTTAGGACTGGCCACAGATGGGGATGGGGATCGGTTAGGAGTCATGGATAGTGAAGGCAACTTTGTCAATCCCCATCAGGTTCTTTCTCTACTTACTCTTCATTTGATTGAGAGCAGGGGATGGTCGGGAGGGATAGTGAAGACCATATCCACTACCTCTCTGCTAAATAAGATAGCCGAAAAACATAAGAGAGAAATCTATAAGACCCCGGTAGGATTTAAATATATCTGTGAATTAATGCTGGAAGAGGATATCCTGATCGGAGGAGAGGAGTCGGGAGGAATCGGGGTTAAGAATCATGTCCCGGATAGAGATGGCCTCTTATCTGGCCTGTTACTTCTCGAGATGTTAGCCTTAAAGAAGAAACCATTGGCTCAGATTCAAGAGGAGATGGCAAAAGAGTTCGGCACCTATCTCTATAAAAGGATCGATAGCGAGTATCCTCTGGATAAAAGAGACATCTTGATTTCTACCTTAAAGAAAAATCCACCAAAAGAATTGGCAGATATTGAAGTAAGGCAGATAGACGCTTTAGACGGAATAAAGTTTATTTTAAAGGATAACAGCTGGCTCTTGTTTCGCACCTCGGGGACAGAACCCATCATTAGAATCTATGCTGAATCAGACGAAGAAGGAAAGTTAGAAAAGATTATGGAAGCGGGAAAGGAGTTGGCTTTCAGCATCTAAAAAGGTTTACGGTTTCCGCCATAGGCGGATCAGCCTTTGGCTGAAACGGTTTACGGTGTACGATCTTTTACCGTAAACGGTAAACAGTCCCGACAGCTGTCGGGACTGGTAAACGGTAAACATTTCTGTAAAGGAGGGAAGCGTGCGATATAAAGTGGCTCTACGCAATGAGACCAGGCATAGGCTGCGCACCAAGATAAAGAGAGCAGACATCGTGGTCGGTATTCCCTGTTACTATGATGAGGATACCATCGGCTATGTCATCCAGCAGGCAGCAGAAGGATTGGCCAAGTATTTCCCTAAGTATAAGAAGGTCATCCTGGTCTCTGACGGTGGCTCCTTAGACGATACCCGGGAGATCATCATCGCTGCCCCAGTTCCCAAGGGAGTGGATAAGATGGTCTTCATCTATAGGGGCCTTCCAGGAAAGGGGACCGCCTTCAGATCTGTCTTCGAAGCAAGCAAGATATTAGGAGCAAAGGTCGTTCTAACCTTGGATTCTGATTTAAGAAGCATCACCCCCCTCTGGATAAAGCTCATGGTCCATCCCGTTTTAAGCGGGAAGTATGACTATGTTACTCCTTACTATCTTCGCCATAAATACGACGGAACGATATCCAATAACATCACCTATCCCTTAACCAGGGCCTTATATGGCCTGAGGATCAGACAGCCCATGGGTGGGGACTTCGCCCTCTCTGGCGACTTAGCCAAGGCCTACCTGATAGAGGATGTCTGGATGGGGGATGTGGCTCGCTTCGGCATCGATAGCTGGATGACCACTGAGGCCATAAATAAGGGATATAGGATATGCCAGGTAGCATTAGGAACAAAGATTCACAATCCCAAAGAGCCTTCTCTAAAGTTGGGTCCTATGTTTCGGGAAGTGGTAGGAACATTATTCAAACTGATGGAGAAGTATGAATATAACTGGATGCAAGTAAAGGGCTCTAAACCAGTGAGGATCTACGATCATCGCCAGATTGTGGAACCCGAGGCGCTTTTAGTAGATGTGGAGGGGATGATCGGCCAGCTTGCTCATCACTACTCCGACTGTCATGACATCTGGAGAGAGATCATGCCTGAGGATAACTTCCGGGCGGTACGGGAGCTGGCCCATACCAAAGAGATAATAAACTTTAAGTTCCCTCTCGATCTCTGGGCGAGGATTGTCTATGACTTTGCCGTTGCTTATCATCAGAAAGAGATCTCCCCAGAGGATGTTTTGGGCCTTTTTGCTCCTCTCTACTTTGCCAAGACCGGCTCCTTTGCTCAGGAGACCTTGAGGATGAGCAGTAAGGAGGCGGAGAGGGTGGTTGAGGCCCAAGCCAAGGCCTTTGAGAAGGAGAAGTCCTACTTAATCGAAAGGTGGGAAGAGGTTTAATTACTAAATCCTACTGGACTTAATTTCCAATTCCTAATTTCCAATAAAATTCTCAATGCCTAATACCCCAAAAGGAAATAAGCGGATCAGAGAATCAGGGTATCAGTAGAAAGGGTATCAGAAGACCAGAGTATTAGGCTCTAAAGAAAAATTTTCTGATGTTCTGATATCCTGATATTCTGCCTACTGATTTGCTGCATTCAGAGCATCGCGAAGAATTTAGCCAGCTTGTCTGGCGTCTATCCTGGTATGCTTTTTAACTTGTTGGAAATTGGATATTAGACATTAGAAATTTAATGCGTTTGTTTCAAATTTCTATTTGGTTGAATATAGTAAGGTGTATTTATGAAAGTAGAAAAATGGTTTAAAAATAGAACCTTCCATCACTCCCAGTTCTCGGATATTAAGGAACTGGTGAGGTTAAAGAAGAAGAAGAACCTAACCATAAGCGTAGGCCTTCCCACCCTGAATGAGGCAGAGACCATTGCCACCGAGCTCATCGTGATCAAGAGTGAACTCATGGATAAGCACCACTTAATAGATGAATTAGCCATCGTGGATTCTGGCTCAACGGATAAGACCAGAGAGATTGCAGCAAAGTATGGAGCAGATGTCTATTTGACAGACGATTATTTAAAAGAGGAAGGAATCTATTCTGGCAAAGGAGAGAATCTTTGGAAGAGCCTCTATCTCCTAAAAGGAGATATCATCTTGTGGCTCGATGCCGATATCAAGAACATCCATCCCAAGTTCGTCTATGGATTACTCGGTCCACTTCTAACCAATAGCAGGATAGGCTATGTAAAGGCTTTCTATGAGAGGCCAATAAAGTTAGAGACAGAGAAGACACTAAGGCCTTCTGGAGGAGGGAGAGTAACAGCGCTCATGCTTCGTCCTGTCTTTAATCTTTTCTTTCCTGATCTCTCGGGATTCATCCAACCCTTGAGCGGGGAGTATGCCGGGAGGAGAGAAATATTAGAAAAAGTTCCCTTCTTCATCGGTTACGGAGTAGAGACGGGACTATTAATTGACATCTATAAGAAGTTTGGCTTAAACTCCATTGCCCAGGTAGATCTGGATCAGCGCATCCACAGGAATCATACCCTCCCTACCCTGTCTAAGATGGCCTTCTCCATCCTGCAGGTGGCTCTGAACCGTGCTGGGGATCTGTGGAAACTAAAGATGTTAGAAGAATTAAATCCCAGCATGAGGCTTATTAAAAGGAAGGGGAAAAGGTATTCTTTTGAGACCTTTGAGAAAAAGATCGTGGAGCGCCCCCCTATGATTACTGTGAAAGCCTATCGGGAGAAAAGGAAGAAGCAAAAGAGATCCTAATAAAAAAGAACCCCGCACCTTTTATCTATTCAAAGTAGCAACCTAAAGAAATGAATATTAAAAAAGTGCGGGGCTTTCTCTATCTAAGTCTTGATTATCTTTTTTTCTTCTTTCTCTTCCTTGCCTTTTTCTTCTTTCTCCTCACAACCTTCTTTCTTTTCACAACCTTCTTTTTCCTCTTCGCCCTCTTCTTTCTTTTCGCCACTTTTTCCCTCCTCTCCTTAAATTTAGTTTAATAATAGCACACTAAATCTCCATTTGTCAAGCCTTTTTTGGAGATTTCTGAAAAAGTCAGAAATCTCCAAGAGGGCTCTGAAACTTTTTTCAGAAACCTCTTTTGATTTTTGTTGAATTTGTTGGTAGAATAAGGTAGCCCTCCGATTCCATCGGAGGAACCTTGTTACTTTGTAGGCTAATCTTTAGGTAGGACGTAATAAGAGGGAAAGGAAAATAAGATGACTAAAGTTATTCTGGTACGCCATGGCCAGACGGCCTGGACTCCAATAAATAAGATTCAAGGCTGGCTGGATATAAAATTGAATGAGCAGGGGCTAAGACAGGCAAAAAGAATAGCAAAAGAATTGAAAAGAAAGAAGATAGACGCCATCTACTCCAGTGAACTCTCCCGTTCATACGAGACAGCGAGAATCATTGCCCGAGCGCACAGATTGAAAGTAAAGAAGGATATTAATCTCAATGAGCTTAACCAGGGAAAGTGGCAAGGGCTTCTGGTAAAAGAGGCCAGAAGGAAGTATAAGAATCTTTACCGAAGATGGGAAGAGGAACCCTTAAGCGTCAGGCCCCCTGGAGGGGAGAGCATCCTGGACCTTTACGAAAGAGCACTTCACGTTTTAAGAGAAATTACCAAGAAATATCCCAAAGGGAGGGTAATCGTCGTGGGACATAAGGTAATAAATACGGTAATAAAATGTTATCTGTTAGGAATAAATCTCTCTAACGTCTGGAAACTACTGCCCAGGGAGGCAAGCTGGGAAGAAATGGAAATACCCCTAAGATAGGTTACTAGAGGTTACTAAGCCTGCCTGCCGGCAGGCAGGGTTACTAAACGGTTACTAACGGTTACGAGGAAATAAATGGTAGCAGCCTATGAGAAACTGAGGTTTTATCAGAATATCTGTAAGATTCGCCGGTTAATCTACCGCATAACAGAAAGATTTCCTAAGAGCCATATGAGGTTAGTGGGCCAGATGAGGGATGCAGCCAGAAGTGCCAAACAGAACATCAGAGAAGGATACAGGAAAGATACTGTAGGAGAGTTTGCTCATTCAATAAAGATTAGTCGAGGCTCTTTAGATGAACTCGAAGGTGATGTAGATGATTGTTTTGAGGATTAACTAATCACCAAAGAGGAATATAACCTTCTCAAGGACTTATTTAGAAAAACGAAGTATCAAATTGATCATTATTTGGATTCATTATCCAAACTAGTCAAAGAAGGGAAATGGAAGACCCGCTTCAAAAAGTAACCGCTAGTAACAGTCCCGACCTTATCGGGACGTAGTAACCGTTAGTAACAGCGAAGCGTAGTAACCGTTATACTTCTTGCTTTACTCTATAGGTAAAGGAGTTTATCATGTCTAAACCAAGAATTGCTATCGTTCATTATTCCTCTCCTCCAGTAATCGGAGGGGTGGAGTTCATCTTGGAGGCTCATGCCAGAGAGATGCTCAAGCATGGCTATAAGGTGAAGGTTGTTGCCGGAAGGGGAGAGAGATTCCATAAGAAAATCCCGGTAATCATTATTCCCGAGGCGGATTCGCTCTCAAAAATGAATAAGAGAATAAATGCGGAACTTGAGAAGGATATAGTGAGTGCCAAATTCCATCGAGCAACTGAGAGAATCTACGGGAAACTAACTCGTGAGTTTAAAAATGTCGATCTTGTCATCATCCATAATGTCCTGACCATGCACTTCAACCTTCCCCTTACCGCCGCCTTAGAGAAATATATCAGGGAACATAAGAAGAAGAGGTTCATCGCTTGGTGCCACGACGCCACCTTCAAGGACCCGGTCTATAAGAAGAAGGCCAAGAATAAATACCCCTGGAATATGATCTCCAAGCCCATTCCAGAAGTAAGATATATTGTTATCTCTAAAGAGCGCCAAAAGCAGCTCTCTCATCTCCTCAAGATTAATCCCAAAAAGATAACTGTAGTTCCTGATGGAGTCGATCATAGAAGCTTCTTAGATTTAAATGAAGATGTTCTGAAAATTTTCAAGAGGTTTAATCTCTTTAAACAAGATCTGGTTATGCTTCTTCCCACCAGGATGGTGAAGAGAAAGAATCTGGAACTGGCGATAAAGATTACCAAGGAATTGAATAAAAAACTCAAGACCGCTTTAATTATTACCGGGCCTCCTGATCCCCACAACATCGACTCTATGAGGTATTATCGATCTCTAAAAGACCTAAGAAATAGATCCCGGATGAAAAGGAAGGTCATCTTTCTCTATGAGGAGGGAATAAAAGTAGGATATTCTATGCTAAAAAGCCTCTATCTATCATGTGATATGTTATTATTCCCCAGTGCTCAGGAAGGCTTTGGTATCCCCCTATTGGAATCTGGATTAGTTAACCTTCCTGTGGCCTGTGCTAATATTCCTCCCTTGAAAGAAGTGGGGGAGAGAGATGTTCACTATCTTGACTTAAAGAAGAGCCCTAAGGAACTTGCCTCAGGGATAATTAAGTATTATCAAAGACAGCCCACTATCCCTATGTTCAAGAAGGTATTGAGGAACTATACCTGGGAATCCATCTTCACTCAGAGGATAGAACCGCTTCTCACCAAGTAATAAGAGAAGGGGTTTACGGTTGACGGTGTACGGTTTACGGTCCTTCATTTCATTCAGGATCACCCAGTCTTGAGTGAAAACGAAAGGCGGTTTTTTTACTGTAAACGGTAAACAGTCCGAAGGGCGGGCAAATTGAATAATAATTATTCACCAGCGGGGCAAGTGAAACGCACCGCTCAACAGTAAACTATTGGAGTAAAAGATGTCCACAGAACGCATTAGGAATTTTTCCATTATTGCTCATATCGACCATGGGAAGAGCACCTTGGCGGATAGACTGTTAGAATATACCAAGACCCTTCCTCCCAGAAAGATGAGGGAGCAGGTATTGGATGAGATGGAACTTGAAAGGGAGAGAGGGATTACCATAAAGGCCAAAGCAGTGAGACTGAAGTACAAGGACTATATCTTAAATCTCATAGATACCCCGGGCCATGTGGACTTCTCCTATGAGGTCTCAAGGTCTCTTGCTGCCTGTGAAGGAGTTTTATTGATCATCGATGCCAGCCAGGGGGTTCAGGCCCAGACCTTAGCCAATGCCTACTTAGCAAGGGAAGCCAACCTCGCCATCATCCCCATTATAAATAAGATAGACCTTCCCAATGCCCGGCCAGAGGAGACAGAGAAACAGATAAAAGATGTCCTGGGATTAAAGGACCCCATCTTTACCAGTGCAAAGAAGGGAATGGGAACAGAGGATGTCCTGGAAGCAATAGTTGAGAGGATCCCTCCACCAAAAGGGGAGACCAATAAGCCCCTTCAGGCCTTGATCTTCGACTCTATCTATAATCCCTATCAGGGGGTAGTGGTCTATATCCGGGTCATTCAGGGCTCCATTAAACCAAGAGATAGGATTAGGCTTATGGGAACCGGAAGGGATTTTGAAGTGAATGAAGTGGGGATCTTTTCTCCAGAGATGAGAAAGGTAGACGGGCTTTCCACAGGTGGAGTGGGCTACCTAATGGCGAATATAAAGAACCTTCAAGATGCCAAGGTGGGGGATACTATTACCAGCACTTTAAATCCTGCCCAGAAGTCCTTTCCCGGATATAAGGAGGTGAAGCCCTTTGTCTTCGCCAGCCTCTATCCTGTAAGAAGCGAGGATTTTGGATCACTGAAGGAGGCTCTGGAGAAACTGAAACTGAATGACGCTTCCTTTAGTTATATAGAGGAAAGCTCCCCAGCCTTGGGCCCTGGTTTCAGATGCGGATTCTTAGGCCTCTTACATATGGAGATCGTCCAGGAGAGATTGGAGAGGGAGTATGACCTGGATCTGATAACTACGGCACCCAGCGTAGTCTATAGGGTGATCACCAGAGAAGGCGAGACCAAAAGGGTAGAGAACCCTTCTAAACTTCCCTCCCCCAATGAGATTAAAGAGATTCAGGAGCCCCATATTAAGGCGATCATCATTACTCCCGCCGAATACTTAGGACCCATTATGCAGTTAGTTCAGGGAAGAAGAGGAGTATATAAAGATACTAAGTATCTGGACCAAAATACCGCCTCTTTGACCTATGAACTCCCCCTATCTGAGGTGATACTCGACTTCTACGATAGGTTAAAGTCTGTCTCCCGAGGTTATGCCTCCTTTGACTATGAGCATATCAGTTATCGAAAGACGGATTCGGTAAAGGTCGATGTCCTCTTAAATAATGAGAAGGTGGAAGGATTATCCTTCATTACCCATAAGGAAAAGGCCTATCATAGGGCAAGAGAGTTGGTAGCAAGATTAAAGGAGGTCATTCCTCAGCACCTCTTTCCGGTTGCCATACAGGGGGCGATAGGGAAGAAAACCATCGCCCGGGAGACAGTAAAAGCTTTGAGAAAGGATGTCACCGCTCCCTTATACGGAGGAGATATCACCCGGAAGAAGAAGCTTTTGGAGAAGCAGAAGAGGGGTAAGAAGAGAATGAAGAGAATTGGAAAGGTCTCTCTTCCCCAGGAAGCCTTCTTAAGCATCCTAAAAGTAGAGTGACACGGATAGGCACGGATTTATCCGTGATAATCCGCGTTCCATAGACCCAAGCAGTAGGCAGAATAAAAAAATCCGTGTCAAAACTTGACAAGCAATTTTTTTTGTGCTAAATTATTGTTAGCACTTTCATTCAATGAGTGCTAAGGGAGCTAGGAATGCTTAACGAGAGGAAAAAGAAGATATTGAGAGCCGTAGTTTACAACTACATCACCACTGCTATACCTGTGGGCTCGAGAACCGTTGCCAAGAAATACAGACTCCACCTCTCTCCAGCTACCATAAGGAATTGTATGGCGGATTTGGAAGAGTCAGGCTATCTTACCCATCCCCATACCTCGGCAGGAAGAATCCCTACAGATAAGGGATACCGCTTCTATGTGAATAGTTTAATGGAGAGAGCGGACCTCTCCTTAGAAGAAAAGATAAGGATTAAGAAAGAATACTCCCATAGAATAAATAGGATCGATCAGATAATGGAGGAGACCTCCCAGGTTCTCTCCCTCCTTTCCCATTATACCGGCCTCGTCCTGGCCCCCAACTTAGAGAAGTCTATCTTCCATCATCTAGAACTCGTCTCCCTGGAAAATGGAAGAATCTTGAGTATCCTGATCACTGGCTCGGGATTGGTAAAAAATAAGATAATAGAAACAGAAAAAATTCTTCCCAAGGAAAGACTGGGAGAGATTCTGAATCTCATTAATGATCGACTCTCTAACCTGCCTTTAAAAAGAATTAAAGAATTCATCTCTGACCAATTGAAAATTGAGACCTCAGCGAGAAAGATTTGGGAATTGATGAATCAGATCTTCACCTGGGATGGGGTAGAGGAACTCTATCTTGGGGGAAGAATTAATATCCTTGAGCATCCAGAGTTTAAAGACTTAGCCCGGTCAAAGTCCATTTTCCAGGCCTTAGAGGAGAAGAGATTATTGGCCGAGGTCTTGAGTAAAACTGCCTCCAGCGAGGGAGTAAGGGTCTTAATCGGAAAAGAGACCAGATGTAGAAAGATTAGAGACTTAAGCCTAGTAACCTCTACCTACAGAATAAATGGTAGACCGGTAGGGGTCCTGGGAATAATTGGCCCCAGAAGGATGGAATATTCCAAGGTCGTTTCTCTCGTCGATTTCATGGCCAAGATGGTAAGCAAGGTTCTAACAAATTTAAGTCATACCACGAAGGTTTAGTAGAATAGGAGAGTAGAAGAGAAGGAGCGAAGCAAGGTAGGAAGAGATGTCAGATAAGCGAAAAGGGAAGAAGAAGCCAAGAAGAAAGTGGCTAAAGCTCAAGAGCGAATTGGATCAGATTCAGCACGAATTGGAGAGAGAACGCAGATTGGCCGCTGAATATAAAAGGCATCTCCAGAGGCTAGCGGCAGACTTTGAGAACTATAGGAAGAGAGGGGAGAAAGAAAGGGAAGACTTTGTCAAATTTTCAAAAGAGGATTTGATCTACGAACTTCTGCCTATCCTGGATAATTTCGGGATGGCCCTCCATCATGTGAAGAATACCGCAGAGCCCAAGAAGATAATAGAAGGAATAGAACTGGTGGAGAGGCAGTTCCACAATATTCTGAAGAAGGAAGGTTTACAAGTTATTGAGACCAAAGGAAAGAAGTTTGATCCCCATATCCATGAGGCAATAATGCATGAGGAGACCGATAAACATCCTGAAGGACTTATCATTGAGGAGCTGCGCAAAGGATATATCCTGGGCGGCAAAGTAATTAGACCCGCCCAAGTGAAGGTAGCCAAGAAGTTCACTAAAAAATAGGCATAGTTTACGGTTAACGGTTTACGGTGTACGGTAAACAGCGAGGCTAAAAGCCGAGCGGGTAAACGGTTAACTACCGAGTAAGCGAAGCGAAGGAGGTAAAGAATGGCTAAAGTAATTGGGATTGATTTAGGAACCACAAACTCTGTAGTCTCTATTATGGAAGGAGGAAAGCCCACAGTCATCGCTTCTTCTGAAGGCCCGCGGACTGTTCCTTCTGTGGTCGCCTTTACTAAGACAGGAGAGAAGCTAGTGGGTCTTCCTGCCAAGAGGCAGGCCGTCACCAATCCAGAGAATACGGTCTTCTCTATTAAGAGATTGATGGGTCGTCGCTTCCATGAGGGGGAAGTAGATAGAGATAAGAAGATACTACCCTTTGAATTGGTAGAAGGTCCTCATAACGATGTAAGGATAAAAGTCAGGGACAAAGTCTATTCTCCTCCCGAGATATCGGGTATGATTCTGGCCAAGATGAAGGCTGAGGCAGAGAGATATTTAGGAGAGAAAGTTACCCAAGCAGTGGTCACGGTTCCTGCCTATTTCCGAGATGATCAAAGGCAGGCAACAAAGGATGCTGGTAAGATCGCTGGCTTAGAGGTCTTGAGGATTGTCAATGAACCCACCGCCGCTTCTTTAGCCTATGGATTGGATAAGAAGAAAGAGCAGAAGATTGCGGTCTTCGATCTGGGAGGGGGAACCTTTGATATCTCTATTTTAGAGAATATGGGCGAGGGTGTCTTACAGGTAAAATCTACCAATGGGAATACTCACTTAGGAGGAGATGATCTTGATCAGGAAGTAATTGACTGGCTCTGTGAGGAGTTCAAAAAAGAGCAGGGGATTGATTTAAAACAGGATAGAATGGCCTTACAGAGATTGAAGGAGGCCGCGGAGAAGGCGAAATGCGAGTTATCTACTACCTTGGAGACAGAGATTAACCTTCCCTTCATCACTGCAGATCAGACCGGGCCTAAACATTTGGTTAAAAAACTCTCCCGGGCCAAGCTGGAGCAACTGACCTCAGATATCGTTGAGAAGACTATCGGACCCTGTGAACAGGCCCTGGCAGATGCCAAACTATCTCCCTCTGATATTGATGAGGTAATCTTAGTTGGTGGTCAGACCAGGATGCCTCTGGTAATAGAGACGGTCAAGAAGGTGTTTAGTAGAGAGCCCCATAAGGGAGTCAATCCGGATGAGGTTGTAGCAGAGGGAGCCGCCATTCAGGCCGGGGTATTGACTGGAGAAGTGAAGGATGTATTACTCTTGGATGTCACCCCTCTTACCTTGGGCATTGAGACTTTAGGAGAAATCAGAACTCCCCTCATCTCCAGGAATACCACCATTCCCACCAAGAAGTCCCAGATCTTCTCTACCGCAGCAGATAATCAGCCAGCGGTAACTATCAATGTCCTCCAGGGAGAGAGGCAGATGGCCATAGATAATAAATCCTTAGGGAAGTTTGATCTGGTGGGCATTCCTCCAGCACCCAGAGGCATTCCCCAGATTGAGGTTACCTTTGACATTGATGCTAATGGCATCGTCCATGTCTCTGCCAAGGACTTAGGAACGGGAAAGGAGCAGTCCATAAAGATCACCTCTCAGAAGATGACGGAGGAAGAGATTGAGAAGGCGGTCAAGGAAGCCGAGTCAAAAGAGGCTGAGGATAAGAAGAGGAAGGAAGAGGCAGAGGTAAGGAATCAGGCAGACACCTTAGTCTATTCAGTAGAGAAGTCCTTAAAGGACTATGGGGACAAAGTAAGCGCTTCTGAAAAAAAGAAGATTGAGGATGCTTTGAATAGCCTTAAAGAGGCCCTGAAAGGAAAGGATACAGAAAAAATTAAGAAAGCCTCTGAAGAGCTGGGAAAGGCCTCCCATAAATTGGCAGAGGAGGTCTACAAAGAAGCACAGAAGAAAGCCGCTGAACAAGCAAAGAAGACGAAGCCACCGCCAGAGCGGCCCCCCGCTAAAGCGGGAGAAGAAAAACCCAAAGAAGAGAAACCCAAGGAGAAGAAGAGGGAAGATGTGGTAGAGGCGGAGTACAAAGAGGAAGAGGAAAAGAAAGAAGAGAAGAAAGAATAGGCGTTTAGTCCGTTCCGTCCGTTGAGCCCGTTTTGCCCGTTGAACGGAAATAACGGGTCTAACGGGAATAACAGGTATAACGATAGGGTATTTACAAAGTGACCATAAAGCGTGATTATTATGAGATACTGGGCATAGATCGGAATGCCTCCTCAGATGAGATAAAGAAAGCCTATAGAACCCTGGCTCTTCAGAATCATCCAGATAAGGTGCCCCCAGATAAGAAGAAGAAAGCAGAGGAGAAGTTTAAGGAGATATCTGAGGCCTATGCTGTTCTCTCTGATTCAGAGAAGAAGACTACCTACGACCAGTTTGGCCATGCGGGTATCGATGGCCAGTACACTTATCAGGATATCTTTCGGGGGGCCGACTTTGGGAGTATCTTTGGCGGTCGGGGTTTTGAAGATATCCTGAGAGGTTTTAGTGGTGGAGGAACCTTTTCTGATATTTTTGGAGAATTCTTTGGTACCCGGGCAACAAGGGGTCCCCAACGGGGTGCGGACTTAGAGTATCTCTTGGATATTACCCTGGAAGAAGCCGTCAGGGGAAGTGAAAAGAAGATAAGTATCTATCATACCGTTACCTGTTCTACCTGCAAGGGAAGCGGAGCAAAGCCAAGAACGGGAAAGAAGACTTGCTTTCAATGCCAGGGCCAGGGGCAGGTCAGGCAGGTTTCCAGCTCTATATTTGGTCAGATCGCTACTGTTACTACCTGTCCCCAATGCCGGGGAGCCGGAGAGGTGATTAAAGAGACCTGCGGCCAGTGCCATGGTAGAGGAAAGATCAAGAAAGCCTCCAAGATATCTCTGAAGGTTCCTTCCGGTGTGGATACCGGAACTTCGATCAGGGTAAGGGGTAAAGGAGAAGCCGGAGAGCTTGGTGGTCCATCGGGTGACCTCTATGTCACCATTCGTCTAACCCCCCATAAGATATTTGAACGAGAGGGAAGCGACCTCTACTGTGAAGTACCCCTTAATTTCGTTACCGCGACCTTAGGAGGAGAGATCAAAGTTCCCACCTTAGAGGGAAAGGCAACCATGAAGATTCCTCCTGGAACCCAGACAGATAGGGTTTTCCGATTAAGAGGAAAAGGGGTTCCTTCCCTCCATGGCCATGGTAAGGGCGATGAGTATGTAAAGGTTATTGTTCAGGTACCTGCCAGACTCAATGAAAAGCAAAAAGAAATCCTGAGAGAATTTGCCAAAGCAGGTGGCGAAAAACTGGGAAAGCCGGAGAAAAGTGTTTTTGATAAGTTAAGAGATACCTTTAAATGAGGCGTTTCTTTGTTGAAGAGAAAGATATTAAGGAAAACCAGGTTACTATAAAGGGGGATGAAGCAAGGCATATCGCCCAGGTTTTGAGACTAAAAGAGAGAGATAAAATAAAAGTCTTCACTGGGAAAGGAAAAGAATACTTAACGGAGATAATTCAAGCCAGCAAAAAAGAAGTAATAGGGAAAATTCTGAAGGAGAGCAAATTAGATACTGAGCCACCAATTGAAATAACCTTGGTTCAGGGATTACCCAAGTCTGATAAGATGGACCTCATCGTCCAGAAGGCCACGGAACTGGGAGTGAAAAGAATAATTCCAGTCATCACCCAGAGAACGGTTGTCAAGTTGAATGAAGAAAAGGTAAGAGCGCGAAGAAATCGCTGGCAGAGGATTGCCCTTGAGGCCGCAAAGCAATCTGGTAGAGCAATCATTCCAGAAGTCGATGCAATAACCACTTTTGTCCAATCACTCAGTAATATAAGTGAAGAAAATCTGAACCTCATCCCTTGGGAAGAAGAGGAAACTACTTCTCTGAAAGAAGTTTTAAAATCAATCACCGATCACTCCGCCCCAGAGGGGCGAGACCTCGCCTCTGGCGGGCGATTACCGATCACGGTCTTTATCGGCCCAGAGGGAGGATTTACTTCCGAAGAAGTAGAGGCAGCAAAGGAGAAGGGGGCGGTTCCGGTAAGCCTAGGACCAAGACTCTTGCGCACCGAAACTGCGGGATTGATAACCTTAGCCATGATTCTGTATGAACTGGGTGATATGGGATGAGAAGCGTTGCCTTTCATACCCTGGGCTGTAAGGTGAATCAATACGATACCCAGGCCATGCGAGAAGCCCTGGCGAAAGATTGCAGAATAGTCTCTAATAAAGAGAGAGCAGATATCTACATCATCAATACCTGCACGGTGACCAATAGGGCCGATCAGAAGTCTCGCCAACAGATAAGAAACGTAATAAGAAAAAACCCGAAGGCCTTCATCGCTGTTACTGGCTGCTATGCTCAGAGGTTTCCCCAAAGGATCGCTGAGATTCAAGGGGTGGACTTAATCTTAGGAAATCGGGAGAAGAATGGCATAGCCTCCTTTCTTAATGGAGGAGAAAAGAACCCAGAACCAGAAATCTTTGTGGAAGATGTCGACTCTTGCTCAAGATATGATACACTTTCAGTAAGTAAACACCGATCTCATTCCAGAGCCTTCGTCAAAATACAGGATGGCTGTGAAAACTACTGTTCCTACTGTATCATCCCCTATGTTCGGGGAAAGCAGAAAAGCCGACCACTAAAAGATACGTTAGAAGAAATAGAGGGGCTGGTAAGAAACGGCTTCAAGGAGATCGTCTTAACCGGTATTCGTTTAGGCTCCTGGAGAGAGGATCTAAACAATGGCTTCACTCTTGCGCTGCTCTTAAAGAAGGCCCATGAGATAGAAGGTCTTAGGCGCATTAGATTGAGTTCTATAGAACCAGAGGACCTGGATGAGGACTTAATAGATAGAATTGCCCAGCTTCCCAAGGTCTGCTCTCATCTCCATATTCCCTTGCAGAGTGGCGATAATGAAGTTTTAAGAAGGATGAATCGCCCTTACCATTCTTCCTATTACCAGGATTTAATCGAGAAAATCAGGAAGAAGATTAAAGGGGTGGCGATTACTACCGATATTATGGTCGGCTTTCCTGGGGAAGGAGAAGAGGAGTTTGGGAATACCTATAACTTTATCAAGAAGATGAAGTTTTCTAAAATGCACATCTTCAGATTTTCTCCTCGTCCCGGAACACCTGCCGCAAAACTTATGAAAAAATCTGGAGAGAAAGAGATTAAGAAAAAGAGTGAAAGATTATTAAAGTTATCTTTTAAAATGCAAGAAGAATTTAGCCGGTCATTTTTGGGTGAAACCTTAGAGGTTCTTGTGGAAAGAAAAAGGAATAATTATTTGACAGGTTTCACTGATAACTATATCAGAGTAATTTTTAATGGCCCAGAAGACTTGGTAAATGAGATAGTTAAAGTGAAGATTGGTGAGATAAAGAAAGGATATGTTATAGGAAAATTACATTGAACAATGAACATTGAACAATGAACAATTACTACTTGCTCACTGTTACTTGTTACTTCCGAGCGATAGCGAGGCTATGATGAAAGAATGTCTTTTCTGTAAGATTATAAAGAAGGAGATTCCAAGCGAAATAGCATATGAGGACGACAGACTGATCGCCATAAAGGATATCAACCCTCAAGCGCCAGTTCATCTTCTCATTATTCCCAAGAAGCATATCTCCACTCTCTTAGATTTGAGCGAGGAGGATAGGGAGCTAATAGGTCATACCTATTTAGTGGCCAATAAATTAGCTAAGGAAAAATCCACTGCCCAGTGTGGTTTTAGAATTGTAACCAACTGTGGTCCGGATTCTGGCCAGGAGGTCTTTCACATCCACTTCCATCTATTGGGGGGAAGGAAACTCGGTTGGCCTCCCGGCTAAGACGCAAATCATCGCGAATCTAAAAACACGCGAATCTACGCGAATAAAAGAATTCGCGACTATTCGCGGTCTATGGACCCAAGCAGTAAGCAATACAAGAAAATCGCGTTTAGAAGGAGGTGTTTATTGAATGGCAAAGATAGAAGTAAGAGAACATGAGTCTATCGAAGAGGCCCTGAGAAGATTCAAGAGAGCACTTCAGAGATCGGGCATCCTTTCAGAAGCAAAGAAGAGAAGGCATTATGAGAAGCCCTCTGAGAAGAGAAGGAGAAAGAAGATTGAGGCCGAAAAGCGCCGCAGGAAGAGACTCGCCCGAGCAAGGAGAGGCAGAATAGAAAGAGGAAGAGGAGGAGGAAAAGGAAGAGAGAGGGGGAGAGGGAGAAGATGAATCTAAAGGAAAAGTTGAATGAGGATATGAGAAAGGCCCTGAGGGAGAAGGATACCTTGAGGCTCTCCACCATCCGCCTTCTCTTAGCAGCAATTAAAAACCTAGAAATCGCTAAGGGGAAGAATAAGGAACTGAAAGAGTCTGATCTCATTGGTGCCTTAAGCACTGAAGCCAAGAAGAGAAAAGAGTCAATTGAGGAATATAAGAAAGGTAAGCGAGAAGACCTGGTGGAGAAAGAAACCAAAGAACTCGAGATTATCAAAGAATATCTGCCCAAAGAGTTTTCTCCAGAGGAACTAGGAAGAATAATAGAGGAGACGATTGAGGAAATAGGCGCGAAAGACGTGAAGGATATGGGGAAGGTAATGGGCGCTGTCATGGGAAAGACTAAGGGAAGAGCAGATGGTAAGGTAGTTAATCAGCTAGTCAGGGAGAGGCTCACAAAACGCGAATCTACGCGAATAACAGAAGCAGATGAACCTAAATAACCAACGCGAATCAACGCGAATTGTAAACTGTTCACTGTTCACTGTTCACTCCCGACTGAGCAAAGCGAAGGAGGGGAGATGAACTGGTTAGATGGAGTAATCGTTATCGCTTTAGCCTATGGCCTGATCAGAGGATTATTCAAGGGATTCTTTAGAGAGGTCTTTCAGTTATTGGGAATTGTTTTAGCAGTTATCATTGCCTTCCATCACTTCCAGACCTTGGGAAATTACCTGGTAAGCCTCTTCAATTGGCCGGTCATGGTGGCTAACGGCGTTGGGTTCCTTTTAATCTCCTTTATTGTTGCCGGAGCCTGCTATCTCTTGGGCCTCTTCTTGCGTCGAGCAACCAGGTTCCTGGCCATAAGGTGGCTGGACATGATTGGAGGAGGAGGATTCGGAGTCTTGAAACTGGCTCTCATCCTAAGTCTCCTCCTAAATGCCTCCCTCCTCCTTTCTTCACCCCTCCCGAGCATGGAAGAAAGATTGAAAGACGAATTCAATAAGACCCTCCTGGTAGAACCCGTAAGGGGCCTTGCCCCAGCCTTTTACAATTTAGTAGTCAAGGCAATTCCTTCTGGGAAGAAATTCGAATATCAAAAGTTCTTTCCCAAAGTCCCGGTCCTTCCCAAGAAAAACCAGGAAGCCATGGTGCGCAATAAAATCAAGGAGATGTTGAGAGAAAAACTGGATAGAGAGACGATGGAGACCCTGGTAAAAAAAGGAATTAGTAAGGAAAAAGTGGGGGAGATCAAAGAAGCCTTAAAAAAATCGATTGATGAGATTGAGATGGGAGAACTTAAAAAGAGATTGAAGGCGGAGATAGAAAAGATTGAGATAGATCAAATCTTAAAGGAATTGGTCAAAGAAGGAGGTAAATCTTAATGAATCCCGTTAGACCTAAATAAATCACAGGTGTAACAGGAGGAAAAGTAATTTTTATAAAAAATAGGATATTTGCAGGATAAAAATTGAGAAAGGAGGTCTAACAGGATGAAACTGGAGAGAATCCATAGATTGGCAGTGGAAAAGGGAATGGCAAATGACCCCAGGGGAAAGAGAGAGGTAGAGAAAGTCCTAAAGAGGCGAAGGAAAGAATATGATAAGTTAGCAAAGGAAGAGAAGAGGGACTTCGATTTAGAGAAACTCGCTCATCCCTATAGTGATACCAGGATACTTTATGGGGATTCAGATAAAGAGATCAAGACCCTCTTAGTGGGGATAGATATCGGGGAAGGAGAGCTCCTTTTGGCAGATAGATTACGTGCTCAAGGAAAGAAAATAGACCTGGCTCTCTCCCACCATCCTGCTGGCCGGGCCTATGCCTCCTTCTATGAGGTAATGGGCATGCAGGCCCAGATCCTATCCCAGTATGGCATCCCAATAAATGTGGCAGAGGATTTATTGGAATCCAGGATAAAGGAAGTGGAGAGGAAGGTCCTTCCTGTCAATTATATGAGGGCTGTGGATATGGCAAGGCTTTTGGATATCCCCTTCCTGTGCATCCATACCCCGGCAGATAACATGGTAGCCACCTATTTGAAGAAGGTCATGGATAGGGAGAAACCGGATACTGTGGAAGAAGTGATGGAGATCCTAAAGAGAATCCCAGAATATAAAGAATCCTTCAAGAGCAATGCCGGCCCCAAGGTGATCATTGGAAGGAAGGAAAGGAGCGCAGGAAAGGTATTTGTCGATATGACCGGAGGAACGGAAGGATCGGAGAAGATATTTGAGAAGTTATCTACTGCCGGGGTGGGAACCATTGTGGGCATGCATATCTCTGAGAAACATTATAAAGAGGCGGAGAAGCATCACATCAATATCATCGTTGCCGGCCATATGGCAAGCGACACCCTAGGAATAAATCTTCTTTTAGATGAGATAGAGAAGAAGGGAAGACTCACCATCATTCCCTGCTCGGGATTCGGAAGATATAAACACAAAAAGTAACGTTTACGGTTAACGGTGTACGGTTTACGGTGAAAAAACGGTAGACGGTAAACAGTCCTGAACGTAAGTGAAGGACGGGTAAACCGTTAACCCAGAATATATAGTGAGGTCAAATGAGTGATCGTATTTCTGATGCCCTCTTAGATAGAATCCGGGAAGCAAACGACATCGTCTCTGTTATTGGGGATTATGTTGTCTTAAAGAAGACAGGAAGGAACTTCAAGGCTCTCTGCCCCTTTCATACAGAAAAAACTCCCTCCTTTATAGTCAGTCCGGAGAAGCAAATCTTTCATTGTTTTGGCTGTGGAATCGGGGGGAATGTCTTCAACTTCCTGATGAAGTATGAGAATATCTCATTCCCGGAAGCGGTGAGGAGGCTGGCCAAGAAGGCTGGGATTTCCCTCCCAGAGATCACTAAGACAGGGAAAGAAGAGATCCTGGCCAAGGAAAAAGAGAGACTCTATCAGTTGAACGGATTGGTTGCTAATTACTTTCATAATCTTTTCTTAAAACATCCTTTAGGGAAAAAGGCTTATGAATATCTCAGAGGCCGGGGGATAAAGAAGGAATCGGTTGAAAAATTCAATTTGGGCTATGCCCCTTCCTTTTGGAATGGGCTCCTATCCTGGCTTAAGGAGAAAGGCTTTGACCAGGAATTATTAGTAAAAGGGGGACTCCTAACATCTCAAGGGAAGCCCTACTTCTGGAATCGAATCATCTTCCCCATCTTTGATCTTCAGAATAGGGTGGTGGGATTTGGAGGGAGGGTATTGGGTGATGGTGAGCCAAAATATCTCAACTCTCCTCAGACCCCGATCTATGATAAAGGTAGGACGCTCTATGGATTAAACTGGGCGAAAGAGGCTATCCGCTCTAAGGGAGAAGCGGTAATCGTTGAGGGTTATATGGACGTCATCCTGCCCCATCAGGAAGGATTTCAGAATTTTATTGCCTCTATGGGGACTTCTTTGACCCCTGGCCAGGTCTATCGTTTAAAAAGATTCTCCACTCAGGTCACCATGCTCTATGATGCCGATGTGGCTGGAATTCAAACAACCTTAAGGGGCTTGGATCTCTTTCTGGAGCAGGGAGTAAGGGTAAAGGTAACCTCCCTTCCCAGAGGCTATGATCCAGATACCTTCGTCCAAGATAAGGGCAAAGAGGCCTTCTCTAAGCTTCTCTCCCAAGCCCTCCTCTTCCAGGCCGTCCCTTTAATTGAGTGGAGATTTCAGCTGGCCAAGGACAGGTTTGATCCGAAGAAGGTAGAGGGAAAGATTGCTATAGCAGAGGATCTTCTTCCCACCATAGCCAAAGAGAGGAACCTCATCCGCCAGAGGGAGGAGATAAAGTGGCTTTCCCAAAAGCTCTCTTTAGAGGAGGAAATCCTCTGGATAGAATTGAAGAAGATAAGAAGCGGCCGTCCTTTCTCAAAAGAAGCCCTGCGGGTAGGCTCTAGACCCTCCAATCTCCTCCTTAAAGCAGAGGCCGCTCTCATACAACTTCTTCTGAAGGATGAAAGCCTTATCCCTTTAGTCCAGGAGAAGCTCGGACCAGATGATTTTGTTCATCCGGAGTATAAAAGGATTGCCCAGGCAATCTTCGATTTGAGCACCAGAGAAGAACCTCTTTCCCCAGCTAGGATAATGGACCAGTTAAAGGATCCCGATTTGAGCCAGATGGTCACCTCCCTTCTCATGGAGAAGAAAGAGTATCCCAGAAAGGAGAGAGTACTCAATGATCTAATAAAGGCCATTAAGGATAGTAAGCTGAAGTTGGAGTATCGGAGATTAGAGAAAGAGATTAGAGAGGTTCTGGAGAAGAAGGGGGCTATTAGCCAAGAAAAGAGGATGCGCTATCTGGAACTTTTAAAGCACTTTCGCGGCTAATACGCAGATGACCGCAGATCAAAACGCAGATGCCGGATGCGCTTCGTTGGCATCCGAGAGAGCATAAATATTAAGCAATGACCGCAGATTATCAGCGGCAATCTGCGCACTATATCAGCGGCAACATCTTAAGGCAAACGAAGTGCATTAAGTATCAGCGTTTACAAGGAGGGAGAATGGTTAAGAAGAAAAAGATATCTTCCCGTATTCTAAAGAAACTGGTTAGCTTAGGTAAGAAGAAAGGGTATCTCACCTGGGATGAACTGAATGAGGCCCTCCCCCCAAAGGTCATCGCCTCCCGCGAAATCGATGATATTCTAATTGCTTTAGAGAAGAAAGGGATAGCGGTCAGGGATCTAAAAGAGAGGCCTATTCCTTTAGAGAAACTGCCCCCGGCAGAGGGAAGGATTGAGGACCCGGTAAGAATGTATCTCACCCAGATGGGCAGAACCCCCCTTCTTACTCGTCCCCAGGAGCTTGCCCTGGCAACGCGAATAGAAGAGACCCAGGATAGATTGAAGGAGATTGTACTAAAGATCTCTCTTACCCCGAATGAGGTCCTCTCCACTGCGACTCGCCTGGAAAAGAGAAGAATGAGAATAGAAAACTTCTCTCACCTTCTGGTGAGGGCTATTACCATTGAGGAAGAGGAAGAGAAAATGATCCAGAAGGTCTTGCAATTGACGAGAAGAATTAAAAGGGCAAAGAACTCTATTGCTCGAGCCAATAAGCGCCTCCTCCAAGAAAGAATGGGGAAGAGGAAAGGGGAAGAATTAAAAGAGAGAATAAAAGTAGAGAAGAAGAGAATTGCTCAGAGCCTAAAGGAGCTCAACCTTCAACCCCGGGAAGTAGAAAGAATCGCTCAGAAGGTGCTGAAGTATGTCCAAAGAATAGAAGAGATGGAAAAAGAGATTAAGAAGATTGAGAGAAGATGTGGCCTTTCTTATGAGAAGATGGAGAAGCGCCTGAAAAAGTTAAGGAAAAAACCAAGAAAGAGAATAGATTATGAAAAACTTAAGAAGACAAGTGGTGAGATCAAAAAACTTCTGGCCAAGATCCGGGAGGTAGAAAGGAAGACCGGCCACAAGGCCGCTACCCTAAAAGAGCTGGCTAGAAAGATTGAGGTTGAGGAGGAGAAGAGACATAGAGCAAAGACGGCCATGGTTCAGGCCAACCTGAGACTGGTGGTCTCCATTGCCAAGAGATATGTGAATCGCGGACTCTCCTTCTTAGACCTCATTCAGGAAGGGAATATAGGTCTCATGAGGGCGGTGGACAAGTTTGAATATAAACGAGGATATAAGTTCTCTACTTATGCTACCTGGTGGATAAGGCAGGCCATTACTAGAGCAATTGCTGATCAAGCGAGGACCATAAGGATCCCGGTCCACATGATCGAAACTATCAATAAACTGATCCGCACCTCACGCCATCTGGTTCAGGAGATGGGAAGGGGGCCCACCCCAGAAGAGATCGCAAAAGTCATGAAGTTCCCCCTAGTCAAAGTGCAGAAGATACTGAGAATCTCCCAGAACCCCATCTCCCTGGAGACCCCTATCGGAGAGGAGGGGAATAGTCTATTCGGGGATTTCATCGAGGATGAGAAGGCTGCCTCCCCAGCCAAGGTTACCGCCTTCTCACTCTTCCAGGAAGAAATAAGAAAGGTTCTATCCACACTATCTGAGAGGGAGGCAAGGGTGCTGAGGCTTCGCTTTGGCCTAGACGATGGCTCCCCCCGGACCTTAGAAGAGGTGGGGACCATCTTCAACGTTACCCGGGAGAGGGTACGTCAGATCGAGGCCAAGGCCCTAAGAAAGCTTCGCCATCCCTTAAGGAGTAAGAGACTCAGAAGCTACATCGACTGGGGCATAGAATAAAAGTAACAATGCCCGCCTGCCTATGATAGTTTACTGTGGCGGGCAGACAAAATTATCAATGAAAAATTAGCAGTGCAAAATGCGAAATTGACAAGATACAAGATACAAGAAACAATCACTAAACAAATCCCGAATTCAAAATTCTAATATTCAGACAGTTTGATTATTGGTGATCGGGTATTGTTTGAAATTTGGATATTGGGATTTGGGATTTCCTCCTCATCCGACCCCGAAGGGGACGGATGAGGAGGCACGGGCCCTTAGCTCAGTGGTTAGAGCAACGGACTCATAATCCGTCGGTCGAAGGTTCAAATCCTTCAGGGCCCACCAAGACGCAGATTGACACAGATCAAAACGCAGATGATCGCAGATATATGCTAGAAGGGTGAAAGGGGTTAGAAAAGGTAGAGAGGGTTTACCCACGCTCCTCTACGAGGGGCGTGGTTTACCTCCTTACCCCCCCATGTTAAAGTCAGCGGTAATCAGTGTTTCGGGCGCATAGCTCAGTAGGTTAGAGTGCTGCCCTCACATGGCAGAGGTCGAAGGTTCGAATCCTTCTGCGCCCACCACGAAACCCCGCAGAATTTCATTTGCGGGGTGAAGTGTCCCGAGATCGCAAAACGATTTTCCGTGATATAAAAGGTGAGGTTATGGTATGTTAGAGGATCTAAAACTCTTGGCCCAGCTTCAGACTCTCGATAGCCAGATCGATGAAAGGGAAGAGAAGAAGGCTGGATTACCCAAGAGACTCATTCCCTTTAAAGAAGGGGTGGAAAGGATAAACCAAAAGCTTCATGAAGCGAAAGGGGAACTGGGGGATTTACAAAAGAAAAGAAGGCATGAGGAAAGGGAGCTTGAGGCCCGAGAGATGGAGCTAAAGAAGTATCAGAGACAGTTATACCAGGTTAAGGATAATAAGGCCTATGCTGCTCTGGAAGAGGAGATCGCCCTAACTAGGGAGAAGAATGAGGCCTCAGAAGAAGAGATCTTGAAGTCCCTGGAGTTAGAGGAAGAAAGAATAAAAGAGATTAAAGAGATTGAAGAGGAGTTGAAGGAAGAGAAGAAAGAGCTCTCCAGAGAAGAAGAGAAAGCAAAACAGGAGACCAAAGTTCTGGACCAGGAGATTGCCAAGATAAATATTACCCGCCAAGAGATAGCAAAAGGGGTTAGTCCTGGCTCTCTTTCCCGATATGAGAAACTACGCCAGGGAAAAGGAGGATTGGCCATCGTCCCTTTAGAAGGCTCCTCTTGCGGAGGATGCCACATGAACCTTCCTCCCCAGATAGTGAGTGAAGTAAAGAAAGGCAACAGGTTCGTTACCTGCGAGGTCTGCAATAGAATCTTATATTGGAAGAAAGGATGAGTAGAATTATAAAGGACCCCAAGGTTCTGGGAGAAAAGCCACATATTAGGGGAACGAAGATTTCCTGTGAACTCATCTTAGAGTTGCTCGCCAGTGGCACTTCTTTCAAGGAGATATGTGAAGAATTCCCCAAAGTTACTGAAGAGGATATTCGGGCCACCCTCTCCTATGCTCTGGGCTTAATGAAGAGAGAGGTTGCTCCTCTGCCTGTTCTGAAGAGAAGACTATTCATCTATATCGACGGGGCCTCGCGGGGAAACCCTGGTCCAGCCGGGGTGGGAGTCATCATCTATGATGAAAAGAAGAAGTTGGTTGACGAGCTATGTGAGTATATCGGGAAGACGACGAATAACGTGGCCGAGTATCAGGCATTACTCATCGCCTTGGAGAGAGCAAGGAGTCTGGGGGCAGAAACCTTGGCCATATATTCCGATTGTGAGCTACTGGTAAGGCAAATGGCTGGTGAGTATCGGGTGAAGGATAAGACTTTAAAAGATTTTTACCAAAAGGCGAGAGAGAATTTAAAGAACTTCAGAAAAGTAGATATAAGGTATATTGCCCGGGAGAAGAATAAGAGAGCAGATAGATTGGCAAACAAGGGAATAAACCTCGGAATTTGACCCCGCCCCTTTCTGCTACGGAGAAATACTTCAAAGTAAAAGGGGCGGGGTTGACAAATCCTCCTTTTTATGATATAGTATTTATGAAGTAGATCGGATGATCGTCCGTCCGTCATAAGTATGACGGACGGAAGGAAAGTCCGGGCTCCACAGGGCAGCGTAGCGGGTAACACCCGTCTCCGTCCCCAAAAGGGACGGACGGATAAGAGCCACAGAGACGAGTCCTCCCCGATTTTTGCCGGGGAGGGGTGAAACGAGGCAATCTCTACGCGGAGCAAGGCCAAATAGAGGGAGAGAGACGGCCCGTCTCGTTATTATTCCCGGGTTGGCTGCTTGATCCGTCCAGTAATGGTCGGACTAGACAAATGATCATCGAGACGCGGATTTACGCGGATCGATACGCAGAAGGCCGCGGATTTAATCTGCGGTAATCAGCGCTAAAAATCTGCGGTAATCAGCGTTTACAGGACCCGGCTTATAGATCTACTTCAGAAGGCCCCGATTGCTCGGGGCCTTCTTTTTTAAAAATTTTTTAAAAAAAGACTTGACAAATGGGTTTTTGTGGTATATCATACTCAGCGAGTGGGAAAAAGTGGGAGAAAGTGGGTCTTAATTAATTAGTCCTGGGCACCCCCGGAGCCCATTGGGCTCCGGGGGTTAAGATATATTGAGAGGGGCCCTACGAGAGGGGCCATCCTTTGGGGTGACCCGTAAAGTCGCTTTGCGACCACGGGTCTACCCCGTAGTCCGCCTTCGGCGGATTTTTCGGGGTGCAAGATGTATTTAGGGGAGTATAGATACTCTCTAGACCAGAAAGGCCGCCTCGTCCTACCAGCAAAACTAAGGGGAAAGAAGATTACCCCCTTTGTTCTTACCCGCGGTCTGGACAGGTGTCTCTTCCTCTATCCTCTGGATGAATGGAAGGGATTAGAGAAGAAGATTAGAGAACTCCCCATGGCCCAGAGGGAGGCGCGCAGCTTCTTACGTCTTCTGGTTTCAGGAGCAGTAGAGTCCAGATTGGATAGACAGGGTCGCCTCCTCATTCCCAAACCCCTCGCCCAATACGCCCGAATCGAGAAAGAAGTAGTCATTATCGGTGCCCTGAATAGGATCGAGATCTGGGCAAAGAGGAGCTGGGAGGAATACTTAGAGAGAAGCGAGAGATCCTTTGAGGAGATCGCTCAGAAGTTAGTAGATCTGGGAATATGATCTCTGCCCCCGATAAGGGGGCTTTTTTATTTTACAGCTCCAGAATTTGAATAAATTATGACGACGCGCCCCGCTTGACTCGTCTAATCACAGATTATAAAGAAGGGATGCAAACGGATTATGGCAGATGTAAACGGATAAAATAGTCAGTAAAGAGTCCGTATGAATCCGCTCACATCTGTTTGAATCTACGTCCTGCCGAACGGAGTGAGGCCTATTTTATGTAATGAATATAGAACATGTACCGGTCCTATTAAATGAGGTAATAGAATATTTAAACCTCAAAGAAGAGAATAAGATAATTGTTGACTGCACCATAGGGGAGGGAGGACATGCAGAAAAAATTCTTGAGAATCTGGGGCCAGCTGGTATCCTTTTGGGAATCGATCAGGATCAAGATGCTCTTGTGGCGGCGAGGAAGCGCCTAGCCTCCTTTGGGAAGAGGGTGATCCTGGTCTGGGGCAACTTCACAAATTTAGAGAAGATACTAAGAGAGAAAGGAATAGGGAAGGTGGATGGGATTCTATTTGACCTTGGGGTCTCCAGCGCACAACTTTCAAGAAAGGAGAGGGGTTTCAGTTTTTTGAAAGAGGGCCCATTGGATATGCGCATGGATAAGGCCCAGAAGATTAATGCCTCAGACTTAGTTAATAGAACCTCTTATGAAGACTTACAGAATATAATCTATGAGTTTGGGGAAAAGAGGTGGGCGAAGAGGATCGCAAGAGCAATTGTAAGGGAAAGGGAGAAGGGGCCAGTTACTACTACTAGTCAATTGGCAGAGATCATTGAAAGGGCCGTTCCTTACCGGGGAAGGATCCATCCCGCCACCAGGACCTTTCAGGCCCTACGCATTAAAGTAAATAGGGAGCTGGAGAATCTAAAGGAGGCCCTGCCCCAGGCAGTGGACTCCTTAAAGAAAAAGGGAAGAATCTCTATTATCTCTTACCATTCCTTAGAGGACCGCATAGTAAAGAACTCTTTCAAGGAATTTGCCTGCCAGGGAAGGCTAAAAATCCTCACCAAGAAGCCCATTACTCCCCGGGAAGAGGAAATAAGAACGAATCCCCGTTCGCGAAGTGCAAAACTCAGGGCTGGAGAAAGGATCTAAATGGGAAGAATACTACAGAGGGGCTATTACGAGATTCCCGGCCTTCCCCAGAAGAAGAGGGCAAGATTTAGGATTCGCGGGTTCCTCCTATATCTTGGCCACGCACTACTCCTGGTATCCCTCGTCTTCCTCTATCTCTGGCAGCACCTCCGGATTAGAGAGCTCGGTTATGAATTGGGGAAGAAAGAGAAAGAGAGAAAGACCCTAATGGATAGGAATCGAGAGCTGGAGATTAAGACCTCGCACTTGAGATCCCTGAAAAGGATAGAGGAAATCGCCCGGTCTCGTCTCGGTCTTGAGCCTTCAAAGGAGGGGGAGATCATCTTGTTGGATATCACCTCCATCCAAGATCCTTCTGGGGGAGATTAGATGTTTGAAAGGGGCCAGAGGATTCGGGCTAGCCTGATCTTCTTCTTCCTCTTCATTTTTCTCCTCACCTTAACTATCCGCCTGGCCTACCTCCAAATAATTAAATCACCTGAACTACAAGAAAAGGCCCACAGCCAACAGAAGAGAACTATCAAAATTGAGCCCCAGCGAGGGATAATCTATGATAGAAGGATGCGCAAGTTAGCGGTGAGTCTTTCCCTGGATTCTCTCTATGCCCTTCCTAGAGAGATGGAGAATAAAGAAGAAATTGCAAGAAGACTCTCCCCGGTTTTGAAGAAGACTCCTTCCCAGATTTTAGAGAAACTCAATAAAGGGAAAAACTTTGTCTGGCTGGAGAGGAAGATACCAAAGGATTTGGCAGAAGAGATCAAAGGGTTCGGCATCTCTAATGGTATTGGGTTAACAGAAGAGAGCAAGCGCCTCTACCCTAAGGGAACTCTTGCCTGTCACCTATTGGGCTTTGCCGGACTTGATGACCAAGGTCTGGAAGGAATAGAGCTTCTCTATAATCAGTATATTAAGGGGGCCCCGGGTTGGCTCTTGAGCACCCGGGACGCTCGGGGAAGGAGTGTCTTATCCGGAGAATATCGCTTCTATCCTCCCTCTGGCGGCTATGATACTATCCTCACCATAGACGAGTCCATCCAGTATATCGCGGAGAGGGAACTGGAGAAGGTCTATGAGGAGCAAGGAGCAAGGAGTGCCACCATCATCGTCATGGATCCCAAGACGGGCGAGATACTGGCCCTGGCCAATCAGCCCTCCTATAACCTCAATAGATTTAAAGATTACCCCCCCTATATTCGGCGCAACCGGGCAATAACCGACCTCTTCGAGCCCGGTTCGGCATTGAAGTTCGTTACTGCTGCAGCAGCCTTAGCAGAAGATGTGGTAGAATATGAAGAGAGGTTCTACTGTGAGAAGGGTGCCCTGCGCGTCTCTAAAGACCATGTGGTCCACGACATCAAAAAGTATGAGTGGCTCACCTTTCCTGAGGTAATAGAGAAGTCCTCCAATATAGGAACTATTAAGCTCGGTCAGAGGCTGGGCCCTTTAAAGCTCTATGAATACCTGCGTTCCTTCGGCTTCGGTTTCCTGACCGGGATCGACCTTCCGGGGGAGGTGCGGGGGGTTTTGAGGAAACCAAGACAGTGGTCAGGCCTCTCCATGGCTGCCTTACCCATCGGTCAGGAGATATCGGTTACCGCTATCCAGCTGGCTACTGCCGCCAGTGCCATAGCCAATGGGGGGGTCTTGATGAGACCCTGGGTAGTGAAGGCCATTATTTCCAAAGAGGGTAGGGTAGTAAAGGAGTTTGAGTCCATCCCTATGCGTCGGGTCATCTCCCAGGAGACAGCCTATAGGCTCACTGATATTCTCAAAGGGGTGATACTTAGGGGTACGGGCACCAGGGCCCAGGTTCCGGGCTATGAGGTAGCGGGAAAGACAGGCACCGCCCAGAAGGTAGACCCTAGAACCGGGAGGTATAGCCAGGATAAGACGGTGGCCTCCTTCCTCGGTTGGGTCCCAGCAGATGATCCCAGGATTCTCATCCTGGTAGTAGTTGATGAGCCGAAGGGTCTTCCCTACGAAGGAAGAATGGTCCATTATGGAGGCCTGATCGCTGCCCCGGTATTTAGGGAGGTCGCCCAGAGAACCCTTCACTACCTGAACGTCCCTCCCGGGAAGGGTTCTGCTGGGGAGATTATAAGAGTGAGCCTCTCTGATATGGATCCAAAGGTAAAAGAAATGGGGATTGAGGGAAGAGGAAAGATGCCCGATCTAAAGAGCAAGAGTATGAGAGAGACATTTCGCATCTTGAGTAATTATAATCTGAAGCCAAACTTCATTGGTAGCGGTCGAGTGATAAAGCAGAAACCTTCCCCTGGAGTTTCCTTAAAGGGGGTGAAGGAATGTACCGTCTGGTTTGCATCCCGGTAGGGTTAAACACTGAACGGCAACGTTTGTAGTAACCAGCGAAGCCATAGAACATCAGTGTATCAAAACATCAGAATGAGAATTCAGAATACCAGATTCATTTTTTTCAATCTGACCTTCTGATAACTGACCCTCTCCATCTGATATTCTGGTGATCTGATACTCTTCTGCTTCTACACTTTCATACTTTTTTACTGTTAACTGTTTACTTCCGAGCGAAGCGAGGGCGGAATGGTTCAACTAAGTGAATTACTGGAGGCCTTAAAGGAGAAGGAGGTCTTCGGTCCCCAGGATATAGAGATCAGAGGAATTTCTTATAATTCTAAAAAAGTGAAAAGGAATTCACTCTTTGTTGCTATTCCCGGCTTCCGGACTGATGGTCACCGCTTCATAAACGAAGCCCTTCTCAAGGGAGCACGGGCAGTAGTCATGGAGAAGGGGGTCTCTCTAGGAGAAGGGGTAACCGGGATTCGGGTGCCAGATACCAGGAAGACCCTGGCCCTTTTGGCAGATAGATTCTATCATCACCCCTCAGGGAAAATTAGACTCATCGGGATTACGGGTACCAATGGGAAGACCACCACCTCCTATCTTATCGAGGCCATTTTGACCGCAGATAAGAGGGGTTGTGGCCTCTTGGGTACCATTGCCCACAAGATAGGCAGTAAAACCGTCCCCGCCCAGATCACTACCCCGGAGTCACTCGATCTTCAGTCCCTACTCAGTCAGCTAGTAGAGAAGAAAATCAAATATGCGGTGATGGAGGTCACAAGCCACTCCCTCCAGCTCTCCCGCATTGAAAATGTGCACTTCTCCATAGCGGTCTTCACCAATCTATCCATCGATCATCTCGACTTCCACCAGACAGTAGAGAATTACTTAGAGGCGAAGACCAAGCTTTTTACCAGGCTGGCGAAGAGAGCCTTCGCCGTCATAAACATCGATGATCCCAAGAGCAATTACCTGAGGAAAAGAATCCCCTGTTCCATCTTAACCTATGGGATAGAGAAAGAGGCAGATGTCAGGGCGAGGAGAATAAACCTAAGCCTAAAAGGGAGTAGTTTTAAGGTGAAGACAAAAGGAGGAGATCTGAATATTGACCTCCCTCTTCCCGGAAAGCATAACATCTACAATGCCTTGGCTGCCATCGGGGTTGCTTTTCTTCTGAAAATCCCTCCCACTGCCATTAAGGAGGGCCTGGAGAGGGTAGAGAATATCCCGGGAAGGTTTGAGAGGATCGATGAGGGCCAGGACTTCTGGATGATCATTGACTATGCCCATACAGACAACGCTTTAGAGAATATGCTCTCAACCTGTCGGGAATTGACAAAGGGAAGGATAATCTTAGTCTTTGGCTGTGGCGGGGATCGGGATAGATCGAAGAGGCCCTTGATGGGTGAGGTGGCAGCACAATATAGCGACTACACCATAATCACCAATGATAATCCCAGGAGTGAGGAGCCTTTGAGTATTGCCTCAAGCATTGAGGTAGGGATGAAGAGGGGAGGGGGGAGATATACCATCATCCTCGATCGGAAGGAGGCCATCAGGAAGGCAATAGAAGAGGCAGGTTCAGGAGACCTAGTCTTAGTCGCAGGAAAGGGGCATGAGACCACCCAAACCATTGGAACCCAGGTTCTTTCCTTCGACGATAGAGAAGTTGCCAGGGAAATCTTGAGGCAGGGAGCAGGTGAGAAAGTGAGAAAGTGAGAAGCGGAGAAAGGGAGAAACGGGGAAACGGTGAAAGGGCAGAAGTTCAATGCAAAGTGCAAAATGCTCAATGCTTAATGTTCAATGTTCAATGTAAAATGAAAGTAAGCAGGAGAGATGGAGAAGCTAAAGGTTAGGGAATTACTAGAGGCTACTGGAGGGAGACTGATCCAGGGAGATCTAAAGAGAGAGATCTCTGGAATCTCTACTGATAGCCGCAAGATAAAGAGGGACGAGTTATTCGTTGCCTTAAAGGGATTGAGATATGATGGCCAAGACTTCCTTCAGGAAGTCCTGGGCAAAGGCGCCTCTGGAATTTTAATCTCTAAATTACCAGGACGCCGTCGTCCGTCGTCCGTCGTCCATCGTCCGTCACCCGTTACCATTTTAGTAAAGGATACCTTGAAAGCCTTGGGCCAGATCGCTAAATACTATCGGGAGAAGTTCGATCTACCAGTAGTTGCTGTGACCGGGTCAACGGGTAAGACGACCACCAAGGATATGATCGCCTCCATCCTCTCTTTAGAGCTCTCTGTCTTAAAAACCCAAGGGAACTTCAATAATGAGGTCGGGGTTCCCCTGACCCTATTTCGCCTTTCTCGGAAGCATGAGGTTGCCGTCTTAGAGCTGGGGATGAGTGCCTTAGGAGAGATCGAAAGACTCACCAGGATCTCCTCTCCCAAGATCGGGGTGATGACCAATGTGGGAGAGGTTCACTTACAGTATCTGGGCAATGTAGAGAGGGTGGCCTTAGCAAAGGCCGAGCTGATGTATACCCTGGGGAAGGATGATGTTGCCATTTTAAATATCGATGACCCCTATGTACGGGATATGAGGAAGAAAATAAGGGCAAGAATA
>JAUWYL010000030.1 GCA_030615855.1 bacterium | reverse complement strand
TTTATTTTTTCGTTTCACTTGGCTTGCTGGTCTCTAGGGCAATTAGAGAACCACGAATGGAACCGATTAGTTCCCGATACTTAATGGTTGCATTGGTGATGCGTGAGCTTGCTCCCTCAATATAATTCTCTAAAACGCTATCCATCTCATCCAAGTTGCGCTTGATGTTCATTAGATAATGAGAGAGATTTTCTATATCCATAGTTCGAGAATACTGAAGATTCAAATTTAAAAAGGTTAAAAGATAGGGAATAGCCATAGAATAGGAGATGAGGATGACATTCCTTTTATAGGCCTCAACATGGGCTTTCCTACAGACGCTGAAGGCAGCATCGGGAATAGCCGCAATGGCCTGAGGGGTGGTTACCGCGGGATCGATATATTGAGTGATCTCCTTGGTGCGTTTCTCTACCTCCTTTTCAATCTTTTCTATAATCTCAGCCCGTATCTCTTCACTTTCCTCCCCTTCTAACTGATTTAGAAGATCGGCTGCTGGCCATTTGGAATCAATGGGCAGGGTTTTCTTATTGGGCAGAACTAATCCAAATTCCACTATCTGCCCTTTTACCCGGAAACCAGTGGTAACCATCTCTGGAGGAAATTCCTTCAAGGCCTCCCTTAAAATGTTCTCCCCTGCTATTCCCTTGGCTGTGGTACCGGCAATGATACTCTCTAATCTCTTAATAGAGGATCTTGTAGCATCTTCCAAGACCTTCCTCTCCTCGTAGGCACTCCTTATCCTCTCCACTGCCTGGGCGGTTTGGGCCAGATTCTGCCGAAGGGCTATCTGGGCCTCGGCTCCCAAATCTACCCCACTTTTAATCTCTGGAACTATCCTCTGCAGGTTTTCCATAACACTCTTGATAGCTCCCAGATCTTCACTTAGTCTAGTTGGTACCTGTTTGCCGGATGCCAATTTTAGAGCAACAAAACTGATGATAACTACTAAAACTACCGCTAAGACAGCAATGATTATCGCCAAATTCTCCACCCTTTACCTCCTTCTTGCAACATATTCATTATATCAAAATTTCCTTCAACTGTCAAAATAAATCTTACGGAACTTTTGGAATCATTAACCCTTTCCCACCTCGTAGGTGGACAAGGATTCTACTTTGCCATTGCAAGATTTGCGGTTATTCGCGTCTATTATTCTATTCCTATACGCTGTAGAAAGATCAGGCCTTCTTTTAATTCCTCTTTGCTAACTTTGGGATGAGGTTCTACTACTTTAATGGTTTCTGGTTTAATATATCTTTTTATGAGCCCATAATCCTCTTCTTGTCCTGGGGCAAGATGGTCTTCACATCCCCTCACCCCGTGGAGATGGATACCAATTAAATGGGAAGAGTAACTTTCAAGTAGTTCCTTATGGCTTAATAGCCCTAAGTTCTCCTGGACTACAGCATGACCCACATCATGCCAGTATCTTATGGCGCCCCCCTTAAATTTTCTTAAGATTAGTCCAATCTCTTCAAAGTCTGGAATCTCATGGGAATAAAACCTGTTTTCTATTCCTAAAAGAACGCCTCTCTCTTGAGCAAATTTGTTGAGCTCTGAAAGACTTCTAAGAACAGCATCCAGATATCTCGATTTCTTATTCTTCCTTTCCTCTTTAATCTTATGAATGATCCTCTTCCCGTGGGAAGAGGAGATCTTTCCCCGACCATAGAGAAGAAGGAACTTCTCTGTTTCAGGGTTCATCTCCACCTTACCCAGATGCAAGACAATCGCCTTTGCTCCTAATTCATGCGCGATCTCAATGGTTTTTCTGGTATATTTTACGGCTCTTTTCCTCTCCTCCTCATCCGGGCTTGAGAGTAAAAAGGCATCCCCGCTCCCTTCTTCCAAAATATCAGGGATGGGAAAAAAGTTGTGGATGCTTAGTATGGCGAAGGATTTCTTTAAAAGTGGAAGTATCTCTTTAAAGGTTTTCTTACTTATCCGATAATCGAGTTCTAATTCTTTTATCCCTATTTCTTTAAACCGGGGGAGGAGTTTCTTTCCCTCTTTGATCTGGCCTGAACACCAAGCAGTGGATAGTCCAATCATCTTTTCCTCCCCTTTTAATCTTACCATATCTTTTACTCAAGGACAAATGAAAATTCTATTAAAGATTACTTTTGTTATTTCCAAACAAAGTGCGGAAAGAGGCAACTTGCCTGCCCCTTCGGGGCTTGACTCATTTTCGAACAAAGTGAGAAAACAAGGTTCTTGAGCATTAGCGAAAGGCTTTCTTATTTTCAAATTCTTAATAATATAGAAACAGTGTAAAGAGAAAAAGCAGGGGCCTCAAGGCCCCTGCTTCAATCCTTTTTTCCTACCAGAATTTAAAAAGGTTTGCCCGGTTCTCCTGGTTTTGGCTCCTCTGGTTTAGGAATCTCTGGTTTGGGTGCTTCGGGCTTGGGAACCTCAGGTTTTGGAAACTCAGGTTTGGGTGCCTCGGGTTTTGGCACTTCAGGCTTCGGAGCTTCCGGCATTGGCACCTCAGGCTTCGGTGCCTCTGGCCTTGGTACTTCTGGCTTCGGAACTTCAGGTTTTGGAGCCTCTGGCTTAGGCACCTCTGGCTTAGGAACTTCTGGTCTTGGGAACTCAGGTTTCGGTTCTTCTGGCTTCTTCTCTTCTTTCCTCCAGAAAACCATGCTATACCTCCTTTTCCGCCTCCTACCTCAACGACAGGTTGCCGAAGTCACCTCATCGGTGACTCACCGTAGAGGTGAGAGGCTGACTTCTAATTTTGGATTATTACTTCTTTCCCTTCTTGCGTTGGAGCACAAAAAAAGAAACCAAAATAATAATTAATACCGCTCCTAACCAAATGGGCATTCTTCTCACCTCCGTTTGTTACTTTCTTATGCCACGCGACAGAAGAAAAAGATTCCCAGGGCAAGGGCCACTAGTCCCCAGAGCCGATAGATACCCAAAGAAGCCTTGAGCCACCAATCTATAAAAGGCTTGGCTTTCTTTTTTGGAGCAAAGATGAAGAAAAACCCTTTTGCCAAAGCAAGAAGGCCGATAACAATTACAAACCAGTAAAGCCTGCTTGAACGAGCAGAAAAGGTAAGCAGTATCCCTGTAATCAAAGGAATAAAACTTATGGCCTTCAGGTTCTTCACTAGTTTACGGGATATTTCCTTTGCCTTTCCTGCTACTACAAGTAAGAGGATACCCGCTATGGTCCAGAGACCAGCCACAAGAAAGAGAAACCATCTCATATCTTTCACCTCCAGACTAATTTTATAATACTTTCTGACTAATGTCAAATAAAAATTTTATTAACCCAGATTCTTCTCAAAAAATTCTAAGATTCTCCTCTCATATTCTATAGTTACCAGAGCCTGGGCTTCACCGTGGTCTGCACCAGGAACTATCCAGAGCTCGCTTTTGGGAGCGGCCTCATGCAATAGATAAGCATTCTTCACCGGGATCTGGCTATCTTTCTCCCCATGAATAAGAAGGATAGGCGCCTCGACCTCTTTTATGATGGCTACCGGAGACACAGAAGAGGTGTCGAACTTTAAGACCATTCTGGACAATAATTTAACGGTAAAGACAAAGGGATGTTTTAGGAAGTAATAGTGCCTGAATAAAGAATGAATCATGAGATTTAGAGTAGCATAGGAAGAATCGGAGACAATGGCCTTAATATCTGGACTATGGGCCATAATAATGACCGCTCCTCCTAAGGAGAAGCCCAAGGCTCCTATTTCTTCTATTCCCCTTGACTTCAGATAATCTACGGCAGCGAGCAAGTCTTTCTTCTCGTGGTAGCCGACCGTAGTATACTTTCCTTCGCTCTCCCCCATTGCCCGGAAATCGAAGAGAAAGAGACTATACTCCTTACGTAAGAAGAGGCTGGAGGGAAGAATATTTCCCTTGTCAAAGGGATAGCCGTGGCAGACAATGATGGTAGACCCCTTTCCCTCACAAGGAATAAACCAGCCCTGAAGAGTAAGCCCGTCTTCAGTCTTAAAACTCACCTTTTCGTATTTTAAGCCGAAATGCGAAGGATTGACGCCACTTATGAACCTTCTGGGGCGAACCGAGATATAGAAGGCATAAAATGATACAGCAATTACCAGGATTATAAGAAAGGTTAAGATAATTACCACATTTTTAAAGCCGAGGATCATTTTATACCCATTCTTTTCTACCGTTTAATTTTAGCATATTTTCCATTTAAAAACAACTCTATATTTCTGAGCAATAGTAAAGAAACAAGGTTCTTGAGCGAAGCGAAAGGCTTCCTTATTATTTTTAAATTATTGAGAATTTGGAAGTAGGAATAAATAAAAAGAGGATTCGCCTCTTCAAATTTAATATCTGTAACTGCTTCCTCCGATGAATTCCCTCAAAAGGGAGTTGGAAGGAACGCACCTATCATCCGCCCCATCTAATTGATTCAAAAGGTTATAGACTCTCTTGGCCCGGATGTAGGCATCTATCTTCTTGGGATCCTTCTCGTACTTCTTCACCATGGGAGGAAAATGCCTAGAAAGGTATCTCTTGTAAATAGGAAGCTCATAGGGAAGGGAGCCGTTGAAGACGTAATCCACCTTGTGGGTGAAGGGAACGATATGTCTCTTCTCGCTCCTCCTCACATAATGCCAGTGGCCCACCGTCCTCTCTGGATCGTAGGAACGATGCCAGGAGTCCCTCACCATTCTTCGTAGCATTCTCAAGTCCGCCCAGCGTACGAACTCCCCCTTCTTGTCTCTCAGTTGACACAGGGCTTCAATATAGAACTTGAACTTCCCCTTGGGCGGAATTTTAGAGGTCATCTCAGGATAGAGGCCGTGAAGGGAGTCGATCAACAGAATCTGATCCTTCTCAAGTTTCAATTTCTTTCTCTCTCGCATTCGCTTTCCAGTCTTGAAGTTATATCTGGGCATCTCTATCGTCTTCCCTTCCAATAACTGGGAGAGGTGCTCGTTTATCAGGGTAAGATCTAAAGCCTGGGGGCTTTCAAAGTCGTAGTCTCCATATTCATCCTTAGGATGCTCTTCCAGGTCTTTGAAATAGTTATCCAGGCTCAGGGAATAAAAGTTTATTTCCTTCTCATTCAATATCTCGCCTATCTTCAGAGTGGTGGTAGTCTTCCCGGATGAAGAGGGACCGGCGACAATAACCAACTTTACTCCTCGACTGATTCTGGTAATGATTCTCTCTACCGCTTTCCTTAATGCCAAATGATAGGCCTCCTCTGCCTCCTTCACCAGATCGGGAAAGGTTCCTTTTCTAATATGCTTATTGAGGTTCTCTATGGTATCGCACTTATGATCCACATTCCAGGTGAAGATATGCCACAGGACTTTATAGGGAACATTATCTTCCATAATAACTCTTTCTATTTTACCTTCCCTAAGCCGGGCATGTTCTGCCCGGTAAAGGATATAATGCTTGGCTGTCTGGTAACAGCCTTTTTCTACTAAGACCTTCTCGATCAAGTCCTGAATCTCTTCCACTGAAGGAATGGCCCCTGCAGGGTAGGTCTGGTTGATGAGCCTTACCGCCTGATCAGCAAGCCTCTCTGCCAGAGCCCGATCCTTTCCCCCTACTTCCACTGCTGCCCGGTAGATGGAGTTGGCAATCTTCTCTCTATTAAAGGCCACTATTCGGCCATTGCGCTTGATCACCTTATTAATTTTATAATGTTCCGGTGGCTGAAAAAGTTTCTCCTGCTTTACCATCTTTCCTACTCCATCTTATTTTTTAAATACTTTACCATATCTTCTTTAAAAAAGCAAAAACTATTTTAAAGGAAAAATCTCTGCTTTCATGGTCGCTAAGTCCACAATGCCCACCGTGCACTTCCCAGTAAGCCAGCCCCCGCATTCCCCAGGATTAAAAACTAATGGATGACCGGAACGAATATCTACGCTGTGAGTATGACCGTAGATAATAATATCATATCTCCCACTGGCAATGAGAGCCTCCAGGAAACGAGGCTGGTGCATGAGAGCAATTCTCTTCCCCTTTATCTCCATCTCCCAGGTATCTGGATGAATTTCTCCTATCTCCTGAAACTTATGGCTTAGATAGAGTCTATCCCCGTCGTTATTACCAAATACCCCAATGAGTTTGGCCTTTAATTTCTTAAACTCTTTAGCAGTAATGGGTGAGATAAAATCTCCAGCATGCAAGACTAACTCCACCTTCTCCCGATTGAATAATTCCACCGCCCTGGCAATCATGGGCATATTCTCATGACTATCAGCCATCACTCCTATCTTCACCCCTATTCTCCTATTCTATTTCTTGATATCTTTTTTTCTAAATATAGCACAACCCCAGATAAAAATCAAATCTTCCTTCTGCTTACTTCTCGTTCATTATCTCTCTACCTGTCATTTCCAAATTCTTAAGAATTTGGAAAAACAGAGGAAAAATTGGAGAAGTCGGCTTAATTAAGCATTATCTCGCTTGAATTATTTCAATGGTTTTCTTCTTAATTCGTTCTCTATCCAGTATCTTAATCTCCGCTTCTTTCAAGAGAAAATTTAGGCCCCCCAGACGGTAGAATTCCTTAAAACGAGAGAAATGGTCCCAACCGGCTACTATTTCCTTAAACCTACAAGTAATGCCTGCCAGTCTGCGAGGTTGAGGAACGGCATAATCAACAATAATTAGCCTCTTTGCTACCCTCTTCATCTCAAGCAAAACCTTCCGCCCCTCATCCTGGGCCATCTCATGCAATCCAAAAGAGATAATGGCGATATCGAACGCTTTATCAGAAAACTCTTCTAATCTTGTGGCATCTCCATGGATGAATTGTAAATTCTCTATTTTTCCTTGTTCCTGTCTTAACCTTGCCTGTTCAACCATTTTCAGAGATAACTCTACCCCAATCACCTCACATCCCTTGGCAGCCAATCTGAAACACAGGGCTCCCGTTCCACAGGCAACATCCAAAACCTTACTTCTCGAGGGAATAATTTCACTTATCCTATCCCTGACTTTAGCAAAGTAGGGATCGATGATCCGCTCATAGATTCTTCCATCATAATAATGGGGCTTGTTCAGAATTCTTCCCATGTAAAAACCATTATCGAAGATAGTTCCATTTTCTTGTGCTGAACTTTGTGGCCGCTATCTCTTGAGCAAGGACACTTTCTTTTCTTGTCAATTCATCAGGGATTAACTTGATATTGAAGTTTTCTTCAAAGCCTTTTTTAAGTGCGGGGGCGAGGTCTTTAAACTCTATTTCCTTTTCCAACTCATTATTCAATGAGGTAACTTTTTCCTGCACTTGAGAGATTTTGCCGCCTCCCTTAAAGAGAGAACACATCTTCTCTATATCTATATCAATGAGAATGCTTCCGTGTTGCAAGATTTTACCATTCTTCCTCACCTGGGCAGAGCCAACAATCTTTTTACCGTTGACTATAATTTCATAATAAGAAGGGGTATCAAAACAGAGGGAGGATTTTTGGGCCTGAGAGATCTTCTCTTTCACCCCGCACCTTTTGATGTTTACTCTGCCCTTGCTTAAAGGTGCGGGGTTCATTTCGACCTTGAGACCCAAGTTTCTTAAGGCAGTTAAGATTGCTTGACTAATGGCTTTATAGGATTCTGTGATGCTCTTGGGCATCAATTCTTGAGAGATGACAAAAGAATAGGTCAATTCCCTATCATGCAAGACCGCCTTCCCGCCAGTAATGCGTCTCACATAGTCTATTCCCCGTCTCTTACATTCTGCTAAATCTATCTCTTCTTCTAATTTCTGGAAGTAACCAACGGAGATGGCAGGTGGTCTCCATCTATAAAATCTCACTACTGGTACTTCACTTTGAAGTAGAGCCTCGTCTATAGCCATATTGGTATAGGCACCGTAATAACTATCTTGAATAAAACGCCAATCCATTAAAGAATAGCCTCCGCTGCGTGATAGGAACTGCGGACCAAGGGGCCAGACTCAACATGTAAGAAGCCTAACTCTTTCCCTATCTCTTTAAATTTTCTAAATTCCTCTGGGGTGTAGTATTTACTGATAGGAAGATGGTTTAGAGAAGGTTGGAGATATTGGCCAATGGTGAAGATATCGCAGCCTACTTTTCTCAAATCCTTCATAGCTTCTGCAATCTCTTCCTTTATCTCCCCCATTCCGACCATAATTCCCGATTTTGTAAAAATATCTGGGCTTATTTCTCTAACCTTTTTTAAGAGATTTAGTGACCTTCTATAATTCCCTTGGGGTCTTATAGTAAGAAACAGTCTTTCCACTGTCTCCAAATTATGGGCCAAGACATAGGGCTTGGCATCAATCACCCGTTTAAGTGAATCTCGATTTCCTTGGAAGTCAGAGATAAGAACTTCTATTCTTGTTCTTGGAGATAGATTTTTTACCGCCTGAATTGTCTGGGCAAAGATATCCGCCCCACCATCAATTAAATCGTCTCTGGTAACAGAGGTAATGACCACATAATTGAGGTTTAATTTCTTAACTATTCTGGCTACCCGTTCTGGCTCACTTAGATCTATTTCTAAAGGAGTTCCCTCCTGTCTGTGCGTGCCCGCACGCAGACAGGTCTTGACATTGCAGTAGGTGCAGTTCCTGGTGCAGACATCTCCTAAAATTAGAAAGGTAGCCATTCCTTTACTAAAACACTCTGCGATATTGGGGCAACTTGCTTCCTCACAGATAGTATAGAGTCGGGAAGATGCCAAGAGAGATTTTATTCTGTGATATTCTTTTCCAGAGGGGATCTTTACTTTGAGCCAGTCGGGATGCCTTCTTCCAATCACTTTCTAATCACCTCTATCCTATCTCCGATCTTTATCCAGTCGCTCTTTACTACTTTGCAGAAAACCCCATACTTAGGAAGAAGAGAATAGCCTCGATAGGAATAGGCATGGGGCCCTTTTCCCTTGCCAATCTGACTCACTTCTAATATTGTTTTTCCTACTTTCAATCTTGTCCTCAAGGGTAGAGATAATATATCTATTCCCTGGGTAGTAATGTTTTCGGCAAAGTTCCCCGGTCGGAAAAGAAAAGGAAGTTCCTTCCTTTTTACATCTTCTATGGCTAAGAGGCTTACCTCCCTCTCTGTTCCAAAATGAGCATCGCCCACCAGGCCAAAGCCCTTTTTCAAATAACCCCTTTCCACATTATTCTTGGGTTTCTCCTTCTCTTTGCTCAAACATACCCCAATTACTTCACCCATAACATACTTCTCAAAGTTCATTTCTTTCAATAAGGTTCTGACTTCACTTTTCCTATTGGTACAGAAGAGATGTCCTGGGCATTTACAATCGGAGGAGCCAAAACCTTTTTTGACCAAATAGGATGAAGGAAGTAAAGAGATTTTCTGAGCCAATTTGCACTCTGTCAGGCCACTACCAATCCATACTTCCTTTATCTCTGCTTCTTTCTGGGAGAGAAGATAGTCTATATGCCAGAATAATCTCTTCTTCTTTCTATAATGCCTTGCTATTCTTGCCGCAAGATTAGTCTTCGATCTTCCAATATAGAGATAAGTTCCTTTTCTAAAGGCAATTTTACCCAAGCTTCCTACCACAATTCTCTTTTTCTGGGAAACTCGAATAAAAAGTATATAGACCCCACTAAGAATTCTATTATACTTTGAGCAAACAAAGTGATTCATCTTCTGCTAATTCCCATTTATCTCCCAACTTATCATGTGCTAATTCGTGCGAATTAGCCTATCTTTACTTTCGGCAATTTAAGCAAATAATTTTGGGGCAAGTTTGTGAATTTTCTCACAAACTATAAGGGATTTTCTGTTCCGTTAGATGGCGAAGTCTATCTAACGGAATGTGATCTTTTTTATATACTCCCTTCCTATTACTTAGTCCTCTGAAGCATCTTTTGTCATTCGCCCATTCGCGCGAATGGGCAGATAGTTATCCTTGAAGTAAGATTAGTTATAGGTCTCTGGGTATTTTAAAGTATCAGAACTTCAATAAGTAAAAGACGGCGGAGAGCAAAGCGCGCCGTTATTTTAAACTTCTGTTTACCTTAGTTTCCACTTAAAATTTTAGCATACTTGGGATAGAATGACAATTATTTTTTCCTCTACTCTGCTCTAAAACAAAAAAGCAGGAGCCTTTCAAGGCTCCTGCAATAATCATAAATATTACTTTATTATTCTCAAAACCTGAGAATGGATTCTTCCGTTGGAGGCGATATATCCTTTGCTATGCAATGTCCATTTCTTGCCCTTTAAATCAGTTGCCTTACCTCCCGCCTCTTCTACCAAAAGGAGGCCAGCGGCAAAATCCCACGGTTTATCGTTATATTCTACCTCTAAGTCTGCTTTGGCTTCCGCTACATAGGTAAGGCCGCGCACTGTAGAACCAAACATCCTGATATTGAAGACCTCATCCACCAGTTTATCAAGATACTTTAACATCGGCCCTTTATTGAGCCTGATGGTGCTATCATAGATCATGGTGGTCTGGTCTAAAACTCTTCGGGAAACATTGATCTTTCTCTGATTAAGAAAGGCTCCTTTGCCTTTTTCAGCAAAATATAACTCATCACTCATGGGTAGATAGATGACCCCTAAAATGACCTGATTCTTATATGCCAAAGCAATGGAGGTTCCAAAGTTTTCCATACCCCTGATATAGTTATGGGTTCCATCCAGGGGGTCAATAATCCATTTAAAATCGGAATCAAAGGTTTGATACCCGGTCTCTTCGGACAGGATATTATCTTCCGGATAGTTCTTCTTAATCAGGTCTACAATCTTCTCTTCTGCCTTTAGATCGATATCAGTAACCAAGCTCCTCTCCCCTTTGCTCCTGACCTGAATGGTCCGACCAAAATGA
>JAUWYL010000019.1 GCA_030615855.1 bacterium | reverse complement strand
GATTCTCCAGGAGAAAGAGAATACTTTTGACACCGACCTCTTGAAGCCAATTATTGACTATACTACTTCTCTATCCGGGGTAAGATATGGCCAGGATAAAATAAAGGATCTGACGCTGCGCATCATCGCAGATCATATAAGAGCCGTTACCTTCTTGATCTATGATGGAGTCCTTCCTTCCAATGTGGGAAGGGGATATGTTCTTCGTAGGATTATCCGGAGGGTCCTCTCCCAGGGAAGAAACCTGGGACTTGCTAAGCCCTATCTCCATAAGTTAATCTCGGTGGTTATCGATATCATGAGAGAGCCCTATCCAGAACTATCAAAGGATAAAGAACATATGGAAAGGATTGTCTTGGGTGAGGAAAAAAGGTTCCTGGAGACCTTGGGGCAAGGAATGAGGATATTCGATGATCTCCTTCTTCATCTATCAATAGAGAAGAGAAAAGAAATTCCAGGAGAGAAGGTCTTTGAGTTATACGATACCTATGGGATACCTATTGATCTTACTCAGGAGATCGCCGCAGAACATAACCTAACCTTAGATAGGAGAGGATTTGATATGGCCATGGAAGAACAGAGGAAAAGAGGGAGGATGGCCTGGAAGGAGATCGGCCAATCAAGGGTAAAGACCATCTATAATAGATTGGCGAAAGAACTGAAGGCCACAAAATTTAAGGGATATGATAAGGCCACCTTGAAAGCAGAGATATTAGCAATCATTAAGGCTGATAAGAGGGTAGAAAGGGCAAAGGCCGGGGATGAGATAGATATTATCCTTGATACTACTCCCTTCTATTCCGAGGCAGGTGGTCAGATAGGAGATAAAGGAATAATTACTAAGAGAGGAACTAAGATAGAGGTCTTAGATACCCAGAGGCCATTACCAGAGATAATCGTCCACAGGGCAAAAGTTGTTAAAGGAAGTATTAGAAAAGGAGACAAGATAGAGGCAAGTATCGATATAGGGAAGAGAGAGTCAACTGCCCGGAATCATACCGCCACCCATCTATTGCAGGGAGCATTAAGAAAAATCTTAGGAAAGCACGTGAGGCAGACCGGTTCCTTCGTCTCTTTCGACAGGCTGCGCTTTGACCTCACCCACTTTGCTCCTTTGACCGATAAACAGATCTCCCAAGTTGAGGTGATGGTCAATGAAAAGATAAGAGAGAATATTAAAGTAGAAGCCAAAATGATGGAGTTTGAGGAAGCAAAGAAGAAAGGGGCTATCTTCCTGGTTGGTGAGAAGTATGGAAAGAGAGTGAGGACGGTTAAAATAGGGGATTTTAGTCTGGAACTCTGTGGAGGAACCCATATAGAGGCCACGGGCGAAATCGGTTTATTTAAGTTAGTAAGCGAAAGCGGCATTGCCGCTGGAGTAAGAAGGATCGAGGCCTTGACGGGAAAAGGAGCATATAGATTTATGAAGGAGAGAGAGGGCCTGCTATCTAAGATAGCAAGAGAGTTAAAGGTAGCGCCCTCTCAAGTTCTGGAGAGAGTGGAGAGATTAGTTCAGAGGGTAAAAGAACTGGAGAAAGAGATCAAAAGATTAAAGAGCAGAGAATCCCTTTTGAAAAGAGAGGAGTTAATAAAGAAAGTAGTTAAAGTAGAAGGAATTAAAGTAATCTCAAGTAGGATGGAAGGATTGGGTATCAAGGAATTACGCAATGCCTCTGACCTCCTAAAGGATAAACTGAAATCGGGAGTAATCGTCTTAGGTTCGGTGATGGATAAAAAGGTGGGACTGGTCTGTGTGGTAACCAAAGACTTAACAGATAAGTTGGATGCCAACCAGATTATAAAAGAGGTAGCAAAGATTGTTAAAGGGAGCGGAGGAGGACGGAAGGACTTTGCCCAAGCAGGAGGCAAGAACCCGGCAGAACTCTCTCAAGCCCTGAAAGAAGTCCTCCAAATAATTAAAGGCTACGTTAAAGGGCTACGGTAACGAAACCCGTATCGTTTACCCCGTAGATAAGCTTCGCTATCAACGGGGTTTAGGGGTTACGGTTACGTAACCGAATAACGTAACCGAAACGGGCATCCTAACCTTAACCCTAACCCAATGACTTATCAACTTATTAACTAAGGTAAAACCAATGAGAATAATGGGATTGGACGCTGGTGAAAAGAGGATCGGGGTTGCCGTATCAGATCCCCTGGGTTACATTGCCCAGGGGATTTCTATTATAAAGCGCGAGAATATAAAGGAATTGAAGAAAACAGTAAGCGATTATAATATTGAGAAAATTGTGGTAGGACTTCCTAAGAATATGGATGGAAGCATCGGGGAACAGGGGAAGAAGGTTCTGGACTTTATCGAAGAACTAAAGAAGGAGATTAATCTACCCATTCTTACCTGGGATGAGAGGCTTACTACAAAAGAGGCGGAAAGAGTCCTCCTAAGAGCGGACTTGAGTCGGGCAAAGAGAAAAAAAGTAATAGATAAATTGGCCGCAGTGCTCATTCTCCAGAGTTACTTAGACAGCCAAAGAACAAAATCCTGAGCCTAAAGTCTCCGGTAGTTGGGTTAGGGTTAAGTAGTGGGTTTGGTAGTTGGGTAAGGGTTAGGTTTTTAAAGACCAACTACCTAACCTAACAACTAAACCAACAACCTAACCTTAACCCTAACCAAATTTGGGGTATTCCATGAACCTTAAAAATACTGGAATCGTTATCGTTATTCTGATCATTCTTAGCATTGTTATTTACCAACTTTATATCCCCCTGGATGCTAAGTCCTCTCAAGTTAAAGTCATTGAGATTTCAAGGGGAATGAATGCTAAGAGGATCGCCCGCCTTTTAAAGGAAGAGAGACTGATTAGAAATGGTTTAACCTTTAGAGTCTTAGCCAAGATGAAAGGGACAGAAGATAGGCTCCAGGCCGGAGAGTATGAACTAAGTTCTTCTCTGAACCTTTCCAGGATCCTCTCTAAGATAGAAAGGGGCGAGGTCCTTGCCCATCCCTTCACCATTCCAGAGGGTTATAATACTCGCCAGATTGCCTCAGTTATAGAGAAGAAAGGTTTAGCAGAGAAAGAGAGATTCATCGAATTGACAAAAGATTCTAAATTTATCTCTCAATTCAGCATCCCAGCAAAGAGCTTGGAAGGATATCTCTTTCCAGAGACCTACCGAGTCTCCAAGGGGATGAGGGGAGAAGAGATTATTAAACTCATGGTCTTCCAATTCAACAAAAAAGTGACCGAAGAAGACAGGAGAAGAGCGGAAGAGTTAGAGTTTACTTTTCACGAGATTATTATCCTGGCCTCGATCATTGAGAAGGAGACCAGTGCTCCAGAAGAGAGGGCCCTTATTTCGGCTGTCTTCCACAATAGATTAAAAGCGAAAAGGCCCTTGCAATCCGACCCCACAGTCATCTATGCCCTGGGAGAGGCCTTCGATGGAGATCTGAAGAAGGAACATCTTAGAATAGATTCTCCCTATAATACCTATAGATATCGGGATCTTCCTCCTGGCCCCATAGGAAATCCGGGGAGAGAGGCCATTCAGGCTGCCCTATATCCCGCAGATGTCAACTACCTCTACTTTGTCTCTCGAAATGATGGAACCCACGAGTTCTCTTCCAGTTTAGAAGAGCATAATAGGGCGGTATGGAAATACCAGAAGACACGAAAAAACACGAACCGTTAGGCAAGAATGCAAGAACCAAAACACGAAGCTACACGAATAAAAAGCATATAAGAAAATGTTTTCTGAAAATATCCTAACTCGAGTTTTAGAAACTACCCTTTCTGGCGGGGAAAACTTCGCTGAGGTCTTCATTGAGGAGAAGGAGACCATTAGTATCTCCTGTGAGGAGAATAAGATTGAAGTCGTCTCCTCTGGAACTGATAGCGGGGCCGGCTTGAGACTAATCTCTAAAGGTGAAACATTCTACACTTCTACCAATAAATTAAGCAAAGAAGGCCTCGTCAAAACTGCCAAAACGCTGAGTAAAGGAATATCTAGCAAAGCAAAGAAGATAAAGATCGATCTCAAGCCAGCTAAAGCAAATGTTAATTTTAAAGTAAAAAGACCTCCTTCAGAAGTCGAGATAGAAGATAAGGTAAGAATTGTAAAGGAAGCCAATAAGAAAGCTCGCTCCATAGACAAAAGAATTAAACAGGTGATGATCGGCTATGGGGATAGCATCAGGAAGATTACTATTGCCAATTCAAATGGAACCTTAGCAGAGGATGAAAGGATACAACTTCTATTCAGCGTAACGGTCGTTGTCAAAGAAAGAGAGATTCTACAGACAGGAACGGAGACCAAGGGAGGATTTATCGGCTGGGAAATATTCGATGCTATTTCTCCAGAAGAGATCGCTACCATTGCTGCGAAAGGGGCCATCCTAATGTTAGAGGCCCAGAAGGCACCAGCGGGAGAGATGACCGTTATCTTATCTTCTTCTGCAGGAGGGACGATGATTCACGAGGCCATCGGTCATGGCCTGGAGGCAGACATCATCCAGAAGGGAGCTTCGAAATACTGTGGGAAGATAGGCAGAAGAATAGCCTCATCTTTAATCACCGTTATCGATGATCCCACGCTTCCCGATAAGAGGGGTTCCTATAGGTTCGATGACGAAGGGAATTCTTCCCAGAGGACAGTCTTAGTCGAAAATGGAATATTAAAGAATTATCTCTATGACTATCTGACCGCCAAAAAAGATAAGATAAACCCGACAGGGAATGGAAGGAGGCAGTCCTATCACTACAGACCCATCCCCAGGATGAGTAATACCTATATCGCTTCTGGGAAAAGCAATCCAGAAGAGATTATCAAATCAACAAAAAGAGGACTATTTGTTAAGAAGATGGGCGGGGGGCAGGTGGATAGCGTCAACGGTGATTTCGTCTTTGAGGTTGAAGAGGGTTATCTCATTGAAGATGGTAAAATCACTAAACCAGTGAGGGGTGCAACCTTAATAGGCAATGGCCCCGAGATTCTGAAAGAGATCGATATGGTGGGGAATGACTTAGGATTTGAGATCGGCACCTGTGGCAAAGAAGGACAAGGGGTTCCCATCTCAGATGGCCAGCCCACCCTCCGTATTCCAAAGATAATCGTGGGAGGAACGAAAGGATGAATAAATTGGATTTAGCGGTCTATATTGCCCGAAAGACAAACCTCTTCCAGAAGGATGCCTTAGCCATCATCGATTGTCTGACAAGGACCATCCAGGGGGCTCTGGCCAAAGGAGATGAGGTAATTATTAGGGGCTTGGGGAAGTTTGAAACAAAAGAGAGGGCAGCGCGCAAAATAAGGAATGTGGTCACGGGAAAGGAGATCGAAATTCCAGCCCATAAGGTGCCTTTCTTCAAGCCCAGCCAGAAACTGAAGGATAGATTGGCAAAGTAGGAAAGTGTGAAAGTGAGCAAGTGAGAAAGTGTGAAAGTGGGAAAATTTCCAATATCCAATACCCAATTTCCAATGATCTGGATTGGACATTTGACATTTAAGAATTGGACATCTTGTTAGAAATTAGTAATTAGAAATTTGATTGCTCGTTTAGTATTTTCAGGAAAATAGATGAAGCCTGTATTTTCTCATTCCTGGGATGTAAGTCCTCAAGAAGCGAGCAAGTTACAGGAAGAGTTGAGAAAAAGGATTATCCTGAAGAAAGGCTTTTCTAAGACTGAAAGAATCGCGGGTGCAGATATTTCTTTTTCCAAAAAAAGCAACAGGGCTTATGCAGTAGTCATTGTCTTCTCCTTTCCCGAGTTAAAAATTTTAGAGGAACAACGCGCTATAGGCAGTTTGAAGTTCCCCTATATCCCAGGCCTTCTCACCTTTCGGGAAGGACCCCTTCTCGTTGAGGCCTTCAAGAAGATTAAGATTGAGCCGGATGTTATAATATTCGATGGCCAGGGGATAGCCCATCCTAAAAGATTGGGCCTGGCCACCCATATGGGAATCCTATTAGACAAGCCAACCATTGGCTGTGCCAAGTCGAAACTAATCGGCACTTATCAAGAGCCAGAAAGAGAAAAAGGTTCCTATTCCCTATTAAAAGATGATGGTGAAATCATCGGTGCTGTCTTGAGGACTAAAGAGGATATTTCTCCCATATTTGTTTCTCCTGGCCACAGAATAGATTTGAAGAGTTCCATAGAGATAGTCCTAAAATGCCTGAGAGGCTATAGACTGCCCGAGCCTACCCGTCAGGCCCACCTTCTCGTCAATCGGCTAAGAACGCAAGATAGAAGTTGACAAGTATACAAGTTAACAAGGTATAAAATATAGGTTAGGTAAAAGGGTTACGGCAACGAAGCCCGTATCGGTAACGCCTAAAGGCTACGTCTTTAAAAGACGAACTACGTAACCCCTAAACGAAACGGGCCTCGTGACCCTAACCGTAACCGGATATTTTTTTATTAACTTATCAACGTATCAACTTGTTAACTTAATATTAAGGAGTACGCCATGACTCTAACTGAAATGCTTGAGAAAAGTATTAGGAAGTATGGGAAAAGATACGCCATTCTCTTTAAGAAGGAGAGGATTACCTATAAGGAATTGGGAGAAAGGGTCGATAGATTGGCCTCTGGATTGATGAGGAAAGGAGCCAGAAAGGGAGATAGGATAGGAATTTTATTGGGCAACTGTCCAGAGTTTATCGTAAGTTATTTTGCCATTCTAAAGATGGGAGGAATCGTTATTCCTCTGAATAATTTCCTGAAGGGAGAGGAACTAAGACATACCTTGAATGATGCTGGAGTTTCTACTTTAATAACCTCAAAGGGTTTTATGAAAACAGTAGGGCCCTTGCGTCCCCGGCTTGAGGAGTTAGAAAGAATCATCATTAGCAATAAATCATCCATCTCAGGAACGGTTACCCTTGAAGAATTGGTAACTCCGGGAATCTCTTTTATCTTCCCTGAAGTGGCAGAGACCGAGACCGCGGTCATTATCTATACCTCGGGAACTACTGGATACCCAAAAGGCGCCTGCCTGAGTCACAATAACCTTATCTCCAACACCATCTCCAGTGCCGAAGCAGCCCAACTGAGACCGAGGGATAACTTCTTATTAGTTCTTCCCATGTTCCACTCCTTCACTACCACGGTCTGCATCCTGGTTCCCCTCTATCTGGGAGCGAAGATAACCATCATTGAATCTTTAAAAGCCTTCAAAGAGGTGATAAAAGAGATCATAAGAAAAAGGCCCACCATCTTTGTCGGTATCCCAACCATCTATAATATCTTGACCCAATTTTCTCTCCCCAGAATACTCACCTTCCGCCCCTTTAGATTCTTAAATCCTTTGAGACTCGCTGTCTCCGGGGCAGCAGCACTACCAGTTGAGGTATTGAAGAAGTTTGAAAAGAAGTTCGGTATCCCCTTGATCGAAGGCTATGGCCTATCGGAGGCCTCGCCTGTAGTTTCTTTGAACCCGGTTAAGGATATAAGAAAGCCGGGCTCTGTTGGGTTATCCTTGCCCGGGGTGGAGGTAGATGTGGTTGATGACCAAGGCCGTTCGCTCAAAAGGGGAGAGGTGGGAGAACTCATCGTTAGAGGTCCCAATGTCATGAGAGGATACTACAACCTTCCCCAGGAAACAGAGGAGACCCTGAAGAGGGGCTGGCTTTATACCGGAGACTTGGCCAAGATAGACGAAGAGGGCTATATCTATATAGTTGACCGAAAGAAGGATATGATTATTGTACGTGGCCTAAACGTCTACCCCAGAGAGATAGAGGAGGTATTATACTCCCATCCCGCTATCGCTGAGGTAGCGGTTATTGGAGTAGAGGATAAGGTGAAGGGAGAAGTGCCCAAGGCCTTTCTTGCTCTGAAGGAGGGAAGGAAACTTTCTAAGAAAGAGATCATTAAGTACTGCCAGGAGAGATTAGCTTCCTATAAGGTCCCTCACAAAATAGAGTTCAGGAAGGAACTACCCAAGACCCTCACGGGCAAGATACTAAAAAGAACATTAAAAAAGGAAGAAGGAATTGGCTAAAATAGTCATTATCGGTCTGGGGACAGCAGGAGTAAGCGCCTGCTTAACAATCAGGAAGAGATATCCTAAGAATGAGGTTACAATCATTGATAAGAAGGAGTTCGATCTGCTTCATTCCTGTGGCCTACCCTTCCTCTTAGATGGAAGAGTAGATTCTCCGGAGAAATTGAAATATACCTTAAAGATCTCTGGGATAAAGAAGCATCTAAATCGTGAAGCAATCGGGATTATTCCTGAGAAGGAGAGCATCAAGATTGAGAATCTGGAAAGTGGCGAAAGGGAGAATGTCTCCTATGACTCCTTAATCCTCGCTACGGGAACCACTCCCTTTATTCCTCCTATTCCAAGACTAAGAGAGTTAAAAGATAAGAAAGCCTTCGTCATTAAGAGTCTAGAAGATATAGTGAAGATAAAGGGAGTGGCTAAGAAGGCGAAGGAGGCCTTGGTCATTGGCGCTGGGGCAACGGGATTGGAGGCTGCAGTTGTCCTAAATAAGAGAGGTCTGAAAGTCATCATTGTAGAGGCGCTAAAAAGCCTTTTGCCCAAGGCGCTTGACCCCGATGTGAGCGAGATTTTGGAAGAACGATTAAAGAAAAAGGGGATCAAGATACTCCTCAATAAAAGGGTGGAAAGGGTGGATGTGAAGTCGGTTACCATAGATGGAAAAGAGATTCCTAACGATATTATTATCATCTCCTGTGGGGTAAGACCAAACTCAGAACTAGCGAAGAAGGCGGGAATAAAGATCAGTAGTTATGGAATCGCAACAGATGAGAGAATGGAGACGAGTATAAAGGATGTCTATGCTGCTGGTGACTGTGCCCAGGTCTTTTCTCTAATAGATAAGAGACCTTTTTCTGCCTATCTCGCTACCCCGGCCTATGAGCAGGGAAAAGTGGCAGCCATTAATGCCTGTGGTGGTGAGGCAAGATATGAAGGAGCCTTAGCCACCTTCGTCTCCCTTATCAGCGATCTGGAGATAGCCTCTGTCGGTTTCAATAAGGTTCAGGCAGAGTCCTATGGTTATGAAGTAGTGGAAGGCAAAGTAAAGGGTCTTACCAGGCCCAAATGGTTTCCGGAAGCAAAAGAGATTACCTTTAAAATTATAGCAGATACCAAAACAGGTAAGATACTCGGTGCCCAGGAGATTGGAGAGGAGGGAACCGGCTGGAGGATAAATATCGTTTCCTTAGCAATAAAGGCTAATCTCTCTCTGGAAGATTTAAGTAAAGTAGAATTTGCCTATTCTCCGGCCACTTCCCACATCCCAGATGTTCTATTGGCCGCTACTGATCTCGCTCTGAGGAAGTTAAAAAGTCAATAAGGAAACTAGTTGGATTAGGAGATTAGGTGGATTTTAAATCCAACTAATCCAACCAATCCACCTATTTTAAGGCATCGGAACTTCAATAAGTAAAACAAAGTTCTGACGAAGTCAGGTTCTTATTTCACTTTGCTATTGATCATACATAACTGGAAAATCACTATGCCTAAAAAGACTCCACTTTTTGAAATTCATAAAAAATTAGGGGCGAAGATTATTGAATTCGGTCCCTGGCTTATGCCCGTTTATTATACCTCGGTCATTGAGGAACATAATACGGTGAGGAATAGGGTTGGCCTATTCGATGTCTCCCATATGGGGGAATTCACCATCAAGGGGAAGGATGCCTTGGTATTCGTTCAGAGACTCATTACAAATGATACCTCTCATTTAGATAACAATCAAGCCCTCTACACTCCGATATGTAATGATAAGGGAACGATCATTGACGATTTATTAGTCTATAAGTTTAGTGATGAGCGTTTTATGCTGGTGGTCAACGCCTCAAATATTGAGAAAGACTATAAATGGATAGAAGAGATTGCCAGAAGATTTGGCAAAGATATAGTTCTTAAAGATATTAGCGATGAGACCTCCCTCCTTGCCCTTCAAGGTCCGAAGAGTCAAGAAATCTTACAGAAGGTAACAAATTTAGACCTTTCCCAGATAAAATATTACTGGTTTCAAGAGGGGACGGTAGAAGGAAGCCAAGCGATTATCTCTCGCACCGGATATACTGGTGAGGATGGCCTCGAGATTTACATTAAACCCGAGTACGCCCCTAAAGTTTGGAATAGAATCTTAGAAATCGGGAAGGAAGAAGGAATTAAGCCCATCGGATTAGGGGCGAGGGATACTTTGAGGTTAGAGTGTGCCATGCTCTTATATGGAAATGATATAGATGAGACCAAGACCCCCCTTGAGACAAACATCGCCTGGGCAGTAAAGTTTAATCAAGAAGACTTCATCGGAAAAGAGGCTCTACTAAAGCAAAAGGAAGAAGGAGTTAAACAAAGGTTAGTAGGCTTCGAACTTATTGAGCGTGGTATCCCCCGTCATAACTATCCCATTCTTAAAGACGGGAAAAGAATTGGAATAGTAACCAGTGGCAGTTTTTCACCCACATTGAAGAAGGGCATTGGCTTAGGCTATGTCAAAGCCGACTTTACCAAAGAAGGAACTAAAATCCAAATCCAGATAAGAGAGGAACCAGTAAAAGCCAGAATCGTAAAGACCCCCTTCTATAAGAGAAAAAATGCTTAATTTTGAGTTTTATCTGTGATCTGTGGCAATGCTTAACTATTTATGCTCTCTAGGATGCTAACAGAGTGCATCCTGTAATCTGTAAATAATCTGTGCCAATGCATAATATTGAACGGCGCACTTCGTTCACCGCCGTTGATGATTAAGTATTAATCAATTTGATGCTCTCTCCAATGCCAGCGAAGCGCATTGGGTAATCTGTGTATGAAAGGGAGGAAGTAATATGAAAATACCGAAGGAGCTGAAATATGCCAAGACCCATGAATGGATAAGGGTTGAGAAAGAGATGGGAACGGTGGGTATTACGGATTATGCTCAGGAGCAGTTGACGGATGTGGTCTTTGTTGAACTACCCCAAATCGGCAAGGTTGTTTCTAAAGGAGAAGCAGTGGCAGTCGTAGAGTCAGTTAAATCTGTCTCCGACATTTATGCCCCAGTAAGCGGTGAAGTACTAGAGGTAAATAAAGAATTAGAAAATAAACCAGGACTGATCAATGAGGAACCCTATGGAAAAGGATGGATCTTTAAAATCAAAATAAAGAACCCGAAGGAACTCGACTTCCTACTGAGTGCTGAGGAATATGAGAAATCTATCAAGGCCGAGGAGAAATGAAGTTTATTCCCAATACCGATCGAGATAGAAAAGAGATGCTCAAATTTCTGGGTGTTAAATCTATTAAAAAATTATTTAAGAACATCCCAGAAGAACTTTTATTAAAGAAAAACCTTAAAATACCAAAAGGCCTCTCTGAGATAGAATTAGTAAAAGAGATGCGCCTCTTAAGCGGGAAGAATGCCGATTTGGAGCATTACAGTTGCTTCTTAGGGGCCGGGGCCTATCATCACTTCATTCCCGCAATCATTCCTCATCTAGTGGGGAGGAGTGAGTTTTATACCTCCTATACCCCTTATCAACCAGAGGCAAGTCAGGGATTATTACAAACGATATATGAGTTTCAGACCCTAATCTGTGAGTTAACCGGAATGGATGTGGCCAATGCCAGTATGTATGATGGAGCAAGCGCTCTTGCCGAGGCCATGATTATGGCCTTCCATATTACGGGAAGGGAAGAGATTATTATCTCAAAAACTATTCATCCCGAGTATAGAGAAGTAGTCAAAACCTATGCTCAGGCGAAAGATTTAAAGATTATAGAGGTGGGATATGAGAATGGAATCACATTTTTAGAAGAATTGAATAAGAAAGTATCTGATAAAACCGCAGCCGTTTTAATCCAGAACCCAAACTTCTTCGGCTCTTTAGAAAATCTAAAGGAAATAGAAAGAATCGCTCACAAGAACAAGTCCTTGTTTATTGTAGCAATAGTTGAGCCTACCTCTTTAGGATTATTGAAGCCTCCTGGTGAATTAGGAGCAGATATTGTGGTGGGAGAAGGACAATCCTTTGGAAATCCTATATCTTTTGGTGGCCCCTATCTTGGCTTTATGGCCACCAAAGATAAGTATATGAGGAAACTTCCCGGAAGATTAGTTGGGGCAACTACGGATTCAAAGGGCAGAAGAGGATATATTCTAACCTTACAGGCGAGGGAACAGCACATCAGAAGGGAGAGGGCAACCTCTAACATCTGCACCAACCAGGCCCTCTGTGCCCTGGCGGCCACTATCTATTTGGTTTCCTTAGGGAAAGAAGGCTTGAGAAAAGTAGCAGAACTCTCCACCCAGAAGGCACACTATGCTTTTGGAAAAATAAAGGAAATAGAAAAATTTGAAGAAGTTTTTTCTTCCCCGTTCTATAATGAATTTGTCGTCAAATGCAAAAATGCCAAAAGGATAAATCAAGTTCTAGTAAAGGAGAAGATCATTGGTCCTTTAGAATTGGAGAGATACTATCCGGAATTAAAGAATCATCTTCTATTCTGCACCACAGAGATGAACTCCAGGGGAGAGATCGATAAGTTAGTTAGTGTTTTGAGAAGTAAAGACGTTGAACCCGTTAAACCCGTTGACCCGTCTGATCCGTTGAATCCGTCGACGGCCTGACGGACCGACGGACTGACGGACTGACGGAAGCAAAGGAAGCAAAATGAAATTGATTTTTGAAAAGAGTCGTCCGGGAAGAGTGGGCATAAGCCTTCCTGATTGCGATGTTCCAGAGAAGAAGATAGAAGAACTAGTACCAAAGGATTCCCTACGTTCTAAACTCAACCTGCCAGAAGTAAGCGAAGTAGAAGTAGTAAGACACTATACTAAGTTATCTACTCAGAACTATGGGATAGATACTGGATTCTATCCCTTAGGTTCCTGCACTATGAAGTATAACCCCAAGGTAAATGAGGAGATAGCAAAACTTCCTGGTTTTAGATCATCCCATCCCTTACAGGACGAGGAATTATCCCAGGGGGCCCTGGAACTCATATATCATCTTGGAAAAGTCTTATGTGAGATCACCGGGATGGATGGATTTACTCTACAGCCAGCAGCCGGTGCTCAGGGAGAACTGGCTGGCCTGATGATGGTAAAGGCCTACTTCGAGCATAAGAAAGAGAAGAGGACCAAGGTCATCGTTCCTGATTCATCACATGGAACGAATCCCGCCTCCGCTACCTTATGCGGATATGAATCAATCACCATCAGATCAAATGAAAAAGGAACAGTCGATTTAAAAGAGCTGAAGAAGGTTTTGGATGAAGAAGTTGCCTGCATTATACTCACTAATCCCAATACTCTGGGCCTATTTGAAGAGGAGATATTAGAAATTACTGCTATAGCACATCAGAAGGGCGCTTTAGTCTATTGCGATGGGGCGAATATGAATGCCTTCTTGGGGATTGCTCGACCAGGGGATATGGGCTTTGATATCATCCATCTTAATCTCCATAAGACATTTTCCACCCCTCATGGTGGGGGAGGTCCGGGCTCTGGTCCAGTAGGGGTAAAGAAATCTCTGGTTCCTTTCTTACCTAAACCGACTATTGAGAAGGAAAAGGATAGATATAGGTTAGATTATGATAGACCCTTATCTATCGGCAAGATAAAGACCTTCTATGGAAACTTTGGAGTGATGGTCAAGGCCTATGCTTATCTGAGGACTCTGGGACCAGAAGGCCTGAGAGAGGTAGCGGAGAATGCGGTTTTGAATGCTAATTACCTCATGAAGAAGTTAAAATCCTATTATTACCTTCCTTTTGATAGGGTCTGTATGCACGAGTTCGTTCTCTCTGGTAAAAGGCAACTTGAGGAAGGTGTCCATACCAATGATATTGCAAAGAGGCTTTTAGATTATGGCTTTCATGCCCCCACCATCTATTTTCCTCTAATCGTCTCTGAAGCCATTATGATTGAGCCCACGGAGACAGAATCGAAAGAAACCCTGGATGAATTCGCTAGTGCAATGATAAGAATCGCCAAAGAAACAGAAGAGAATCCAGAGATAGTAAAGACCGCCCCCCATCCGACCGCTGAAGGCGGACGAACCCATCCGTCCACCAAAGGTGGACGGAGAAGACTCGATGCGGTCACCGCTGCCCGAAGACCCAACCTCCGCTGGAAAAAACTTGACAAATACAGAACATAAGGGTATAATTGTAATTGAGACCGAATTGCAACTAGGAGGGAATATGATTACTGAGGAAGATAGATTCAGGGATCACCTGAAAAAGAAGGGATTGAAATTCACCCCGGAAAGGGAACTTATTCTAAAAGAGGTTTTCTCCTTTCATAAGCATTTCGATGTAGAAGAGCTCTTTGGAAGACTGCGCAAGAAGGACAGGATCATCTCCCGGGCTACCATCTATCGCACCCTCCCCCTACTAATTGAGAGTGGCCTAATCAGGGAGGCCCTTCGCTGCCGGGATAGGGTCTACTATGAACATGTCTTTGGCCATCCCCATCACGATCACCTGCTCTGCATAAAATGTGGCAGGGTTATCGAATTTAAAGAAAATCGGATAGAAAAACTGCAAAATAAAATCTGTAAAAAGTATAGATTTGAACCCATAGAGCACAGGTTAGGAATCAAAGGATACTGTAGGAAATGTCAAAAAAAAATCTTAAAAAATGCGTGACAAAACAATTTTTTTAAGATATATTTGTAATTGAGACGCAATTGCAACTTGCCCCATTAGATGTTTAACACGTAAATATTCTTTTATCAAAGGGGTACTCTCCATTAGGATAATATTTGAAATCTAACAACATTTACTATCTAACGGGGTAAAAAGGAGAATATATGGCGAAACAAATTCCCTTAACCCAATTAAGAAGAGGCCAGAGCGGTCGGGTAATTCAGATTATGGGAGGCTTTGGTATGACCCGCAGGCTCTCCGCCATAGGGATTAGGCCAGGAAAGAAAGTAACCAAGGTAAGTGCCATGTTTATGAGAGGCCCAGTTACCGTAAGGATTGGGGGCACCGAGATCGCTATAGGCTTCGGCATGGCAAGTAGAATAATAGTCGAGGTAAAAGAATAATGAGAATTCTCCTTATGGGAAACCCCAATGTGGGGAAGAGCGTCATCTTTTCCCGTTTGACCGGGGTTCATGTTATCGCCAGCAATTATCCGGGAACTACAGTGGAGTTCACCAAGGGCTGGACAGAGTATAAAGGGAAGAGGGTAGAAGTCATCGATGTTCCTGGTGCTTATACCTTAGAGCCCACCTCTAAGGCCGAAGAGGTGGCGGTAGAGATGCTTAAAGAAGGGGATTTGGTCATCGATATCGTAGATGCCACCAACCTTGAGAGAAACCTGAATCTGGCCCTACAGCTCATTGAGAGGGGAGTTCCCACAGTAATTGCTCTTAATATCTGGGACGAGACAAAACATAGGGGAATAAATATCGATGTTGAGAAGTTAGAGAAACTTTTGGGTGTTCCCGTTGTTCCTACGGTAGGGATAACGGGTGAAGGAATAAAGGAATTGTTCTCCCGTCTGGAAGAGGCAAAGAGAAAGAAACCAATAAAGCGCACAGAACACCGGAGGTGGGACAATATAGGTAAAATCACTCATGAAGTTCAGATCCTCACCCATCGCCATCACACCCTCCGGGAGGTGCTAGAAGAAGCGAGTACGAGACCCCTAAGCGGCCTTCCCATAGCAATGCTTGTCCTCTTCCTTTCCTTCAAGATAATTCGCTTCATTGGTGAGGGGCTCATCGGTTATCTCTTAGAGCCCTTCTTCACCAAGCTCTATCTTCCCCTAATAACGAAATTGAGCCTCTTTCTTGGTAGGGGAGGCTTCCTCCACGACATTTTAATTGGTAAACTGATTGAGGGCGGGATTGATTTCGTCCAGTCCTTCGGCCTTCTCACCACCGGGCTCTATGTGCCCCTGGCCATGGTCCTTCCCTATATCCTCTCTTTCTATCTTGTCTTAGGAATCTTGGAGGACACCGGCTACCTTCCCCGCTTAGCCATTCTTCTAGATAATCTGATGCACAGACTTGGTCTCCACGGCTATGCCATCATTCCCAACCTATTGGGCTTGGGATGTAACGTCCCTGGAATATTGAGCACTCGCATCCTGGAATCGAAGAGGGAAAGGTTCATTGCCAGCGCTCTCATCTCCATTGGTGTTCCCTGTGCTGCGCTTCAGGCCATGATCTTCGGTCTTGTAGGGAAGCATGGCGGCCAGTATGTCTCTATGGTCTATGGAACATTATTCCTCGTCTGGCTTCTCCTGGGACTCATTCTAAATCGTGTTTTGAAGGGTTTCAGCCCTCCGCTATTGATCGAGGTTCCACCCTATCGCCTGCCTCCCTGGCGAACAACGGTAAAGAAACTCTGGATGCGCATCCTTAGCTTCTTGAGAGAAGCTCTACCTCTCGTATTATTAGGTGTTCTAGTAGTCAATATCCTCTATTTCTTGAAAGTATTTGACTTTCTGGCCAATCTCACGGCACCTCTCATCCATGGAATTTTAGGCCTTCCCAAAGAAGCAGTAGTTGCTTTAGTCATCGGTTTCTTGAGAAAGGATGTTGCCCTGGGGATGCTCGGGCCTTTGAATCTCACTGCTCAGCAGTTAGTAGTGGGTAGCGTAGTCTTAGCCATGTCTTTTCCCTGTATCGCTACTTTTATCGTGCTTCTGAAAGAGTTAGGGTTAAAGGATATGCTCAAGGCTACCGGGATCATGATTGTTAGTGCCTTTTTGGTAGGAGGCATCCTGAATTTAATTTTATAATTAAAAGAAATAAATAGGAGCAAATTTTTTTAAGATATAGTTGAGAATGAGATGCAATTGCAATAAAAAGAGAGGAGGTGAAATGAATGAAGAAAGTCTGGATAGTAGTTAGTTTGGCAAGCATCTTGATCTTAGGAGGAACATCCATTGCTTTTGCTGGAAGACCCTTGGCCACAGACGATACGGGAACCGTAGAACCCGGCCATCTCCAGGTGGAACTGGGTGAGGAGTATTCCCACACCCACAGCACCCATACCAAGGACTGGACAACCACCATGGCCCTTACCACCGGGATAACCAAGAGGATCGATATCGGCCTAGAGATACCCTATGAATCTCCTGAGGTTGCCGAGGATGGGTTTGGGGATATGACCACCAAGATTAAGTACCGCTTCTTGGATGAGAAGAGGAAGAGGCCCTCATTAGCTTTAAAGTGGACCCAAAAATGGGATACTGGTTCGGTGGCTGATGGGCGGGGCACCGGAAATGTAGAACACACCATCACCGGAATCCTGACCAAGGGATCTGATCGCTTCACCACCCATCTGAACTTTGGCTATATCTTCCTTACGGGAGCAAAGACCGGCTCCAGGGATGAGCGCCTCACCTATGGAGCAGCCGGGGAATATGCCCTGACAGACAAGTTCAATCTGGTAGCCGAGGTTACTGGTGAGAGACAGGTCGATCCTACAGTCTCTAGAAATCCCTGTTCTGCCCTGGCCGGTTTCAACTACGAGCTACCAAATGGCATCATCCTGGATGCTGGTTATGGGGTAGGCCTGACTTCGGCCAGTCCGGATAGCACGGTCACCTTTGGTCTCACCTACGAGTTTTAGTTAGCGTCTTTGGAGGGCCCCGATTCGTAATGAATCGGGGCCTTTCTTTTTATCTGCACAAATCCGCGTTAATCTGTGTCAAGGAATTCATCCGCAATAATCTGCGATGTTTATGCCTACACAGTCTGCAATCCAAAGAAATCCGCGGTACAAAAAAAGACTTGACAAATGGATTTTTGCGTAATATAATGATAATGGAAACCATTTTCAATAACTATTGGAGGGATTTATGCCTGGTGGGCCTCCTTGGTGGCAGAGAAGATTTAAAGGATATGGATATAGGTTGACTCTGCCGAGACAGATTATCCTGGATGTATTAAGTCGAACATCGAGACATCTGAGTGCAGAAGAGGTCTATATGGCGGTGCGCAGGATATATCCTGCCATTGGCCTCACTACCGTCTATAGAACCCTGGATCTCTTAGCCCAGATGGGGTTGATCTCTAAGTTTGACTTTGGAGACGGCAGGAACAGATATGAGTTAACCGCTGGACCGGGAAGTGAACACCATCACCATTTAATCTGTATCAGCTGCGGAAGGATAATCGATTATACTGACTTCATAGATGATGAAGTGGAATTCTTAAGTATGATTGGAAAAACGCTATCAAAGAAGTATAATTTCAAGATTAACACCCACCAGTTGCAATTTTATGGATTATGCGATAAATGCCGATGATCAGTAGGAGAGATAAAAGTTACTAAAGTCTAAGATAGTGGGTAGTTGGGTTAGGATAAAGTAGTGAGTTTGATAGTTTGGTAAGGGTTAGGTGTTTAAGACCAACTACCTAACCTAACAACTAAACCAACAACCTAACCTTAACCTAAAAACTTAACCGGAAGAATCGATTTCCAACATCTGTGATCTGTGTCTATCTGTAATAAATCTGTGAATATCTGTGTTGAAAGGAGGTGATTAAGATGCCATGGGGAGATGGAACAGGACCCTGGGGAACGGGAGGCTGGTGCACGCCACTCTGGATGTCTGGTCAAATACCAGGACCACTTGGCCTTGGCAGAGGATTTGGCTTTGGATTTGGCAGAGGATTTGGCCTTGGCCGTGGATTCGGCAGAGGTCGTGGTAGAAGCTTCGGAAGATGGGGGGCTTATCCCTATTTCAATCCATATTTAGGGATGGGATATGACTACCCCTATTACGGAATGGGGTATGCTGCACCATATGGAGCTGGTTTTCCCACCGGACAAGTTCCCCCGGAACAGGAACTCCAGATGCTGAAGGATAATGCTCAAGCCCTCCAGCAAGAGATGGAGGCTATCAACGAAAGAATCGCAGAACTGAGCAAAGAAAAGAAGTAGACGCAAAACCGCAAAATATCCGCCAGGGCGCGAAAATTTGGCGTCTTTGAGTTTAATTTAGCGTTTTGGCGGTTGCAAGGAGGTGAGAAATATGCCTTTTGGAAATGGAACTGGACCGATGGGCATGGGGCCGATGACTGGTCGTGGCATGGGTTTTTGTGCCGTGCCAGCTTACGGTGCGGGAGCAGGTGCCCCATATAGCTATGCCGGAATGGGATATCCCTATGGAGCAACAGCGCCATATGGCTATGCAGGAACAGGATATCCATATAGGCCGGTTATGCCTTATGGGGGATTGCCTTATCCTGGCATGGCACAACCATGGTTTGGCCGGGGATTTGGTCGAGGCTTTGGCCGTGGCTTTGGCTGCGGTTGGAGTCGTGGTTTTGGCCGCGGATGGGGTAGAGGTCGTGGCCGCTGGTTCTATGGTTGGTAAAAATAAAGCGCAGAATATCCACTAAAGCGCGAAAATTTGGCATCTTTAAGTTTAGTTTAGCGTTTTGGCGGTTGCAAAGGAGGTATAAGAATGAAGATAGCAGTAAGTTCTACCGGACAGAATTTATCCAGCCCGGTAGATCCCAGGTTTGGAAGGTGCCAGTACTTCATCATCGTTGACCCAAAAACCATGAAGTTCAAGGCCATTCAGAATCCAAATGTCGCTGCATTGGGTGGAGCCGGGATCCAGACCGCCCAGTTAGTGGTTAATGAAGGGGCAGAGGTTGTTTTGACTGGTGCTTGTGGTCCCAATGCCTTCCAGGTCCTTTCTCAAGCAGGAGTAAAGGTCATTGTAGGAGTGAGCGGCACTGTCCAAGAAGCGCTCAATGCCTATAAGGGTGGAAAGTTACAACCCACCACTGGTCCCAGTGTGGGGGCTAAGTTCGGCATGGGAATGGGCTCTGGAATGGGTTTTGGCATGGGAATGGGCCGTGGCATGGGTATGGGAAGAGGCATGGGTATGGGCAGAGGAATGGGCATGGGATGGCAGCAGCCCATGGGCTTTCCTTCTCAACCACCCCAAGCTCCTCAGATAAGTAAGGAAGACGAACTCCAGATGCTTGAAGATCAGGCTCAGATGCTAAAGCAACAGATGGACCAGATCCAGAAGAGAATCGCCGAGTTGAACAAGAAGAAAAAAAAGAAGAAGAAATAGCAAGATGAAGGAAATTTTTTGCGCTGGCTGTGGCTTTTAAAGGCCACAGCCATTCTTTTTAAAATCTCAACTGGCAACTGGAAAACTGACTAACCAACTAATTGGGGTATTTCCATGAAAACCTACTTAGAATGCTTTCCCTGTTTCTTAAGGCAAGCCCTGGAAGCAGCTCGTTTGGCAACAGATGATGAAACCATCCAAAGAATGGTTCTTAATCAGGTAATGTTCAATCTCTGTCGCATGAATCCCCGTACTCCCCCTCCTCAGATTGGTCACTTCATTCATAAGACACTGAAGGAGCTAACCTATTGTTCCGATCCTTATAAGGAAGTTAAAAGTAAATATAACCAGTTGGTTCTAAGAAAATATTCCGAATTTAAAGGAATTATTAAGAATTCTCAGGAGCCTTTACTTACTGCAATAAAATTGGCCATTGTCGGAAATATCATGGATTCAGCAGCAAAGGGATATTTTGATCTGGAAAAGACTCAAGAAAAAACATTAAAAGCAAATTTGACTATTGACCATTACCGAGAATTTGTTCAATCTTTGGATAAGGCCAGGACTATTCTCTATCTGGGTGACAATGCGGGAGAGATTGTCTTTGATAAAATTTTGATTGAAGAGATTGATAAAAGAGATCAAGGGCAAGAAGTTTACTATGTAGTGCGTGGAGCACCAATCATTAATGATGTTACCTTGAATGATGCCCAAGAAGTCTCTATGAGTGAAGTGGCCCGAGTCGTTTCTAACGGCTCTGATATTCCAGGCACTATCCTGAATTCATGTTCTAAAAATTTCTTAGAAATTTATGGTAAAGCAGATATAATTATTGCCAAGGGGCAGGGGAATTACGAATCATTGAGTGACGAAGAAGACGATAGAATCTATTTTCTATTACAAGTGAAGTGCCCGGTCATCGCCCGCCATATTGGAGTAAGGGTAGGGGGCGCGGTTCTTAAAGCATCAGGTGGAGCAGATGAGAAAGTGAGAAAGTGAGCACATTACTAAGAATAGTTTACGATAATCGATTACATCGAGAAGGATTGAAGACCGGGTGGGGCTTCTCCTGCCTCATTGACCATCAAGGAAAGAGAGTCCTCTTCGATACCGGTGGCGATGGCCAAGGACTTCTCTTTAATCTACAGGCTTTAGAAGTAGAGCCGGAAAGTATTAATACCGTTGTTCTCTCCCACATTCACTGGGACCATACCGGTGGTCTGGAAGCAATTATTGACAGAAATAAAGAGGTAGCAGTCTATTTTGGAGATACCTTTCCGGAGACTTTTAAACAGAACTTGAAAGAAAAAGGTATAAAGTTTTCTCCCGTAAGTGGAATGGCTAATATCTCGGAGGGAATCCTGGTTGGTCCCCAGATGGGAGGATTGGGACCCAAAGAGATCCCCCTAACTATAGAAACGGATAAAGGTCTTGCCATCATTACTGGCTGTGCCCACCCGGGCATTGCAAGAATGGTAAAAGAAATTAAGGAAAGTTTAAAGAAAAAAGTCTATTTAGTCCTGGGCGGTTTCCATCTGGAATTTTCTCTGAGGGCGAATAGAGTAATTTCAGAGTTCAAAAGATTAGGGGTGGAAAAGGCTGGTCCCTGTCACTGTACCGGGAATAGAGCAATTGCTCTATTTGAGAAAAAGTTCAAGGAGAATTTTATCAGGGTAGGCGCCGGATTAGAGACGAGAATAGATTAAGAGATTCCAGGAGGTTTTAAGAATGGGAGTTTTGAAGGTTAGACTATATGGCAATCCGGCCTTAAGAAAGAAATGCCAGGAGATAGAAGAAGTCGATGGAAAAATCAAAAAACTCTTGAATAATATGGCAGATACCATGTATCATGATGAAGGAATAGGTTTAGCGGCTCCCCAGGTTGGAGTTCTGAAGAGGGCCATTGTGGTTGATGTGGGAGAGGGGCTGACTGCTCTGGTCAATCCCAAAATTCTCTGGCGCCAGGGAAAGGCAACAGGTCCCGAAGGGTGTCTGAGCCTGCCAGGAATCTTCTTGGAGATAAAGCGTTCCCAGGAGGTCATTGTAGAGGGAATAGATAAGAATGGAGAGACACAACAGATTGGCGCCGCAGGCCTTTTTGCTCGTGCCCTACAACACGAGATTGATCATCTAAACGGGATATTAATTATCGACCATATCTCGCGTAAGAAATTAAAGTCTATCAGAAAGCAGCTGAGAAAGATAGAGAAAAAGAGATGATTAAGTACTGCCCCCAGTGCAGATATCCTTTAAGAAAGATTAATATTAATAAACGGAAACGATTGGTTTGCATAAGATGTGGTTGGATAAATTATGAAAATCCTTTTCCGGCAGTGGTAGCAGTTGTCAAAGATGATAAAAAAATTCTTCTGATTAAGAGAGGCATTGAGCCCCATAAAGGGAGATGGACCCTTCCTTCTGGTTTCATCGAGATTGAGGAAACATCTCAGGAAGCCTGTCTGCGAGAATTAAAAGAGGAGACAAATTTAGAGGGAAGAATCTCAGGATTAATTGGGGTTTATAGACAAAGAAGTAAAATGTATAAGAATATACTGGTTGTAGCCTATGAAGTAGAGGTGAAGAAGAAGGAACTTGCAGCCGGGGATGATGCCCAGGAAGCAAGGTTCTTTCCTATAAAGAAATTACCCCATATCCCCTTTTCCAGCCACATCCAAATCATAAAAGAAATAACGAATAAAAATTAAGATCGAGTATCTATGCTCTGTGCTAATCTGTAATAAATCTGTGATAATCTGTGTTTAAAAAGGAGGTGATTGAAATGCCACTTGGAAACGGAACGGGACCGGAAGGTCAAGGCCCAGGAACAGGAAGAGGACTGGGAAGAAGAGCCGGTAGACCCATGGGTGCTGGTATCGGAACACCACGCGGTGGTGCTGGTAGAGGTCGTCGTGGTGGTAGAGGAAAAGGAAGAATGCGAGGCGGCCGTCCTTGATATAGAGAAAATGTGGGACAAAGATGATGAGAACCTAAAGGGCTAAAGGATGAAATGACGAAACATTGTAGAATTTTCCTTTTAGTTACTCTTCTTTTGTTTTCTGGTTTGGCTGAAGTATCATCCAAAACCATTCCAGTTATTGATAGGGAATATCTTCCTTATGCCCAGAGGCTAATAAGGGAATCTAAAGAATCCATCTCTATTGCTATGTTCGTGGCGAAGAAAGGGAGAAAGGTAGATACTTTAATAAAAGAGGTGAGGGAAGCGGCTCAAAGAGGAGTAAAGATAAGGATACTGCTCGATGACCGCTTAGCAGCCAATCGACTGACTATAAAATCCCTAGAGAAAAAGAAGAATATTGAGGCGAGGTTTGATTCCCCAAAAAAGACAACCCACAACAAAATAATTATCTCTGATGAAAAAATTGTTTTAATTGGTTCGACAAACTGGACAGAAATGTCGTTAGGTTATGCCAATGAGGCAAATGTAATGATAGAAGATAGAAAAATGGCCGAATATTTCCAAGAATATTTCGATTATCTATGGAAAGATTCTTCAAAAGATATTTCCCCTTTTAAAAGTTTCAGAGGGGAGATAATCCCTATTATTGACAGAGAATACTTCGATATTGTTCGGGCAATGATGAAGAAAGCGAATAAAAGAACATTGGTCATGGTTTATGGATTTCAACTAAGTAGTTCAAAAGATACCAGAGCCGATATCTTAGCCGATGAGATGATAAAAGCAAGAAAAAGAGGGGTAAAAGTAAAAGTAATCCTGGAAAAAAGTGACTTCAATGAATGGTTGAATAGGATGAATGGTAAGACAATAGAATATTTTAAAGAAAATGGTATTGAAGCAAGGCTTGATAATGAAGATATTATCACTCATGCCAAGGTAGTTATTATTGACGATAGCGTATTCTTAGGTTCTACAAACTGGTCTTATGGGGGCCTGGAACTCTGGCACAATAGTGACATTCTAATAAGAAATAAAAAAATCGTGGATTTCTTCAGGAATTATTTTGAAGAGAAGTTCAATGAATAACTCTCAGATGATTATTTCTGTAGCTAGTGGCAAGGGAGGAACGGGAAAGACCTTCGTGGCTACTAATCTGGCTTTAAGCATTAAAAATGGGGTACAATTCTTAGACTGCGATGTGGAAGAGCCGGATGCTCATATATTCTTAAAACCCACCTTAACAGAAAGCCAGTCAGTTAATATTCCCGTTCCTCAGGTCGATCAAGAGAAGTGTAACGCCTGTGGAATCTGTGTTAAGGTCTGCCAGTTCAATGCCTTAGCTTTGGTTAAAGAAAAGGTTCTTATTTTTCCTGAATTATGCAAGGGTTGTGGGGGGTGCAGTCTTTTATGTCCCCAGAAGGCAATCAGAGAAATAGAAAGACCTATTGGTGTAGTGGAGAAAGGTAAGGCGGGGGAGATAGATTTTATTCAGGGAAGGCTCAATGTAGGAGAGGCCCAGGCAGTACCTATTATTCGCAGCTTGAAAAGAGAGATAAAGAAGGACAAAATAGTTATTATCGATATCTCTCCAGGAACTTCCTGCCCTATGGTGGAGTCCATCCGGGGAAGCAACTTCTGTCTTTTGGTAACCGAACCTACCCCCTTTGGATTGCACGATCTGAAGATGGCAGTAGAAGTAGTTAAGAAACTAAAAATTCCCTTTGGAGTGATTATCAACCGGGATGGTATTGGAGATGAAAGAGTAGAAGAATTCTGTCGGGAGAACAAAATCCTCGTCCTCCTTAAGATTCCTTATAGTAAAGAGATTGCTTTTGCTTATTCAAAAGGTACTCCAATTATTGAAGAAAGACCAGAATACAAAGCAAAATTCAAAGAACTATTTAAGAGGGTTTTTCATGACAATTAAAGAGAATGTAGAGAAGATATTGAGTGAATTGCCAGAAGGTGTGACATTGGTAGGAGCCGCAAAGACCAGGACAGCAGAAGAGATTCAAGAGGCCGTAGATGTCGGGGTGAAGATTATTGGAGAGAACTATGTCCAGGAGGCAGAGAGGGCATTCAGGGTAATTGGAAGAAGGGCAAAGTGGCATCTCATCGGACCACTACAGAGGAATAAGGCCAAGAAAGCCGTAGAGATATTTGATATGATAGAAACCGTTGACTCTGTAAGGATAGCAAGAGAAATCGATAAGAGGTGTAGGGCAATCGGTAAGATAATGCCGGTATTGATTGAAATAAATAGTGGTAGGGAAGAGCAGAAAGCGGGTATTTTCCCTGAGGATGCTTTAGAGTTAATAAGAGAGATCTCTGCTCTTTCCAATATAAAGATAATGGGTCTTATGACCATGGGTCCTCGTTTTGGGAATCCCGAGGATTCCCGACCCTATTTTATAAAAACCAGAAAGATATTTGAGAAGATTAAATCGCTTAATCTGCCAGGTGTTGAGATGAAATACCTCTCTATGGGCATGACCAATTCTTATAAGATTGCTATTGAGGAAGGGGCTAATATGGTAAGGATAGGAACCTTGGTATTCGGCAGAAGAGATTAAAGATGTCTAAGCACATAGTCAAAGAATTAAAGAGACATGCCCCATTCACTGCTTTCGGTGCCGTTACCGGAATTATCATTATGTTCCTTTTTTACCGTCTCCCTTCCAGGGTTTCCTATAATATTTTCTATACCTTACATCCCATCCATGTCGTTTTAAGCGCCCTGGTCACGGCATCTATGTATAAGCTCTATCGGAAGGGTAAAGTTAGAATCTGGATTTTACTTATCATTGGTTATGTTGGCTCAATCGGTATCGCCACCTTAAGCGATTCCCTAATTCCTTATTTAGGAGAGACCTTGCTCCGTCTTCCTAATAAGGAAATCCATATTGGTTTTATTGAGAAATGGTGGCTGGTAAATCCTTTAGCAATTATTGGTATTGCCCTTGCCTATCTCAAGCCGACTACCAAATTTCCCCATGCAGGCCATGTTTTACTGAGCACCTGGGCATCATTATTTCACATTATGATGGCTTTGAGCGGGGTAATAAATTGGATCTCGGTTGTTATTACTTTCTTATTCTTATTCCTTGCCGTCTGGATTCCTTGTTGTGTAAGTGATATTGTCTTTCCTCTTTATTTGTGAAGCGACCTATGTTAGAAAAAACGGGATGAAGAGATG
>JAUWYL010000041.1 GCA_030615855.1 bacterium | reverse complement strand
GGATGAATGATGACCTCTGGGTAGAGTTGAAAGCACAAGAGAGTCTTATAATGGAAAAGTATGCGGCCAAGGTGGAAGCAGGCGAAATGGGTATTGAGGCCGGTGCAGCATCAGCTAGGGAATTTGAGAAAGTTCTTAAGAAGTATGGGATAACCCAAGATGAGTACGTTGATTATGAGAATAAGATGGATGAATCTCGAGTAGCGATGGAGTTGCTGCCCCGGGTTTTCCAACGATTAGAGGAACTCAAGGGACAGTGACGCGAATTATCGCGAATGGCACGGAGCAAAAATAAAAAACGCGAATACGCGCGAATAAATCACCAATCACTGTAATCTATAATTTATCACTGATATCATTGCGAACGGAGTGAGCAGATGGTCTATATCGTCTTAGCCAGGAAGTGGAGGCCCAAGACCTTTGAGGAGGTAGTGGGTCAGGAGCATATCACTAAGACCTTAGCAGGAGCCATAAAGCAGAATCGGGTCTCCCATGCCTATCTCTTCACCGGGCCAAGGGGAATAGGAAAGACGACTACCGCAAGGTTATTGGCTAAAGCCTTGAACTGTGAGAAGGGACCCACTCCCGTCCCCTGCAACAAGTGCACCAACTGCAAGGAGATCGCCATTGGGAGTAGCCTCGACGTCTTAGAGATCGACGGGGCCTCTAATAGAGGAATAGATGAGGTGAGGGATTTGAGGGAGAAGGTGAAGTTCGCTCCCGCGAGTTCGAAGTATAAGGTCTACATCATCGATGAGGTCCATATGCTCACCACCGAGGCCTTCAATGCCCTATTAAAAACCTTGGAGGAGCCCCCTCCCCATGTGATATTCATCTTGGCTACCACCGCACCTTTTAAACTTCCCTTGACCATCCTATCCCGCTGTCAACGATTCGATTTCAGAAGGATAAAGAGTAAGGATATCGCTAAGAAATTGGCTGAGATTGCCAAGGATGAAAAGTTGGAGATAAGCGAGGATATCACCTTCCAGATCGCCCGGGCGAGTGAAGGAAGCATGAGGGATGGGATAAGCGTCCTGGATCAGCTCATCTCTTTAGGAGGAAAGAAGGTTACCCAGGGCGACCTTCAGGCCATTTTGGGCATAGTCCCCCAGGGAACCTTCTTTGAGTTAACAAAAGCAATTGGTGAAAACAATACCAAGGGAATACTAAATATCATAAATCAGATCATAGATCAAGGGTATGATCTACGCCACTTTGCCACTGATTTATTAGAGCATTTCAGAAATCTATTGATGCTTAAGATCAATGAGGAGGTGGTCGACCTTCCCAAGGATTTGAGGGAGAGGTTGAAAGAATTCAGAGAGAGGTTTGACCAGGATAGACTCCTGCGAATGATTGAGATTGTATCTCAGGCGCGGGAGGAGATGAAGAGGAGCGAAAAGGTGAGATTAATCTTAGAGATGGCGGTCGTAAAACTAACCAGATTAGAACCCACTATTTCAGTGGAGGAGATATTAAGGAAGATAGAGTCAATAGAAGAGAGGTTAGGGATAATGCCTGCTCAGGAGGAGTTCCCCATAGAGGAGGCACCCACCCACCTACGCCGAGGCTTCGGTGGGCAGGAAGAAGGGGCTCCGGCTGAAAAGGCCTCCGGCCTGGAAGGGCCTCTGGCCCGGAAGGTGAAGGATGAGGCCTCCTATCTTGAGTTGGGGGGGATAAAGGATGCCTGGGGTGAGGTGATAAGAGAGATAAAGAAGGATAGCGCCGTAACTGGCGCCTTTTTAATGGAAGGAGAGCCCATCGCCTTGAAGGATAACCTTCTGACCATCGGCTTTAATGAAGACTTTAAGTTCCACAAGGAGCAGATTGAGGAGAAGGAGAATAGGGAACTCATCCAGAAGGCACTGAATAGAATCTTTGGTAAGGACTTTACCATTGAATGTCGCCTGACAAATACTCCAAGAGAAAGACCAGAAGCAGTGGCCCAGAAGGGAATGGTGATGAGCAAGGAGGAGTTCATAGAGGAGGAGCCAGTAGTAAAAGAGGCCTTAGATATCTTCGGCGGAGAGATCTTAGAGATCAAACCACCAACCGGAAAAGTAATCCCTCCAGGGGAAAATAAGAAGTAATTGTGAATTTTAAACTCATAACGCATAACTCATAACGCATAACTGCACCGAAGGTGCTATAATGTACCATACAAAGACATTGAATAGATTAATTGAGGAACTTAGCAAGATGCCTTCTATAGGGCCGAAGACAGCCCAGAGGATCGCCTTCTATATCCTGAGGTCCTCAAAGGAGGAGGCCAAGGCCTTATCCCAGGCTATCTTAGATCTGAAGGAGAGGATCACCTACTGCTCAATATGTAACAACATCACAGAAGAGGATCCCTGTGAGATCTGTAGCAATAATCAGAGGGACCACTCTATAATCTGTGTCGTTGAGGAGCCGAAGGATGTCTTAGCCTTTGAGAAGTCAAGAGGCTTTAATGGGATTTATCATGTACTCTTGGGTGCTCTCTCTCCTTTGGAGGGAATAGGTCCGGATGAACTGAAGATAAAGGAATTAGTGGAAAGACTGAAGAAGGAGAAGGCCTCCGGCCTGGGCTCCGCCCCAAGAGGGGCTCTGCCCCGGCGGGAAGGGCCTCTGGCCCGGAAGGTATCTGAGGTCATTCTGGCCACAAATCCCAATACCAATGGGGAGATGACCGCCATGTACTTAGCAAAAATGATTAAGCCCTCAGGGATTAAAGTAACCAGAATTGCCCATGGGATTCCCGTAGGTGGGAGTATAGAGTATGTGGATGAAGAAACCCTGGCCAAGTCCTTAGAGGGAAGAAAAGAGTTCTAAAACAGTGATCCAAGATTAGAGGTTTACAGTAACCAGCGAACAGTAACCAGCAGAAGAGAGAAACTGTAAACTGGTTACTGGTTACTGCGACTGAAAGGAGCGAAAGATGATTGAGATAAGGTGGCATGGAAGAGGGGGGCAGGGGGCGAAGACCGCTGCCCAATTTTTAGCGGAAGCAACTCTCGATACTGGAAAATATATTCAGGCCTTCCCGGAATATGGCCCGGAGCGCGCCGGCGCGCCCATTAGGACTTATAACAGAATTAGTACACAGCCCATTGACCTACATTGTGGCGTAACCAACCCGGGATATGTTGTAGTAATTGATCCCACACTTTTAAGCCCTGCAGTGGTGGAGGGATTAAGCGATAAAGGAATGCTTCTGGTAAATACTAGTGAGTCGGTAGATTCGGTGCGCCAGAAGACCGGTTTCAAAGAGGGCAAAGTGGCCACAGTGGACGCTACGAAAATTTCGTTGGATACGCTGGGCCGGCCCATGCCCAATATGCCCATGTTAGGAGCGCTTTTAAAAATTGCTCCTTTAGTAGAATTGGACGCCTTATATGAAAAAATCAAAGCAAAATTCTTAAAGAAGATTGGTGAAGAGAAGACTAAGGCAAATATTGCCGGCATCAAGCGCGCTTATGAGGAGGTCAAAATAGAATGAGAGAAAAAGGCTGGAAAGAGATTCCTATTGGCGGAGTGATTGATAAGGCGGGCAGTGCCGCAGAATATAAGACCGGCGATTGGCGCACTTTTAAGCCGGTACGCGATGAGAAGAAATGCACCCATTGCTTATTATGCTGGATATATTGCCCGGATTCTTCTATTCTGGTAAAAGATAAAAAAATGGTGGGTTTTGATTATGATCATTGTAAGGGTGATGGAATTTGTGCAGCAGTCTGTCCGGTGAAATGTATCAAGATGGAGAAAGAATAAGACCCGAATTAGGAGAGTGAGATGAGTAAAGTAATAGCGTTAATGGGGGACCAGGCAGCAGCGGAGGCCATGCGCCAGATTGAACCGGATGTACTGGCCGCCTATCCCATTACCCCCCAGACAGAGATTGTAATGACCTTTGCCCAGTTTGTGGCTGATGGCCGCGTGCAGACCGAGATGATTCCCGTGGAGTCGGAACACAGTGCTATGAGCGCCTGTGTGGGTGCTGCCGCATCTGGCGCGCGCACCATGACCGCTACCTCAGCGAATGGTTTAGCTCTTATGTGGGAGATAGTCTATATTGCTGCCTCCACCAGGCTTCCCATTGTGATGCCCGTGGTCAATCGGGCGCTTTCTGCGCCAATAAATATCCACTGCGACCATTCAGACTCAATGGGGGCAAGAGATTCCGGGTGGCTTCAGATTTACTGCGAGAATAACCAAGAGGTTTACGAAAATATCATTATGGCGGTAAGGATTGCCGAGCATAAAGATATTTTGCTTCCGGTAATGGTCTGTCAGGACGGCTTCATTACTTCTCACGCTGTGGAAGGGGTAAAGGTTTACGACGATAAACAGGTGAAGGATTTTATCGGTGAGTACAAGATCCGCCATTCACTTTTGGATGTGGACAACCCGGTTACCTATGGGCCACTGGATTTGCAGGATTATTATTTTGAGCATAAGCGCCAGCAGTCAGAGGCCATCAAGAATTCTTTGAAAGCCATCCCGGAAGTCTTCGCCGAATTTAAAAGGCATTTTGGCATTGAATACGACTTTATTGAAACCTATAAGCTGGATGATGCTGAAGTGGCTATCGTGGCCTTAAGCTCTACCGCGGGAACAACTAAAGCGGTGGTGGATGAGTTGCGGGCACAAGGTAAGAAAGTTGGTCTATTGAAACCAAGGTTCTTCCGGCCATTCCCCAAAGAAAAGATCGTTCAGGC
>JAUWYL010000036.1 GCA_030615855.1 bacterium | reverse complement strand
ATGCTCTATGAAATCCTCCTCCTTGGTCCCCATTCCCGTGACCCCTCTTCCACCTCTCCTTTGCACGCGATAGATGGAGACCGGGATTCTCTTTATGTAACCAGTATGGGAAACGGTAATGGCCACATCCTCCTCAGCGATTAAGTCCTCTACCCGGAACTCCTCCACCGCGGCCTTGGTAATCTGAGTCCTTCTTTTATCCCCGTACTTCTTCTTAATAGCCAATAAATCTTCACTAATAATATCCAGGACTTTCTGGGGATCTTTTAAGATTGTTTTATACTCCTTTATCCTCTTCTCTAATTCCTTATACTCCAGGTCTAACTTCTCTCTCTCCAGTCCAGTCAGGCGCTGCAACTTCATATCTAGGATGGCCTGGGCCTGTTCCTCACTTAACTCAAAGGCCTTGATTAACTTCTCTCTTGCCTCTTCCACAGACTTGGAGGTCCTGATGATCTTTATCGTCTTATCCAAGTTAGCGATGGCAATACGCAGGCCCTCTAAGATATGGGCCCGCAAAGAGGCCTTTCTTAACTCATACTCTATCCTCTTTACCGTCACTCTTCTTCTATGTTCAACGTAGTGGACGATTACTTGCTTAAGGTTTAAGACCCGAGGGCGGTTATTAACCAGAGCGAGCATGATCACCCCGAAGGTAGTCTGCAATTGAGTATGCTTGAATAATTGATTCAGGATAACCTGAGCGATTTCGCCCCTCTTCAATTCAATGACAACCCTCATTCCTTTCCTATCCGACTCATCCCTTAAGTCCGCTATCCCCTCAATCTTCTTGGCCCTAACTAAATTAGCGATGGACTCCACTAACCTTGCCTTATTCACCTGGAAGGGTATCTCTTTTACTATGAGATACTCCCTTCCTCCCTTATGCTTCTCAATATCCACCCTGGCCCTTAGGGTAATATGTCCTCTTCCTGTGGTATATGCTTCATTTATTCCACTCCTTCCACAGATTAGGGCCCCGGTAGGGAAGTCTGGTCCCTTAATAACGGGGATTAACTTCTCCACCTCAATCTCTGGATCATCTATGACCGCGATTGTGCCATCCACCACCTCTTCTAAATTATGGGGAGGGATATTGGTGGCCATGCCTACCGCAATTCCCGAAGAGCCGTTGACTAAGAGGTTTGGTATGGCAGAAGGCAGAATATAGGGCTCTTGGAGAGAGCCATCGAAGTTGGGACCGAAGTTCACCGTCTCCTTCTCAATATCCCTCAACAACTCCTCAGCTAAGGGTCCTAATCTAACCTCAGTATATCTCATGGCCGCTGGCTCATCACCATCCAGAGAACCGAAGTTACCCTGACCATCGATTAAGGGGTGTCTCAGGGAGAAGTCCTGGACCATCCTGGTCAGGGTATCGTAGATCGCAGCATCCCCGTGAGGATGGAACTTCCCCAATGTTTCACCCACGATGCGGGCCGATTTTCGATAGGGCTTATTATGGGTTGATCCCATCTGATGCATGGCATAGAGAATCCTTCTATGCACGGGTTTTAATCCATCTCTTACATCCGGTAATGCCCTCCCGATGATGACGCTCATGGCGTAATCGATATAGGCATCCTTCATCTCATCTTCAATATAGATGGGAATAATCTTCTCTTTAATCTCTACCATCTCCTAATCCTTTCCTCCTGGGCAAAAACAATATCTTTACTACTTCTGTTTTGGAAGTGCTTTCTCCATTTCTTTGATCTCTTTCATCATCTCTTCAACTTCTTTTAAAGGAGTTTCTTTGGATCCTTCATAGGTATAATCCTTACCCGTAAGTTTCTTCAAAGCTTTTGCAGCTCGCCAACGAGTATGATAATACTCGTCTTTTAAAGCCTTTTCTAAGGCAGGGATAGCTCTTTTATCGCCTATCTCTCCTAAAGCTCTTGCTGCCTCACAACGCGTATGGCGATAACTATCATTTAAAAGGGCCTCAATTAATGCTGGAGTCGCTTTTTTATCGCCAATCCTTCCCAACGCCTTCACTATCTCAGTTCGTAGGTGATCGTTCTTACTATATTTCAAATATTCGAATAAAGGCTCTATGGCCCTCGGATCACCAATCATTCCTAATGCTATAGCAGCATCTGGTTTTTCACTCATGCTACCATACTTTAGTACTTTCACTATTCTATCAATGACTATACCTAATTCATCTTTAGTCTTGCTCCTCACTGTTTCGCCCGTAAGAAAAACTACTGCAATACTAACCGCTAGTAAACTAATGAGACATCGCTTCATTTTCTATCCTCCTTTTCTTTATTTAGACCATACGACCATAAGACAATAGAACTATCTAACTTCTGATGTCTGATATCCGTGTCTATCCGTGTTGTTATCTGCGATCATCTGCGTTTTGATCTGCGTTAATCTGCGCTTAAATGTCTAAGTTCTTCACTTCTGGGGCATGCTCCTGGATGAACTGTCTTCGCGGTTCTACCTTATCGCCCATTAAGACCGTGAATATCCTATCCGCCTCCACCGCATCCTCCAGGGTAACCTTCAGAATGGTCCTCTGCTCCGGGTCCATGGTCGTCTCCCACAGTTGAATAGGATTCATCTCCCCCAATCCTTTATACCTCTGGATGGTCATGCCCCTCTTGCCCAGTTCCCTGATCTTCTTGGCAATCTCTCTGAAGTCATAAAGAGGATAGGTATTCTTATCCTCTTCTATGCGATATAAAGGATGGGCCTTCTTGGGATCAACACCCGGACTAATGCGAACTCCCCTCCTCTCTACCTTACGCATGGCCTCTTCCATCTGGATCACTTCGGGAAGCTTCTCCACCTTGGTAATGGTTACTTCCTCTATCTCCTCATCCTTTCCCGCCTCTGGCGGGACCCCGCCTTTTGGCGGTGGCTTCGCCTTGGCCTTCCTCTTCTCCTCCTCTTTCATCAGTTCATCTATTTCCTTCTTGCTATAGAGGAAGTACTCCTTGCTTTCGCTTTCCACCTTGAATATTGGGATATCCTTGGGGTCCTTTGCTCGAAGTTCGATATACTTTGAGACATCCAGCCCCCTTCTCCGGGCAGTCTTTTTTAGTTTCTCTAATTCACAGAGATCCTTCACCACGTCCTTCAGTTCCCCCTTCTCCCAGACTCGGTCCCTCTTCCCCTCTGAAAGCCTCTCTAACTTGACATCCGAGGTCCCGGCGTCGATCAGGAAATCCTCCATATCCTCATCGCTCTCTAAGTACCTCTCCATCTTTCCCCTCTTCACCTTATAGAGTGGTGGTTGGGCGATGTAGACATACCCCTCCTTCACTAACTGGGGGGCCTGCCTATAGAAGAAAGTGAGGAGCAGAGTTCGGATATGAGCCCCATCCACATCGGCATCGGTCATAATAATTATCCTGTGGTATCTTGCCTTATTGATGTCAAAGTCCTCTTCTCCAATACCTGTCCCTAAGGCAGTAATCAAGGTCCTTATCTCAATGTTTGATAATATCTTGTCCAGTCTGGCCTTCTCCACATTCAGAATCTTTCCCTTCAGGGGCAGGATGGCCTGGAATCTTCTATCCCGACCCTGCTTTGCTGAGCCACCTGCAGAATCTCCCTCTACAATATAGAGTTCACACTTTGCTGGGTCCTTCTCAGAGCAGTCGGCTAACTTTCCGGGAAGTCCTGCTCCCTCTAAGACTCCTTTCCTCCTGGTGAGCTCTCGGGCTTTTCTTGCTGCCTCCCGAGCCTGGGCAGCGATGACGCTTTTCTCAATTATGGAGCGGGCCTCGGAAGGATGCTCCTCTAAGTATTCTCCCAATCCCTCATTCACCACGGTCTCGACGATTCCCCTCACCTCAGAGTTTCCCAGTTTAGACTTGGTCTGTCCCTCAAACTGGGGCTCGGGTAGTTTAATGCTGATTACTGCCGTTAGTCCTTCTCGGACGTCCTCACCAGATAAGGTGGTCTTATCATTCTTTAAAAGCATATTCTTTCGAGCATAGTCATTGGCCGTCCGGGTCAGAGCGCCCCGAAAGCCAGAGAGATGAGTCCCCCCATCAAGAGTATTTATGGTGTTGGCAAAGGAGAAGATATTCTCCGCATAGCCATCATTATACTGCATGGCGATCTCAACCTCTGTTCCTTCCCTCTCTCTCCTGAAATAGATGGGCTCTGGATGTAAGACCGTCTTGTTCTCATTGAGATGTTTGACAAAGGAGACGATTCCTCCCTCATAACAGAAGTCGTGCTTCTTATCCGTTCTCTCATCCTTCAGAGTAATTCGAGTTCCTTTATTTAGGAAGGCCAGTTCCCTCAATCTATTGGATAGGGCATCGAAGGAGAAGTCAATCTCCTCAAAGATGGCGGAGTCTGGCTTGAAGGTCACCTTGGTTCCCGTCTTCTTCGTCCTTCCCGTAACTTCTAAGTCCGCCGAGGGCTTTCCAAAGTGGTACTTCTGATAGTGAACCTTTCCCCCTCTCTTTACCTCGACCTCCAGCCACTCAGAGAGACCATTCACCACGCTCACTCCCACGCCATGCAGTCCACCAGAGACCTTATAGGCCTCCTTATCGAACTTTCCTCCCGCATGGAGCTTGGTCATAACCACCTCTACTGCTGGCCTCTTCTCTCCCGGATGCTCCTCCACCGGGATTCCCCTTCCATCATCGATTACGGTAACGGAGTTGTCGGAGTGAATGGCAACATCGATTCTCTTGCAGTAACCGACCAGGGCCTCATCAATGGAGTTATCCACTACCTCATAGACTAAGTGATGTAAACCCGTATGGCTGGTATCCCCGATATACATACTCGGTCTCTTACGAACCGCCTCCAGGCCCTCCAAGACCTGAATGGTTGTGGCATCGTATAGTTTTTCCGCCTGCCTCTGCGAGGCACGAGCGGGCAGGTCTTTAACCATCTTTCCCTACCTTTCTTCCTGGGCCACTCTTTAGTAAAGGTTACTAACAGTTACGAATGGTTACCGGTGATTAGTATAAGGGTGCCTCCGCCTTCGGCGAAGAACCTTGCCCCGCCCCTTTTTAAGGGGTCGGGATAAAAGCAACCGTTAGTAACAGCGAAGCGTAGTAACCAATAGTAACAGTCCCGATATATCGGGACGTAGTAACCGTTATTCTCTCTTCTCGTCCCTAATAGTCTCATACTTTGCTTCTTTAGTGAGAAAATTCTTTAGTATTTTCTTTATCTCAGGGTCCTCTATCTTCTTTAAACTCTCTTCTATCTTTCTTCTCTTTCCCTTATCTAACTTTACGCTTTCTAAATCTATTGCCTTTTCTTTCTTCTCTTCTGGAAAAGACTTTTTTATCTCTCCTATTTTAAAGTAGATATCCTTAATGACCTCTTTCCCAATGGTGCTATTCAGTCTTTCCATTATTCCACTCTTCAAAAAGGTAAGCTCCTGAGTCCAGGAGGAGCTCTCCACAAGGACAGTCATCCTACCATCATAGACCTTAATGGGCTTAGTATGGAGAGCGATACTCTCCCCTACTGCATCATTCCAGAAGGATAGAATGGCATACTCCTTGATTCTCTTCTCCAGCCCTAACTTACGCAGAATAGCATTCAGGATTCTCTTAATTCTCCGGGGCCTCATCCAGTCCTCGCTTCACTCGGAAGTAATAAGTAGTAAGGAATAAGTAGTAAGTAGCAATTAAATTGTTCATTGTTCACTGTTACTTGTTCATTGTTCATTGTTACTTGTTCACTGTTAAGTGATTCTCATGGGCATGATGACGCAGAGATAATCCTCTTCACTTACTGGTCTGATTACTCCTGGACTCAAAGGTTCATTCAATTCTAAGGTGACCTCTTCTGAGGATATATTTCGTAAAATATCCAGAATATATCGGGCATTATATGCCGTCCTGATCTCCTCTCCAGAATAATCGATGTCCATCTCCTCCCGGGCCTCACCCACCTGGGGGGTCTGGGACCTTATGATGAGTTTATTGGAATAGGCTAGTAATTCCACGGCTCCGGTTCGGGCATCGGCAAGTAAGGCTGCCCTCCTCACCCCTTTCAATAACTTCTCCCTATTTATGGAAAGTCTCTTGGCGCTCTTCTTTGGAATGAGTTGCTTATAGTCCGGGAATTGACCCTCGATGAGTTTGGAACTCAGTATAATTCCACCTGCCTGCGCCGACCTGTCTGCCGACGAGGCAGGGGCTTCGGCGGGCAGGTCTAAAGAGAAGGAGATCTGATTCTCACCAATTGTGGCCTCAACCTTCTTTGGCTCCTCCAATAGTCTATTCAATTCATTCAATGCCTTTGTGGGAATGATGGCTCCTATCTTCTTCTTTGGCCCCTTCTCTATTCTGTGGCTTATGGTTGCCAACCGGTGACCATCAGTGGCGGTCATGATTATCCTATCCTTCTCCATCTCTAAGTAACTACCGTTCAGGATATACCTTGTTTCATCCCGGGAATTGGCGAAGATAGTCTTCTGGACCATCCCTCTTAAAAGCTGAGAGTCCAAAGAGAACCGATTTTCGCTCTCCACCTTTGGTAAGGTGGGAAACTCCTCTGCGGGAAGACCCAGGACTTTGAAGAATATTCCAGAAGAGGATATCTTCATCTGGCTATCCTCTGTCTCCATCTCTACTGGCCCTTCAGGCAACTCCCTTACGATATCAGAGAACCTCTTGGCCGAGATGGTAATGGCACCCTCCTTCTTGACCTGGGCCGGGACGCTACACTTGATCCCAATCTCTAAGTCAGTGGCCGATAATTCTATCTTCTCCTTTTTTGCCTCCAATAGAATATTGGTTAGGATGGGAAGAGTGGCTCTTGCCGCCACAGCACTTCCTACGGTCTGAATTCCCCTTATCAAATCTCCCTGAAAACAACTAATCTTCATAAATCCTATTTCCTTTCTTCTTATCTTTCTATCTTAATTAAAGAATAAGAATAATAATGGTCTGTTAATTATGGGGATACTTTTTTCTTTTAAGGGAGAAGTCTCAGATTCTCCTCTTGATAATCTGGGAATAAGTGCGGTCTACTTATCCCCACTATCCACAACCTCTCCCCAACCACTTATCTATCCCCAGTTTATCCCCAGGATACTTACAGCTTTATCCACCCCGTCTTACGGCATACGTTGAAGGGTTGCGCGACTAGTGTAATTAGAATACCAGATTACCAGAGCACCAGATGGAGAGGGTCAGTTATCAGAGGGCCAGATTGAATCTGAAATCTGATATTCTGAATTCTCATTCTGATA
>JAUWYL010000001.1 GCA_030615855.1 bacterium | reverse complement strand
ATTCTATATCCACTCTCCAGAACGCGCAACTGTTCCAGGCCCTCTATTTTTTCTAAAGGACTTGGCTCTAATTGAACGAGTTTCGCTAGAAACTCTTTTCTATAGATGTAGAGACCAATGTGTTTGTAAAACGGTAAGAAGCATCCTTTTGAATAAGGGATCAAGGAGCGCGAGAAATAGAGGGCGAAATTATCCTTATCGAAGACTACCTTAACCACATTGGGGTCTTCTATCTCCTCCTTCTTAGTCGTTTTATAGGCTAAGGTGGCTATAGGAATTTCGGGATTGTCGATTAGGGACTTGACGGTTTCGTCAATGGCTCCTGCCTTGAGTAATGGCTCATCTCCCTGGATATTAGCCACAATCTCAACATCTAAACCTTTTGCCACCTCTGCCACCCTCTCTGTTCCAGAAGACAAGGAAGGAGAAGTCAAGACTGCTTCTGCCCCGAACCCTTTTGCTTTTTTCAGGATACGTTCGTCATCTGTAGCAATAATCACCTTTCCTAAAGTCTTTGCCTGAGATGCCCTCTCCCAGACATGCTGGATCATGGGCTTTCCTAAGATATCTGCTAAGGGCTTCCCAGGAAATCTCGTTGAGCCATACCTTGCGGGAATGACACCAATTACTCTCAAAAATTTCTCCTTCTAAAAAGATAGTTACTAACAGTTACTAAAGCCTGCCTACGCCAAGGCTTCAGCAGGCAGGGGTTACTAACGGTTACTAATGGTTACAAAAGCAACTGATAGTAACAATCCGACTTTAGGCGGATGTAGTAACCGATAGTAACAGTCCCGATATATCGGGACGTAGTAACCGTTATTCTTCCTGCTCATCCCTGGAATCTTATTTTATTGATGAGGGCGCTCGTTGAATAGCCCTTGACCTCCGGGATGATAATTACTTTTCCCCCATGGGCTTCTACCGTATCCCTTCCCACTACCTCTTCTTCTCTCCAGTCCCCACCCTTAGCCAAGACATTGGGAATGATTTTGTCAATTAAATTCTTGGGAGTCAGTTCGTTAAAGATTACAATGTAATCTACGGCTTCTAAAGCGCTTAAAATCTCTGCCCTATCCTCCTCTTTAACCAAAGGGCGATTAGGACCTTTTAAGGATCTCACCGATGTATCGCTATTCAGACCAATGATCAAGATGTCGCCCAGCTTCTTCGCCTCTTTTAGATATCTTATGTGGCCAAGGTGTAAGAGATCGAAGCAGCCGTTGGTGAAGACGATCTTTTTGCCCTCTTTCTTCAGCCCCTCAACTATTTTTATTAATTCATCTAATGTCTTTAGCTTGCTCATCCGCTTCTTATTCTTTTTAAAAGCTCTTTCTTAGTAGCTGTGGCTGCCCCTATCTCTCTTACCACTATTCCCGCAGCAAAGTTGGCAATCCGGGCACTGGATAGAAAATCTGCCCCCACGGCAAGGCCTAAAGCGAGGACAGCAGCCACTGTATCCCCAGCTCCAGTAACATCATATATCTCTTGAGCAACAGTAGGGATATCGATAACTTTTTCATCTTTTTGGAAGAGAGACATCCCTTCTGCTCCTTTAGTGATGAGCAGGGCCTTAAGATTCAATCCTTCCAAAAGCCTCTTGCCTATAGAATGAATACTCTCCTTAGCGGTCAGAACCCCTCCCAAGGCGACACGTGCCTCATTCTTGTTGGGGGTAAGGATGGTAGCTCCCCGATAGTTCTTGAAGTGACCCACTTTGGGATCGATGACCACCCTCTTTTTATGCTTACTTGCCAGAGAGAAGATTCCCTTAAGGGTCGAAGAAGTAATTATTCCCTTACCATAGTCAGACACGATAACGATGTCCGCCCGATTGATGAATCTCTCAAGGGCACTTATGAGTTTTTTTCTTACCTGAGAAGCAACGGATTCTGTCCTCTCTTTATCGATACGCACCACCTGCTGGCTATGGGCGATGATCCTTGTCTTCTGGGTAGTGGGGCGCGACCTATCGATGATCAGTCCTTGAGTGCTTGCCCCGGTCTTAGTCAAGGTCTTCTTCAGTCTCTTTCCCAAGGGATCATTTCCTATAGTTCCTACCAGGTAGACCTTCCCTCCTAAGGAATTTATATTCCTCACCACATTTGCTGCTCCTCCGGGGATGAAGGTTTCTTTCATAACCTTGACCACTGGTACCGGAGCCTCAGGAGAGATGCGGGAGACGTCTCCATAGATATACTCATCCATCATGACATCTCCGATAACAAGCACTTTTGCTTTGTTAAATCTATTTACTATTTCAACGAGTCTCTCCTTCATTTAAATAGCCCCTTTTCCGCCAAATGGCAGATGATATGGCCTATGGTAATATGTACTTCCTGAATCCGAGGAACATCGTCTGAGGGGACAACCAAGGGAAGATCCACTAAGTCCTTTAATTTCCCTCCCCTCTTTCCTATAAAGCCAATGGTTCTCATCCCAAGTTCTTTTGCCTTCTTCACCCCCTCCAGAATATTGGGTGAATTCCCACTGGTTGAAATGGCGATGGCGACGTCTCCCTTCTTGGCCCAAGTCTCAATCTGCCGAGAAAAGATAGTCTCAAAGCCCTTATCATTCGCTTGGGCGGTTACTAAGGATGAGTTGGTAGAGAGAGCTAAAGCAGGAAGAGCTTTTCTTTCTTTCTTAAATCTACAGACGAGTTCTGTGGCAATATGCTGGGCATCTGCAGCAGAGCCTCCGTTGCCAAAGAGGAGAACTTTTCCTCCAGATCTGAAGGTCTCCATCACCCACTGGCTGGCCTCTGCTATTCTTTCTGCCAGTTCTTTAGCAACTAATCTCTTTATTCTGGCACTCTCCTCCAATTCTCTTATCACTATATCTTTCACTTCCCTCTCCTTAGACGCGGATTTCTTTGTATTGCTCACTGCGTGGGCTTAGGAAACGCTGATGACCACAGATAAACCGTTCACTGTTCACCGATCACTGTTCACTGTAAGAGAGTATATCACACTTTTAGAATTTTTTCCAATCAATCAATACTGCTTGGGCAGAAAAGATCCCAGCCCGGGAGACCTTGGCTAAGAGAAGGGCCTTCTCTGTCATAGAGAGCCAGGCAGTAGCCTGGCCCTTCCTCTTCACCTCGCCCTCAAGCGTCAGGCTCTGGGGAACGAGGATGAAGGCCTGATGATGACCATCTTTAGTATGGATGCTCTCCTCTCCCTTAACCTTGAAAGTGAGGAGATAGTTATGCCTCCCACAGTTTATGGGAACTCTGATCACATCACCAGTCTTAAGGTTCAGGGTGCGCAGGTAATAGTAGACTGATACCGAGTCCTGAACCCTGGGAGGTATCTTTATCTCTTTCCCTTTGCGATAGGCAATGTGCCTCTCTTGATCATAGATAATAACCTCATCCTTCCTATACTTCCCTTCCTCAAGATGGGCTTCATACCGGTGAGGATAGAACTCCTTGGTATCCAGATAGGTCTCCAGCCTATCGTTTATTCTATAGAAGAGGCTGAAGAAGGGGGTGGTCTGAGCGGTGACCACTATGTGATATACCTCATGACCATCAAGATTTAGAATCTCCTTTATCTCTAAAGTAGCATGGCCAGCAGTAATGCCGAAGGCCTTTATGGCAAAGACCATCCTTTCCCCCACCCCAAAGGGAGGATTTGATTTGACGAATTCTGAGGAAAGATTTAATGGCTGGCCCAGAGAAAAGATAAGTAACAGAATAGCGATGGCCAATATTCTTTTGATCATACCTTCTTTCCCTGTAGCTGCCTTTCAACCGCAGAAAAAACCTCATCCACAGTTATTAACTTCATACAATCAAGCCTCTTACATTCATGTCTCCAGCATCCCCGGCAGGGAAGATCTTTCTCAATGACGATATGCCCTTCTTCATAGGGTCCATTCCTCACAGAATTTGTTGGCCCGATGAGAGCCACGCTGGGAATATTTAGGGCGCAGGCGATGTGAAGAGGCCCTGTCTCTCCCCCAACGAATAACCTACATTTAGAGATAAGACAAGCAAGTTCCTTCAGATTCGTCTTGCAAGAAATGATAGGTTTATTCTCTGTCATCTTTACTATTCTATTGATAAAATTTTTCTCCCCTGGACCCCAGAGAAAAACTATTTTGGCTTTCAACTTCTCTATCAGTCGATCCGCTAATTCCGCCCATCTCTCTGCTGGCCAGAGCTTTGATTGCCAGCTGGCTCCGGGATTGAGGGCGATTAAAAGATCATTTGAGGCAACTCCCTTTTCTTTCAAGAAATGAGCAATGTACTCTCTGTTTTCATTGGATACAGGAATGATAAACTCTTTCTCCCTGACCTCTATCCCCAGAGGGCGAAGGAGACTCAAGTTCTTATCGATGACGTGTCTATCCTCTTCTCTTGGAGTAACTCTCTGGTTGAGGAATAGATGACTCAGTTCCCGACTATTCGCCCTGCTGAAGCCGAGCCTCACCCCAGCACCACTTAATAAAATTAGAAGGCCGCTTCTAAAGAGACCTTGGAGATCAATGGCCAGATCAAATTTTAAAGAGCGAAGCTTCCTCGTCGTCTTCCATATTCCTTCATAGAGAATAACCTCATTTAGATGGGGATGATCCAAGAGAATATCTTTTGCCTTCTTCTTCACTACCCAGGCGATGTATCTTTTAGGATACTTCTTTTTTAAGGCACTTAAAACTGGTAGGGTATGAACCACATCCCCAATGGAGCTGAGCTTAACAATTAGAATTCGTTTGAAATCCATAATCTGACCTTAGTAACCAGTAACCAGCGAACAGTAACCAGCAAAACCATAGAATATCAGTATATCAGAACATCAGAATCTCAGAATGAGAATTCAGAATACCAGATTCAATGTTTTCAATCTGACCTTCTGATAACTGACCTTTTCCATCTGATAATCTGATTATCTGATGCTCTTTTACTTTTTTGCTGTAAACTGTAAACTGGTTACTGTAAACTTCTTTATTTTATATACTCTGGTAGATTATACATCTTGAATTGCTTATAGACCTTTAGCTTTTTCTTTCCAGATAGAATATCCATGAATAGTTCATCAAGTTCTTCTACTAAGTCGTTGCGCTGCCTCTTTAATATCAAAAGTTTCTTTTTACATTCTCCGACATGCTTTTTAGAAACATCCTTTCTCTTTGTCTCTTCCTTCATATGGAAGCACTTCTGTTCAAAGATGCTTATTTTATCCACTAAACTCCCAATAGTCTCCGCCATTATTTATTTCTCCCCTTGCTCAAGGTAATAGCATATTCATCAATAGCCTCAATGAGATCGTTCCTTCTCTGATTCAATCTATCAATTTCTCTCTTCGCCTGAGCCACAACTTTATCATCTTCACTTCTCGCCTTATCTTCCTCATGCCATAATGCAATATTTACCTTTGTTAACTCATTCACCAGTTGAGCAAATGTCTTTTTCATCCCGTTAGACCTCCTTAGTTTACGAGTAAAGAGTATAAAAAGATAACTTACTTGGCATATTCCAAAATTTTCCGATTTAATCCCGTTAGACTTTAGAAAGGTCTAACGGGATTCATAACTTCCCCTTTTTCCTCCTTTTTTACTTGCTCATTCTCCCACCTGTCCATCTGCTCACTGTCCACACTCTTCTAATATCCATCTAACTGCTTGATATAAGTCTTTAGCCATATGATCTGGCTTTATCTCTTCTTTGGCCTTCTGGCCATATCCGGTTAATACCAATATCCCTTTTGCGCCCCCATTTTGCGCCAATCGAATATCATCTGCTCTATCCCCGATTACATAACAATCCTTCAGGTTTAAATGAAACTTTTTAGCTGATTTCCATAACATGCCTGGTTTTGGTTTTCGGCAGTTACAGTCCTTCCTATACTCAGGTGAACCAAACTCTGGATGATGTGGACAATAATAGATTGCATCTAAGTGTGCTCCTTCTTTACTTAGGAGTTCTTCTAACCTCTCATTTATCTTCCTAACAGTCTCTTCTAAGAAATAGCCTCGTGCTACTCCTGCTTGGTTGGAAACAATGATGGCCAATATCTCTCTTTCATTTAATGATCTAATAGCATCTGCTGAATGGGGTATAAGTCTAATCCTCTCTAGATCCTTTAAATATTCCAATTCCTCTATAATCGTTCCATCCCGATCTATAAAGACTGCTATTCTAGACATCTCTCTTTGCCAATTAATTCTCCTAAAATCTTAACCATCTTTTCCATAGAGTGGCGCCAGGTGTAATGGGAATAGACCCATTCCTGACCAGCCCGAGCGATTCTTTCCCTCTCTTCTGGCTTATTCAGATAATATTTAATGAGATCGATACATTCTGCATATCTATTGGACCATGGATATTTCTTTCTTGTATTATACCAGACTAAATGCTTCTTATTTGTGAACCATCTCTCTAACCGAGGAGCATAGGAGGTGATGTGGAATCCTCTGCAGGCTAAGGTCAAGAATGTCCGATCAGAAAAATAGTCGGGAATGGTATTATTATCGTTTAGTCCTAAGACAATCTTAGCACTAGAGCAAACTTTAGCAAACTCCTCGGGCTCGACCCATTCCTTCTGGACCGGAAAACCGTGCGGCCAATCGCGGCCCCAGATCTTTAAATCACAACCAGCCTTCATAACCTTCTTTAAAAGACTTTCTCTCCCTACTTTACCCACTCCAATGAAAGCCACCTCACATTGATACTCCGGAGAATCTGAAGGAAGATATCTATGAACTTCCGGATCACATCCCTCCCAGAGATGAAAGACATTTTTGACTCCTAAACGCCTATACTTTTCAATTAATCCTCCAGCAGTAAGGAAAAAGGAATCAGAGGCTCTTGCCAATCTAACTATCCATCCTTTGATTGGAGAATCCATATAGCGAAAGGCAACATGACAGGTCTTCTTAATGTCCTCTAACGTCTCAGGGAAAATTCCATCCCCTTTTAATAATAAGAAGATATCTGGTTTCTTTTCTTTTGTTAGATCGATCATCTCCTGCTGCATTCTTTCATTGCCATATTTCTCCCGCTCCTTACGATAATCAAAAGGTACTATTTCTTGCCCTAATTTCTCCAAAGTCTTCTTCATAAAAGAGACGGTAGAAGAAGGTTTATCTAATGGACCAGCTAAGATGATCTTCATTCTTTTTCATCTTTTGGAATGATGATATTCTTCCCATAGTATTCTCTGGCCACTCTGGCATAAACCTTTATAGTCTTCTGAGCCATTTTCTTCCAACTAAATAATTTTGCTCTCTCAAGACCTTTTTGAGCATATTTTTCCCGTAACCTACTATCCTCTAACAGAGTAGCTATTTTCTCAAAGACATCATCTTCATCCTGAGGATTGAAAAGTAATCCAGCATTCCCTACCACCTCAGGAAAGGCACTGCTCCCTGAGGTAGCTACTGGACAACCACTGGCCATAGCCTCCAGATTAGGTAATCCAAAACCTCCCAATAAATCAGCGCAGACATAAACATCTACCGCATTATAATAGAGATTAGGGTAGCCTTCTATAAATCCTACTCTCAGTACCCTATCATTTAGTTTTAACTCGTCTACTAACTTAGTTATGGAATCTGAGATCAAACCTACCCTGATAAGCATGAGGTCTTTGAATCTTTTCTGTAAACGATAAAATACTCTGATTAATCTCTCTATATTCTTATTCTCGTTTTCGGTGCCTACATTGAGCAGGATTTCTTTATCTAAAGGCAGGTTCAATTTTCTCCTCACTTCTTCCTTATTCCTCGCCTTATATATCTTATAATTTACTCCGAGGTAGATAACCTCTATTTTCTCTGAATCGATATTCAGTAGTTCAATCAGGTCTTTTTTGGTACTCTGAGATATAGCAATGATGTGCTCTGCCTCCCTAAAGAATTGAAAAGACCTCCTTACTGCCTCAAGATGGGTGTCAGAATAGAGACCGCTCTTTAAAGGAATGAGGTCAATCGCCGTAGCTATGGCTGGCCTTCTATGTTTAATGAGGCTGAAGAAGATATGGCTTTGAAAATGATAGAGGTCATAACGAGGCAACTTCCATAATAGCTGAGAGTCTCTCAAATGTTTGGTACGATAGGTTATTATTCTCGTAGGAGGAGTATTCCATCTGATCTTGCGGCTCTCCCTGAGCCGAATACACATCACTTCTTCTATGTTTAGATTATCTTTTAAGTTTAGAAATAACTCTCGAGAAATAACTCCTCCCGAACAGCCCGGAGGACCATCCCTGATGATCCCAATTGTCAAATTGTTTAATCTCATCTTATCTCCTCTTCTTAAAGAGGTCTAAGACCTTACGATCTGAAAGGATGCTCTCTTTTTTTACTACCTTTCTCCGGGCTAATACTTCTCTCAGCTGCTTCAAGGCCAAAAAGAAGCCCTTGACCCAGATCCATCTACCTCCCAATAATTTAATTAGAAGGTGAAAGGGAAGAATTAAGAGATGCTTCAGGATCAGGTGGCTATCTGTAATATTCTTCCACATGAAAAGATAGTAGTTCTTCATCTCAATGAGAGAAGCATACTCCCCAAAGTGTTCACCAATGGTCATGCTGCATCTATGGTATACTAGCGTAGTTGGTTCATAAATAATCTTCCAGCCCCTCTTCCAGGCACGATAAGAGAGGTCAGTATCCTCATAGTAAAAGGGATAATAGAGACTGTCAAAACCGCCTAGAGAAAGAAATTTTTTCTTGTCAAAGGCTACTCCTCCTCCGGGCACAGTAAGGACAATACGGTGACCTTCTTCGTCTCTCAAGTCACGAATCTCTATAAAGTGCCAGAAGCCATGCCTAAACTTTGCCCAGCAGGAGATAGTGACTTTAAATTTCTTACGGAAGATATCTTCCGTAATCATCTTAGGGGTAACAGCGAAGATATTTTCATCGTCAAAATGGGAAAGGACAAAAGAGAAGTAATCCTTCTTGATAGACATATCGGTATTCAAAAGAACGATGACGTCGTTTTTGCTTTTTGAGATAGCAATATTGTTCGCTTTCCCAAATCCTTTATTCTCCTCCAGCTCAATTAGCTTTACTTGAGGATAATTCTTCTTTATAAACTCTGGACTCCCATCTGAACTGGCATCGTCAACCACAATTAACTCATGATTCCCGCCGCTATACTTGATAGCCTTGATCACACTGGGCAGATTCTCCTTCAGTAGATTCTTGCCATTCCAGTTGGAGATGATAATACTAGCCTTTCTCATGGATTATTCCTTTAACCTTTTCTGCTATCTCCTGCCAGTTAAATTCCTTTTCCACTTTTTCTCTCCCTTTTTCTCCCAGTTTTCGGGCAGATTCAGGATTGGTGAGCAATTTTATTAGTGCTTCAGTAATTTGGTTAACGCTTAACGGATCTACCAGTAAACCAGTCTCTCCATCGGTGATAGCATCAGAAATTCCTCCGGTCTTTCCTCCAATGACGGGTTTGCCCGAGGCTCCCGCTTCTAAAAAAACGATGCCAAATCCCTCCACATCACTGGGCATAATGAAAACATCACAGGCAGCGTAATATAGAGGAAGCTCCTCTTCTTCCACTTCACCAGTGAAGATCACCTTATCTTCCAGCCCTAATTCCTTCACCAGTCCTTTTAATCTATCTTCCTTCTCGCCTGAACCCACCACCAAATAGACGCTTTCAGGTATTTTTTCTAATACCTGAGGGAGGGCACGAATAACATTAGCATGACCTTTATGTTCGCCTAAGCGGGAGATAGTTAAAATAACCTTTTTCTTTTCTAAGCGATATCGCTTTCTAATTGGGGAAGGTTCGGGTTTAGGACGAAATTTTTCTGGATCTACTCCGGGATGGATGACTACAATCTTACTCTCTGGAATGCCAATCTCCACCAATTTCTTTTTTGCGAAGTGGCTGACTGTGATGATTTTGTCGGCTCTTTTGAAACTTTTCTGAATAATCTTTTTTCTTTCTAAAGGAAGAATCTCTTCCAAATGAATGATAATATCATAGGGAATTTTAAAAAGACGGTTTGCTAAAGAAGCTAAACGAACATAATGTGAGCCATGACCCACCAATATTTTTCCTATTCTTTCTCTTTTTAATAGAAAAAGGAAAGCCAACCGGGAACAAACCTTCTTCTTAGTCCTGATTATCTTAAACCTCTCCTTCTTATTAAAATCCGCATCCCCTTCGGTTTTCGGAGCTAAGACAATGATTTCTTCCCCCAAAGAAAAAAGGTTCTTTGCTAATTGATAACAGTAGGTTTGAACTCCTCCTATCTCAGGTAAAAAGCCATTGGTCGCTAAGAGAATTTTCATCTTAATAATATTCTCTGACTACTTGGGCATAGACCTTTATAGTTTCCTCAGCCGCTTTCTTCCAACTGAATAGTTTTGCTCGCTTCAGGCCTTTTTGTGCGTATTCTCCCCGCAACTTACTATTCTCTAACAGGAGGGCGGTCTTTTCAAAGATATCCTCTTCATCCCAGGGATTAAAGAATAGTCCCGCATCTCTTGCTACTTCCGGGAAAGACCCGGCATCTGAGGAAATTACCGGACAACCACTGGCCATGGCCTCTAAGTTGGGTAGGCCGAATCCTCCCAATATCTCAGGACAGATGTATAGATCGGCTGCGTTATAATAGAGATTAAAGTGTCTTTCTATAAATCCTTTCCTTAATACCTTATCGCCTATCTTTAGTTCATTTATCAAGTGAGTCACCGATTCTGAAGTTGACCCTACCCGAATAAGTATTAGATCTGTAAATCTCTTCGTTAAACGATAAAATGCCCGAATTAATCTTTCTATATTCTTATTCAAACTTTCTGTACCCATATTTAGAAGAATTCTTTTCTCTTGGGATAAACCCAAGGCCTTTCTTGCCTGGTCTTTGGCTCTCGGCTGGTATATTTTATGATTGACCCCATGATAAATAACAGTGATCTTTTCTGGATTAATATTCAACAATTGGACTAAGTCCTCCTTAGTAGACTGAGAAACAGCAATGATGCAATCGGCCCTACTGGAATAGATAAGTCTCTTTTTAGTTAATTTCCGTCGGGTACGAGAATAGAGATGAGGAAAGCGAAGGGGAATGAGATCGTGCACCGTAACAATGGCCGGCCTTCTATATTTAATTAGGGAAGCGAAGACTGGAAAGTGGAAATGGTAAAGGTCATAGTGGGGCATTTGGGAAAGCAGTTGTCTATCTCTCAGGCGTTTATTACGGTAAGTTATTACTATGCTCGCTGGCCTCTTTCGATCAATCTCCCGACATCGCCTATCCCAGCCACATATTACCTGCTCAACATCTAATCTATCTTTCAGGTGAAAAAAAAGTTCAGAAGAAAAGGTCTCACCAGTAGAATCCGGTGGACTACGGCGAATAATCCCAATTTTTAAATTCTTTAACTCTTCGCTAAAATTATATCTACTCATCTGCCTTCCTTAACTTCTAATTATTTCTCTAATCTTCTGGGCTATTCTTCCCCAACTAAATTCTCTCTCCACTCGTTCTCTTCCTTTTTCTCCAAGTCTTCGGGCAAGTTCTGGATTAGTGAGCAATTTAACTAAGGCCTCGGCAATCTGATCGATGTTCAAAGGGTCTACCAAGAGGCCGGTTTCTTCATCGATGACAGCATCAGTAACTCCTCCGCTCCTTCCCCCGATAACTGGTCTTCCACAGGCGTTGGCCTCCAAATAGACAATGCCAAAACCTTCCACATCACCTCTATCTTTGATCTGGTAACTGGGCATAATGAAAAGGTTACAGGCAGCATAATATAAGGGAAGTTCCTCCACTATCTCTCCCGCAAAGACCACTATTTCTTCCAATTTTAAATCCTTTACCATTTCCTTTAGTACCCCTTTCTCTTCTCCTTTGCCAATAATGAGATAAACAAGGTTGGGCACCTCCTTCAGAACCTGAGGGAGTGCCTTGAGAACATTCTGGTGACCCTTGTGCCTGACCAAACGAGCAGCGGTCAGAATAACCTTCTTGCCTTCTAATCGGTATTTCCTTCTAATGGGAGAGGGGTCTATCGCCGGATTAAATCTTATAGCATCCACCCCAGGATAAACGACCACAATCTTATTTTCTGAAACACCAATCTCAGCTAATTTTTTCTTAGTAAAATGGCTAAAGGCAATTACTTTATGAGCCCTTTTAAAATTTTTTTGAATACTTTTTCTGCTTTCAGGAAGAAAGATCTCTCCCCCATAAACAACGATATCATAGGGGGTATTAAAAAGAAGATTAGTCCAGAAAGCCAAGCGGGCATAGTTTGCCCGATGGCCAACCAGGATCCTTTCTATCTTTTCTCTTTTAAGAATGAAGAAAAAAGTAAAATATAGACTTATTTTATTTTTGATTCTTATTATCTTAAAGTTCTGCCTTTTATCAAATTCTAAGTCCCCTTCTGTCCCAGGCGCTAAAACAACTATTTCCTCCCCTAAAGAAGTAAGGTTCTTCGCCAACTCATAGCAATAGGTTTGAATTCCCCCCACCTTCGGTGGAAAGTCGTTTGTAGCTAACAATATCCTCATCTTTTGTAATACCTGATCACTTTCCTCACTGCTTCTATAACATCATTAATATCCTCTTCAGTCAACTTGGTAGAAAGGGGTAAGGATATCGTTCTATCTGAGATATATTCTGCATTGGGGAAGTCTCCCCTTTTGAACCCGAATCTCTTCTTATAATAGGAAGAAAGATGCAAGGCCAAGAAGTGAATGCCAATACCAATGTTCTCTGCTTGTAGCGCGACCGCAAATTGATTTCGACCACAATTTAATCTTTCCAATCTTAATAGAATAGTATAGAGATGGCGGGCGTGACGGATATGCTCTTCCTCGCTCGGAGTTTCTATCTCTGGAATCTCTGTGAAAGCCTGATTATACATTCTGAAATATTTCTCCCTAATCTTCAGATTCTTTTCCACTCTTTTCAATTGATAAATACCTAAGGCTGCCTGAATATCCATCATATTATATTTATAGCCGGGATAAAGGATGTCATAAGGAGTAAAGCCTTCGGCAGAGTATCTCTTCCAGGCATCCTTTGAGAGACCATGGAGCCTTAAGACTCTTAATCTTCTTGCCCATTCATCATTATTGGTAGTGATCATTCCTCCTTCGCCAGTAACCACGTTCTTTGTAGCGTAGAAACTGAAAGCCGTGAGATCTCCGATATTTCCAATCTTCTTATTTCTATAGTAAACCTCCACGGCATGGGCAGCATCTTCAATGACAAAGAGACTATTTTCTTTTGCAATTTTCATAATTTCATCCATCCTGCATGGTCTCCCATATAAATGAACGGGGATAATAGCCTTGGTCTTCTTGGTAATCTTTCTCTTTATTTCCTTAGGATCAATGTTTCCCGTTTCCCTTTCTACATCAGCAAAGATAGGAGTAGCGCCTTTATGAATAATGACATTGGCTGTTGAGGTAAAGGTTAGAGGAGTAGTAATTACTTCATCTCCCGTCTCAATTCCAGCGATCTCCAAAGCAAGGTGTAATCCTGCAGTACAGGAGTTTAGGGCGATGGCGTGTTTACATCCGATATAACTTTTGAAATCTTCTTCGAATCTTGCCACCCTGGGGCCAGTAGAGAGCCAGCCGGATTTTAAAGTAGCAACTACCTCTTTTATCTCTGCTTCCCTTATATCTGGTGCCCCAAAGACCAAAAACTTATCTCTTGCTGGTTTTCCTCCCAAAAGAGCCAACTTCTCCATCTCAGACTGTCCTTTCATAGATCCTGTTTAGTTGCTCTCCATACCTTTCCCAAGTATACTTCTCTACTTCTTCTCTGGCATTTGTGCCCATGGCCTTGATTTCTTGGGGCTTTTCATAGAAATATAATATCTTTTTTTTCAATGCTTCAACATCCCTTATGGGGACAAGAAAGCCATCCTCACCATCTCTTACTGGAGAGCCCGAATTAAAGGTGGTGATAACTGATAGGCCACAGGCCATGGCAATATAGTTGACTAAAGCAGAACCTTCCTCAATGGAAGGGAAGACAAAGAGAGAAGATTGACGGCAGATACTTCCTAAGTCATTGCTCCAGGGGATATGTTTTAATGCTATTTTCTTTCGGTATTCCTCAAAAATCTTCTTAAAGTCCTTTCCTATTCCTCCCACTAAGAGGAGTTCACTATTCTTTAATTTAAGTTCTGAAAAAGCCTTCAGGAGATACTGTGCTCCCTTGCGTAGGGAGATTTGTCCCATAAATAAAACCCGAAAGATTTTGTCCTTTTTTTCTCCCGGCCGATACTTCTCGATGTCTATTCCCAAGGGAATGAGGATCAATTTCTTTCTATCAAAACCTTTCTTTAAGAAACTATCATAGACAAACCGGGAAGGGACGCTTATATAGTCTGCTACCTCATACTCTTCTAGGCAGCGTTCAATTACTACATTCAACTCTGGCTTCAACCTAATACTATAGGTCTCGTATTCCTCTTTGATTAATTCCATCTGGGTCAAAATGTGAGAAGAAGACCTCTCAACAACGGTTACTATTCCCCTCCTCTTCGCTTCTTTTAATGAGAAAAGGCACTGGCTATTCCAGCCATGGAAGATGTCACACCCTTCTTTCAAAAGATTTCTAACTCGGCGATCGAAGTATAGATTCCTCAGATAATACCACCTTTTGGCATCGAGATAGGGAAGCCTTATCCTCTTGGGATAGAAGATGCTTACTATTTTATGGGGATTCAAGTCTACTTTTCTACTTTTACCAATAGTAATCACGCTTTTCAAATAACCATGTTTATCGATTGCTTTAATTGCCTGATAGGCGAGACTTCCGATCCCCCCTTTTGCTAAGGGAGCGGCCACGGCATAGATTACTTCCACGCTTCTCTCCTTAGACACAGATTCGCACAGATTTATTACAGATTAACACAGATCACAGATACTGAATGCTTGATCCTTATTCTTAATGGCTTAATTGCTTGATAGCTATTCTATTCACCGATCACCGTTCACCGATCACCGTTCACCGATTACTGTTCACCGATCACTTCCTGGTAGACTTTTAATGTCCTTTCTACATTCTTATCCACGGTAAAATTCTCAGCTAAAATCCGGGCGTTTTTACTTAATTCTTCTCTAAAATTATTATCAAAAGTTTGTTTAATCTTTTTAGCTAGTTCTTGGGGATCTCTGGGATTCTTTAGGAGGAGCCCGTTCTCTCCTTCTGTAATAATCTCTGCTGCTCCGCTCGCTTTACTCACAATAATGGGAAGCCCACTGGCCAGGGTCTCCAGACAGACATTGCCAAATGGTTCATAGATAGTGGGAAGAACGAAAAGATCACTTGCTGCATAGAACTTTCTTAAGTCTTTTCTTCCCCCAGCAAAGATTATTTTACTTCTTATTCCCAGCTTTTTTGCTAATCTTAAGTACGCTCTTTTCTTGCCCTTTGCCACTACTAATACTTTTAATGGTTTTTCGTCCTTTAGGAGAGAAACGGCCTCAATCAAGTATCTCAACCCCTTCCTCCTATAGCCACTTCCCACAAACAAAACGAGAAATTCCTCTTCAGAAATACCAAATTCTTTTCTTATCTCCTCTCTGAATAAGGCCTTATTTTTGGGATGAAACTCCTCCAGATTCACCCCATTATAGATGACAATAATATCCTCTGGACAGACTCCGTAATACTTTATAATCTCCTCTTTACCCTTCTTTGATATGGCAATTATCTTCTTATAATTATTCTCTTGAAAGATTCTTTTTTCTAAGAAAAGGAGGCTTAGATGTAAAGGGTTGATAAGGATCAAGAGTCTGATTAGGAGATTAGGAGTAATCTCTAAAAGTCTCTTCCTCCACTCTCTATGAACCCCATCTCCAGCACGGTAAACATCCTGATAGAGAGTGCGATCAAAACTATTAATGATATCAAATTTCTTCCCTTCCAATAATCTTTTCACATTGGAGGCAAAACTCAAAGCTTTTAAAAAAGAGGGGCCTTTTAGGGTAGGAACCCTATGGAAGATAATCCCTTTTGGGGCACTGGGATCCCACTTTCTGGCAAAGACGTGGACCTTATGGCCTCTTTTCAAGAACCCCTCTGCCAGGTAACTTACATACCTCTCCGCCCCTCCGTATTTATGATAACTCTGACGAACTAAAGCAACTTTCATGCTTACTTTTTTCAAAAGATTGTTTTCCTTTTTTCTTTATGCTATAATGAGTTCGTATTTTAGGTTCAAATATTTTGATCTATTTTTTAAGGAGATAATTATGGAATTGCGGAAATCAGATCTAGAGAAATTAAAGTATATGCATCGTGTAGTCCTAAATTTCTTAAAGGAAAAAGAACCAGGAGTACTTCTAGATGCCCCTGCAGGAAATGGAGTACTTGCTAACTGTTTATCTAAAATCGGGTTCCAGGTTCACTGCTGCGACCTCTATCCTGAAAACTTCCAGGTTCCTCATCTTACCTGCCAGAGGGTGGATCTAAATAGAAAACTTTCTTATTTGAACGACTATTTCCAGTATATAATCTGTTTGGAATCTATTCAATATTTAGAAAATCTTTATCACCTAATTCGCGAGTTTTCCCGGATTCTCAAAAAGGAAGGAATGCTTATTATCTCTATGCCCAACGTCCTGAATATTCAGTCCCGGTTCAGGTTTCTTATTCGCGGTGATCGTCGCTTTTTCAAACCACGCAGTCAACTGCCCACTACCGATGCCGAGTGGGCCAAGGTTACTATTAATCCAGTCTCCTTTCGAGAAATTGAACTCGCTCTAGAAAGATATAAATATTCTATTACTACCATACTAGCCACTAAAATTGAGCCCAAAATCTATCTCTTCTTTCCTCTAATTTGGATTATCAGAATATTTACCTGGATTGATAATTTCTTTAGCAAAGACAAGAGAAAAAAGTTATTTTATCAAACCCTAATTTCGAAAGAAGTTTTATTGGGCGAAAAACTGATCATCGTTGCCCAAAAGATTTTCGGACCTTCACATTAGTGAATAGTATATTTTTTCTATTTGAGCAGCTCTATTTTCTGGTGTGAATCTCCCTATCAGCCTTCTTCCTGCTTCCCCCGTTCTTCTTGCTAATTCCTTATCCTTAAGGATTCTTATAATCGCTTCCCCTAAAGAAGTAGTGTCACCTGGATCATCTATTAATGTTCCTTCCCTGCCATTTTCCATTATCTCTGTGATAGGTCCTACTTTAGCAGAGACTACAGGCTTGGCCATAGCCAGAGCCTCTAAGACTGCGCGGCAAGAACCATCGGAACCTGGAATTAAGAAAACTTCTAGATCCAAAGAGGCTAAGACCTGAGGATAATCCTCATCTCTATAGCCAGCAAAGATGACAGAATCAGAGATTCCTAATTTTTTGATCTCTTCTTCTAAGACTTTCTGATAACTGCCGATGCTACCGATGAGAAGAAATTTTACTTTGGGAAACTCCTTTCTCACCTGAGGAATAGTTCTTAAAAGATGAAAATGCTTTCTATAGGGCTGTAGGGGGGCGACCATGCCTACTGTAGGAACATCCGTATCTATTTCGAATTCTTCTCTTATTTTATTTCCCGAAAGTTGGGGATTAAATTTATTGCTATCCACCGCCCCATAGATAGTACTTATTCTTTCTGACTCAATCCCCAAATTCTGGATGATCTTTTCCCTGATCGCTTTTGAAATAGCAATAATGTAGTCTGTTTTGTAACGCAGCGTAAATCTTTCCTGGAAGTTGACCTTTTCCAGGTCTGCCCTGTGGAGGGTACGTATTAAAAGATCTCTTCTCTTAATAAAAGAGGCTAAGATATGGTCATAACGAAAGTGAGTATGGATGATATCGATTTTTTCCTTCTTCAGAACTCGGGCTAGATTGATTAAATTCTTAAAGTAATTTAGGGGATGGGATTTTCTATCGAGGTTGAGGTTCTCTATTACTGGGATACCTGCCTCTTTTATCTTGGGAAGGAATCTTCCTCTTCTTTTTGTAACTCCGGCAAAAAAGACTTTATGTCCTTTCTTATTTAATTCCTTCAAAAGATTTAAAACCGATTCTGCTGGGCCGGTCCAGTTCTCATCGCTATAGAGATGAAGGATATTCAAACCATTCAAGAAACTATCCCCTTCTCGGCAAGCACCCTTACCCGATCTCCTTTGCCCAGAATATTAACCACAGGAGAAACCAGGTCTGTTAGCAACCTCAAGGACTGTCGCTTTAAGAAAGGAACCCCGCCCTTTTCCTTGGGAAATTCAAACCCCCGGGTCTTCTTCCAGACTATCTGAAATCCAGTCTTTTTTAATGCTTTTTTAAGGGTTCTTACGGTAAAGAAGTAGAAGTGGCCCTTGGGGAAAAATTTGGGATATGCTGGAAATAGCTTTAGAGTGAGGCTGTCATAGTTTGGGGTATGAATATAAACCACCCCTTTCGGTCGCAGAAGCCGGTTAATCTTGAAGAGTGTTCCTACGGGATCCTCAAGATGCTCAATAACCATGTTCATAATGACTAAGTCAAAATGTTCTTTGGGCAGCTCTATTTCTAACAAAGAGCCAGTGATAATATCTAAATTATGATGATCCCGGCCATATCGCGCTGTGGGTTCAAAATATTCTATTCCTTTCACCTGCCAACCACAATCCCGGGCAGCATAGAGAAAGCCTCCCGAAGCGCAACCAATCTCCAGTAAACGATTAGTCTTCCTATATCCTTCGAATTTCTTAAGATATTTTTTATAGTAGTTCTGCTTGTCTCGAGAATATCCCTTTCTGATGTAATAATCGGCACCAGGTTCCACGATAGCAGGGTTCAATTCTTTCGCCGGCTTCGGGCGGGGATCAAGATAGATTAGACCACAATGCTGACAGCTCACCCAGGAGAAGCCATCAACCTTTATTAAAGGACGCGTCTCATCCCTGTGGCACAGATTACATTTGACATAGACAGGCTGGCTCATTTATTTTCACCTTTTCAAAAACAATTCTCTCATCCTACATTGTAACGCTTTAAAATAACCCCTTTATCTTGGGGTAAAATCGGGCCGTGAAATTATGGGAGTAAATGAAAAGCCTTTTCTTAAACCAGCCAAGATCCCTTCTCTTAATCTCAAACCTCTTGAGATACATAGGGTTGGTATTAGAAGTATTCGCTCCTGGCTGGGTAGTTACTGCTCCTTGATAGCCACACTCCCTAGCCCACTTAACTAAATAACTATCGTATGCCCCTCCTGGCCAGGCGATGAAGTTACATTCTTTATTTAGTTTTTCTTCGACAATATTTTTAGATAGTAATAACTCGCTTTTGACTCGCTTCCCTCTCTCTTTTAAAGTTTCATAATTATCTTTTAGTTCATTTTGCACCCGATAATCATCTACTATCCCATCCAATTCCTTCTTCCAATCCTCCTTTTCAAAGAATTTTCCTTCCCCTCTTTGGGAAACGTATTCTGCCAGTCTATTTCTTAAGTCCTGATCATCAAAATATCTTTGCCCAGCAAGGGCTGGCTTATCCTCATATATCGGGATGCCTAATCTTGTATCTCCATCTGTAAGCCAGCCCGTGCGCCACTTATGTCCTCGATAATAATCGACTATCTTATCACTTACATAACAGTAGCTGTGTAAATAACTGTGGGACTGGATATCTATCAGACCGCTTCGAGACATCTTCTTCGCTTCTTCCCAGGTAATATGATCATCTGAACCTTCAAGATTCCTGACACATCTTAGATTACTCTGATAGTGATTAGAAATCCTGGGAAGCCCTTCTTTCTTAACTTTCCTCTTCCAGAGATTTTCTAAGTTAGGGCGATAGGAGATAGGCTTCTCTTTAATGCGAGAGGTAATGACAAAGACGGTTGCTCTTAGATTATACTTCTTCAGGATGGGGTAGGCATAGACCCAGTTATCAAGATAACCATCATCAAAGGTAAGGGCTACCTTTCTCTTCTCTTTTCTCTCTTTTAAAGAATTAATTAACTCATCCAGAAAGAGGGTCTGGTAATTTTTTTTTGCTAAGTACTCCATTTGACTCTGGAAATCATCTGGAGAAATAGTAAAACTATCTGGGAGTTCATTTACCCCGTTAGAAGTAATCCGACCCCGAAGGGGACGGATGCCTCGTTTGCAACGAGGACTTCTAACGGGGTTTACATGATGATACATTAAGATCGGGATACTCACTTCCCTCTAACTCTCAACTTTAGGACCTTGAAGAGATAGGTTATCAAGATTTTCCAGCCGATCTTAGAAGCACCGGATTTCCGATTTTGAAAGAGGATGGGGATTTCTTTAATTCTATAGCTTTTCTTATAGCACCTGAGGAGCATCTCAGAGAGGAGGAAAGGATCCCTGGCCTTTAGGCTTTTAATATCTATAGCCCTTAGGACTTCTCCCCGATAACAACGGTAGCCGGAGGTAGGATCTGTAACCTTGAATCCTAATAAAATCCTAACGTAGATGGCAGCCAGCCTGGTGATTAGACGCCTTAAAAACCCTCTTCCCACCTCCCCTCCACCGGGAAGAAGACGAGAGCCGATGACTACATCGCAATCCTCAATCTTTTTCAAGAACTCTGGGATATACTTTGGATTGTGGGAAAGATCACCATCCATCTCAATGACATAATCTGCTTTATTCTCCAAAGCATACTTAAATCCTGCTATTCCTGCCAGGCCCCGTCCTCTCTCAGAGGTTCTCCGTAAGAGATGAACTCTAGGGTTTTTCTTAGAATAATTTCCTACTATTCTCCAAGTGCCATCCGGAGAGTTATCATCTACCACCAGAGCCTCGATATTTTCTTTAAGGTTCATAATTTCATCAAGCAAGGGGCCGATGTTCTCCCTCTCATTATAGGTGGGGATGATGACCATAGTCTTCATAGGAGTTTTTTCACTGCTTGAAATACAATATCGGGGCTGATGCTTTCCATGCAGTTAGGATGCTTGTCACAGGTTTCTTTATAGCAAGAGAGGCAGTCCATATCGGGTATAATTTTCTTCCCTCTTTTATAAAGTTCAACCTCGGCAGAGGATGTAGGGCCAAAGAGAACAACTACCTTTTTTCTCAAAGCAACTGCAGCATGCATCGCCAGGGTATCACCAGTTACCACCAAATCGCAAAGGTTTAAAAGCGACAAAAATCCTCTCAAGGTATTCTCATGGCCGGTATTAATGAGAGGAACTTTTGACCGTTCCATAATCTCTCTATTTCTCCCTATCTCTTCTCTTTCACCAAATAATAGTATCTTGGCATCCTTTATTTCTTTATCTATTTTCTTAATGAGTCTTAAATAGCCTTCTATGGTCCATTTCTTCAGTTCCCACCTTCCTCCTGCACCCGTGGCCAATCCAATAATTTTCTTCCCACCCAGATTATGTTTCTTGGCAAACTTATTAGCAAAATCTATCTCTCTTTCTCTCAGATTGACAACTAATTTCTCTTTCTTAAATCTAAGTCCTGCTATTTTAAAGACGATTTCCTGATAGGTCTTCTTATTCTTTCTCTTTAAATCGTCATCTATCCCCATCCGGAACCATTCCTCTGCCTCCTTATTGAAAGGAAAGACAGACTCTTTTTTATCGAGTCCAAACCCCAATTTCTTCTTCCCTTTAGCCAGGGAAGCAAGGCAGGCGCTCCTCGGTAAGGAATCAAGATTGATGACCAGATCGAATTCTTCAACTAGTAAGTGCGAGAGGGCCTCCGGGCCATAGGAAAGGATACCATCGATATAGGGATTATTCTCAAGTAACTCTTTTGACTCCTCATCCACAACCCAGGTGATCTTACTCCCTCTATACTTTCCTTTTAAGGCCTCTAAGATAGGAGTAGTCCTTAAGACATCACCCATGGCCCCCAGCTTTATAATGAGGGTTCTCAACTTTATTGGATCATGATATCTACAGTCAGAGCATTTGACTCCTTCTTTTTTATGATATCTACAGGGACGATCTCCAAGGAAGTAGCGGCAGTCCGATCTGACAAATTCCTTAGTCATCGAATAGACCCCCCAGGTAGTTATGACAGCGATAGATGGAGAAGGCCTTTATCTTCTCTCCTTTGCGGAAGATGGAGATATCCTTTTCTTTCCTTAGCAAGGTGAAATGAGAGGCAACGAAGGGTAGTTTATCATAATCGCTATGGGTCACAAAGAGGGCGTCTTTTCCTTTCAGAAAGTCGATATTTCCCCAGTAATCTTTTCCATACTGGGAATCTATCTCGTAGGTCTGGTATTTCTCATCTGTATAGAAAGCGATCTCAGCCGCTAACTGATGTCGAGGAGCAAAGATGAAACTATCTTCAGGCATCTTCTCCTTGAGCCTGCTCACTTCTCTTCCCAACTCTTTCCAACCATAGAGCTGATTAATGGGCTTTATTTTAGGGGGGAGGAGGGGAAAGGAGTAGGCCAACATGGTAAATGAGAGGCTAGTGACAAAGATCAAAAGGACTAAAAAGATTCTCTTTCTCTTCTTCTCTATTTTAAAGAGAAAGCCACTTAAGAGGACCATTGCTGAGAGATAACTCATGGCCGGCCAGTTGGCCTCCACCTTGGAACGCAGACTGGTCAGAAGGAAGAAAAGGAAGATGGGTAGAGAAAAGCAGAATAGGAGTAAAATGTCGTCTCTTCTCTCTTTAATCCCGAGGCGAAGGCCCTTCACCATGCTATAGAGAAGTCCCAAGAAGAGAAAGGGGGAGACTACCCCTAATTGGGAACCAAAATAAATCCCCAGGTTAAGAAAGGGATTACCTTTTCTTCCCAGACCATGAACAAGCTGCTTGGTAAAAGAGACCCAGCTGTGCTGGTAATTCCAGACGATTACTGGAGTAAAGATCAAAAGAGCAATGGCTAAAGCAAGATAGGGCTCCTTACACTTGAACCATCTCCTGTTCTCACTAGATAATAGCAGAAAGAGTAGCGCACAGGGAAAGAAGAGAACCATAGTATACTTACTTAAAAGACCTAGACCAACTGCTACTCCTAAAGGATACCACCAGCCCCTATTCTCTCCTTCACTTGCCTTATAGAGAAAGTAGAGGGAAAGCATCCAGAAGAAGATCAGGGGAACATCAGGAGTAATGATAAGCGCCCCAATGGCAAATCCTAAGGTAATATTCAAAAGAAGAACGGAGAAGAAGGCAATCCTTTCGCTTTTGAAGATATCTCGAGTCAAAAGATAAACCAGAATACTCACTCCTAAACTGAGGGGCACTGCCCCCAACCTTATCCAAAACTCGCTATCCCCTCCTAATAGAGTAGAGATATGGATAATGTAGGCCACCATAGGGGGATGAGTGTAGTAAGAGAGGGAGGGATTCCTTGACCAATCCCAGTAATAGGCCTCATCTGGACAAAGGTTAAAGCTTTTAATATAGAAGAGACGAAATATGGTAAGCGATAAGAGCAGGACCAGAAAAAGGATACGATATTTCTTCAAATCTCTCTTCTTCTCTTTAATAATTCTCGGTAAAGGTCCTCTATTTTCTCTATCATGCTCTTTTGGCTGAACTTCTCCTCTACCAGTCTTCGACCATTCTCCCCTAATCTCTTTGCCTTCTCTCTATTCTCTAATAATTCGAGGATTGCCCTGGCTAATGCTTTACCATCTGCAGGAGGAACTAACAGACCGGTCTGGTTATGAATAATTACCTCCGGAATACCACCTACCCAGGTAGCAACTACTGCTTTTTTCATAGCCAAAGCCTCTAAGAGAGCAGTACCCAGAGCTTCTCTCAGAGAAGGCATAACAAAAATATCTAGAGCAGCTAAAATTTGAGGGGTATCAGAGCGTAAACCAAGCACGAGAATTTTCTTCTCTAACTTTAGCTCCCGTACCTTTTGAATAACGGTCTCTCCTTTTGGTTCTGGACCAATAATAAGAAATTTAGCTTCTGGTTTTATTTTTAATATTCTCTGAGCTGCTTCTATAAAATATCGATGACCTTTTTCCATGCGAATAACTCCAATCATCCCCACTAAAGGAACCTCAGGATTGATTACTAATTCTTCTCTTACCCTCTTCCCGCTTATATTGAAATCGAATTTCGCCAGATCTACAGCAGTAGGAATAGAAACGATCTTCTTTGGCTTTATTCTGTTCTTTTGAATCATTGTGTTTCGGAGATAATTACTCACCGTGATAATCTTATGGGGCATTTTATAAACAATATTCAAGGGGTGGTTTGATATAGGAATAGTGACATGACGGGTTCTAAGGAGGATTGGTTGGTGAGCCAGACGCGCAGCAAAGGATGCTATCCAGGAATCCTTTGAGGAATGGGTATTAACGATATCTACTCTTTCTCTCCTTATTAGAGAAAGGAGTCGAAAGAAGGCCTTCGCGATATCTCTATTTCCCATTCCTATCTCCCTTACCTCAATCCCTATCTCTTTAGCATGCTTCCCCAAAGCACTTTCCGGTTGAACGGCAAGGATTACCCGATAGCCTCTCTTCTTAAATTCTCTTGCCTCAGCAAATGTCCTCCTTTCCTGGCCACCCCATCTCTTAGCCGATTCGGTATGCAGAATAGTGAGCATACTTACTCCAATTGCTTGCGGAACCATTCCACTGTCTTCTCTAGTCCTTTTTCGAAACCAACCTCTACCTTATAGCCAAGCGCTTCTTCTGCCCTGGAGATATCTGCCTGGGAATGTCTGACATCCCCCGGCCTAGGACCAGTATATAGGGGTTTGATGTCTGTATTCATAATCCTATTTAAATTCTTCGCTAGTTCATTCACTGTAATTTTTTTCCCGCAGGCGATGTTGAAGACCCCTTCTTTGGTCTGGGAAGTAGTAGCCAATAGATTGGCATTTACCACATTGGAGACATAGGTAAAGTCCCGGGACTGCTTCCCATCCCCATAGATGGTGGGCCTTTCCCCTTTCAGCATAAGAGAGATAAACTTGGGGATGACTGCAGCATACTGAGAGGTAGGGTCCTGCCGGGGGCCGAAGACATTGAAGTAGCGAAGGCTTACAGTCTCCAGCCCATATAAAGAGGTAAAGAGCTTAGAATATTCTTCGCCTGCTAACTTACTCAAGGCATAGGGAGAGAGGGGAGAAGTTACGGTATCTTCTCTCTTGGGTAGGTTGGGAGTATCTCCATATACTGAGGAAGAAGAAGCATAGACTATCTTCTTCACTCCCGCTTCCTTCGCTGCCATCAAGATATTCAAGGTGCCTAAAACATTTACCTCGTTGGTAGTTATAGGATCTTTAATAGATCTGGGAACAGAGGGAAGGGCAGCCTGATGCAAACAAAAGTCTGTTCCCTGCATGGCTTTTTTGACTATCGTCAGATTCCTGATATCCCCTTCTATGAGTTCAATATCTTTTGAAAAGGGGGTAATATTTTCTCTCTTGCCGGTAGAAAAGTTGTCCAGGACCCTTACCCTCTCCCCCCTCCTAATTAATTCTTCCACGATATGGGAGCCGATGAATCCCGCCCCGCCAGTAACTAAATAATTGGACTGTCGCATTTTTCTTCCTACGTTATGCTTGTTAAAATTCGAAATACTAATCTCTAAATTCTAAACAAATTCTAAATTCAAATATTAAAATTCAAAACTATTTGTCCTTGTTTAGAACATTTGGATTTTGGTCATTTGAAATTGTTTCGGATTTCGCCCGTCCTCCGTAGCAGTAGCCTGCTACTGCGGAGGATGGAGATTTCGTGCTTAGGATTTTAGAATTCTAATTAGATTAGTTTTTTGATCTCTTTTTCGATCTCCTGGGCTATCTTGGGATTCTTCTTTAAGAAGCTCCTCACCCCTTCTCTTCCCTGACCGACCTTAATTTTCTTATAGGAAAACCAAACCCCGGATCTCTTGATAATTCCCTTTTCTAAACCAAGATCGATGAGGCAGCCTTCCTTTGAAATTCCCTTGCCATAGATGATGTCAAATTCCGCTCTCCTAAAGGGAGGGGCGACCTTGTTCTTAGCGATCTTGACTACGGTGCGATTACCGATAATATTCGGGCCTTCTTTTATAGGGCCGATCCTTCTGATATCCATGCGTACTGTGGAGTAGAACTTAAGTGCCCTTCCCCCCGGTGTGGTCTCGGGAGAACCATACATCACCCCGATCTTCATCCTTATCTGATTGATGAATATCACACAGGTGTTGGATTTTGAAATCACTGAAGTTAATTTCCTCAGTGCTTGGGACATGAGCCTAGCCTGTAGGCCGACTTGGGCATCTCCCATCTCACCCTCAATCTCTGCTCGGGGAACTAGAGCAGCAACAGAATCTATGACAATGACATCAACTGCTCCACTGCGAACTAAAGCCTCAGTGATCTCTAAAGCCTGCTCCCCGGAATCTGGCTGAGAGATTAAAAGATGATCTAAGTCCACTTCCAACTCTCTGGCATAGGCAGGATCCATAGCATGTTCCACATCAATGAATGCCGCCTCTCCTCCCATCTTCTGGGCCTCGGCGATGATATGGAGAGAGAGGGTAGTTTTTCCCCCTCCTTCTGCCCCGAAGAGCTCGACCACCCTTCCCCGAGGAACGCCACCGATCCCTAAGGCCAGATCAAGGGGTAGAGCTCCTGTAGGAATGGCCGCAATCTTCTCTAGCGGCCTCTCCTTGGAAAGGCGCATAATGGCTCCCCTTCCATACTTCTTCTCAATCTGCTCTAAGGTCAAATCCAATGCCTTCTCCTTCGCCTTTTCAATCTTCTCCTCTTTCTTCACCATCTCATTTCCTCCTTATCTCATTCTTCTTTCTGCTAATGCTTCTAAGTATCTCTCCCTTTTCCTCTTCTCCTCGGCTATTTCTCTTGCCCTGACTCCTTTTGTCCTGTCCATAATGCTTCTTGCCCGAGAGGCAATCTGGCTATCCTTATCCGCCAAGCTGAGCGCCCTCTCTGCTTTAAGGTAAGCAGTGCTTGCCAGGCCTTGGCGGTGATAACTCTCTCCTTCTTCAAGGTACTGCCTTGCCAGGGTCTTCACCATCTGTTCCTGAATCCCTTTCTCTTTATAGGCTAAGGCCATGATATAGTAGGCATCCTCACACAGAGGATCTAACTTTGTTGCTTTCTTGAGCTCAATCATTGCCTCATCATAGAGGCCATAAAGGCGATACCAGTTCCCAAGTCCCAGATGGGCCTGGCTGGAATTAGGATCTAATCTTATTGCCTCCTTGAATTCATACATTGCTTTCTGGTCCTCTCTCACTTCCATATAAGCCAGCCCCAAACAGGTGTGAGCATCTACCAATTTTGGATCCAGATCTATTGCTTTCGTTAGTTCCTTTATAGCGAAAGGGTATTGACCATATTTGTAATAGGTAATTCCATATTTAAGATAAGAGGAAGCATCGGGTGGTCTTCTCTTATAGCGTTTCAACTCTCTTTGGGCTTTAACGACTAATTCTGCGATCTCTTTCTCTTCTTTAATCTCCAGCGCTTTTTTAAGTAGTTCAAGCGCTTTTTGATACTCCTCCTGTTGATAATAGATTATCCCTCTATTGCGGCAGAGCGTGTAGAGGGTATCCCTTATCTTCTTTTCCTTTTTACTCTTGAGGGCTAAGGCTTCTTCATATTCTATAATGGTCTTTTCTTCTTGACCAATGCTTAGATAATAGCGCCCCAGTTGATAATGGGCCTCTGCAATTCTGGGATTTATTCTTATTACTTCCCTGAATTCTAAAGTAGCTAAGCCAGGGTAGCCCCTCTTCTGGTAGCGGAAGGCGAGCTCCCAATGGGCACGGATATCATCTGGTCTTTTCTCTACCTCCCTCTCTAATTCACTTATGCTCTTTTCCATAAACCGAGCCCCCGGATAATCAGGAGTAATTTCTATTGCCTTCTTAAGCTCTTCTATCGCCTCTCCATATCTGCCCTTCTTATAATAAAGGACTCCTAAGTTATTATAGGCATCAGCATAGCGGGGGTCTATCTCCAAGGCCTTCTGATAAGAGAAGAGGGCCTGGTCATAAGTAGCCACGTGGTTATCATAATCGCAGGCCTTACTGAACCACTTATAAGCACTCAACTTATCTGTCGGCTTTCTCATAATGCGCTTCTTCACTTTAGTCTTTACTCTGATCTCCAGGGTATCTGCAGTAGCAAAAGTCAGTTGATCCTGCAACTTGAATATATCGCCCAGGCTCCCCGTGACCATGGTAGATTTCAGGATCTTCCCCGTCTCCACTTCTACCATGCGCGCTGTTATCCTGATCTCTCCCTCAGATATCTGAAAAGCCCCCACCACCAAAAGATCGACATCCAATATCCGGGCAACCCTCTCGTATAATCCAATCTCCATGCGTATCTTTAAGCGCTCCAAAACCTTTCTTATCTCACTCTGCTCCACTACCTCTAATTCACCGAACTCCTTGAGCTTATGGGTTAGGGCCTCGGCAATACCAGAGGAGAGCCAATCCATCTCCTTCTCTTTAGTCAAATTGGTAAAGCACATAACCGCCACTCTCTTCTTGGCCGCAAAGGAGGAAGTAGCACCCATGATAAGAAAGACTGAGATTATTAGGAACGGTATAGATTTTTTCATAGCTTTTATAAGACTGTTTCTTCTAATATAGTATAGATCGGACCTTCAGGTCTCAATTCGCTCTTCATAATGGATATCTTAGTTACTCTCATATTTCCCAGATTAGAGGCTTTTACTAAACTCAAGGCCTCTATTAATCTCTCTCTTCCTTTGGAAGACTTCACCCTTCCCAGTGTGAGGTGGGGGCTGAAGGGTCTCTTCTCTTTGGCAAAACCAATTCTCGCTAATCTCTCTTCCAGATTAGAAACCATTCGCTTCAATTCTTCCTTTCCCTGATCTACTCCCACCCAGATTACCCTGGGATACTTTATCTTAGGGAAGGCGCCCAAGCCAGAGATGCTTACTTCAAAGGGGGCAAAAGGTTCCAGGGTCTCCTTTGTAATAAGTTTAACCTTCTCTAATTCTTCTGGAGTAACATGGCCTAAGAACTTCAGGGTGAGATGGATATTCTCTGGCTTCACCCATTTAACCTGGGCACTGGTTTTCTTTAATTCTTCTTGGAGCTTACTAATATTCGACGATATCTCTGGGGTTAGTTTTATAGCAATGAATGTCCTGATCTTCTCCACTCCTTTACTCCGTTTATTAGAAGTAATAAGTATATAGTTAATATCGGTTAAAAACTGTTAATATCGGTTACCCCCTTAAAAAACAACTGTTATTAACTGTTGTTAACCACTATTAACCGATGTTAACTGGTTACTTCAGTAAATGCCTTCTCACCATATCTAAGGCAGCATTAGCCGCCTTGGCCTTGATTACCCCTCTTTCTCCCCGGAACTTGAACTCTCTTATCTCTACCTTATTCTTATAGGCCAGAGCAATATAGACTAGACCAATGGGTTTTTCTTCTGTGGCACCGGTAGGACCAGCGATGCCGGTAATCCCCAATCCAAAGTCTGACCTGACAACTTTCTTTATTCCTTTCGCCATCTCTCCTGCCACCTTCTCACTCACTGTTCCATACTTCTCAAGAGTGGTCTTCTTTACCCCCAACCGATCTCTTTTCATTCTATTGCTATAGGCTACTACGCTTCCTAGAAAATAATCGGAGGAACCGGAAACATTGGTCAATCTATGAGAGATGAGCCCTCCGGTGCAGGACTCAGCAACGGCGATGGTCTTCTTGCGCATATATAAGAGATATCCAATGACCTCTTCCAGGGTCTGCTTCCCTGTTCCAAAGATGTAGTTCCCTAGTCGTTTGCTAATCTTCTTCCCCATCCCTTCATTCAGCTTCTCCCCTGTCTTTTCATCCCCGGCCTTTGCTGTCAATCTAATATCAACAATATTCTCATGGGCCAAAAGGGAGATTTGAGGGTTCTTACTCTTCTTCAGGATGTCCTTCAGTTTCTCAGCCACCTTTGATTCTGGAAGGCCTGTAGTACGCAGAATCAAAGATTTGATGACTTCTCTTACTTTGAGCCTTTCCTCAAGATAAGGGATAACCTTTTCTTCAAACATGGAAACCAACTCATTGTATGGACCGGGGAGAGCAACAATTATCCTGTTCCTGGTCTCTAAAATGAAGCCTGGAGCAATACCTATTCTGTTTTTCAGGGGATGAGAATCCCTGGGAAGGAAGGCTTGCTTTATATTATCTGAAGGCATGGGCTTCCCCTCCTCTTTAAACTTCCCCTCAATCTCAGAGAGGATCTCCTCATTCAGAACTAGTTGTTCTTCTGCCCCTTTGGCGATTACCTTCTTCGTCAAATCATCCGGAGTAGGGCCCAAGCCTCCAATGGTAATCACTATCCTGACCCGTCTCAGAGCCTCTTCTAAGGAAGAAGTAATGCTTTTCTCATCATCCCCAACGGTAATCTCTCTCTCAACCTCAATCCCTAAGGCAGTCAATCTTTGGCAGAGATAAGGGGCATCGGTATTTAGTATCTCGCCTAGGAGATGCTCAGATCCAATAGAGATTATCTCAGCATTCATTATCTACCTCAAAGTAACCAGTGTATCCTGAAGTAACCAGTAACCAGTTTACAGTTAACAGCAAAAAATAAAAGAGCATCAGATAACCAGATTACCAGATAGAGAAGGTCAGTTATCAGAAAGTCAGATTATAAAATTAAATCTGGTATTCTGAATTCTCATTCTGATGTTCTGATATACTGATATTCTGTGGTTTTTCTGGTTACTGTTCGCTGGTTACTGTAAACTCGCTAATCTAATTGCTTGCACGATTAGATTAGCATAGACCCCGGCTAAGAGGTCATCACACATCACTCCCCAACCACCAGGTAGCTTCTCCAACCTTCTTAAGGGGAAGGGCTTCAAGATATCAATCACCCGAAAGACAATGAAAGCCACAAGGATGAATTTAAGCTTGAAGGGAATTAAGAACATGGCGATCAGGAAGCCAATGATCTCATCAATGACAATCCTCTTGCTATCCTTCTCTTTGAAGAAGTAGATGGTCGCTTTATTTGAAATACATATTCCAAAAAGAGAAAGAACGATAAGAATTAAAAGATAAAGAGGCCAAGAAAGCCTATACATCCCGAGATAGATGATAACCCCAATGAGGCTTCCTGCGGTTCCTGGAGCAATGGGGGTATAACCAGTATAGAATCCCGTTGCCAGAAACTTAATCAGCCACTTCATTTACTATCTTCCTTTCAAAACCTCTCTATGCTTTTCAACATAGAGGACGCCAGAGACAATAGTCATAATAACTGCCAAGCCTACTAAGGTATTTGGAGTATATCTCAATATCTGTAAGAGGAAAGAAGGAGCATTGATAGAGAAGGAGGCAAAGGTCGACTTTGTGGCGATGACTACTAAGGTGACACTTACTGCGATCATCTGGGTGGCGGTTTTATGCTTCCCCCACCTTCCCGCTGGTATCACTATCCCTTGGGAGGCAGCCTGAAACCTCAACCCAGTGATCATGAACTCTCTGGCCAGGATAATGATTACCAACAGAGCCCAGACCTCTCTCAGGGCAACGAAGCAGATGAGGGCTCCTAAAACGATTATCTTATCTGCTAAGGGGTCCATAAACTTTCCAAAGCTGGTTACCACTCCCCTCGCCCGGGCGATCCTTCCATCGTAGAGGTCAGTTAGAGAGGCGAGAATAAAGAGTAATAGGGTAGAATACTTTGTCCAGGCCCCATCCGCTAAGAGTAGAATGATAAAGAGGGGAGCAATGATGATTCGGATGATAGTGAGCCTATTGGCCAAGTTCATGATTATCTCCAATTAAAAATGTAAAATGCAAAATGAAAACTTTTTATTTCTTACTTTTTACTTTTTACTTAAACTCAGATAGAGGGCCATAGTAGAAGCAATAGTGAAAAGAGTGAGATAGATCTGAGCCCCACTCTGAACAAAATTTAAAAGGAAGCGAAGGGGTAAGAGAAAAATGAGCATCCCTGCTCCTATTCCTGGAATGGAGGCCGGAATCTTCAAAAGAAGGTCAAACGAGATAAAGACACCTATGACGCCTATGCCGATCAGGATGAAAAGGAAGAAGAGGCCTAGAACCGGACCGAGATTTCTCCTGATAAAAGAAAAAGCCTTCTTGACTGCTCTCTTTAGAATGGAATCCTCAACAACGATTACTATTCCAGAGTAGGAAAAGACAAGACCCAGGGTAAGGCTTGCAAGGAGGAGTAAAAAAAAGCCCAAGATTCCCAGAAGAACCCCAAAGACCATCCCTGCCTCTTGACACTTCTGAATGAGAAGATAGACGGGAAGGCCGAATATTCCACCCAGGGTTAGAAAGAGAATATGGAAAGCCAGGAAGAAGAGAAGCCAGAGGAGAAATAGGCGTTTGAAGAAATAACCTCCATAACGAAAGAATCTTCTCAAAGTAAACTTCTCTTTCTTTATCAAAGCATCTCTAAATATCCCCTTTATCCCACCCTTTAAGAAGATGCCCAATAGTATGGCCCCTATCCAGATGAGAAGGAAGAAGAGGCCACAGATTACGATTAACAAAGGATGGGCGCGGAGACCCTGCTGAAATAACTCCAGACTAAACTCTCCCTTGGTTAGCCCAGCATAGAATCCCAAGGAAAAGAGAATGAACAAAACAGGAACGATGAATAAAAGTCCCAGAATTATCTGAATTACAAACTGAATCAGGATCAGGGGCCAGTTGCGATAGGTGGTCTTGAATCCTTCTTTAATTGCTTCAGTAATGGTCATTCTTCTTTTTCTCTCACAAAGGTTTTCGTTACTACCTGTCCCCTCTCGCCTGGGGACCCAAGGGGTTCTCCATTCAACTCCAACTTTATTCCCCCGGCATTCCCCACTCTTATCTCGAGTTTATTCTCCGCTTCCCAGGTCTTTTCATCTCCAGCCTTCAATAGTTCTTGAATCTCTTCTCTTCCATCAACAGTAATACTCACCCAGACCTCTTCGAGTGCGGTTGTTTTCAGGGTAAGAGGGGCTTTCTTCTCCTCGGTAACCTCAACTACTGGTAGAGAAGGGGGGCGAAAGAAAAGAAACCACCCTCCCCAAACGATGAGAACTATTATACTTATTGCTATGGGAAGAATGGTTAGTCTTTTAGGTCTTATTCTTTTTGGAATTAATCTCTCTGCTACTGGAACTTTGGTGGTTGTCTCTAAATATTTCTTATACTCTCGAACTAATTCATCGCTATCCAGATTTAAGAAGTTGGCATAACTGCGCAGGAAGGCCTGGGTATAGGCAGGTGCCGGAAAAACATCCCAGTCCTCTGCTTCCAGGGCTTTGAGATATTTTATACTTATCTTTGTCTTCTTACTTATCGTCTCTAATTTTAATCGTTTCTTCTGCCTCGTCTGCTGCAGAGTAAGACCAATGGGCTCCACGTTTCTGCCTCACTTTAATAGTTTACAGTCCCAGTAAAACTATAGATTATCAGAACATCAGAATGAGTATTCAGAAGGTCAGAATATCAGATTTGGTAAATTCGAAATTCTAATATCGAAATCCTAAACAATATCTAAATCCTAATTTCAAATTTCTAAACTGACAATTCTTTGTTTCTTGTTTTGGTCATTTGAATTTTGAACATTTGTGCTTGTTTAGTATTTCGGCCTCCGGCTCAGAGAGCCTCTGGCTCGGAGAGATTTCGTGCTTAGGATTTTAGAATTCTGATATCTGTCCTTCTCCATCTGATATACTGGTAATCTGATACTCTTTTACTTTCCTACTTTCCTACTTTTTACTGTTAACTGGTTACTGGTTACTCTTTTTTGAGGTAGCTTTCATCAGCCAGTACTTCCCTCACCTTGCTTCCCCTATAAGGTCCCACTATCCCTTCCTCCTCCATCATATCGACCAGTCTTGCTGCCCGGGCATAGCCTACTTTTAATCTCCTCTGTAGCATGGAGACTGAGGCCCTTCTTGCCTGGATGACCACCCTCACCGCATCCTGATATAATTCGTCCTCCTCTGGGGTGCTGGGTAAGGAAGGGGCTCTCCTTTCAAAAATGTCCTCCACATAGAGCGGCTCTGCCTGAGAACGGGTAAACTCTGCCATCCTCTCAATCTCAGGGTCGGTAATGAGCGATCCTTGGATACGTATTGGTTTGGCCTTTGAAGGGTCGGAGAAGAGCATATCCCCTCTTCCCAGTAACTTCTCTGCCCCACTCATATCTAAGACAATCCTAGAATCAACCCTTGCCGCAACCTGGAAGGCGATCCTCACCGGGAAGTTGGCCTTAATGAGACCAGTAATGACGTCAACAGATGGTCTCTGGGTAGCAAGGACAATGTGAATCCCCACTGCCCGAGCCATCTGGGCCAGTCGGGTGATGGTATGCTCACAGTCTACAGGAGCCACGAGCATCAGATCGGCTAACTCGTCAATGATCACGATGATGTAGGGTATTTTCTCTACCTTGGTGAGGGCATTATAGTTTTCGATATCCCGGGCCCCGGCCTCAGAGAATAACTTGAACCTCTCTTCTACTGTCCCCACCGCCCACTTCAGAGCAAAAGTTGCCTTCTTGGGGTCAGTAATTACCGGGGTGAGAAGATAGGGGCTATCATTATAGGCCTTCAGTTCCACTCTCTTGGGATCGATTAAGAGGAACTTCACCTCATCTGGTGCTGCCTGAAACAGGATGCTATTTATGATGCAGTTTATACAGACACTCTTGCCGCTTCCTGTGGTTCCGGCAATCAATAAATGGGGCATGGTAGCCAGATTAGCGATTACTGGTCTACCGGCTATGTCCTTTCCCAATGCCAGGGTAAGTTTTGATGGAGACTCATAGAACTCCCTGGTACTCAGAATCTCTGAGAGATAGACAAAGGAAGGCCTCTTGTTGGGAACCTCAATCCCCAAGGCGGCCTTTCCCGGAATGGGGGCCTCGATACGGATACTGGGGGCAGCCAATTTCAGAGCGATGTCATTAGAGCGAGAGGTAATAGAAGAGACAGTTACCCCTTTTGCCGGCTGGACCTCAAACCTGGTAATGACTGGACCCTGAAGAGCGCCAATAACCTTGGCCGATATCCCAAACTCAGAGAGAGTCTCTTCCAAGAGAGCACCCTTTGCCTTAAGGTCCTCTTTCGCCTCCTCTGCCTTTGGCTTAGAGAGAAGAGAGAGATCAGGCATAGTATAGGCCTTCTCCTCCTCCGGAATCTTCTTGGTTACCTTCTTCACTCTCTTAGGGGTAGGAGCAACCTTCTCCTCTTTAATCTCTGGCCTCTTAATTGCTATCGGCTTGGCTGGTCTCGGTTTCCGGGAAAATATCCTTATTAATCCCCGAAAGAAGGAGAGGATTCCTCTTCCCAACAGAGAAAAGAACTTGGGATAAGAGACCTCTGCCGCCAGAGGTAAAGAGACGACTAATACCGTTACTGCAATGAGATAGGCACCCGAAGCCCCAAAGATCTGCTTCAGTCCATTGGAGAGAACGATTCCCAGATGTCCTCCCAATGCCAATCTTTTTTCTAAGATTAAAGAGTATTTTGAGGAAAGTAGTGTGCAGGTTGAGACTAAGAGGAGTAAGACTCCTAAGACCCGATAGGCCTTCTTATGGAACTTCATCCCCCGAAATCTTCTTATTCCCCAGACAAGAGTCACCAGAAGAATGAGATAGGCGCCATAACCCATGACGAAGTTCAGTCCAAAGGCCAGATAAGCACCGGCCTTCCCCATCCAGTTCACTGCCGGGATATTAGGTGGCTGCTGATAATAAGCGATATCCGTTGGCTCATAGGAGATAAGGCTAAGGAGAATAAAAATAGTCAAAGCAAATAGAATAATCCCTTCTATCTCACTGATTCTCTTCTCTTTTATGGCCATATTAACCTCACTGGCTTTGAATCTTCCTAGTAGATTCTTTCGTTTCTATATGTCTCAACCTTTATCATTGGTAACTTCTAAAATCCCGAGTACTTTCTGGACATCTTCCTTTTTAACTAACAACCGCACTCCTCCCATACCTAATGTTAAATGAGGGCGCATGCCACCGGCATCATCTGCAGAGACAATGGCTTTGACACCACTTGCTCCAAGAAGTCCCTTTGCAAGTTCAGCCTCAGGTCTATTATTATAAGTTCTAATACAAACTAAATCTGCCATAAAGCCTCCAAAAATTTGTTTAACGCGTATTGGGCAAAATTTTATTTCTTATTTACTTATTAACGTATCAACTTTTATTTGACATACGAAATTGCTAAACTGACTAAGCCAACAAACCACAGATAATAGGCAAAAAAGGAGAATCTTCCTTTCTTGACAATAGAGAGTAAAATCCTTAAGGCTACCAGGCCACTCAAAAAGGCTGCTATAGTTCCTATTAATAAAGGGTGAAGGTTCTCTTTTGGGATTGCAGAAAGGTTCCTGAATTCTAAACTTGCGGCCCCAATAATTGCTGGTATGGCCAATAGGAACGAGAACCGATAGGCCAGGTCTCTGGAGAGTCCCCGAAATAAACCGCAGGATATGGTTACCCCGCTCCTTGAGATACCGGGAATGAGGCCTATCGCTTGTGCCAGGCCAATTCCTAAGGCATCCTTTATATTTAATCTATGAATCTCTCTTTTACCAATCTTGAGACGCTTCGTTGCCCAGAGGATAATCCCGGTTATAATGAGCATTGAAGAGACCATTCTTGGGCATTCAAATAGTTTCCCGATCCCTTCTTTGAATAGGCCACCTATTAGAGCAGTAGGGATGGTTCCCAGTAATAGAAAGCCCAATAAGAGAAGATAAGGGTCTTCTCTCCTCCTATGCTTACCAGTCTTGAAGATATGGGCAAGACTGACCAAAATTTTCCCAATCTCTCTTCTGAAGATAGCAATAATGGCAAGTAATGTTCCCAGGTGAAGGCAAATCTCAAGGGTGATTCCCGGAGGATTGACCTTCAGGAAATTCTCTGCTAAGACTAAGTGGCCGCTTGAACTTACAGGCAAGAATTCTGTCAGGCCCTGTAGGATCCCCAGAAGAAGAGCCTCAGACCAGGACATGCTCACTCCTTAATAAGATTTGGCCAAGGTTAAGGTCAGGTTGTTAGTTTAGCTGTTGGGTTAGGTAGTTGGTCTTTTTAAAAAAAACACCTAACCCTTACCAAACTACCAAACCCACTACCTTACCCTAACCCAACTACGTAACCTGTGGCTGCTATTGATTACTTGTGCTTCTTGGGTCGTCCTTTCTCTCTCAGGGCTGCCTTGCGGGAGAGGTTAGTCCTTCCCTGGTCATCAATCTCAATGACCTTTACCTCTATCTCCTGACCTTCCTTTAAAACATCCTTCACATTCTTGACAAAACCCTCTGCTAACTGGGAAACATGGACCAGGCCTTCCTTCCCGGGGAGGATCTCAACAAAGGCCCCAAAGTTCATGATTCTGGTCACTTTACCCCTATAGATTTTTCCTACCTCAACCTCTTCTGTGAGATAGTTAATCATATCCAGGGCAGCCTGGGCCTTGGCCTTATCTGGGGAGGAGATGGATATCTTTCCATCGTCATCGATATTCACCTCGGCACCAGTTTCCTCAATGATCCCCTTTATTGTCTTACCTCTGGGACCGATGATACCTCCAATCTTTTCTTGTTTCACATAAGTAACGATAATATGTGGAGCATAGGCGGAGATTCCCTCTCTTGGTTGGGAGATGGTCTGGTTCATCTTATCCAGAATGAAGAGGCGGGTTTTCTTTGCCTGCTCCAAGGCCTCCTCTATCAAAGGAGTGGTGACTCCCAAGGTCTTGATATCTAAGTGAAGGGCAGTAATTCCTTCCCTGGTTCCGGCGATCTTGAAGTCCATATCTCCCAAGGCATCCTCCACCCCCAAGATATCAGTAAGGAGAGCATACTTCTCCCCCTCTATTACTAATCCAATGGCTGCCCCGGCAACCGGGGCTTTAATGGGAGCTCCCGCATCCATCAAAGATAGGCTTGCCCCACAGACACTGGCCATGGAAGAGGAACCATTAGACTCCAAGATATCGGAGACTATCCTTATGGTGTAGGGAAACTTATCATTGGGAGGAATGACAGGAAGAAGGGCCTTCTCGGCAAGAGCGCCGTGGCCGATCTCTCTCCTGCCTGGACCCCTCAATGGCTTCGTTTCTCCCACACTAAAGGGTGGGAAATTATAGTGAAACATAAAGGTCTTTCGGAATTCCTTCTCCAGGGCATCAATACGTTGCTCATCCTCTGTAGTTCCCAAAGTAGTAGCCACCAGGGCCTGGGTCTGTCCTCTGGTAAAGAGGGCACTTCCATGGGCCCTGGGGAGGATTCCCACCTCGCAGGTTATGGGCCTGATCTCGTCCGCTCTTCTCCCATCTGCTCTACGGTTCTCATCTAAAATGGCCCGGCGCAGAATTTCCTTCACTATCTTGTCTACGACAAATTTGATGTCTTTCTCCTTTTCTGGAAATTCAGTGCTTAAGGCCTCCATAGCTTCATTCTCAACCTTGCTTAGCGCTTCATCCCTTTTGGTCTTTTCCTTTATCCTATAGGCCTCCTCTAATTTGGAAGTGGATAATTCTCTCACCCTCTTCTCTATCTCCTCATCCGGAGCATAGAGGACGATTTCTCTCTTGGGTCTGCCACAGGATTTGACCAACCTTTCCTGAATCTCAACAAGCCTTCTGATGTGCTCTTTGGCCTTCTCTAGCCCCTCTAAAATGGTCTCCTCTGGAACCTCATGGGCTTCAACCTCTATGGTTGCTATCGCATCCTTAGTCCCGACAACTACCATATCCAGCCTGCTTCTTTCCAATTCCCCATAGGTAGGATTGATGATAAACTCTTCCCCAATCCGTCCAAGGCGCACGGCAGCCACCGGACCATTGAATGGGATATCAGATATAGACAAAGCGGCTGAGGCACCGATTATGGATAAGATATCCGGGTCATTCTCCCCATCTGCAGACAGCACGCTCACCATAATCTGGACCGCGTTCCTGATTCCTTTTGGGAAAAGAGGCCTCAAAGGGCGATCGATCAACCGACAGGTCAAAATCTCCCAATCCCTTGGTCTCCCTTCTCTCTTAAAGAAGCCCCCGGGAATCTTTCCCGCAGAATAGGTCTTCTCCCTATAGTCAACGGTCAAGGGGAAGAAGTCAATATCTTCTCTGGCCTCTTTAGAAGCCACCACCGCCACTAAGACTATGGTGTCTCCATAGCGTACGGTAACCGCACCATCCGCCTGCTTAGCCATCTTCCCGGTTTCAACAGTTAGTTTCCTTCTCGCGATCTCCAATTCTTCTCTCTTTATCATCTCTTCTCCTTTCGTAACGCCAAAACGCTAAACGCTAAAACACAAAAGATCCGCAAAGGCGCCAAAATTTGGCGACTTGGTGATTTCTTTGGCGACTTGGCGCCAATCATTTTCTCAAACCCAGTTCCTGGATAATCTTCTCGTATCTTTTCTTATCCTTATCCTTAAGGTAACCCAACAGTCTTCTCCTCTGGCCAACCATCTTTAAAAGCCCTCTTCGTGAGTGATGGTCCTTCTTATGGGTCTCAAGGTGCTCGGTCAAGGAATTAATCCTCTCCGTTAGCAGGGCGATCTGAACCTCTGGTGAGCCAGTATCCTTCTCATTCAACCGGTACTTAGAGATAATCTCTTTCTTCTTTTCCTTCTCCAAGACCATTTTCATTTCCCCCTTTCTTACTCGCTGCCAATTGCCGAGAGAATCGGTGGGGAGGCGATTCTCCCAGCAACGGCATTATATTTAAATTATTATGACGACGCGCTTCGCCTGTCTGCCGACAAGCAGGCTTGCCTCCTCTACTAAGGAAGCCCGAATAACAAGGTTCTCCGCTGGAAGCGGAGGCTTCCTTATTATAACAGCGCGTTCTACTTGCCCTGTCTAATAAAGACGCGCTGGAATAACAAAGTTCTTCGCGAAGCGAAGGCGTCTTTATTATAACACATATCAAATGAGATGCAAAATTTTTCTTGCCTTGATAATATCCTTCCTTATCTGGGCTCTGAGGGCTTCTGGGCTTTTAAAGGCGATTTCATCTCGTATCCGCTGCAGAAAACTGACCTTTATATCCCGGCCATAGATCCTTCCATTAAAGTTAAAGATATAGGTCTCAATAATTCTTGCCCCTCGCTTATGGAAGGTAGGCTGGGTTCCGATATTTAGAAGCCCATCCCGATCCCTTCCCCTCACTTTTATCCTCCCTAGATAGACTCCATCAGAGGGAATCATCTCATAGTGAGGCCTTATATTGGCTGTAGGATAGCCCAATTCTTTTCCCCGGGATTCCCCATGGATTACTCGGCCATAGAGGGCATAGGGGCGGCCCAGAAGTTTTGCCGCTTTCTTAACCGCCCCTCTTCTAATAAGTTCCCTTATTGCTGTGCTACTTATTACCTTCTTGCCTATTTTTACCGGAGGAATGACCCTGACCTTGAAGCCATACTCTTTTGCTTTACTTCTCAAGAACGTTATATCGCCAGTTGCTCCTCTTCCAAAGGTGAAGTCCTTTCCCACGAATATCTCTCTTACGCCCAATCTACTGACCAGAATATCTCTGATGAATTTCTCTGGTGAGAGGGAAGCAAATTTCCTATCAAAATTAGTTAGGACAAGGGTATCTATTCCCAGATCTTGAATTAGATTTATCTTCTCCTCCTTTGGGGTAAGCAGGGGAGGGCACTTTGCTGGATCAATCGTTTTTAGGGGATGGATATCAAAGGTCAAAACAATGGATCTCTTCTTCAGTCTTTTCGCTCGTCTCTTTAGAGATTCGATCACCCCCTGATGACCGAGATGGAGGCCATCAAATGTGCCCAGGGCAAGAATCCCTCTCTTATGCCTTTTCCTTATCTTATCAATTCCCAGAACAAGTTCCATTCTTAACCAATAACCCTCACTGGTTTGAAGACCACAACCTCTTTCTCTATCCTTTTTAAATCTCCAATATCGAATAGTGCTCTGGCGACTGCTAAGAGTCTCTTCTCTGAATTATGGACCCTGACCAATTCCTCTCCCTTGATAGGTAAAGAAAATTCCAGTATTCCCGAGGTTCCTATCGGTCCCCCATTGAGAACAGATTCTCTTATCCTATCTTTAACCTTCACTATCGGCAGATGCCTCAAGGCTTTATCCATACTCATTAGATATCTTTCTAAATTAGGTAGTTTCTTCAATTCTTCCAGGGTATAGCTTTTTTTCAAAGTAAAGATACCTGATTTAGTACGCACTAGATCTTTCAGGCAGGCCCCAGAACCCAGGGCTTTTCCCATATCATGACAGAGGGTCCTAATGTAGGTTCCTTTTGAGCAACTTACTTTAAAGATGATATCTGGCAGTTTGTATTCTAAGAGATTGAGATTATAGATTTCAACCTCTCTCTGTGGCCTTTTCACTCTCTTCCCTTCCCGGGCTAACTTATAAAGCCTTTCCCCCCTTACTTTCACTGCCGAGACCATAGGTGGAATCTGCTCTATCTTTCCTAAAAAATTCTTGAAGACTTCCCTTATCCTTTCTACTGGGATATTAATCTCATCACTTTTAGCAATTATCTTACCTGTTATATCCTGGGTATCGGTGGTGATTCCTAATCTCATGGTTGCCCGATATCCTTTTCCTTCTTCCAAAAACTGGATTACCTTGGTTGCCTTACCGATGGCGATGGGAAGAACGCCAGTGGCCTCGGGATCCAGGGTTCCCGCATGCCCCACTTTCTCCCTTCCCACCAACTTCCTTATCTCATCCACAACGTCGTGAGAAGTCATGCCCTTCGGCTTATTAACATTTAAGAATCCATCCATGCTTATCGTTTACCGTTGAGCGGCGCGTTTTACTTGCCCCGCTGGTGAATAGCTACTATTCGATTTGCCCGTCCCGACAGCTGTCGGGGCTGTTTACCGTCAACCGCGGGCACCCCAATAGCATCGGGGTCGGTCAACCGTAAACCTTCTTTAGTCTCTTCTCTACCTCAACCAGCACCTTCCTCTTTGCCTCCTCCAAATCTCCCTTTATAGTGCAGGCAGAAGCGCGAAGATGTCCTCCACCTCCAAATATTTTGGCTATACTATTAACGTCGGCACTAGACTTGGAGCGGAAACTGACCTTTACCTCATCCTTAGCAAGCTCAGTGAATAGAATGGCCACCTCGCTTCCTTTCACAGAACGAACATAGTTGATGAAGTTCTCGGTCTCCGCCTTGGTGGTTCCGGTCTCTTTGAACATCTCGTCGGTAATGGTCATCCAAGCTATCCTGCCGTCTCCGCTCCTCTCCAAGGTATCCAAAGTCATGCTCAATAACTTTATGGCAGAAGGAAGCTGGGTCCCGTATATCTGATGGGTGATCTGGGCAGGCTTTAAATCTCCTATCTTCATGAGGTGGGCCACGATCTCATGGGTACGAGGGGTAGTATTTGACTGCCGGAAGGAACCGGTATCTGTAAAGATGCCCACATAGAGGCATAAGGCAATCTCCCTATCTATCTCAAACCCCATTACTCTTGTCAGTTCATATATCTCTTCTCCCACGGCAGAAGCCTCAGTATCAACATAGTTATACTTTCCAAACTTTTCATTCCCCAGATGGTGATCGATATTTACGATGACCTTTGCTTTCTCGATTATCTCTGCGGTGCTCACCAGACGAGAGAGCTCTGGGCTATCCAGAATAAAGGCCACATCGAACTCTCTATTCTTAGGTAGTTCTTGCTTGATGCTCTCTTTTCCGGGAAGAAAATCGTAGATTTTAGGGGCCGGATCATGATTGGTGATGATTACTTCCTTTCCTAACCTTTCCAGTATCCTCTTCAGGGCAAGTTGAGAGCCGATGGAATCCCCATCTGGCCTGATGTGAGAAGTAATAAAGAAACTTTTATTCTCTCTGATAACCTCGACAATCTTTTTTAGTTCCTTCATCCCGTTAGACTCCCAAATATTGTTATATAGCTTTTTCTAATATCTTTAATAGCGATCCTAAATGTATCATTTATTTCCACTTCATTAAAAGACCAGCATCTAACGGGATTCACTTCTCCTTCTCCTTAATCTTTCTTATTACTTCCTCTATGTGTGCTCCACGCTCTATAGTTTCATCGAATCTAAACTCAATCTCTGGAGTGAACTTCATTTTTATTCTCTGTCCGATCTCCCTACGAATAAATCCCTTGGCATGCTCCAGGCCTTCCAGAGTCCTCTCCCTTTCCTCTCTTTTTAAAACAGTGATGAATACCTTGGCATAGCGGAGATCATCAGTAACATCTACACCAGTAATAGTAACAAATCCAATCCGTGGATCCTTTAATTCCCTCTGAATGATCTTTGAAATCTCTTCCTGAATAAGTCTTCCTGCCCGCTGAGCTCTCCTCCGCGTCATTTCTCACCCCATTTTTACCGTTCACTGTTCACGGATCACGGTTCACTTTAGATAATTTCTATCTCATAATCTGTAAGGGAGATATTTCTATTCTGCTCTATAAAATGGATTACTTTAGAGAGGGTGCGATTTGCTTGGGCCTTATTATTTGTCACACAGGCCAAGCCCAGAGTGGCTCTCTGCCAGAGATCCTGTTTTTCCACCTCAGCAATGGAGACGTTAAATCTATTCTTTACTCTCTCCTTTATACTCTTGATGATCTGTCTCTTACCTTTCAGGGAATTCACTCCCGGGATATGCAACTCAATCCATGCACTCCCAATAATCATCTCTTCTCCTCTTCCATCTTGTAGGCCTCTATGATGTCTCCTTCCTTTAGCTCAGTGAAGTCTCCCAGGCCGATGCCACACTCAAATCCTTCCTTTACCTCCTTGGCGTCCTCCTTGAAGCGCTTAAGGGAATTAATACTTCCTTCATAGATTACTTTCCCTTCCCTTAATAGCCTCACCTTGGCGTTCCTTATTATGTTCCCTTCCTTTACATAGGAGCCGGCAATCATTCCTTTGGGGATTTTGAATATCTGGCGTACCTCTGCCCTTCCCAAGATTACCTCTTTTAACTTGGGAGCGAGCATTCCCTTCATGGCTTTCTTGACATCCTCTATTGTCTCATAGATGACATCATAGGTTCGGATGTCGACATTCTCCCCTGAAGCCAGGCCCTGGGCACCGGGCTCACTAGAGACATGGAAACCGATGATTATGGCATCCGAGGCAGAGGCTAAGATAACATCCGATTCATTGATTGCCCCCACCCCTTTATGGATGACATTCACCCGCACCTCTTCACTCGATAAAGACTCCAGGGAGTCGCTCAAGGCTTCAATCGAGCCCTGGACATCCCCTTTGATAATAAGGGAAAGTTCCTTCAGCCTTCCTTCCTCTATCTGTCTATAAAGACCCTCCAGGCTGATGTGGGCTGGTTTGGTTAATTCAAGGGCCTTTGCCTTCTCCTGCCTTTTTTCTGCCATCTGGCGTGCCTTAGTTTCATCCTCCACCACCTCAAAGGTATCCCCTGCCTGGGGAACTTCAGAAAGACCAGAGACCTCAACTGGTATAGAAGGTCCAGCCTCTTCCACTTCCTTCCCGAGATCGTCAGCTAATGTTCTCACCTTTCCCGAATAGTCTCCGACCATAAGGACATCCCCCACCCTCAGGGTTCCGCTCTGGACTAAAACCGTGGCCACCGGCCCCTTTCCTTTATCCAGCCGGGCTTCAATGACCGTCCCTTTTGCGGGAAGGGTGGGATCGGCCGTCAATTCCAGCATCTCCGCCTCCAATAAGAGCATCTCCAATAATTCATTAATACCCTTCTTCTCCTTAGCAGAGACCTTGGCCATAATGGTCTTTCCTCCCCACTCTTCAGGCGTCAGATTATAATCCCTCAGTTGCCTCTTCACTCTTTCCGGATCAGCATTGGGGAGGTCGCACTTATTTATGGCAACTACCATGGGTACCTTTGCTGCCCGGGCATGGTCGATGGCCTCTATGGTTTGGGGCATGATCCCATCATCTGCCGCCACCACAAGAACAACGATATCCGTCACCTGTGCCCCCCTGGCCCGCATGGCAGTGAAGGCCTCGTGGCCTGGGGTATCTAAAAAGGTTATTTTACCCTTTTCCAATTCTACTTCATAGGCTCCGATGTGCTGGGTAATCCCTCCCGCTTCCTGAGCAATGATATCACTCTCTCTTATAGCATCCAGAAGAAGGGTCTTTCCATGGTCCACATGGCCCATAATGGTGACCACTGGTGGTCGAGGAGCTAATCTCTTCCCTTTCTCTATCTCTTTGGGGATGACTTTCTTCCTTGCTACCGGTAAGACCTCAACAACGAATCCATACTCAAAGGCCACCTTATTGGCAGTAGCAACATCTAAGGATTGATTGATGGTCGCCATAACTCCGATGCCCATTAACTTCTTTATCAGTTCATTTACCTTTATTTTCATCTTTTGGGCTAATTCCCCAACCGTAATCGTCTCCTCGATCTTGATCACCTCTTTTGGTTTCTCCTCTATTGGTGGCTTCTCAATAATCTCCTCCACCTTCTCCGCTACTTCTGGGGCAGGCTTCTCCTTCTCTTCTATCTTAGCAATGACCTTCTCTATTTCTTCTTTAATGAGAACGCTCATATGGCTCTTTACTTCAATCCCCAAATCCTTCAATTGGGCCAAAAGTTCCTTACTGGTCATTCCTAACTCCCTAGCCAGTTCATATACCTTCATTCTCTCAACCATAATATTCCTCCCTCACCCCCCTTCGGGGGAAGTTACAAGTAACAATGCACAAGTAGCGATTAGTTGGATTAGTATATTAGGTGGATTATCAATCCAACTAGTCCAACTAATTCACCTATTTTGCCTGATTACTTTCCCACTTTCTCTTTTGCTTCTCCTATCAACTCCTTGGCTGCTTTCAGAATTTTCTCAGCGCTCTTCTTTCCGATCCCTTTGACCTTTGTCAAATCTTCTATTTTACTTTGGGCAATATCGACTACGTTCCTAAGTCCTGCCTTTTCTAAAGCCTGGGCGCTCTTTTTGCCCACGCCTGGTAGTTCAGTCAACTTTATCTTTGCTTTCTCTTCCAAGGCCTTCTCTTCCGGACTCTTGAGATCTATCTTCCATCCAGTCAGCTTCGCTGCCAACCTAACGTTCTGCCCTTTCTTACCAATAGCCAGAGAGAGCTTATCCTTGAGAACGATGACCTCCATCTCCCCTTCTTCTTTATGGACAATGACTTCCTGCACCTGGGCGGGCTTTAAAGCGCTTGAGACAAAGGTAACCGCATCCTCACTATAGGGAATGATATCGATCTTCTCTCCTCTTAGTTCCTGGATGATGGAGTTCACCCTTGCTCCCCTGGTTCCCACACAGGAACCCACGGCATCAACATTGGCATCCTTTGAGAAGACGGCGATCTTCGTCCTTCCTCCTGCTTCCCGAGCGATATTCTTCATCTCAACAATCTTCTCATATACTTCCGGAATCTCTAACTCAAATAATCTTCTCACCAGTCCCGGATGGGTACGGGAGAGTATGATCTGGGGTCCCCTTGGGGTTCTCTTTACATTCAGGATATAGGTCTTTATCCTATCCCCGTATCTATAATCCTCACCCCAGGTCTGCTCCCTTACGGGTAGGATGGCCTCTATCTTTCCCAGGGTCACGATTACTGTTCTATGTTCACTGCGCTGGACGATTCCCGTAATAATATCCCCCTCCCTCTCTTTAAACTCCTGGTATATCTTCTCCCTCTCTGCCTCTCTTATTCTCTGAGTAACTACCTGCTTTGCCGTCTGGACGGCAATCCTGCCGAACTCCTTGGGGGTGATCTCAACTTCTATCTCCTGATTTAACCTCACCCTCTTCTTTATTCTCTTGGCCTCTTCCTTCCCTATCTCTATCCTGGGGTCCTCTATCTCCTTAACCACTCTTTTTTTGGCCAGTACCTTCAGTCTTCCGGTATCGGGACTAATATCGATGGTTACATTCTCACTGGAACCGAAGTGCTTCTTATAGGCAGAAAGGAGAGCGGAGCGTAGGGCCTCAACAATGACCCCCAGCTCAATCTCCTTCTCCTTCCTTATCTCCTCCATTAATCCCTTCAACTCAACACTCATTTTCTCTTATTCCCCCTTTAGAATTCGATCTCTAAGTTTGCCTTTGCTATATTCTTCATCGGAATCTCTATAATCTTTCCTTCCCTTGTCTCTAGGATAACTATTTCCTCCTTATAATCCTTCAGGGTTCCCACAAACGTCTTCTGATTATCAATAGGTGAGAAGGTCTTTATTTTAATCAGTCTTCCTATAAATCTTTTAAAGTCCTCTTCCTTCTTCAATGGTCTATCCAGGCCAGGAGAGGAGACCTCTAAGAGATAATGACCCCTTATGATATTACACCTCTCCAATATAGGATCTATCCTCTGGCTCACCCCTTGGCAGTCATCTATCTTCACTCCACCCGGTTTATCGATATAAAGGCGTAATATACCTCTGCCCCTTTCTTTCTTATACTCAATATCTACCAACTCCATCCCCTCTTCTTCTAGAATAGGGAGAACCAGCCTCTCCACTTCCTCTCTCACTTTTCCCATCTTGACCCCCGTTTACCGTTGGGCGGCGCGTTTTACTTGCCCCGCCGGTGAATAGCTACTATTCAATTTGCCCGTCCCGACAACTGTCGGGACTGTTTACCGTTAACCGCGAGCACCCCGATAGCATCGGGGTCGGTCAACCGTAAATCACTGTTTTCTGATTCGCGTTTTAAAAGAAAGGAGTGGGTTAAGCCCACTCCTAAGAAGCAAATCCTAAGGTTACAGTACTATAGCACAAGTATATCCAAAATGCAAGAAAAATTTTACATCTCAAGTAAAGACCTGATTTTGGAAATGAGGTCTTTTTTATTTATTTCGTGGATCTTGTTGGTTTTACGAATCTTTATCTCTATTCTATTTTCTTTTATCGTCTTGTTGCCGATGGTGATTCTAAGAGGAATTCCCATTAAATCAGCGTCCTTGAATTTGGCACCGGCGCGCAGATCCCGGTCATCTAAAAGGACTTCTATTTCCTCTTTCTCTAAAGACTTATAGACTTCTTCTGCTAACTTTACTTGTTTCTTATCTTGGTTATTGACAACCAGGATTAGGACCTGATAGGGAGCGATTGAAGATGGCCAGATGATTCCATTTCCATCGTGATTCTGCTCTATTGAAGCAGCCATTATCCTATCCAAGCCGATGCCGTAACAGCCCATGATCAGGGGTCTCTCTTTTCCTTTCTCATCTGAGAAAGTAGCCTTCAAAGCCTGGGAATATTTGGTTCCTAACTTGAAGACATGACCCACCTCAATACCCCGTGAAAAGGTGAGTTTTGTCTTACATTTTGGGCAGCGATCCCCAGGAATGACACTCCTTATATCCAGAACCTTATCTGCCTTAAAGTCCCTATCAATATTTATGTTGATCAAGTGGTAATCCTTCTTATTGGCCCCGCTAATCATATTCTTCATCGCTGCCACATCAGAATCAGCGATGATCTTAATCTTTAATCTCACTGGACCGCTATATCCTAAAGGAGCACCAGTCACTTTTTCAATGGTCTTCTCATCTGCCAAGGAAATCTCCTTTGCTTTCAGTAATTTCTCCAATCTTCTCTCGTTTACCCCATGGTCGCCTCTAATTAGAATGGCCACTGGTATGCCATCCACTTTATAGATCAGGGTCTTCACCAGTTCCTTTGGCTTGCACTTCAAGAATCCAGTCACCTCTTCCACTGTCTTCATTCCCGGCGTCTTCACCTTCTTCAGTCCCTTCTCCTTAACCCTTGACCCTTGGCCCTTAACCCCGGGCTTCACATATTCCGCCCGATTCACATTGGCCGCATAGCCACACTTCCTGCAGTAGACTATCCTGTCCTCTCCCGTTTTGGCTAAGACCATGAACTCATGGGAGATATCTCCACCGATAGGGCCGGTATCTGCCTCCACCGCCTTATACCTCAGTCCGCACCGATCGAAGATATTCTGATAGGCCTCATACATCCTCTTATAATTCTTCCCCAGGTCCTTCTCATCCTTATCAAAGGAATAGGCATCCTTCATATGGAACTCTCGGGCCCTCATCATACCGAAGCGAGGCCTTATCTCATCCCTAAACTTGGTCTGAATCTGATAGAGGGTTAAAGGAAGCTGTTTATATGATTTCACTTCCCTTCTCACCAAATCAGTAATTACTTCTTCATGGGTTGGTCCCAAACCGAAGAGTCTATTGTGCCTATCCTTTATCCTCATCAGTTCCGGACCATAGACTTCCCATCTCCCGCTCTCTTCCCATAATTCCTGAGGACTCAATGCAGAAAGAAGGACCTCTTGGGCTCCCGTCTTATTCATCTCTTCCCGTATGATATTCTCTATCTTTCTTATCACTCTATAGCCCAGAGGGAGATAGGTATATATTCCAGAGGCCAATTTTCTCATCAGCCCTGCCCGGATCATAAGTTTATGGCTTACGATCTTCGCCTCTTTCGGCGCTTCTTTCAATGTAGGAAATAATCCCTTAGACATTCTCATAATAATCTCCCAATAGTCTCTTTTTCGTTAAACCCGCTATACGGAATGTGTCTCTCCTCGTCTTATCCGTCTAACCGTCTATATTAATGACGGACTGACGGATGGACGGACTGACGAGAGTAATGCGTCACACATAATGTAATTTACATCATATTTTCTATCTCAGCCAAGAGTGTAGAGACTAAATCTTTCTCTTTTACCTTCTTTATTACTCTGCCTTTTCTGAAGATTACTCCTATCTTCTCTCCTCCTGCTATGCCGATATCTGCTTCCCTGGCCTCTCCCGGGCCATTCACTACACAGCCCATGATGGCCACTTTCAGTGGCCGTTTACCGTTAACCGTAAACCGTTCACCGTAAACCTTTTTTGCAACTTCTTTTGCTATCTTGATCAGGTCTATTTCGCAGCGACCACAGGTGGGGCAGGCAAGTATCTCCATCCCTTTTCGTAACTCTAAAGTTCTTAATATCTCATAGCCTACCCTCACCTCTTCTTGGGGTGGGCCAGTGAGGGAGACCCTGATAGTATCCCCAATTCCCTCAAGCAATAGGCTTCCAATGCCCAGAGCAGATTTAATTATTCCTAAGGGAGGAAGGCCGGTGGCCGTTATTCCCAGATGAAAGGGGTAGTTACATCTCTTAGCCATTAATTTATAGGCTTTTATTGTAGTTAGAACATCTGATGCTTTCAAAGAGATAATAATATCGTAGAATTTTTGCTTCTCAAATATCTTTATAGAGTCTTGTGCGCTCCTCACCATGGCTTGGGCTAAGGGTCCTTTATATCTCTTTCTATCTAGAGAGCCGGAGTTTACTCCGATCCTTATGGGAATTCTCTTCTTTTTTGCTTTCCTTACAATCTGGATAATTCTCTTTTTGTCTCTGATATTCCCGGGGTTTATCCTTATGCCATCCGCTCCATTTTCCAGGGCTTCCAGGGCCAACCGATAATCGAAGTGAATATCGGCAATTAAGGGAATCTTTATTCTCTTCTTTATCTTGGGGATCGCTTTTGCTGCCTCTTTATCTGGAATGGCAACCCTTATGATCTCACAGCCCTCTCTTTCCAACTCTTTAATCTGTTTGACCGTTGCTTTTATATCGCTGGTATCCGTCTTGGTCATGGACTGGACAGAGACTGGTGCCCCACCACCAACAGCTACTTTGCCTATCTTGACTCTTCTACTTCGCCTTCTCTTCATGAGGAAGAACTCTCTCTATAATAGACTTTTCTTTTTCTATTTTCTTTAACTGAACCCATCTGTTGATATCGTTAGAGAAAACAAGGGCTGCCAGCATAGCGACAATGAATATTCCTATTTTCTGAGCAATCTCTCTTCCCCTGTCATTTAAGGGGGAACCCTTGATCTTCTCAATGCCTAAAAGGAGGACATGACCGCCATCCAGAAGGGGAATGGGAAGAAGGTTGATTATTCCCACATTAATATTTAAGAAGGCGAAGAAGAGAAGGAAGGATGATGGGCCCAGGCGGGCAGCCTCTCCTGCCATATGGGGGATCCATAGGGGGCCGGCTAGATTTCTAACCGATATCTTAAGAGTGATAAGTTTCCAGAAGGTGATGAGGATTAAAAGAGTTACATTGATTGTCTGTCTTACCCCTCTTTCTATTGCCTGAAAAATATTGTATTTTTTAACTCCTATCTCTTTTTCTGGGAAGGGTGTTATGGCTATCCCAATTTCTCCTTTGCCTGTCTTGGGATTGAGCCTGGGTATAACTTCTTTAGTTATTTCTTTCCCTTCATGAATAATGGATAATATTATCTTTTCTCTTGGATGCTCAGTAATGAGAGTGCGTAATTCGGAGAAATCTTTTTTTACCACTCCATTTATCTTGAAGATTCTATCGCCTGGTTGTAGCCCTATCTCTTGGGCAGGAGAAGCCTTTAAGACTTCTCTTACTTCAAGAGAAATAAGATATTCTGGAACCCCGGAGAGAAACATAGTGGTAAAAACCAGGAAAGCCAAAAGCCAATGCATCAGAGGGCCAGATACTAAGACAGATAGTCTCTGAAGAATAGATTTGGAGTTGAACTCCCAGAGAGCACCGGTTATTTCACCAGGATCCATGCCCGCTAATTTAACATATCCCCCTATTAATGGGAACCAGGGAATGATATACTCCGTTTCTCCCTTTTTAAAACCAAAGAGCTTGCGGCCATAGCCCAAGGCAAAGGTTTCTACTCGAATGCCGGCCTTCTTGGCCAGAAGAAAATGGCCCAATTCATGGAAGAATATGGTAGGGCCGAGAAGAATAAGGGTGGCAATAATTGTAGTTAACATCTTAAGGCTTCCTCTCTTGCCCAGGCATCTGCCTTCAGAATTTTACTTAGGGTGGGGTTCTTGATGGGCTTATGCCTATTCAATACCTTCTTAATCATTCTCGGAATCTCCATGAACCCGATCTTTTTCTTCAGGAATAGGGAGACGGCAATCTCATTGGTAGCATTCAGAACCGCTGGTGCCGTTCCCCCTATTCTGGCTGATTCATAGGCCAATTTTAGACAAGGAAATCTCTTGGTATCTGGCTTCTGAAAGGTGAGTCTTCTAATTTTAGTAAGATCCAGTTTCTTTAGGGGGGTGGGAAGCCTCTCTGGATAGGTCAAAGCGTACTGAATGGGGAGACGCATATCCGGGGTTCCTAAATGGGCAAGCATCGTTCCATCAACGAATTCTACCAGGGAATGGATAATCGCTTCCTGATGAATAACTACCTCTATCCTATCGATATCGATTCCAAACAGATGATAGGCCTCGATCACCTCCAAACCCTTATTCATCAATGTAGCAGAGTCAATAGTAATTTTCTTTCCCATCTCCCAGGTGGGATGCTTGAGAGCTTCCTGGGGGGTAACCGACTTTAATCTCGAGAGGCTCCAGTCCAGGAATGGTCCACCAGAGGCGGTGAGGATGATGCGCGAAACCTTTCCCCTTCCTTCTTTCTTCAGACACTGGAAGATGGCCGAGTGTTCGCTGTCCACGGGAAGAATTTCTACTCCCCTCTTATGGGCCTCTTGCATCACGATCTCCCCAGCCATGACCAGGGCTTCCTTATTGGCCAAGGCGATTTTCTTTATTGCGTTAATGGCTTCTAAGGTGGGCATTAAACCGCTGGTGCCAACAATGGCCGAGACGACCAGGTCCGCTTCCTTTAATCGGGCGACTTCGATTACTCCCTCTTGGCCGCTCATGACCCTCATACTTTTAAAGCGCCCTCTTAATTCTCGGGCGCTTTTTTTATCTACTAAGGCCACTATCTTAGGATGAAACTTCCTTATCTGCTTCTCTAAGAGATTGATATTCTTCCTTGCTGTCAGGCCAATGACTTGAAACCTATCCCCTAAACTCTCAACGACCCTTAGGGTATTTATTCCCACTGAGCCGGTGGAGCCCAGCACAACAATTTTTCTCTTAATCATTCGCGACCATTCCCCGTAAAGTCGCGGAGTTTATCCCGCGAAAAGCGGGGCTCCTACGGGACAGGCGCGTCTTTTCTTTTTGCGTTTTTTCAGTTTCAGCCTGAGGCTGATCCGCCTTCGGCGGAAAATTTTGCCCGCCTTCCATAGTAATACTATTACGGCGGACAGGCGTTTTTGCGGTTGCATTATTCGTGTCTATTCGTGTCTTAATTGCTTCCATTTTTGCTTTACAGTTCGCGTTAATTCGCGCCTTCAAAAGAACCTCAGTCTTCCCACCACATGAATCACGTAATAGTACATCACGGGAGAGGTAAATAGGAGGCTATCCATAACATCCAGGAGGCCCCCGTGCCCGGGAATGATTCCACCGGCATCCTTAATCTCCGCTCCCCGTTTCAATAAGGATTCGCAGAGGTCACCGAACTGCCCGACAATCCCCAAAATTAATCCCAGAATGAAGTAATGAACCAGGGAGAGACCAGGGCTTGAGAGCCATTTCCCAAGAAAAGGACTTGCTTCAAGAAGGAAATAGGCCAAGAGGCCACTCGCTATGCTAAAGAGAAGACCACCTATCGCCCCCTCTATGCTCTTCTTCGGGCTTATCCTGGGAATGAGCTTATGCTTCCCTAAGGTAGTACCAAAGGTGTAGGCTCCAATATCACCGGACCAGGTAATCCAGAATAAAAGCAGAATATATTCCCCCCCAAAGACGGCCCTCCTTAAGAGTAACTGATGGGAGAGGAGCCAGCCCACATAGATGAGGCCCAGGATGGTATAGGAGAGGTTGGTGATAGTCTCTAAGGGCCTCTTCCCAAATAACTGCATGATCAAGAGTAAGAGAATAGAAGCGGTTAAGAGTATACCAAGATAGTAGACATTCCCCCAGTAGGCACAGAGGGCTAGAAGAACGCTGCAGACCATACCTGTAATGCGCAGGATCCTCAATCCCTTGACCTTGGGCATATTGTAGAACTCGAAGAGGCCCAGGAGGATTGCAGCGATGATTAAAATTAAAAAGGGCCAGGAGCCATACCAGATAAGCCAGGCCAGGATGGGTGCAGCAACTAAGGTGCTTAAGATCCTTGTCCTTAACATATCATTCCTCAATCCTTCCGAACCTCCTCTCCCTCTTCTGGTAGTCTAGAACAGCCTGAAGAAGATCTTCCCTTTTGAAATCCGGCCAGAGAATAGGAGTTACATAAATTTCAGTATAAGCCAATTGCCAGAGGAGGAAGTTGGAGATTCTCATCTCCCCACTTGTTCTGATTAGAAGATCGGGGTCCGATTGACCAGAGGTGTAGAGATATTTTGAGAAAGTTTCCTCATCTATTTTCTTTGGCCGATTGGCAATTATTTTCTTTACTGCATTCACAATATCGCTTCTTCCTCCATAATTGAGGGCCAGGTTGAGGATGATTCCTTTGTTATTTCTGGTGATTCTTTCCACCCGGGATAGCTCTTTCTGTAAAGAAGAAGGGAGCCTCTCCAATCTGCCGATGGGATGTAAGTAGGTATCATTTCTCATTAATTCCTCTACCTCATCTTTAAGGTATCTCTCCAGTGTTTTGAAAAGACCCCTGATCTCTCTCTTTGGCCGGTTCCAGTTCTCGGTAGAAAAAGCAAAAAGGGAAAGGATTTTTATTCCATAATCCTTAGCCGCTGGAACAATTTTTCTTAACCTCGCTATTCCTCTACGATGGCCGGCCATCCGAGGAAGACCCCTCCGCTTTGCCCAGCGGCCATTACCATCCATGATGATGGCCACATGCTCCGGTATCCTGCTCTTATCTAACTTTGATAGTAATTTTTTCTCTCTTCTGGTCATCCTACTCCGCTAATCCGTCGCATCCGTCTATTCCGTCTATTCCGTCTATTCCACCGAATCCGTATATTCCGTCGCTAAATGGACGGGCTGACGGAGAGACAGACTGACGGATGACTTTATTCTTCTACAATGGCCTCTACCGGGCAGCTCTCCTTACAGGCCCCACACTGGGTACAGGTCTCCTGATCGATAGTATACTTTCCATCTACTTCCTTAATGGCTCCCACTGGGCATTCATCGACACATGTGCCACAGCCCACACAATCCTCAGTGATTTTAAAAGCCATCTTTGTCCCTCCTTTCAGTCGGAGTAATCGGTGATCAGTAATTAGCAATAATTAGTTTACGGTTTACGGTGTACGGTGAAAAACGGTAAATGGTAGACAGTCCCGAATAAAATGAGGGACGGGTAAACCGTTAACCTTAAGTAACACAGTTCACCGTTCACTGGTCACTGTGGTTTAAAATGATAGGATTTCCTTCTCCTTCTCCTTCAGAATCTGATCGATCTTTTTAATATACTTATCAGTAAGTTCTTGGATTTTTTTCAATCCTTTATGATAATCGTCCTCTGGGATCTCTTTCTTCTTCTCTTTGTTCTTTAATTCCTCATTCGCTCCCCTTCTTGCTTCCCTAATGGATACCCTCCCCCCTTCTGCCCTCTTCTTAACTATCTTGACCAGTTCTTCCCTCCTCTCCTGAGTAAGGGGTGGGAGAGCGATGCGAATTATTCCTTCTGAAACCTGGGGAGTGAGACCGAGATCTGAGGCCAGAATGGCCTTATTAACTGCGGGGAGAATCGATTTATCCCAGGGCTGGATGACGATGAGGGTGGGCTGGGGAGTAGAGATGGTGGCCAGATGATTCAGGGGGGTGAGGGTTCCATAATAGTCCACTTTGATTCCCTCCAGAATACTGGTTGAGGCCCGGCCGGTGCGCATGGTCGCCAAATCTCCTTTGAGGGCCTCAATCGATCTCTCCATCCTCTCTTCCGTTTGACGATAGATCTCCTCCATCATAACTCTTCTCCTAGTCGGTATCTTACAAATTTTCTTATTACAATATTCTCCTTGAACTTGGCCATGACGGAATCCAGGTATTCCTCAACCGTTATCTTCTCATTCCTTATGAAGGGCTGTTCTAAGAGACAGACCTCTCTGTAAAACTTCTCCATCTTTCCCTTAACAATCTTGTCTATTACTCCTTTCGGTTTCCCCTTTACCCCTTCCCTATAGATCTCTTCCTCCTTCTTGGTTGCCTCTTGGGGCACTTCTTCTCGGGTAATATAAGCCGGGCTCATAGCAGCGATCTGCATGGCGATATCCTTGGCCAGATCTTTGAACTCATCCATCCGGGCCACGAAATCTGTCTGAGAGTTTATCTCTAATAAGACGCCGATCTTGCCTCCAGCATGGATGTAGGAGTAGATGAGGCCCTCCTTCGTTTCCTTACCCGCCAATCCTTTGGCGTGGGCCAGGCCCTTCTTGCGCAATAGCTCCTTCGCCTTTTCTAAATTTCCCCTTGTCTCCTGTAAGGCCGCCTTACAATCCATGATGGGAGCCAAGGTGGCCTCTCTTAGCTTCTTAACTTGGGCAGCATTAATCTTCACCCCGCCCCTTTTGCTATTCAATGCCTTCTCCTTGCTTAAAGGGGCGGGGTTCACTTTCCTTAATCCTTTTCTTCGTTATCTTCTTTGGCTTCGCCTCTTTGGGCTTCGCCTTTTTCGCAGGTTTAGCAACTTTCTCCTCAGGTTTGGGTATCTCTTCCACCTTTTCTTCGACTTCCTCCTCCTCTGCTTCTTTCAAAACTTCAGGCCTTCCCTCCAGGATAGCATCTGCCATCTTGATGCACACCAGGGTAATGGCCCGAATGGCGTCATCATTCCCCGGGATGATGTAATCCACCCCCGTAGGATCACAATTAGTATCTACTAAGGCAACGACCGGTATCTTTAACTTGTTGGCTTCCTTAAGAGCGATTCTCTCCTTATAGACATCGATCAGGATTAGAGCGCTGGGCAGACCATCCATCCCCTTTATTCCTCCCAGAGCACGCCCTAACTTCTCCTTCTCTCTTAATTTCTTAAGGGTTTCCTTCTTGGTCAGGGAAGAGAACCCTCCTTCCTTCTCTTGAGCCTCTAATCTCTTCAGGTATTCGATATTCTTCTTTATGGTCTGAAAATTGGTGAGTGTTCCCCCCAGCCATCTTTCCGTGACATAGGGCATCCCGCAGCGCTTTGTCTGGCTAAGGATGGCATCCTTAGCCTGCCTTTTGGTCCCCACAAAGAGGCAGGTTCCTCCTTCCTTTGCTAATTCCTTAACGAACTTATAGGCCTCTTCTAACTTCCTCAGAGTCTTTTGAAGATCGATGATATGAATGCCATTCCTCGCCCCAAAGATATATTCCTTCATCCTGGGATTCCACCTCTTGGTCTGATGGCCAAAGTGCATCCCAGCCTCCAAGAGATCTTTCATAGAGACAACTGTCAAGTTACACCCCCTTTTAATCGTCATACGTTGAAAGGTTACGCAGCTCGTTTCGGCTATTGTCTATCGTTGTTCGTAACAAGACGTAGCCGTATCACGTAAAACGATACGAGTAGCGCAACCGCAACCGATTGACGTAGTCCTTATCCATTTCTATTTACGATAGTATATCATCCTTCTTTACTTTTCTGCAACTACTTTTTTACTTTCTTACTTTTTTACTCTCTTACTCTCTTTAGGCTCTGGGATGAGTTTTATCATATACCCTCTTCAGTCTCTCAGTTGTGAGATGGGTATAGACCTGGGTAGTAGATAGAGAGGCATGGCCCAGTAATTCCTGAATACTTCGCAAATCCGCCCCAGCATCGAGTAGGTGGGTGGCGAAGGAGTGCCTCAGGGTATGGGGGCTTATCTTCTGGGAGAGGGAGGCTTTCTTGATATACTTATCTAGAAGCCTCCTGATACTCCTTGCCGATATTCGAGCGCCGGATTTATTTAAAAAGAGTCCTCTCTCCCCTTCTCCTGGATGAAGGGTCTCTCTTCTCCTTAAATAATTATGGAGGGCTCGGGTAGCCTCTGTGCCAAAGGGGGCCAGACGTTCCTTCCCTCCCTTACCCCATACCTTGGTCACCCCTCCCAAGAGATCGACATCATTCACATTCAGGCCCACCAGTTCACTCACCCTCATTCCGGTAGCATACAAGAGCTCTAAGATGGCCCGGTCGCGCAGGCCCAGGATGCGCTTCTCATCTGGAGTTTCAAGAAGGCTAAATACCTCCGAAAGTGCCAGGAATTTGGGAAGTTTTTTGGCGATTTTGGGGGTCCTCGTTCCCAGGACAGGGTTGATCTCCAGATACTCCTCCCTACAGAGGAATCTAAAGAAGGAGCGCAAGGTAGCCAGCTTTCTGGCCATGGTGGTATGGGAGAGCTCCCTCCTCTGCAAGGAAGCTAAGAAGCGCCTGATAGTCAAGTGGTCGATATATTTCACCTTAAGAGGTATTTTTTCTTTCTTCAAAAAATTCAAGAAGTCATTGAGGTCAGCAGAGTAACTCTTCAGGGTATGGGGAGAGACGTTCTTCTCTCCTTTTAGATATTGATTAAACTTTGCAATCTCCTCTTCCATTTAATCTCCTGTAAGGTGATATTAAGTAGCATTGAACAATGAACATTGAACAATTGTTACTTGTTCACTGTTACTTGTTCACTGTAAGAACATTCTTTATTGGCACACTTAAGATATCTTCCTTTACTCTTACTATATTTTTCAACTAAAAAAGAGCCGCATTCCGGGCAACCTTTACCTGCTGGTCTATCCCAGGAAAAGAAGTCGCACTCTGGATAGTTACTGCAGCCATAGAAGGTCCTTCTCTTCTTGGTCCTTCTCTGGACTATTTCTCCATTACAATCCTTCCCAGGACATCTTATTTCCAGAGTGAGTGGTCGGGAATTCTTGCATTTAGGGAAGTTGGAACAGGCTAAGAATTTTCCAAAACGGCCATGTTTTATGACCATGGGCGAGCCACATTTCTCACAGATCTTATCTGTCTTCTCTTCAAGTTCCTTCTTTACATATCTCATCTCCCTCTGGGCTCGGGAGAGGTCAGAGGCGAAGGGGCCATAGAAGGAGTGCAAGAGGTCTATCCAGTTCTCCCTTCCTTCCTCTACTTTATCTAACCTATCCTCCATCTGGGAGGTGAACCGGACATTTAAGATATCGGGAAAGCTCTTGACCAGTAGTTCAATAACCGTCTCCCCTAAGGAAGTGGGATGGAAGTTTCCCTTATGGCTCTCAACATAGTCCCGGCTCCTGATGGTCTCCATGATTGAGGCATAGGTTGAGGGGCGACCGATCCCTTCCTCCTCCAGGGCCTTGATGAGGCTGGCCTCTGAGTAGCGGGGAGGAGGCTGAGTGAAGTGCTGGCTAGGAAGAACCTCTAATAATTTTAAGGTCTCCTTCTCTTCCAGGGCGGGCAGGAGCTTTTCCTTAAAAATCCTATCTTCTGGATAGAGAGAAAGGAATCCTTTAAATCTCACCTGGGAATCAGAAGAGGATAGAGAAAACTCTCCTGCTCTAATATTGAAGGTCCTCTTCTCCAATAGGGCCTCTCTCATCTGGGAGGCAAGAAACCTATTCCAGATTAGACTATAGAGCCTCTGCTGTTCAATAGTCAGGTGCTCTTTCAATCTTTCTGGAGTGCGATAAAGAGATGTGGGACGGATGGCCTCATGCGCCTCCTGGGCCCCTTTCCTACTCCTATAATACCTCGGCTTGGAAGGAAGGCACTCCTGACTAAACTCCTTCCTGATATACCCTCTTGCCTCTTGGATAGCACTCTGAGCCACTCTAAAGGAGTCAGTTCTCATATAGGTAATAAGGCCTATCATCTCCCCGCCCCCGATATCTAAGCCTTCGTAGAGTTGTTGGGCAATCCTCATGGTCCTCTTCGCCGAAAAATGAAACCTCCTTGCTGCCACCTGTTGAAGGGTAGCAGTGATAAAGGGGGGGAGGGGAAATCTCTTCTTCTCTCTCTTAGCGATCTTCTTCAGAAAGAATTCCTCCCTCTCTAATTGGGAAGAGATCTCCTGGGCCTTTAGTCTATCAAAAATCTTTATCCTTTTATCCTCAATTTTTTCTAAGTCGGCTCCAAAGATTTCTTTACTCTTCCCCTGAAGTTTTGTATGAATTGACCAGTACTCCTCTGGCTTGAAGGAGTTAATCTTCTTCTCCCTCTCGCAGATGAGCCTCAAGGCTACAGACTGCACCCTCCCGGCGCTAAGCCCTCCTCTCACCTTCCTCCAGAGCAGGGGGCTTATCTTATAGCCCACGATCCTATCTAAGATCCTTCTCGCCTGCTGGGCATTCACCAATTTTAGATCGATCTCCCTGGGATGGGTGAGGGCCTTATCTATAGCTTCTTTGGTAATCTCGTGAAAGATGATCCTTTTTACGTCGTTAGTGGTTTTTTTCAATTCACTATAGAGGTGCCAGGAGATGGCCTCTCCCTCCCTATCCGGGTCAGGGGCGAGGTAGATCCTCTGCATATTATCCGCTACCTCTTTCAACTTCTCTAAGGTCTTTGCTTTCTTGGGAATGATATGGTAGTGAGGCTGAAAGTTCTTATAGACATCTACTCCCAGCCCCTTCCTGGGCAGGTCTTTAATATGCCCCATAGAGGATTTAACCAGGTATTCCTTCCCCAGAAATTTATTTATAGTCCTTGCCTTGGCTGGTGATTCAACGATGACTAAGGCCTTGACCATCAATCCAAGTCTCCTTCCCACTTATGATAGGAGTTCCCAAAGACCACCTGGCCAGCGATCCTCTTTATCTCCTCTGGGCCCACCTCCTCGCCAGAAGTTAAGGCCTGCTCTATGATCTCTTCTTGCTGGGCGAAGGTGATGAGCCCTGATTCCTGCATCTTGATAAGGAGTCCATAGGCCTGGGAGGATAACTTCAGCCTCTCCAAATGATGGAGAATCCTCTTGGAGGTAGTGGGCTTAATCCCCTTCTTGACCATTCCCTTAGTAATCAAAGAGAATAACCAATCAAAGGCAGAGTTAATCTCCTCCAGACTGTATCCCTGATCCATTAGACTCTCCACGATCTCAGTCTCGGTCTCCAAGAGGTCCTTTCCATCCAAGACCTCTTTAATGATGAAACTTATGATATCCATTATTCGGCTGCGCATGGCCTATTCCTTTCTGATAAAATTTTTTCCGGCGAGTTCCTTAATGAGGCTCTTTATCTGAAGATTGGTTAAGACGACCATTGCCTTCTGGGCGGGTAGCCTACTCTCCTGAATAAGGAGATCGATATACTTCGGCTCCTGAGTAATTAGATTATAAATAATCTCCTCCTCCTTTGATAAGACAGGCCTGGGGAATCCTTTAGTTCCTTTCTTTTTTTTCTTGCGAATCTCAATTAAAGGTTCCAGTTCCTCCAAGATATCTTCGGTATTCTCTACTAACTTTGCCCCTTCTTTTATCAGGTTATGGGTTCCCCTGCTATAGGGAGAGGTGGTGGAACCGGGAACAGCAAAGACCTCCCTTCCCTGCTCTAATGCTAGACGAGCGGTGATGAGTGCCCCACTCTTCTGGGCGGCCTCAACGATTATTACTCCTAAGGAGAGGCCGCTTATTATCCTATTCCTCTTAGGAAAGTTTCCCGCAAAAGGTCTGGTGCCGAAAGGGAATTCAGTAATCACTGCTCCAGATGAGGCAATTCTGTCCTCGAGCGCCCTATTCTCTGGAGGATAGACAACGTCTATTCCACATCCCAAAACAGCAATGGTCCTCCCTCCCACGGCTAAGGCGCCCTTGTGGGCCTCAGAGTCAATCCCCCGGGCCATACCGCTTACTATGGTTATTCCCTGGGCCGCCAGTTGGGCCGCGAGCCTCTGGGCGGTCAATTTGCCGTAGGTGGTGGCCCTCCTGGAACCCACGATGGCAATGGCGTTCTTATCTTCTCTCTTTATCTCTCCTTTAACATATAATAAAGGTGGAGGGTCATAGATTTCTTTTAGACTTTTCGGATAGGATTCATCATTTAAGGTAATAATGTCTATCTTATGCCTTTTAATCAGTTCCCATTCGTCGGTGACATCAGCCCTTTTCCCTACAATGGCCCGGACAACATTCCTCTTTATCTCGGGAACTTTAGCTAAATCCTTCTCTTCTGCTTTTAAGACCCTTTTTGGTGAATCGAACTCCTCAATCAACCTCTTATATAGATTATCGGTGATGTCAGGTATCGCTTTTAGTGTGAGCCAATCTTTTATCTCTAAATTTTTCAATTTTTCATTTTGCATTTTGCATTTTTCATTTTGCATTTTGCACTGTTTACTTATGGGTTCCCCTCGGTCCCCGGGTGGGCTTCCCCCTCACTCCACCCAGAAATTTCTCCTTTCTGTGCCTCTTAATAAGATAGTCCTTCTTTATTCTCTCCTTCTGATAATCCTTAAACTTCTCTTTCTCTTTCTCCTTCTCTATCTCCCCTTCTTCCCGCCACTCTTCATGCTCTGCTTTTATCTCTTCATCGTGGACTTCCTTCATATACTCTTCTTCCGGACTCTTGGGTCTTTTCTTAATCATTTATTCCTCCTGGTACACAGATTACACGGATAAAACAACGGATTACCCAGATAATCATGGTGATACTTTTATGCTGGTTAAAAGATGCGGGTGACTCGGCAGATTTCTATGAGTGGGAGGATCTACACCGGGCGGAGGGGCCCGCGAAGAGAAAATGCCGAGGTAGGACCCGCTTTAGGGGACTCTTACGCTTGTAATTACAATATAATATCATATATAAGAAGGAAAGTCAAAGTTCCTCAGTGCTTACCCCGTTAGACTTTCGAGCAAAAACTTTTTTAGTCGGTTATACAATTATTATCTACTCCATCAAACCCTATGAATTGACAATAATTTCGTTGAAAAGTCTAAACGGGGTTTACCAGACCCAAGGGGCTTCTAAGATAGATGTCCCGACACTTCTTGCAGAGATCAAAGGAGAAGTTCTTCCAGATATCTTCCATTAGTTCCTCTTCATCCATATCCTTCATTCTCTCCAGAAGTCTCTTAATCTCTTTCTGAAAATCCCTCTTCAAATCCTCCTTAGTGATAACTAAGGTATCATAGGCGGCAATAACATCAATATTCACCTTATATCTCAGGGTATGAGGCTTTATCTCCCTCCCACACATATCACAAGTATACCTAATCATCTTTCATTCCTCCTCTAATAAAAAATGCCCCTCAGGGCACCCATCCATTTTGCTTTATCTGTGTCTATCCGTATCGTTATCCGTGCTCATCCGTGTTCAAAGGAGCTCATCCGGCATCTCTTCTTTAACTACCTTCTTAACCTTCCTCACTCTCTCGCGCGCTGCCTCTACCTCGGGCATGGCACGAACTCTGCTTAACAGTCTTATTGCTCCCGGTTTCTCTAAATCCTTCTGATACTTTGCGGGAATCCTTCCCGCATAGATAACCAGACTATCCGGATCGATGTCCAACTTCTGGGCTAACCTGATAATTACTCTCTCATCTGAGGGGGGGTTGCGCTTTCCGCTCAATACCTTGGAAAGGAAACTGGAGTCAAGACCCGCCTCCCGGGCTGCCCTTCTCATGCTCCAGCCCTTCTTCTTCAGGGCCTCCTTAACCGCTTTAATGAATGTAGCATGAAGAACCATCTATATCTCCTGAGCTTATTGCTTGATGTTTTACTTTATCATATCTCTTTAGGGGATGTCAACAAAAATTTTCAGGGGAGAGGCTTTTATGATTCTCCAGTAGCCATTCTCTTTTCTAAAGTATAAGGTGAGTTTCTCCTGGCCTTTGATGAGGCCGGTCTCCTTGCTGGAGAGAGAAATAATGATTCCTAAGTTTACCTCCGCCTCTGAATCCCTTAGAACAATCTCTCTCTTTCTTATCCAGATGTTAATCTCATCATATTTTTCGAATGCCTTCTTAGCATCCTCTTCTATCGATTGATAGGTCTGGTCATATTCATCAGAATAGTCTTGTGAAATATATCTCATGCATTCCTCTAAGTCTTCTCTTTCAATGGCCTCTTGCCCCCGATTAATAATAATCTTTAATCTTCTCTCTTCTGAGGTAAAGTAATTAAAGGCTCGGTAGGCAGCTACAATTAAAATCAAGATCAGAAGAATCTTAAGGAATTCTTTCATACTCTTTCCCCAATAGAAAAAGCCCATCCTGTTTGATAGGATGGGCTCCTTCCATCTTCAATCTTTTTATTCAGCGGAGAGGGCCTTTACTACCGCCTCCCCAAATGCTTTTGCTGATTTCGGACCATCGGCAGTAATAATCTTCCCATCGACCTGAACACTGGAGGGGATGTATTGCACTCCCAGGTTGCGTATCTTTATCCCCTCTGAGGGCCAGACGGTTGCTTTCTTCCCCTTCAATACTCCCGCGTTAGCCAGGGCAACGGGAGCGATGCATATGGCGCCCAGGACCTTATCCTGCTTCACTGCTTCTTGAGCAACGCCATGGGCTATCTTGCTATCCCAGTATTCGCTTGCTCCCGAGCCACCGATGAAGAGAATAGCGTCATAATCCTCTACCTTAACTTGACTGAGAAGGACATCGGGTTGAGCGAAGAGGCCCAGCATCCCCCGACAACCCTTCAAGGTAGAAGAGGCAACGGTCACCTTCGCGCCCTGAGCCTCCAGGATCTCCCTGGGATGTTTGTACTCCTCATCCCTGAAATTACTCGAGGCGATAATCATTAAGACCTTCTTCCCTTCGATTCTTTCCAACTTCTCACCTCCTTGGGCACAGCCGGCAACTAATATCCCAGCCAATAGAATCAATAACGTCTCTCTCATCTTAAATCCCCTTTTCCTTTTATACCACATCCCCCGAAAGAAGTCAACCCCGTTCCTTCTTGAAAGGGGCGGAGCCAATCTCACTCTATTCTTTTAACATTGATTCTCTGAGCATTCTCCTTGGCATCCCTGATGGAATGAATTCCTAGAAGAGCAATCCCCAGGATGCCCACCACTAATAGGATAATCCCTGGAATAGAGACCCTTGCCTCCAGGCAGCTAAAGTAAATGAGGATAGCACCCAGGATGACCAGGATCATTCCCAAAGCGGAGAGAGTCATCTGGATTAGCCCTTTATTTATCTGGCCATTATAAATCTGACCCAGTCCGGTCCATAGAAAAGAGTAAATACCGGCCAGTCCCGGGTCCTTGAGGGAGCGCCTTATCCTCTCCTCCTCTAAGATTCTCTCCTTCTCTTCACTGGTCAAAGCCATCTCATTCCTCCTTTAAACGCTGGCACTCAACGCACTTCGTTTACCTTGAGGCGTTAGCCGCTGATATATTACGCCGATTATCGCTGATGATCTGCGGTCATCTGCGTTTTGATCTGCGGTCATCTGCGTTTAGAGATTTCAGGAGCTTATCGAGCTGATTAAGCATCTTTTCTAAGGGAAGATTGCCATCCAGGATATTCTCTATCTTAACATCATCCATGGCCGTCTCGCTCTCGTCATCCAATCTCTCAATGGCGGCCGTCCCATCCCTTTCAGTTAGTCTCTTGATGCAGATTTCCCTATTAGCAACCACCTTTATTATCTTAAGATCCTCCTTCTTTAGTGCTTCATATTCATTGGGATAGCGTATATCATCTACCACGACCTTGTCCTTTCCTTTTATCTGGGCAATAAGAAAATCGATCCAGACGCTGGGCCTGATTTCCCTCATCTTAAACCCAATATCTTGTAAAAGTTTCCTATCCTTTTCCTTCATTTTGAAAAGCCTTACGGCAATCCTTTTTACCTCGTCCGCAATGGAATACCTCTTATAGCCATACTTGTTGACTAAATGGTCAGCGACCGCTGTCTTTCCCGTCCCGGCTTTTCCACATATACCGATATTCACCCCGCCCCTCCTCAATCAATTCTTTTCCAGGATACTCCTTTGGGGATATTAGAAAAGATATTGGTATAACAGCGATCCCCACCTTCATCAGTATAAACATAGAGGGCATTACTTTGAGCCTTATAGTATTGATAATACTTTATTACCTTCCAGACAAATCGTTGTGTTTCAGGATAGGGTGGCATCCTTCCATACTGCTTAACCTTATTGGGGCCAGCATTGTAGGCTGCCAAAGCCAAAGACAAATTGTTGTTAAACTTATTGAGCATTTTGCGTAGATACTTCACTCCCCCCTCAATGTTGTGATGGGGGTCCCAGACATCCTTTACTCCTAAGTGGGCTGCGGTCTGGGGCATAAGTTGCATTAAGCCTTGTGCTCCCTTTCGGGAAAGAGCTTCAACTTCAAAGTCACTCTCCACCTTGATGACCGCCTTAACCAGTAAGGGATCAAGGTTATGTTTCTCAGCTAATCTTTTTATAAATAAGTCAAAGCCATCCTCCTTAGTCTCAATCGCCAATCCCTCCTCTTGGTAGATAGCATAGATCTGTCCCTTCTCATCTGTATAGACATAGATTCCTGCCCAAGCATTACCAATGGTAACCAGTAACCAGTAACCAGTAACCAGTACTACTAAAAAAGATGTAACTAAACCTTTTCTTACCATGTTTTATCCGTGCCAATGCTTAATTATTTATGCTCTCTAGGATGCCAGCGAAGCGCATCCTGTAATCCGTTATTAAAATCTGTGCTCATCCGTGTATTCACATCCAGAGAGTGCGGTCCAGGCTCCGATAGCCAATGGCCTCTGAGACATGGGCCGGTTCGATATCAGGTTTTTCCTCTAAATCTGCGATGGTTCGGGAGACTTTCAGTATCCTATCGTAAGCCCGGGCAGATAGACCTAACTGGGTAATGGCCAACTTAATGAGATCCTGAGACTCTTCACCAATCTTACAGAATTCCTTAATCTCTTTGGCCTCCATATGGGCATTGCAGAAGATTCCCTTCCGGCCTTGGAACCTCTTCTGCTGAATGATCCTTGCCTTGTTCACCCTCTTCCTTATCACCTCTGATCTCTCTCCCGTCTCCTGAGAGGCGAGCTCCTTATACTTCACCCGGGGAACCTCTAAGTGGAGATCGATCCTGTCAAGCAAAGGTCCGGATATCCTCGATCTATACTTCTGGATCTTGGGAGGAGTACAGGTGCACTCATTTACTGGATCACCGAAGAAGCCACAGGGACAGGGGTTCATGGCCGCAGTGAGCATGAACCGTGCGGGATAGGATAAAGAAGTGACCGCCCTTGATATGGTGACCCCCCCATCCTCTAAAGGCTGGCGCAGGACTTCTAAGACGTTCCTCTTAAACTCTGGTAGTTCATCTAAGAATAAAACCCCATGGTGAGAGAGGCTCACCTCGCCTGGACGGGGGATTCTCCCTCCCCCTATTAGGGAAATATCTATTGTCTTGTTGTAATAGGGGGGTATATTTAGGAATCCTGTCTTCCTCTCTAAATATTGGTATTGCTCCCTCTATCTCTATACTATGATACCTTAAATCTCTGTCATAATCAACTATAATCTTACTTACAATCAAATGGATAAATTCATACTTTTCTTCATTAGTAAAATTATCTATTCTTTTGCTTATCTTTGCCATATAGTTTTCAAGATGTTTTAAAGTCTCTTTTGCCTGTCTGGCCCGATTTATTTCCTCTGATATTTTCTCTCTTTCCTGCACTAAGTTATCTTTTTGTTTTTTAATGCCATCTACTTTTCTATCTAACTCTGCGATAGATAATGCTTTTGACCGACTATAAAGTTCTAAAATCCTATCAATTTCCCTCTCTTTGCTTTGAATAATTTGGTTAATATTCTTTACCTCTATTTCGGATATGTAACCTTTAACATAATGGCTACCCTTTTGCTCCTCTATGGCCTCTTTTAATTTTTGAGAGTTCTTGACTATCTCTTTGATTTTATTCCAGACAATAATATTCGTTTTATCTATATTAACATTTTTGAGGCCACAAAATCTGGGTTCTGGGTCTGGCCTTTTACTGAGACAACAATAGAGTCTCATCCCCTTCTTGGGCTTTATCAAACCAAAGAGCCTTCTTCCACATTTCTTGCAGTATAAGAGATTCCTCAAAAGATAAAACCGCCTTGTATGTCTTAAAGCATTGTTATAGTTGCTCTCTAATTGCCTCTGGACTTGCTCCCACCGCCCCTCTGTAATCAGAGCTGGAATCTTTACTTTATGTCCTTTATAGATAAACTCTCCTTTATAACGAGGGTGTTTTAAAAAATCAAGGACTGTTCCCTGCTTCCATCTATATGGTTTATTATAGAGTTTAGCCTTTTTAGTTGGGATGTTTCGCTCATTGAGCCTCCGGGCAATAGTATTACTACCTACACCATCTAAACACCATCTTACTATTTGGAGATAAACTTTCTTTTCTTCTCGGTCTATAATTAGCCTTTTGTTTTTATCTTTTCTATAGCCAAAAGGTGGAACGCTCAGCATATATTTGCCTTCTAAGGTCCTTCTTAACTTGCCTTCTTTACTTCTTTCTTTGATCGTCTCTCTTTCAAATTCTGCGAAACTACTTAATTGAACAAAGAACATCCTGCCGGCAGGCATAGAAGTATCATAAGGCTCAGTAATAGACTTAAAGATTATGCCATATTTTTCAAAATCACCAAGCACGAGATTAACTATGTTTCTAATAGATCTGCTCAAGCGGTCTGTCTTATAAACTATAACAGCCTGAAATTTGCCTTCCTTAATATCTTCTAACAGCCTTTGAATCCCTGGCCTGTCAAGAGTGCCACCACTATAACCATCATCTTTGTAGATGTTATAAATCTGATAATTGTTCTCTTGGCAATACTTCTTCAAGGCTTCTTCTTGGGTTTTTAAACTCGTTCCTTTTTCTGCCTGTTCAGTAGTTGATACCCGGATATAAATAGCACACTTCATTTTGACCTCCTGACTTCTAGTTTTATTAATTATAAACCCTCTCTACGAAAAAGACAAGGACTTTTCAAAATCTTTTCAGAACTTCGCCCTCCTCTCTCTTGAAGAGCGTCTCAGATATCTTTTTAGCCTTATCCGCCAACTCTGTAAAAGGACTCTCGATCCACTCACCGGTTGAAGCAATCGGGGCAGTAAATTTAGTCATTTCTGTATTGCTGAACATAAATCCGATTCCGCCATCCACGGCGCCTACTTTTTCCCCACTCCGGTATCTATAGTCAAATTCTGCCATAGTCTTCAGGTGATCCGGCTTTCCCTTCTTCATAGTGTATTCACCAGTTTGTTTTATCTGTTTGATTATCTTATGAAGATTTTTTTCTACTTTTTTAGTCATGGGAATGTAGAGAGTGGGGATAAACCGTTCAAAATATCTTTTTTGCTGGTTATTCATTTTAGGGGCATAATACCTCTTACCACGGACCGTTCGCTCCACCTCGGCGGCTATAAAGGTTTCTTTTTCCTTCTTTACCCAGAAATCGGGTATATTATGGTATTGCTTGCCATATTGCTGCATTAAACTAGGCCATAAAGAGTGACGGCAAGAAGTGCATTTGAATCCTTTTTCCCGTAATTCAATAATGGCATCTACAACACCATGATGATGGCTAAAGGGGGTATCCGGGATTTGGCCCCTGCGGATTGGCGAGGAAAAAACATGAGGGTCTCTAACCCTAAGGACAGATATTCCTTTACGGAGCAGATACCAATATCGTCGTCCTTTTCCGAAGAGAGCGTGTGTCCGTTTGTACTTCACCATCCTGGATTCAAATAATTCGTCTAAGATGCAGTTCACCCGTCGCGTTGACAGATGCAGGTATCCTGCTGCTTGTCTGATGGTAGCCCAACCAAACCAGTCTAGAACAAAAAGCACACGCATTAAAGATTCACGTTTTGCAACTGCCTGAATTAGTTTTCTTTTGTTTTCTTCTCTGGTGGACAATACCGACCTCCTCTCACTGCCTCTTTGGATTTAGAGATTTCTTCAACAGTTAGCTTGTTTCCTTCTTCCACCACAGGGAAGATACGATTCTTGGAATTAGGAGCAGGAGACAGGGAATCCAGCACCTCAAAGAACACTTCTTCTCCCAATTCTTCAGCCACATCGCTATTCACAATATAATGAAGGAGATAATTGGTGGGGATTTTGTGGAAATTTTCTTGAGTAGGTTTCAACTTAATACCATACTCCTTATGGCGAAGGGCGAAGGTATAAAGTTCTTCACGCCCTGGGTTCCAAACTTCTGCAGATGCTTTACGGCTAGATACTTCCGCTTCGTAAACCCTGCCTAGGTTACTCGCCAGGGCAGAGATACAAACTCCTAACTTCCATTTATCCCTCATCATAATTGTTTTAACGCCGTCGCGCGTTCCTTCCGGGGTCTCCATCCGCCAGACTCTCGTTTCAAAATCTTCTAAGGAGTGAACGGCTACCAGTAAAGAGTAGGAAAAAAGACTCTTCTGTCCGTATTTAAAATCGGGTAAATCAAAAAGAGCAGATAAGAGACGATTTATCAAGGATATAACAAGTTCGTCTTCCGGAGAAGCTTCACGGAATAGAGAACCCCGGATTTTGTCGATGGTATCCTGGTGCTCAGTCCTTATCTTCTCGAATATTTTAAGTGCGCGAGGGCTAAATAATTTGCCGAAGAAAAAAGCAAATATGTTTTTTACAGATTGCGTATTCCTTATTCGGACCCATTCTGCAATTCTATAGCTCCAATAAGAAGTAACCACCATCAAACCTATGCTATAGATGATAAAACAACTCTTAACAAGTCCTGTAGTGTGGGCCGCAATTAAAACATACCACAGAAGGATGAAACCTGCTATACAGATTATACTAGCGAGCTTGACTGATACACTGGGTAAACGTTTCATCTTACACCTCTCCATATTTCGCCTCCTTGACAGGTTAGGAATCGGAGTTTCAGTTTTGATTCCCTGTTTTTTAATGGTCCTTAAACTTTCGGACGGTGTCTTTTTTCCTCCTTCTTTCCCGGTTTCTCTAGTTTCCTCTCTATTTTTTTATCTATTTGGGAAGCATACTTATAAGTTTTTTGATTGATTCTATAGTTTTTTTCTTTGCTTCTATCATTTCCGTTTCTTCACTAAACAGAATCGCTATTTCTCTATACTCCTCTTGATTTCTTAAAAACTCCTTACGCATTTCTTTAAGTAATCTTCGGTTATATTCAAGTATCTTCCTTATCTCCTTATCAGTTAGTTCTTTTTCCTTCATTTTTCCTCACCTCCTTCCGGCCCTGTTGATATTTTGCTTTCGAAAACAGCATCACGACGATTTTTTTGAAACGCTCCTTGGCATCAGGAGTCGGTACGCACTTAACGGAGGTAATCCGGATGTCAGACATCATTCACCGGGCCTTCCACTTTTCTTAAGAAAAATAGTGAAAGTGGCTGAAGTATTGATATTGAGTTATTGGGAAAAAATTTACTCCCATAATCACGGTATTTTTGTTGCCTTATTTTAGACATGGGGCTCCGCCAGCATCTTCACAGCTCCGTAAATATAATCGTAATGATCGTGCAGCAACTGAAATAGACGATCTTGAGGTGTCGCAATGCGCTCTGTAAAGGATTGTGAACGAACTCCAGGGAGCAGAAAATATGCAAAGTTCTTTCCTGGCTTAACTGTTACAGTAACGCCCACCTCTTCTTCTAAGTACTTAATAATATCATAAAGGTTTTTGAATTTTTTGATTTCAGATATTCCCATCAGTAACAAATATCTTAAGATCACTTCGTCAGCCCGGCTGTATCTCTTCTTTTTACCCGATTTTCCAGGAAATATTAAGTTATATTTCTCTGCTTTATCTATAATCTTTTCAGAGGCCGGATCCCCTGATAATTTTACCAGTGCCTCTCTGTCGTATATCGGTTCAAATCGTTCCCCAAGAGATTGCTGATTGTGTACCTCTAGTCGTCTTTCGAGTTTATTAAATGCTCGCAGAGCCCGGATTAGTTTGATAAGGGCCTTTCTGAATGATTCGGCAGAGTATTTGGGAGTTTTCGCAACGAGTTTAGTTTCCTTGATTGCCTTTCTGATTATACCGAGCGAACAACCGGATATTGACAATTCCCTGGCATATCTGATTAAGTCCAGATCCTCGACTCTATATACTCTCTGCCCCCCTTCTGTCTTCTCTGAAGCCTCGACGACTCCTTTCTGGTCCCAGTATCTCAGCATGCTCGCTGTCAAGTTTTCATACTCCTTTTTAAGGATACGGACAGCTTCACCGATCTTAAAGAAGTTATTCTCCATCTGTTCCCTCCTGAAAGATTAAAGTTAGTCTTTCTACCACCTTACTTTATATTATACCATATCTTACTGAAAAAGTCAAGTACTTTTTTGGTTTGCTCCCGAAAAATATTTTTTATTGCCCCCCTTCTCCTCTTCTTGGCCGGTTTCCTCCCCATCCCTACTTTCTTTTCAGTCAATTCTTATTTTTCTTGCTTCTTCGGACAGAATGGTTGTAAACCTGTCAATTCCCTCTTCGCTTTTGAAGTAGCTAATGAATTCTTCAAAGGCCTCCTCGCCGGGGTAATGTTCCCGAACAACGGCAAAGAAATCTTCCTTTTCCATATTCCCCAGTTTTTCAAGGAAGCACTGGAAGAGAGAACGCAGGCAAGGATCATGATTCTTCATTTCTCATCTCCCATCTCATCCAGCCCCATCAGATTTTAAAGAAGTTGCCCCCCGTCTATTCCCTCCTGAAAATTAAAGTTAACCCCTCAACCACTACTACTTATAATATACCATATTTTATAGAAAAAGTCAAGTCCTTTTTTGGTTTGCTCCCGAAAAATATTTTTTATCGCCTCTTTTATCCTTCTTTATTTTGCTCCAAAACAAAAAAAGAGGAGCCTTTTAAGACTCCTGCGAGAAGCGCTATAACATAACTTCTACCCGATATTCTATCCTTTTAACCTTACTCCTTTTTGATAAGCCTCTACTATTTCGTCATCGACCTGAAAGTAAAAATCTCTTTCAATATTACTCTTAATGGCTAAATACTTTGGATTTTTATTAATGACAATTCCGACAATTTGACTATAATTTTCTACCGCAAATTTCTGATATTCCGGATCCTCTATCTCTGTCTCCAGAATTGCGGCAATAGCGTTAGGCAGTACCATAGGGTCGCTATATTTGCCTTGTCGGTATTCTAATATGGCCTTCTTGATATGCTCCATAGTTTGAGTTGAGATTTCTTCAAAGTAGGTTTTAGTCATTATTTCTCCCCGTGCCATCTCCAAGCACGACGAAAACCAAGATTTTCTGCTTCTTCTGAAGGCTCTACATAACATTGAAATTCAGCGGCAAAAAACTGCGTTTTTTGTCCGCTGCAATGCCTTGTTAGGGTTTAAATTTCTTAATTATTTCTTTCGATCTTTCTTGAATTGCCTTTTTCACCTCTGATATTTCTGATAAAGTTTCATCAGGTTCAGGAAATCCTAACTTTTGAACGGCTATTTCTTTTGCCGTTAAATAAATTGAATCTGCTGCTACCAAAGCTCCTAAATAAACAGGAGGCTCATAAAATTTCGGTATTCTATGGAATCTATGTAGAATCTGACGGCAAATTACTAAATTTGACTTACGAATACTGGACCATGATCCATGAATATCTGCATTAGACGGATCAACTATGATTTTATAAATTTTCTGTAATCCTGTGTTATCAGCCATTGTGCGGATATCTTTTTTTATCCAGCCCTTTAATTCTACAGCTGTTATTTCTGCGTGAAAATCACCACCAATATCTTTGGCAATCTTTTCTGTGTCTTTACCTTCTAAAGAAAGAAACTCTTGGTAGGTGTCCTGGATGTGCAACATTAATAATTTTTCCTTCCCAACCGCATAGTCATGGAAGTTTTTAAAATCTTCATTTGTTCCATGAAGTATTAAATAGTGAAATATAATAGTCGTTTCACCTAAGCATCTTAGCATTATGCAGGAAAGATCCCTAGTCCATAAAAATGGATTTGATACAAATGAAATATATAATCTAACAATCCTTGAGAATAGTCCTAGTTTTATCTGATCTATCATAGGATTGTATAAATCGTATTTATATTGCATTGCAATTTTATCAAGATATTTCATTAACTTGATAGAATTTTCCCAGGTCTTTTTTTGTATTTCTTTTACTTTTTCATCATGCATTTCAATGTCGCCATCTTCAAGAGATTCATTAAGGGGAGCGCATGGTACTAAATCATAATTGTGTCGCCAAAAATATTTTGACCAAACCATATCCTTATATCTTTCTTCTGTCATAAAATTCTGATTTATTGTTGTTCTGGCAAATGATTGAACATGATATTTTTCTTCTTTAGTACATTTTTCAGGATATTTTGGAAGTAGCTCAGCTAATTCATCCATTTTTCCCTGTGCTAAAAAGATTTTATTGTGCTTAAATAGCCTATTTAAAGGCAAGGCGCGTATGTGCCCTGCATATAGATCTTTTGCTTTCATCAGGCGAGATACAGATTGAGAAAGTTTATTTAATTCTTCTTCAAAATCAACCTTTTCGCTATCTAGCCACTCTTTTAATACCAACCAACTTGCTGGACTTTCTGGATATAAAGATAAAATTTTACCAATAGGTTTAAAAAAAGCATTAAAGATTAAATCTTTATTGTTATTTATAAATTTTTCTTTTTCTTCATCTGAAGGAATGGCAAAATCTGAAATAAAGCCAAACAGTGGAGTTTTGGGTTGTTCTGTCAAGCATTCTTCTAACTTATCTAGAAATTCGTTATAAATTTTAAACCAAAGAACATCTTTATATTCCTCAGCTAATAAATCTATCCAAAGATGCTCAGGAATTAAATCTCTTTCCCAATCTATCATTTGAAGATTCAGACTAGACAATTTTGAGGCCAGCTTTGAACCATCTCTTTTGTGTTTGTTGATGGGGGTAAATTGATTTTTTCTTTTTTTCTGTGAACGTTTCTTCTTGTGTTTTGTCATTTTTAATTTATTCTTTTACCCTAACATGTCTTATACGGCCTAAATATTCTGAAAAGCCCCAATCAAATACAGCACAAATAATATTGCGCCAAGAAGTAGACCTAAAAGGAACATTGTCTTCTCAATGTTTCCTATAACATCATACCACATAACGCCCTTGCGACAATTTGGGCATATCCGCAAGTGGGCTAATATTTTTTCAAGGTAGGTTTTGGTCATTAGTTTTTTCTATACCCCCACTTCAGCCCAGCATAACAAACCGCCTCCAAAAAGACCACCCAGAGGATAGTCTTGAAAAGCCCAATATCAGGGTGTTCCACAACTACCAGCATAATCAAAAGCGGTAGCATACAAATCGTACAGAATTTTTCGTTAAGTGGCTGGTCGTAGTGTTTCATCTGATAATTTGTTTATTAATTTTTTGAGTTCTTTTTCGGTTTGTGATGGCTTCCTTAGTTCTATATCTACTAATGGTTTTAGATGTCGATATATCTCGATTAGAGGCTGATTGTTTCTTATCTGGATTAATTTTACATGATTGCGTTCTGCTGTTTCGTACACTCTGGAACGGGGACCAAGTTTATCAAATATAACAATTCCATTCCTTCCTACTCTTGAGATTTTATCCTCTATTACTTCTTGGTTCCCTGGGGCAATCAACCCAACTTCGATTCTAATCCTCCCCCTCCTCGTTCTTACTTCCGCATCAGCTTCTCTCTCAACTTCTATGTCTCTTCCAATATTCATCCAGAAGGTTTCATTTTCTTCTAGACCAAGTATAGTAAGCATAGCTCTCAAAAAAACTTTCTCAAGGGTTTTACCTATCTTTGCTTTTTGTGAACCACGTATATTTAGAGTGGCCGATCCAGCCATCATTAGGAGCCAAGTATTATCCTCCCTTCCATCAACACCCATCTCTGAGAATAGTTTTCTACAATATCCAATCACCTCATTTAGTACCGTAGGATAGTCATTTTTGGCTATGCCAAGATTTACCGCTCCTTTTTGTGTAAGTCCCAACAACCAAAACGTTAAATCCTTCTGCTCTTTTTTTGGTCTTTCTTCACCTAAAAGTTCACCAAGCATTTTTTCTCGCCAGTCATTGCCGTATTCTTCTTTTGCTTTGTTGTATACATCTGTCAACCATATATAGGTAGCAAACAGTTTTTCTTTGGTGTTTCTCTCCGTCAGAAGACGATAATTTTTACCCAAAAGAAGATGATAAACAAGAGTCTTTAGTGATTCAGGAGATAATGGATCACTTAATGTTACGTTCTTTCTCAGCCACCCTCTATATTTATCTACATCAAATTGAATATTTATCTTACACCCCCTTAAATGTTTCATGAATTTCGTAATCGATTCTTATTTTATTTTTAATTCTCTCATTCAGCGCTCTCTTCATTAGTTTGAAATACTTGGGGTCGTTGTCGATGAGTAGAAAGCGTCTGCCCATCTCATAAGCCACATGACCCACTGTACCCGAACCAGCAAATGGGTCTAAAACGAGATCATCCTTGAATGAATAGTATCTTATTATCCTGCGAACAAGTTCTCTCGGGAATACTGCTGGGTGGTGTTTGCTAAATGCCGGATGAATGTGCCACACATTTGTAACTTCATATTTTCCGCGTATTTTTGATCTCTTTACAAGTTTTTGGTCATAATGCCTTCGGATATTCCAGTCAATCAGCTTATCAGTTTTCTTCCGATAGACCAAAACATGTTCCGTTACTGGAACTGGCTTGTACTGCAAAGGTTGCCGATCCGCTCTAAATCTTCTACCTCTACCCAAATTCCATCCAGCTCCTTCCGGTTTAACCCATATTATGTCATCCATAAACTCAAAACCAACACTCTCTATTACTTTATGTACATCAAACGGTATTGGTATGCGCTTACTTGATGTTTTACGGGATGTTCTCCTAATCAATACGGGGGAGACATTCATAACCAAGAATCTCCCATCCGATAAGACATTATGAACTCTGGCAATAGCCTTCCTTAAAAAGTCCAGATATTCTTGATAGTCAACATATTCAGAGTATTCTGGTTTGGCATTAAAATATGGTGGGGATGTAATCATAAGTTGTGCTGTATCGGGTGGAAAATCCTCAAGAACTTTAATTGCATCTCCTAGTATAACTTTGTTTGGGATAGGAGCAGGATAGAATAATCCACTTTTCTGTTTCGCTTTTTTTGGCTTTTCGTTACGATACTTTTCAATTCTTTCTGTTATAATCTTGGTTTTTGTACGACCTACCATTTTTTCAATAGATTTATCGTATTTGATTTCACCGACTAATCTATCCTTACCATTTTCGAGATTTAACGGTACTCTCCAAATATTGTATCTGTCATCATATTCTGGTAGACCGATGGACACTACATCTAAATAATCAGAAAGATTTTCCTTGATCCATACCTGAGCTTTGGTTCTTGCCTTCTTTACGTAGCCATTCTTCATTATTTTTCTCTCTACCTCAATTTCTACTTAAAATCTTATCATATTTCGGTGGAAATTGCAAGCATTTTTTTACTCTCCTTTACTCTGTTTTAAAACAAAAAGACAGGATTCACTTTATGACTCCTGCGGTAAGCATTATAATGTAGCTTCCCCCCGATATTTTATCCTTTCACCCTTTTGCCATTAGATACTTCCCTGGAATGCCCCTGGGAGCTCCGTATCCGTCCTATATCGCATTTTTAAAGTGTGGGGTGATAGATCCCTGCTTCTTAAAGGCTGTTCCGTTCAGACGGAATACCCGAAATTCCCCTAAGTTCAATAGCGACGGGGGCTTACAGACTTTTTCCATAAAATTCAGAGATTCTTCTTGCCTGTTCCGGACATGCGGAATAGTCTGCTACGGGAGCAAAGAGCCGCTGGGAGGATACATCTACCCGGACTCCCCCGGTTCGTTCCTGCCTGCTACTTTCTTCCTGCTTTGCTTCGAAGCTTCTCTGTCCATTCCATAGGTGCTCCCCCAGATATATGCTTCCTGCTGATAGCCCCTCCCCAAAGGATAGATGCTCCTTTTATGAAGCCTGATGCCCTCTCCTGTAGTGGTTAATGGTATGAGAACCTGTTGGTGGGATAACGGGTGGGAGTATGAGGGCGACCTTAAGGGTGAAACATCTTTATTGGTCGTCCCTCAGAAAGGGATGGTGGGCCAAATGACATATCCCTCTTGCGTGGTGGCAGGTTAACATAAAATAAATTTTATGTTGAGGTTTTAGCCCGAAAAGACGACCCAACATCCATAGTGAGCAAGGGCAGATAATGCGCATTATCTGCCCAATTCCCCGCTAAAGGGGAAGGGCGTGGCTTTCCCGCCCAGCTTCGATGCTATGCGAGGGGAAAGGTTGCCACCACCCCAGGAGGAGTGAGCCTGTCCACCACCACCCACACAATCTTTCTTGCCTGGCAGAATTTGGGGGTCATCCATAATAGATTCAGGAGGAGAAGCCAGTAATCTTTGAGTGGAAACATCATCTATCTCGCTGGGGTAGATGATGACCCTTCTCTTTAAAATGTGAGAATTAGGTCCAAGACCCTAACAGGCTCGCTGGAAGATAGAAGGGTATTATCTTATGAGTGGAAGGGAAGAGATGAGGCATCCCTACATCTCTGGACTGGAATGAACTAAGATATCTTGGTTCTAATTCTCAGCTCGGTCATCTTGAAGAGAAGGGGGTTTAATTCCTGGTCAATTCATTTTGGAAGAGAAAACCGCTGATGAACTTTAGATTTTTATTCTGGGAATGAGGCAACCCACATTTCCTGAATAAATTCATGAGGGGTTTTCGGATTGGTTCCAAAATGGATATTGTTGAGCAGGAATTAAACTTGCACTTAAAGATTGAGCACGGCCTGGCTTCTCCTTGATTGATTCTGAATCGGTTTTTAGATATCTCTTCCCCTCTTCTAAAACAAAAAAAGAGGAGCCTTTTAAGACTCCTGCGGTGAACATTATAACATAACTTCTACCCGATATTCTATTCTTTCCTAAAATCCCCCTTTTTCTTTTCTACTCTATCACTCTTATTTCGTCGGGACTGGTAACACTGATAAACGGGGGCAAGCCCTCGCGCCAGCCCCCTTGTATAAGCCCCAGAACCTCGATTTCCTTTCCCAGATAGTAAGCAGCGGGGTTGAAAGAAAAGTTACTCAGATAGTAGATCTCTACCGCAAAGTCTTTCCTATAATCTTTGCCCGTAAATAGAAATACTCGCCCCCTTACATTATCGGTATAGACTATCCGGCATCTTACGATCTTCGTCTCTCCTATATGTTTACCTACCTCATCTACAGAAATAGTCTCTATTTCTTCTAGGTCAATATGGTAGTCTGTCTTGTCGCGTGGTTCGAGGTCTATTCTTATTTTCCCCTCTTTGTATCTTATTTTTTTTACCGTAACCTCAAACTCATACCCCTGAGGATGTGTTCTTTTGAGCCATCCAAAGTTCTTTTGGTCTCCTTGGTCTTTGAGCCAAACGCCAGGTTTTGTAAATTCTCCCCCACGAAGTTCCCCAACGAACTTTAGATAAAATGTTAATGGGGTAACTCCACATTTCATAGTTCCGTTGTACTTTTTGTCTATATAAATTGTAGCCCCACTAGGATTACTAGTAATTTTTACTATTTTCACCACTGGTTTTGAAGGAGCTAACCAGCGGTCGAAAGTTTGGCATCCCACTAAAAAGATAGCCAGCGAACAAACCACTAACAAAAGAATCTTTCTCATACTGCCTCCTTCCTTCCAAAAGTTTATTTAGCCGTTTTCTTTTAGGCGACCTGAATTCTTTTTATCCGAACCTTTGTTCGTGATGGTGGGATAAACTATAGGGGAGTTTCTATTATTGAGTCTCCTCCTGTGAAACTGCATCCAGAATGGCCTTGACAACCGCCTGGGTTATAGAAGAAGCATCTTTCTCCGAAGGAGTGTATACTCCATTGCCCTCCCAGATAATGTCGTCAGCTTTAATGTCAATTATTTTAATCGTTACATTGACTACGCCTCCTGTATCTGCAGACGCATACTTGTAAACAATTCCCGTAATAACAACATCAGCGCCAAACACTTCCTTTATCTGGGAGTAGCTTAGGTCCTCAACCCGTTCTTTTTTTCGCTTAGCGTCTTCTTGTATCTCGGCCAATATTGAATCAACCATTTCATCCGGTAAATTCCCCGAAACAACGACATCGGACCGGCTAATAGTAAAGGCTGGGACCTCTTTGCCTATTTCTGGTTCTTTGTCCTTCTCTTCCCTGGCTGCCCTCTCTAGCTCTTCTGGGCCAACGACATTATGCTTTCTTTCTGCTAACTCTTTTGCTACCAGATCAGCCACTATGCTTCCCGAACCCGGGGTTCCAGGAGCGTCCTTAAATTTTAAGACAGCTATCTTTTGGTATTCAGCCAGATTGACCCCTGGTTTTTCTTGGCGAACTTCTACTAAGGGTTCATGCCTCACTCTCACCTCGTCTATTTTGTCTTTTATCGTAGTATGTTTAGAACCGGTAGTAAGTGTTCGAGTTAGTATTCCTATGTGAGTATCGCCAGTGATAGTCTTTTCTGCTATCTTTCGGCCCAGAGATTTTTTAGGCGCTGTTTCTTTGCGTAGTATGTCAAGGGCTTTCTCTACCAGTTTTCGGGTTTTTTTATATTTACCGTCTTGATAAGCCCGTCGGGCTTTTTCCAGGATCTTCTTTGCTCCAGGAACAGCATACCCTTGAGATTCTTTCTTGGCAATCATCATCCGAGCTCCGGTAATTTCTAGATATGCTTGCTGGGCGTTAGCTGTGCAGGACTCGCTAGTTCCATATAACAAGAATAGTAGCATTAGCCCCGTTACTATTACAAAAGAAACCTTTTTCATTGCCCTTACCTCCTTATTACTTACTCTGCGGAACCTGGTCTAAGATGGCGTTAATGACTGATTGGGCTACGGGTTTTATTTCTTTAGAAGCCATCTCTTGTTTACCCTTAACTTGCCAAACAGTAGTGTTCGTTTTAGCATCTTTCATATTAAGTGTTAACTCTACGGTGGCGAGGAAGTAGGATTCTACGCGGGATTTGTAAATGAAGGCTTTTGAATGCAGGCGATAACTAGATTCTTGGGCCTCATACCGGGTTAGGGATCCAGAGATGATGGCATCAGCCTCTTCTTTATTTTGCACTATCTGATATTTTCTTTTTGCCAGAGTATGGGATACGAGGTTTGTCACTATTTCCCCGGAACCTAAGGTTTGAGGTGCATCACCAATCTTTAAAACAACGATTTTTTTGTACTTGGTCAAGCCATGCTGGGGATTAATCTGAAATTCTATTTTTGGTTCAAAGCTTCCTGCTACTTCTCGTTTTAGTACAATGACAGCTGTTGCACCTAAATGGTGGGCTTTTTCTTGTTCTCCATCTTTTTGTGCTTGGCGAGCCTCACGAAGAATTTTCTTCGTGAGGGGAACATCGTAGCCCGCAGACTCCCATTTGGTAGCGTGGGCTTCCATTCCTTTGATATACCTTTCTGCCATCACCGCATGCTGCCAGGAATTATATGCTTTTCCGGCCAGATTGCGCGCCTCTTTATAATTACCTGACTGGTAGAACGTGTTAGCTTCTTCTATAAATTTTTTTGCTTGGGGAATAGGAATTTGTATTTCAGATTCCCACTTGGAGATCTTTTTTTCTACCTTTTTAATTGTTTTCTCTACCTTTTTAGGTTTAATTTCAGCGGGCCCGGCTATCTTTTTTTTGCTACTTACTTCGAGAGAGTTTTTAGCTAACTTACGTGCTTCTTTATAATTACACGCTTCATTTGCTTGGCGAGCTTTTCTCAGGATCTCTTTGGCTTGAGGAACAGTGTATCCTGCAGATTCACATCTGGTGATACTGGCTTCTGCTTCAGTAATTGCCCCCCTTGCTTTCCGGGCCTCTTTTTTCAGTCCTTCATCGGTGGTTATTTTAAGGGATTGGCTGGCGAGCTGGCAAGCCTCTTCATTATTGTATGACTGGTAAGCTGCTTTGGCTTTCTTCAAAATTTCCTTGGCTTGGGGTGGAGGAGTAAGGTCTTCCTTTTCCCAGAGGTTAATGTAGCCCTGTGCCTGAGTGATTATTTCTTTCGTCTTCTGGGCAAGTTTCCATGCTCCTTTATCGCTACTAGTTTTAAGAGACTCTTCGGCCAGCTTACGAGCCTCTTTGTAGCTACCCGCCTTATGGGCCTTACGAGCTTTTTCCAGGATTTTCTCAGCTTCGGGAGGTACAATAAGGTCAGCGGTCTTCCATCGGGTAAGAGATTCTTGTGCTTCAGTAATTGTCCCTCCTGCTTTCTTGGCAAGTTTTGCCAATTTTTTATCGCTGACTGCGTAGGAGTCGCCAGTTCTGCATAACGAGAAGATTAGAATCAACGCTGTTATTAAAAGAATAGTCTTTTTCATTGTGTCCCTCCTCATATAATACAATTACTTTTATTATACTATGTATCTTCATTAAAATCAAGAAAAATAAATAATTTATTCTGTGGTTATTCTCGCCTTTTACCTTTAAAATAATGTTGAAGGAAGGTGAAAAATGAGTAATCTATATCGTATTTTCGGGAATAGGGTAAGGGATTTAAGGAAGGAGCGAAAGTTATCACAGGAGGAACTCGGGGAAAGGGCTAATTTACACTATACTCATATTGGATTAATAGAAAGAGGGCAGTGTAATCCCTCTCTTAAGAATATTGAGAAAATAGCCAAAGGTCTAAAGGTTGATATCAGTGAACTTTTTACGAATAAAAAAGAGCAAGCGAGAAATGAAATAGTCAAACTTCTTAAGAACAAATCAACCAAAGATATAGAGAAGCTTTCTAAAATCGTATCTATCATTTTCAAATAGATTTATCCAGGCAATAAAAAAGCAGGGGCAAAATAGCTCCTGCTTTTTTTATTTATTTCAGGTGTAATTTCCTTTAGCTTTTTTTCTTCGTCACTCTTATCACTTAATATTATATCTAGTTTTTAAATCTTTAATAGTAAAGTAATGTAATTCTTTGGATTTCCATGATTTAGCTCCATATCTAGTGGCTTTTTGTATTATCGCCCTTACATCGGTATATCCTTCCAGGATAGGCATAATCATAACCCTTGTAAATATTCCATTATTATTTAGCTCTTTGATTAAGTTGAATCGTTCTTTTGTAGATGGAGCATTCGGCTCAAATTGCTTATCGTGTGTGAGCGTGGTGATTGTAATTTCCGCTTCAAAACGCGGCATCTGCTTAATGATGTCCATATCATTCAAGATGAGAGGAGACTTGGTTTCTAGATGGACTTTCCAGTCTGGATATTGTCGAAATACATCCAAACATTGTCTGGTAATTTTTAATTTAGGTTCTATTGGAGGATAGGGATCAAAGAAATTTCCTATCTGGACTTCTTTATATCTGGTTTGTATATTCTTTAGGTCCTGTAAATCACGCTGCAGTTTCTGAACTACACCAAGTTTCGGTTTTGCTATATTAGGTTTTATTCCCCAGTTTTTCAATCGTGCACTCCAGAGAGCAGATTTAATGGTGTAGCAGTAGTGACAGCAATAGGGGCATCCAGTATAAGGATTAAAAGTATAAGGAAAATTATATGCATCGATCTTTTTTTGCTTGTTCATTACTCGAGTCATTAGTCCTCCGTTCTCAGGTGGATTTTCGTTCGTGATGTTAATTACATTGTAGCATACTCAGGGAAGTGTAACAAGCCTTTTATCTCTCCTTCGCCCTGCTTCTAAAACAAAAAAAGAGGAGCCATTAAAGGCTCCTGCATTGCTCGTTATACGCAATACGGTCAGGACGCCCGTTTCGTTTAGGGGTTACGTAGTTCGTCAAAAACCGTAACCGACAAACGAATGACGATAAGGTGTGCAACCAACCTTAAACTTTCCAGCCGCTAAAACCGAAAGGTACTTCTTGGTTATTTGTTATCGTGAAGCTGCGATTGGATTTCCATTGAACCCCTGCCTCTCCCGACACTTTCAAACGATTCTGGATATCCGCTTTGAGGTTCACTCCCCCGTTAACGAAGAACTTCACCGTTGCTTCGCTGGCATAATAAACATAATCCGCAATCCAATTATTATTTACCATTTTCCAAAGTTGCTTGTTCGACTTGCGAAGCTTGTGGAGTGCAGGTGATATCGTAATCATACTCTGCGTTTTGAATGTTCGAACTTTGACGCCCGTGATTTCAAAAGTAACAGACCGTGCGCGTCTGAGACCACCGCTGATTGCCACACCGAACTCGTTTAGGCTCGCTTTGCCTTTAAGACTAAGAGCCCGTTCTATTGTGCCATAGACCAAATTTCCCGGTTGAAGTTTGGTCGCCCACTTTGCCGGGCCTCCTCCCAGAACTTGTTTAAGGGTTCCAATGCCGAAGAACCCTTTCTTTCTCTTGTCTATGATCGTACCCGGCACCACGTCCGGAGTAGCAGTAAAGAGAAGTTTGATTCCATAACGACTTAGAAATTGTGGAAACGGCAACTTAGCCATCTTTTGCCTCCTTTTGATTATAGTATAAACTACGATATTTGATTTGTCAAGACTTTTTTCTGTGCCTTCTTCGTCGGTAAATTGAAAAAGATTTCATTTCAACAAAAAAATAACCCACCTGAGTTGGCGGGGATTATTAAAGATTTTTGGCATAAAAAGAACCCTCTGAAGAGTAGGGGCTTCTGATTTTTGGAGAGGTATATCTTTAAGAAAATTTATATTCTTGCCAAAGCTGTCAAGATGTAACCACATCTACATTATTGTTTTTCAGTTAAAGTTTTCTTGTGGGGTAGGAACCTAAAATATGCATAGCCAAGGTAGCTCTTTGTAACTCATCAAGAGCTATTTTTACTTTCTGTTGGGCTATATTACCTTCGAGTTCTATAAGAAATGCATATTTATCTAATTTTTTATTCCTATTTGAACTGTCATATTTGAGACAAGATATGATTCGAGTTAAATTAATTTTTTTATTGGCCAATATCCCAAGGACATCGCATAGGGCACCAATTCTATCTTTCAAGGAAAAAGCAACGGAAGTCCTGTTGCTTTGTTTTAGAATATTCTTACCTGTTTTCTTTATAACATAAAACTTTGTAACATTAACTGCTTTGTTTTTGCTAATATTCCTTTTTATTATTTTCAAATTATACGTTTTTGCTGCTTTTGTGCTACTAATTGCACCAGATTTTCGGTTATTTTTTGCACGTATAGCCGCTTCCGAAGTACTATTTACTAAAATCATTTCTGCGTTTGGCAAAGTCTCCTTTAACCAGTCTTCACAATATCTAAGTGCATATGAATGTGAGTATATCTTTCTAAGACTTGATAAATTCTTTTCGCGGCCTATTAAATTCAAAACTATGTTTGATTCCAGTTGTTCATGAATACGCAAATCACTATTTCCGAATTTATCACTTACTAATTCGTCAGCAGTACGTTGAACTGTTCCACCAGTACTATTTTCAATAGGCACTACCATTATATTAGTAGGATTTGCCAAAATAACATCAAATAGTTTTTCTATAGCCCAGTAAGATTTATAGTCATACTTTGGACCAAATCTTTTCAGTGCAGCTATATGCGTGAAACTATCAGGGGCACCAAAATAGAGTATATCTCGCCTCATGTTTTTCCTCTACTTACCATAATTATTAATGTAGATTTTCCTAGTTTCAATCCTTGTTTTATTGGAAATTACTCCCGTGGCCTATAACATATCACGGTTTTTACACTTTGTCAAGTTTTATTTGTTATTTATATTATAATACACTTTTGCTATTTTGTCAAGTTTTTGTGCTGACTAACCATATAGTAACAATAAGCGCCATCAGAATGTAGCTTCTATGCGATATTCTACCTTTTCTACCTTACCCCCTATTGTAACAGTGCAATATCTGATGCCGTATGATGGGGGCTCCTGAAGGGGCGGGTGGCGATGAGTGCTGTCTGAGGAGGCACAAGGCCAGCGATGGAATGAATCTTTGTTGTCTCCAGGGCTTCTTCCAGAGTCATATCAGGAAGAATGGTAGGAAATCTCCGGGCAAGCATGGTCTTCCCTGAGCCCGGAGGACCGATCATGATTACATTGTGCCCTCCGGCTGCCGCCACCTCCAGGGCCCGCTTGGCATGTTCCTGTCCCTTGACATCTGTAAAATCCACCTTATATTCTCTCCCTCTCTCAAAGACTCCTTCTAAATCTAAGGAGAAGGGTTCAATCTCTGTCTTTCCCGCTAAGAAATCTACTGTCTGGGAGAGGTTCTCCACAGGATAGACATTTAGACCCTTTACTACCGCTGCCTCTGCCCTATTATCCAGAGGAAGAATAATTCCCTCTCTCCCTTCTTTTTGACCGGCCAGAGCAATGGGCAGGGCACCAGGGATGGAGCGTATCCCTCCATCCAGGGATAATTCTCCCAAGATAACATATTTTTTGAATTCCGCCTTCTCAATCTGCCCAGTGGCCGCTAAGATTCCCAAAGCAATGGGTAGATCGAATAAAGAGCCTTCTTTCTTAACATCCGCCGGAGCAAGGTTGACAGTGATTCTCTTTGTCGGGAATTTAAAGTCTGAGTTCTTTATTGCTGCCTTCACCCTGTCTTTGGACTCCTTCACTGCCACATCGGGGAGACCCACGGTATTGAATGAGGGAAGTCCTTTGGCAATATCTACCTCCACCTCTACGGAATAGGCATCTATTCCCAGTACTGCACTACTATAGACCTTGGCTAATCCCATCATCTATCCTCCCTTCGGTTGTTGACCGTTTACCGTACACCGTACACCGTTAACCGTAAACCAATTATCACAGAATACTGGTTACTATTCTCAATAGAGGTATCTATCGTCTGATTGAAAGGCATCCTTGATGAGTTCTATCTCTGGCTCATTGCCTAATGAGAAGACGACCGCCACGCAGTCAAACCGGCAGTCGGCACTCTTGAGGCCCTTTGCCTTGAGATAGGATAGGGCAACTCTTATTATCTGCTCCTGCTTTTTTTTATTCACCATCTCCTGGGGAAGGATGTAACTGGTGTCGGATAGAGACTTCACCTCAACAAAGACCAACTGTTCCCTGTCTTGGGCAATGATATCTATCTCACCCAAAGGGGTCTTGTAATTTCTCTCTAATATACGGTATCCTTTCTTCCTTAAGAACTCGAAGGCTGCCTCTTCCCCTAACTCACCAAGTATTTGTCTCTCTCTGGTCACGCTTTTACCCTTGCGAAGGTCTTTCTATGGATTCGAGAAGGACCATGCTCCTTCAGGGCTTTTAGGTGTCTTTTGGTTCCATAGCCTTTGTGACGGTGGAAGCCATACTCTGGATGCCTCTCATGGTATTTTAGCAGCAATTTATCTCTGGTGACTTTGGCAATAATTGAAGCAGCAGCGATGGAGGCGCTCTTCTCGTCCCCTCTTACTATTGCCTTTTGAGGAATCTTTACTCCTGGAATTTCAAACCCATCCACCAGTAATAGGTCCGGCTTGACTCCCAGATGGGAGATGGCCCTCTTCATGGCAAGATGGGTTGCTTTCAGGATATTTATTCCGTCTACCTTTCTCTCCCCCACCCTGCCTAATCCGATGGCCAGGGCCTTCTCTCTAATTATGGGATAGAGCTCCTCCCTCTTCTTGGGGCTCAATCTCTTCGAACTATCCAGACCCCTGATCTGGCATCCTGGAGGAAAAATGAGGACACAGGCCACCACTGGCCCAGCCAATGGTCCCCGACCTACCTCATCCACCCCAGCGATCAATCGATAGCCCTTCTTCCCCATCCTCCTCTCATATCTTCTCATGTCTCTCATCTAATTATCCCCATCCTATTGGGTGGCCAGTAGATGAATAGGGCCTTTCCCTTGATATATTTTCTTTCCAAGGATCCCCAGACCCGAGAATCGCTTGAATGTTCCCGATTATCTCCCATCATAAAGTAGGAATCGAAAGGAACTGTTACTGGTCCATAATGATTTAAGGAGAGGTCTTCTACCGTATGGAAGGCATAGGGCTCGTTCAAGGGTCTATCGTCAATATAGACCTTTCCTTCCCGAATCTCAAGTATTTCCCCAGGAAGTCCGATGACCCTTTTAATATAGTCCTTGTGAGGATCGGGGCTTATTCTCTTGAAGGTCAGAATGCGAATGGCGGGAGCAATCAGCCTGATAGAGAGCCTGCGGTAGGAATCCCCAGGAAAGCGAAAGACGATGACATCTCCCCTTTTGGGATGGCGCTGGAAGACCTTCTTATCCGTAAGGGGAAGGGAGAGCCCATAACTGAATTTACAGGCAAATAGCCTGTCCTTTATCTTCAGGGTAGGCTCCATGCTGGAAGAAGGGATATGAAAACTCTGAATGACAAAGGTCACAATAACCAGATAGAAGAAGACGGCAGTGAGGATTACCTCTATCCATTCTTTTAAAACAGATTTTTTTCTTCTCATTTTTTATTTTTTACGCAGGTAATAGAGCCGGGCCCTTCTCCCCTTGCCCTCTTTCTTAACTTCGATCCTATCTATTCTCGGAGAATTGAGGGGAAAGGTCCTCTCCACCCCTATCCCGTAGGAAACCTTCCTCACAGTGAAAGAGCCCTGGAGCCCTCTCTTCTTCCTGATCACTACTCCCTCAAAGGCTGAGATCCTTTCTTTATCCTTCTCTTTAATCTTAACATATACCCTGATCTTATCCCCAGGCCTGAAATCTTTCTCCATAGATCTATTCTCCCTCCAGGTCAGAGACCCCTCTGGGTCGGAGACCTTTAATCTCTCTTAGTAACCTCTTATCCTCATTAGATAATTTGATTTCTTTTAACAGGTCCGGCCTCCTCTCTAGTGTCCTTCTCAGGGCTTCCTTTCTCCTCCATCTGGCGATTCTTTTATGATCCCCGCTCAAAAGTACCTTGGGAACTCTCATTCCCCGATACTTCCCTGGCCTAGTATAGTGGGGATAGTCCAGGAGACCAGAATAGAAAGAGTCACAGATTATAGACTCTTCCTTCCCCAAGACCCCGGGAATGAGACGAACCAAGGCATCGATGACTACTAAGGCGGCTAATTCCCCGCCAGTGAGGACATAATCGCCGATGGATATCTCATCCGTTACCATTCTCTTTATTCTCTCGTCTATTCCCTCATAGTGGCCGCAGATAAAGACCAGATGTTTCTCTCTTGCTAATCCCTTTGCCATCCCCTGATCAAACCTCTTCCCCTGAGGAGTCATCAGTATCACTTTGATTTTTGATTTTTGATTTTTGATTTTTGATTTAATGGATTCCATGGCCTCAAATATGGGCTCTGGCTTCAAAACCATTCCCGCTCCCCCACCATAGGGAGCATCGTCTGCTGTCCTATGTCTATCATGAGTAAAGGAGCGAATATCTAAAACGTTTATCTTCACCAAACCCTTTTCCTGGGCCCTCTTCAATATGCTCTCTTTCAGAGGCCCTTTTACCATGTTGGGAAAGAGGGTTAAGATGTCGATTCTCACAGGCTCTCCAATCCCTCCATCATGTGAATAGTCATCTTCTTATTCTCTAAATCGATCCTTTTGATTACTTCCTTTGTTGCTGGAATCCATAGCTCCTTATCATTCCTCACAACGTAGATGTCGTTGCCTGGATTTTTTATGACATCAATAATCTTTCCCAATCTCTTCCCCTTATCACTCTCTACCTCCAGGCCGATAAGATCATCGATATAGTACTCGTCCCTCTTTAGCTTTATTCTCTCTTCTTTGGGAATGGCAATGAAGGAACCTTTTAGTTCCTTTGCCAGGCTGATACTATCATAACCTTTGATCTTTAAAATGATAAATCCCTTATGATGCCAGGTCCTCTCTACCTCTGTGGTAATGGGTTCTTTCCCCTCTTGAATCAAATAGACCTTCTTCAGATTTTGGAATCTACCTGGAAAATCGGTTAAGGAAATAACCCTCACCTCGCCCCTGTTCCCCTGAGTGGCAACCACCCTTCCAATATTTACTAAACTTTCTTTTTGTACCATCCCTTCCCACTGGTTGTTAATTTGACATTTGAGTTTTTATTGGAAATTAGAAATTGGGTATTGGAAATTAAATCCCGTGAGATTTAGGCTTTCATTCTGTAATCTTCAGAATGGCCCTCTTGTCCGCTTTGGCTGCTGCAGCATTCAGGAGGATGCGCAGGGCATTTGCTATCTTTCCCCTTTTTCCAATCACCTTCCCCAGTTCCTCAGGCGCAGTGCGCAGCTCTAAGACAGTTACCCCCCCTTCCTCTTCTATCTCACTCACCTCTACCTTATCCTTTTCATCAACCAAAGACTTGGCAATATACTCAATCAATTCCTTCATCCCGCTCCTCCTTCAATCATAGATTATCAGAACATCAGAGTATCAGAATGAGAATTCAGAAATCAGATTTCAGATTCAATCTGACCCTCTGATAACTGACCCTCTCCATCTGGTATTCTGGTAATCTGATACTCTTTTTATTTTGCATTTGCATTGATCTCTTTTTCCCACTTTCTCACTTTCCCACTTTCCCCTCTTCTCCGTGGCAAGATCCCCTCTCTTTGAAAGAGACTCCTCACAGTATCCGAGGGTTTTGCTCCCTTCTTCAACCACTCCAATGCCTTCTCTTCATTGATATTGACTATTGCCGGCTCTTTCCTGGGGTCATAGTATCCCAGGGCCTCGATGTACTTTCCAACCACCGCCTTCCGGGAATCGGTGACCACCAATCTATAGAAGGGCTTCTTCTTGGTTCCCATCCTCTTCAATCTAATTACCGTTGCCATTATCTTACCTCCTGGGTTAAGTGCAACTTCTTCTCATACTTCTCTAAAGACTCTCTGGCCTTCTTTAGGGTATCATAGACCGCCTGACGAGAGATCCTAAACCTCTGGGCGATCTCACCCAAAGAAAGGTCTTCACAGAAGTATAATTTGACAAACTTCTTCTGTCTCTCAGTCAATAGCGATCCATAGAAATCGAATAAAAGATTTGTCCTCACCCTTTGAGAAAGTTCCATTTCTTTCCCCTGTCAAGTTAATTCACTTTACAGTATAATCTACTTCTCTCTAAAAGTCAAGGAAAATTACGTTTGATTCCTTTTATTTCCTTATAGCAAATTTCAACATCATATTTCCAAATTCTTATGTTTTTTGCTTATAGCAAAAACCCGCCCTGTCTGCCGACAGGCAGGCGAAGAGGCGGGCATTTAAAAATAAGAACCTGCCCTACGGGCAGAACCTTGTTACTCTGTGGGCAAAACTTTGGTTAGGACGTAATAAAAAGAAGAATGAAAATAAGTCGGTTCAGAAATTTTAGGGGGCAAAGAAAGAGCCTTTTATCTTCTTTATCTTTAATGTCTCCATTCCCAGGGTGGAGTTGGATTGGGTTCTTGCCATAACCCAATCTTTTTCGCTCTCGCTTCCTCTTCAAGTATGGCCAATTCTTTCTCCTGGGAATACTTCTTGTAGTGCCAGGCTAAACCGGCTTTAAGAAGTTCTTTGTCCAGGCATTCTCCATCAACATAAACCCAGGCAATAGTCCTACCGTATTTGTCAGTAGTGACCGGGCTAATATTAACTGTTTCTCCCAAGATCATATCTTTAGTAAATTGCGTTGCCCTTCTTCCGAAAGGCTGTCGCTTCTCAGGGCAGTCTACTCCATAGAGCCTTACACTCTCCACTGAGTCGTCATCTAATCGCACCTTAATGGTATCCCCATCAGATACCCTGATGCAGGTGGCTTCTATCAGATTGGAAGGCAGATCGGGCTTTTTGGTTTTAGTCTTTGTCAAAGAAACAGGTTTCTTTCTGGGTTCTCCCTTAATAACAAAGGTATCGGGAATGCCATCCCCATCGGTATCTATCTTCTCCATCACCAAAGAGGGGGTCTTGGACGGTGGAGCAATCTCCTCTACCTCGACCTCTACCGATTTTTCTTCTACTACTGGAGATTTTACGGGAACCGGCTCTTGGGAAGGGGCAGGGACCTGAGCCACTGGTGGAGCACTTTCCGAAGTTGTATCGGGCTGTATTCCCCTGTTTACCTGTCTATGGAGTATAAACATTCCCGAAATGACAGTTGCCGTAACTACCACGGCTAATATTAAGAATCGATCACGTAAGAATTGCATCGTCAAACTCCAAAAAAGTCTTATTACTCTCTTCTATCCTGCCCTAAAATAAAAACAAGAGCTTTTTAAGACTCCTGCGATAAGAATTGTAGCTTTTGTTATTTATTTTTCTCTCCCAACAACTCCGAACCCCGAACTGTTAACTCCGAACTCATAATAACGTAGCCTTTACTCGATATTCCACTCTTTCAACCTTATCATGCTATTCCCACGAATAGGGGTCAAATTCCGAGGGTGGTATAAACAGTACCTTGGCAAGGCCCTTCTGGAGAAGTTTTGCGTTCAGTGAGTAACGAGGACCTTTCTTTGCATCGGACAGGTTAGTATAAACTAAAGCCAGCGTGCGCCCATAGTGATCCGCGGGTTCTTCATCATCCACATCAAGATATACTGTCTTACCCAGCACTTCTTTTTCTGTAAAATCACTGGCCTCTTTTCCTCCTGGTTCAGGATCGGAGACCCAACGCCCACCTTCTTTCCTCCAACATTCTGGGGTATCTATTCCCACCAGCCGCACTTTCTTTATTGAGCCATCACTGAGTGCTACTGTGATAGTATCGCCATCAGCTATACGAGTACAGGTGGCCTTAAGAAGATTGGATGGTATCTTGGGTTCTGGAGTAGATGGAGAAACGGAACTCTCTTTAGCTTCTCCTTTGAGAATAAAAGTATCCGGGACTCCATCCCCGTCAGTATCTATCTTTTTGTAAACTGGTTTTGCCGCGATCTGGATATCTGAGGAATTCCCTGGTTCTATCTGGAACTTATCCTGGTAACTTTTGATCTTCCCACTCACCTGGAGGGACGTTCCGGGATTAAGACTCGCTCTCTGCGGGATTTGTTCGTAGAGTTTCTTCCAGATTAAGACATCTATGGTTCCCGTCCCATCGCTAATCTTTAAGGTGCGGCCCTTCGCCTCCTTGAAAACCCGGACAAGGGTTATGGTTCCTTTTAAGGTCGCCTTCTGGCCAACTGAGGCCTGGGTGATGCTCGATATGGGAGCCACTCCGGCAGCCGGAGCCGCAACAGTTGGTGCCTGGGCAGTGGGAGCGAAGGTAACCGGGGGACCGGTGGCTTTGCCTTTCACGATTTCTATTTGACTCGGATCCTCTAAAATAATCTCCGGTTTTGGTGGGTACTTTCCTCCCTTCCCCCGGTACTCTTTAATGTAACCGGTCACACGAACTTTTTTTCCCTGGTAGTAATCCGTTAGATTCGCTGGAAATTTATTGAAATGTTTAGAGAAGATAATGGCTGTGAAGGTATGCTTCCAATCTGGATCAAAATTAAGGAAGCATACCTTTCCTGTTTTCGAAATAGAGGCCTGGACAATCTTGCCTTCTACTGTTGCATACTTCCCATAGTGCTTCGCAGCATCCTTCCAGGAGATTACCTTGCCTGCCGGTGGTTGAGGTTTGGAAACGGGTTTAATCTCTTTCTTTTCTACTTTAACAACGGACTTAAGTGCTTTTTCCTCTGCCTTAACGGTCGTGGCTACTTGTTCGCTCACCGGCCTCTGTGCAGTTAAAACAGCAAGTCGCGGGTCAATGAACCAGACCTTAGCCAGGTACATCACCAAAACTACCGCCACCACCGTGGCCCCAAGCCTGATAAGAAACCCTTTAAAACCAGGATTATTTCTTATTGTCATGCTTTTTCCTCTAGTTTCTACTTAAAATCTTAGCACATTCTGGGAAAAATGGCAAGCCCCGTAGATAAGCTACACTATCAACGGGGCAAGCATTTTTGGCAATAGATTTTTAATCGGAGAAGGGGAGGATGCATTCCTTATACTGGCCGGGATGGTATTTTCCTTTATAATCACTCTCTTTGCTTCTCTTCACCCTTATTGGCTTGACCCCGGCTTCCAAGGCCTCGGTGATGTCTGAATCGCTATCCCCGAAGAAGGCGACGAATCTTCCCTTTTCTAAGATAGACGATTTATTTCTTTCAAAGTAGAACTCCTTGGCCAGCCACTTCCAGTGTTCTTGAAGCTCCTCTTCCCCATACCCTTGACGAGCGGTAATAATTACCACATCGAAGCCCAGAGCCTTATAAAGTAAGGCAGTGGTCATGGGTACCAGTTTTACTTTTTCTAAGTTAAAGCTATTGTTGACTACTCTCCAGTATTCCGGGGAATAGTAAGGATTCCCGCTCCCCTCCCCTGCCCGGAAGGCTGGGGTGGAGAAGATCAGGGTATCGTCATAGTCAAAGCCCACCTTTAAATCAGCGATATTTACCGAGGTAAAGGTAACAAGGTAAATACAGACAACAGATACCAAAGTAATCTTAACTCTTCTCTTCATCTCACTTTCCTCCTTTCTCCCATAACTATTCTACCTTTCGCGCGAAAGGTTCCATCAACACTGCCCCATCTAATTTATGAGATTCTCATATTTCGATTCTCTCAGTTAGAGCTTTTTAACCTCCCTTCAATTTCTCAATCGTCTTTTTGATATCTTTAGAACCAAAGATTCCTAATCCGCTTGCTAAGATATCTGCCCCGGCTTTAATCACTTCTGGGGCAGTGGTAGTATTTATCCCTCCATCCACCTCGATATCTATCTTCAGATTCCTTTTAATTATTAGATCCTTCAACTCTTTTATCTTGGGGATTACTGCCGGGATGAATATCTGACCAGCAAAGCCAGGATGGACGCTCATCACAGTAATCATATCTACCTTCTCCAGAAACTCTTCGATGGCAAGAAGAGGGGTTTTGGGATTGATAGCTATGCCGGCTTTCTTCTTTCCTTCTTTAATCAACCCTATCGCCTCTTCTATATTACCACTGGCTTCGATATGTACTGTCAATAGATCGCTTCCTGCCTGGAGAAAGGGCTTTATGAACTTCTGGGGATTATTAATCATGAGATGGACATCCAGGGGAAGTTCTGTTATTTTTCTTATTGCCCGAACCATCTCCGGTCCAAAGGTAATGTTGGGGGCAAAAGCCCCATCCATAATATCGATATGAACCAGATCTGCTCCTGCCTCTTCTACTCTCCTTATCTCTTCTCTCAAAGAAGTGAGGTTCGCTGCTAATATAGAAGGCGCTATCTTTACCATATTAATAACCTCCACTTATAAAATCAAATATTAAAAATTAAATATTAAAATTACACATCATACTAAAATAAAATATCAAAGATTAAATATTAAATATGAAAACGACGTATCAAAATTCAAAGATTTTAATTTTTGCATTGTCATTTTGATTTTTACACTTTGATTTTTTATGGTTTGTCATTTTACATTTTCATTTTTGATTTTTGATTTTACTATCCCGTTTTGCATTGCTAATTTTGCCTGTCTGCCGACAGGCAGGCACTTTGCAATTTACTATCTAAGGGTCATCTCCCTTTCTAATTCGCTATCAATATATATCTTGGCCCGCGCTCTTCCCATAATGGCGATGACCTCATCGATCTCCTTGCCTGGGGAGAGGAGGGCGTTATAGACTTCTCTTTCACCCTGAGCATCGCTGACCACAATCTTTATCCTCTTAGGAAATAGGCCGGAAGGGACCACGTAATGGAGCATATAGTATCTTAATAGACCTGTGGGTCGGGTTTGGCTCTTGACACTTATCACCAGGTTAACCAGGGATTTCTCCTTTACTGAGAAACCAAAGCTCGGTGCCTGATTGAGGACCACCCCCTCCCTCAACTCCGGATCCACCTCATAAGTAATACTGCCTGTTTGGAGTCTTAGAGATTCCATGATTCTCGATGCTCTCTCTAAGGATTTTCCAATCAGATCTGGCATATAGAAATAGATAGGATAGGGGCCAAGGCTTACCAGCAAGTTTATCTCAGAGTTCCTGCTCACCTCCACTTCCGACTCCAGACTCTGGGCCATAATGGTGTCCTCTTCAATCAGATCAGAGTGGGCTCTGGCAACCTTCCCTATCTTTAGGCCTCTCTGGCGCAGGGTGATCCCTGCAGAGCGAAGACTTCTCCTTTTTACCTCAGGAACAAATACTTTTTGAGAACCCTTGGAGATGATGACCTTGATCTCCTTCCCCTTCTTGACCCCGATTCCCGGCCGGGGATCCTGAGAGATGATATGGTCCTCTGGGATATAGTCATCGAAGCGCCTCTCCAAGAGTTTCAGATTCAATCCCGCTTTACTCAAGTCCTCCAGGGCAAAGGTTACTTCTTTTCCCCTGATATCCGGTACCGCAACTTCCCTTCCCCCAGTAATTAGTCTCATGAGGAGGAAGACAAATAGTATAATCCCCAGGGTTATTCCTGCTATCCTTAAGAGCATCTTCTTTATTTTCATCTGCTTTGTCGTAGAATCAAGAGGCGAAGGAGCTGCATTACCGCCATAGCCGTGGCAGCTAAGTAAGTTAAGGCAGCAGCAGAGAGGACCTTGTCCGCCCCAGAAATCTCCTCTTTTTCTAAATAGTTCCCTTCTTCAAGCAAGACTAATGCTCTCTTTGAGGCATTGAACTCTACGGGCAGGGTGATAATCTGAAAGATAACCGCAGCAGCAAAGAATAGAATACCGAGGTTCATCAAAAGACGGCCACCGAATAAGAAGCCGATGAAAAATAGAGGAAAGGCAAGATTTGTTCCCAGGGCAGTAGCAGGAAAGATGGCATGGCGAATCCTGAGAGGAAGATAATCCCTTGAATCCTGAATGGCATGGCCCGTCTCATGGGCCGCAATTCCCAAGGCAGATAGAGAAGCACTATCGTGGATGGGAGCAGAAAGGCGTAAAACCTTACTTCTTGGGTCATAATGGTCGGTCAACTTTCCTGGAATTTTTTCAATCTTGATGTTGTTCAATCCGTTCTCATCCAAAAGACTTCTTGCCGTCTGGGCTCCGGTCAATCCTCTTCGGGAAGCGACTTTAGAATACTTCTGATAGGTGCTTCTCACCTTATTCTGGGCATAGAGAGCTAAAATAAGAGCAGGAAGGAGAATGAGATAAGAACTATAGAAACCCATCATTCACCTCCTAGGATACTGCCTGTCTTTATTCTATATCCTGAAGCAAAAGAAGAGGCACTCATCCTCTTCTTGCCTGGAGGCTGAACCTCCTTAACTAATAAGAACCCTTCTCCGCAGGCCACGACCATTCCCTCCTTTGTAATATCTGCCACTTCTCCTGGTTGTAATTTGCGATATGCGATATGCGATATGCGATATGCGATTTCTGCCTTCCAAATCTTCAATAATTTTCCTGCAAAATGAGTATAGGCTCCGGGCCAGGGGTCCATAGCCCGAACGAGCCTTTCTATCTGAGGGGCGGACTTCTTCCAATCTATGAGCCCGTTTTCTTTCCTCAATCTCGGGGCAGAGGTAGCTTTTTCTTTATCCTGAAGAATCCTCGGTACCTCTTTCCTCTCAATCTTATCGATGGTTTCTATCAATAAATTTGCTCCCGTCTCGGCTAATCTCTTACTTAATGTGACGGTGGTATCATCTTTCCTAATTCCTTCTTCTTTCTGCAATATGATATCTCCGCTATCCACCTCCTCGCTCAGATAGAAGGTGGTCACCCCGGTCTTCCCTTCCCCAGTGAGAATAGCAGCAGGAATGGGTGAGGCGCCTCTATATTTGGGAAGTAAAGAAGGGTGAAGGTTGATACATTCATACTTTGGTAATCTTAGAATCTCTTTAGATAAAATCTGGCCAAAGGCCACAATGGTAATTAGGTCGGGAGAGATTTCTTTTAAGGTTCTAATAAACTCTGGGTTATTTATATTTGATGGTTGATAGATATTCAGATTATTCCTTAAGGCCAACTCCTTAACTGGAGAGAAAGAAATCTTCATCCCTCTTCCCTTCTTCCGATCCGGCTGAGTGACTACTCCTATGATATCATGTTTACTCTTAATTAAAGCTAAAAGAGGGAGGCAGGCAAACTCTGGAGTCCCCATAAAGATTATTTTCACCCCACCCCTCCTTTCATATTTAAGTAAATAACTTTCATAAAAAAGACTCCATCACTCTAAGTTTTTCAGACTCAAGATTACCAATTCTATGAGGGGCGGGGTTCATCCGTATCTCCTAGGGTTATTAAATTAGCACATTTCTTCAAAAAAATCAAATTATCGTTGACTTTTCTTTCACCTTTTGCTATACTTTAGATGGTTGCTTTATCCGTGCTCATCCGTGTTATTGGGCCCAAATAGTAAGCAGCAAAAAGAAATCCGTGTCCAAGATTTTATCCGTGATTATCCGTGTTTTTAAGCTAACGCAGTAAGCAGTAGAAGAAATCCGTGTCACAGGAGGGGAAAAATGAAGAAGAAAATCTATCATGCCAAGTTGCCACCCCTAAATATGAGGGATGGAATCGCCATCCAGATGAAGTTCTACTGGGCAAGAAGGGATCCTACCAGACCCATCCATGAGCAGATGCTCACTGGCGGAATCATCTCAAAGGTTCCGGGAACTAACCTTCATCCCTTGTTCATTGATTATGACAGGATGTATATCAAGCAAGTAAAAAGAGAGGTAAAGGAATTGCAAAAGAAGCACAAATTAGGGGATGCCCACCTTTTTTCTTCTGTTCCCGATTCCTTCCATGTTAAGTTCTTCTACGACTGGTTTCCCTTTAATAAGATGCTTAAAATTGTAAAGAGCATTGAAGAAGAGCCGGGTTACCCCATGATTGTGGAAAGACAGGGATATACCACCCTAAGAACCTGTAGTAAGTGGGATAAAAGAATCCCGGTCTATAAAGGAAAAATAGCATCACCTTATCAGAAGTATAAGGCAAAGAGGGAGTTGGATTGGGGGGATATGTTGAGGATGGCGGTCTTCACTCTCTTGGACATTAAGCATTTCAAGGTAATGGATTTCAGGAAGGGAGAGATCCTTGGATTTACAGAAGAGATGTATGAAGAAGCGAAGAAGACAGAGTGGACCCCTTGGATTGAGGAACTTAAAGACATTATAGAAAGGGAAGCCTTTGAAAAATATCCGGATAATCTTTTAGAAAGGTGCCAGAAGTATTTAAAAAAAAGGGTACGGGAAAAGAGGAAAAGAAAGAAACTGTCGCCTTTACCACCTTTAATCAGGGATTAAAGTAAGGCTACCGGATCGACATCTACGCTAATAAAGACATTGCTATAGCGTGTGAGGGTTTTTTCTCTCTTTAGTATGGGGCGCAAGACCCTCCTCAAGTTTTCAATATCCTTCCCCTTCAGGGCCACTTGCCAACGGTATTGTCCCTTAACCCGGGTCAAAGGAGCAGGGGAGGGGCCAAGTATCTGAAGGGGCTTTTTCTTCTTCGCTCTGATCAAAGCACTCGCCAGGCTGGAGGCCACCCTCTGGGCCTGGCTTTCTATATTGCTCCTTATCAAGATGTTGATTAAATGGCTGAAGGGAGGATAGGAGAGTTCCTTTCTATATTCTATCTCCCGGTTATAGAAGGAGTCGTAGTCTCCAAAACAGACCTCCCTTATGCCATAGTGTTCTGGGGTATAGGTCTGGATGATCACCTCATCCGGGAGACTCCCCCTTCCCGCCTTTCCCACGACCTGAGAAAGAAGGGCAAAGGTCCTCTCCGTTGCCCGGAAGTCAGGAAGGTTCAGGGCGGTATCTGCAGAGACCATTCCCAATAAAACCCGGCCCTTAAACTCTATTCCCTTAAGCACCATCTGGGTTCCCACCAAAATATCCACCCTTCCTTCTTCAAAAGCCTTGGTTATTCTCTCATAGGAGCCTTTCTTTTTAGTAGTATCGATATCCATGCGCATCACTCTTGCTTTGGGAAATAATTTCCTCGCCGCCTCTTCCACTCTCTGGGTCCCGATGCCGAAGGGCCTCATATAGTATCCCCGACATCTGGGGCAGATATTGGGTGTTCTTATAGAATAATTGCAGTGATGGCAGCGCAGAATGCGATCCGGAAAGTGATAGGTCAGAGTCAGGTTACAGTTGGGGCAGCGTAGAACATGTCCACACTCCCGGCAAAGGATGAAGGAGGCAAATCCCCTTTTATTCAGAAATAGAATGATCTGACCCTTTCTCTCCAATCTCCTTCTCATGGCCTCCTGAAGCTCTAAGGAGAAGATGGAGCGGTTCTTCTTCTGAACCAGCTCCAGGCGCATATCGATTAGTCTTACCTCGGGAAGTCCCTTCTTATCGAGTGTTTGAGATAACCTCACTAATCCATAATCTTCATTCTTAACCTCATAATAGGACTCTAAGGTAGGAGAACCGCTTGCTAAGATTACTGTGGCCCCAGACTCTTTTGCTCTTCTCAAGGCTACTTCCCGAGTATGATATCTGGGAACCTCTTCCTGTTTATAAGAAGTTTCTTCTTCACCATCAATAATGATCAGACCCAAGTTTTTTAAGGGGGCAAAGATAGCCAGGCGGGTGCCAATAACTACATCCGCCATCCCCTCCTTTATCCTCCGCCATTCATCATAGCGCACCCCGGGCGATAACTCGCTATGGAGTATGGCTACCCGGTCGCCAAAATAGGATGTGAAACAGGCAAAGGCCCTTGAGGCGAATATGATCTCAGGATAGAGCAAGATGGCTCCTTTGCCTTGTGAAAGAGAGTGGGTAACGGCCTCTAAGTAGATTCTCTCCTTTCCGCTCTCTCTGGGCCCCTGTAATAGAATGACCTCACCTTTCTTTTGGTCAATGCTTCTCTCTATTGCTCCCAAGGCCTTCCTCTGCTCCTCAGTCAACTTTAATTTCCCAATCTCTTTCTCTAACTCTTTGATCTCTTTTACCCTGCGCCTCACTTCCCTAAGAACATAATTCAAGAGCCCCTTTTCTTTTAGACTCTTAATGGTAGAAGTTGATGTTCTGACCTTCTTTGCCAATTGAAGGGGGGTCATTTCTTCTCTGGTTTCTCTTAATATCTTCAAAGCCTGGGCCTGTTTAGGAGCCCCTTTCGTTAATTTCTTAAGCACTTCCTCTGAGATTTCTTTTGCCTGCCTGCCGGTAGGCCTGTCTGCCGACAAGGCAGGCACGGCCTTCACAATTTGGATTGTCTTGGGCTTGACCAGTCTCTCCTTTAATACCAGCCTGCTCTCTACCAGACCTTTCTTCTCCAGGGCATTCACCGCAGAGTAGACCCCTTTCTTCTTCATCTTGCGCATGATCCCTTCCAGGCTCATCTCCTTCTTCCCTTCCAGAATTCTCAAGACCTGTGCCTGGTCAGGAGATCTCTTTTCTATCTCAGGAATAACCTTAGTTAAATCAATTTCTTTCAATTTGATGACTCTCTTACTCTCCATCTTCATCCCAATGGGCAGAGCGGCCTCAATCATCTGTCCCCAGGGAGCAAGATAATAGTCTGAAATCCATTTAGTAAGTTTTAACATCTTGAAAGAGAGAACCGGTTCGCGATCAATGACGTCTATGATCTCTCTTATTCTATCCATAGGGGATTCTTCGATAGATCCCACAATGTATCCTGTTATCTGGCGAGAGCCAAAGGGGATGAGGACCCTCTTCCCCAGGGCCGCCTCTTCTCCCAGACGGGGGGGAACGGCATAGTGGAAGAGTCTATCTATGGGCAATCCCACCGCCACCTCAATATATTTACTCACTTCTCTCTCCTGAAACACGGATAGGCACAGATTATTCACGGATAATCACGGATAACTGAACTTACTATAATTTTTCGTATTCTTTTTTGAGGAGTTTCATGTCTTCCCAGACCGCTCTTTTGTAGCCTGGGTTACGCAGTAGGGCTGCTGGATGATAGGTAGCGAGCAGTTTTACACCCTTAGCGAAAGGATGGAACTCTCCTCTCAATCTACCTATCCTCTCATCTGTTCTTAACAGGGTCTGGGCAGCAAAAGTTCCCATAGCGAGAATGATCCTGGGTCTTATTATTCTTAACTGCCTATCCAGATAGCCCCAACAGGCCTTAATCTCCTCTGGCTTGGGATTCCTATTCATCGGTGGGCGGCACTTCAAAATATTTCCGATAAAAACATCCTCTCTTTTAAGACCGATGGATGCTAATATCTTGGTTAGTAACTGCCCGGCGGCTCCCACAAAGGGCTTTCCCTGCAGGTCCTCATTCCTTCCCGGTGCCTCTCCCACCAGAATTAGCTTGGCATTGGGGCTTCCTTCACCAAAGACAACGTTATTCCTCTCCCTCCATAAAGGACACTTCTTACATCCCCCCACTTCCTTCCTCAATTTTTCTAAAGTTTCTTTTTGTAGCTTGTGGCTTGTAGCCTGTGGCTTGTAGCTAATTTCTCTTAGTCCCTTCTCCTTCTCCTGCTTAATATACTTCTTCGTCAGAGAAAGAACCTCCCCAAAATCTTCCAGGACCTTTTTTTCCTCTTCCATCTCTACCTCTCTTTCATTTCAATTGTATCACATCTTTTACTTAGAAACAAATTAACCCCGCACCTTCTCAATATTCACCCCGCTCCTTCTTCTCCCCAAATCCCGACCACAGACAAGGAAGGGGCGGGGTTCATTTTTTATCTTAATACTTTGAATGGATAAAAGGTGCGGGGTTGAAGTCTTGGGCTTAGTATGATAGGATGAAAGTGAGGAGGAGGAATGAAGAAGATTCTAATCTTTGCCCTAATCCTGGTAGGCTTCAGCAGCGTGGTCAGCCAGGTAGTTCTGGTCAGGGAGTTACTCATTACCTTCTATGGGAATGAGCTCTCCATCGGATTCATCCTTGCTTCCTGGCTCTTCTGGGTGGGGATGGGAAGCTGGTTCTTAGGAAGAAGGGCGGATAGGATAAAAAGAGGGATAGAGGTCTTCATTCTCACCCAATTCCTGATCTGGCTTTTCTTGCCCTTAGAGATATTATTGGTAAGGACGAGCAAGAGTATTATCGGTGTTGGTCTGGGAGAGATCATTGGACCTTTCCCCATGCTCTACTTCTCCTTTCTGGTCCTTGCTCCCTTATGTCTGGTAATCGGCTTCCAGTTTGCCCTGGGCTGCCGGGTCTACAATCAGATAATCAGAGAGGCGCCCAAGGCCATTGGAAGGGTCTATATCTACGATGCCTTGGGGGATATGGCAGGGGGGATTATCTTCACCTTCCTCTTGGTCTATCTCCTCCATTCCTTCCACTGTGCCCTTTTAATCGGCTCCCTCAATCTCTTCGCCGCCTTCCTCCTTGCCACAATACGTTCCACATCCCACATCCCACCTGCCTCGCCAGCAGGCAGGCATCCCACATCACGTAAGCCCCTTGCCATCCTAACTCTTCTTCTTGCTTTAAGTATCTATCTCTTCGGCTCCTCTAAGATAGATAATCTTCAGGACCAATCTACTAGGTGGCGTTGGAGGGGTTATCAATTAGTTGAAGAAAAAAACTCCATCTACGGAAATCTGGTAACCACAAAGAGGACTGATCAATATAGTTTCTATGAGAACGGCCTCCTATCCTTCACCACCTCTGATAGGGAGTTCAATGAGTATGTCACTCATCTCACTATGCTGGAGCATCCCAAGCCAAAAAAGATTCTTCTCATCGGAGGCGGGGTGAGTGGGGGCTTACAGGAGATTCTAAAGCATAACCCGGATTCTGTGGACTATGTAGAACTCGATCCTGAGCTCATCCGATTAGCAAAGAAGTATCTTCCTCCAAGTGATCGAAAGGCCTTAGTGGATGAAAGGGTAAAGGTCCATTATCTCGATGGCCGCCTCTTCGTAAAGAGGGTAAAAGAGAAGTATGACCTGGTCATGGTCAACCTTCCCGACCCCTGTACCGCACAGCTCAATAGATGCTATACTAGAGAGTTTTTTAAAGAAGTAAGAGATATTTTAAAACCCGAAGGTATAATCTCTCTGGGAATCTCCTCCAAGGAGGCCTACTTAGGGGAAGAGATGGGGGATTTCAACGCCTCTATCTACTATACCCTGAAAGATATTTTCCCCAATATAGTGGCCGTTCCGGGAGAGTATCTCCTCTTATTTGCCTCACCCAGCGAAAAAATTCTCACCTATGATGACCAAATCTTGAATAAAAGGTTCTCTGAAAGAAAGATAAAGACCGACTTCCTGACCCCCTATCACATCTCCTATCAGTTCACGCCTAGAAAAATCTCCTATCTCCTTGGCGCCTTAGATGAGGCAAAAGGAACAAAGAAGAACTTCGACTTCCAGCCCATCTCTTACTACTACGATATCGTTCTCTGGGCAAGTTATTTCTATCCCGCCTCCAGAAAACTATTTGCTTCATTTACTAAACTAAATGTCTGGCACTTCGCCACCATTCTGGCAGTGCTCGTCTTTATTCTCATCTTCTTAAGTAGAAGATCTCCCAGGATGAGAAGGAGCTTTACTCCCTTAGCCATTGCTACTACTGGTTTTGCCGGGATCACCTTAGAGGTAGTCTTAATCCTTGCCTTTCAGGTATTATATGGCTATCTTTACTCCCGGATTGGATTGATCGTGGCTTTATTCATGGTGGGCCTGACCGCTGGTGCCCTCTTCATGATCAAGCAACTGCCCAAAATAAAAAGAGATTTATTGGTCCTTTCTCGATTGGAGGGAGCGGTAGCAATCTATGCTCTCCTTCTCCCCCTTTCCTTAATCGCTCTTTCTAAAGTAAAAGGGGTCTACCTCTATCCCCTATCTCAGATAGTCTTCCCTATTTTAGTAGCCCTTACCGGCCTTCTGGTCGGCCTGGAATTCCCTTTAGCAAACAAGATTTATCTAAAGGGTCAGAAAGTGGGAAAGACCGCCGGACTTCTCTATGGCGTGGATTTATTCGGCTCCTGTCTGGGGGCCTTGCTGGCCAGCATCCTCTTAATCCCCATCCTGGGCATCATTCAAACCTGCCTCATCGTCTCCCTCTTCAACCTCTCCACCTTCTTCCTCCTTTCCTCCACCCCCAAAACGAGATAACCCTCAATTTCTTCCAACTTTTCACTTTCGCATTCGCGCGAATGCTTATTATAGGTATAACAAGCCCATTACCACTGTTTCCAAATTCTTATGTTTTTTGCTGTAAGCAAAAACCCGCCGAAGAGGCGGGCATTTAAAAATGAGCCAAGCAAGTTGTCTCTTTTTTCGCTAACGCTCAAAAATAAGGGCAGGCGGGTAAAGTTTTATTCCTTTACTGGTATATTTTTGATGTCCAATATCTTACATAATCGAGCCAGGGTTTCCAAAGTAATATTTTTCTTACCCTTCTCTATTGCTGAAATATCCGGCTGTTTCATGCCCACCCTTCGGGCAAAGTCGGATTGACTCCAACCTTTTTCAATCCTTGCTTTTTTGATTACTTCCCCAGTATGTTTAAAAATCTTCATTGGTTCGCCTTTCGGTCTCTTTCTCCCTTTAACTTCTTCCAGAAGCTGCTCATAAATGGTTTCCCACCAGGAACGAAAATCCTTTGCCTGAGACCTTTTTATCCAGTATCGCCGCACTTTAGGCCATACCTCTATAAATTGTTTTCTGCTTATCAGGGAAAATAATTCCTCCGGCTTGTCGCACCTGGAAAGTAAGGTAAAAATCCGTGAGAGAAATTTGGGATGTTGGGGATTTCTGATTATTTCTTCGGTCTCTTTAATGGCTTTCTCGCTTAATCCCCAGTAATATTTTTTTAGGTTCACTTCACTACCTCGCTTACGAATTTCTTTATCTCGTCTTCCAGATAGATAATTGCCTTTGAAGCATCCAATTTTTTATCATAAATATCCAGGTCTAAAAATCCTAATTTGAATTCCTGCCGGGAAAAACTGCGGTACCACTGAACCATCCCTCTCTGTTGCTCCTTAGAAAGCGTCCTCAAAAATCTATGCAGCGGTTTTACCTTTTGGGAAAGATAATAAATATCAACCATATCCCGCACTTCCCTTCTCCCAGTAGTCACTTCCCGGCCAGTGCTATCTTTTATAAGTTGCGTTCCAGTAATAGTAACTATCTTTTGGAAATAGATATGCTTTACATCATATACCGGAATGCTCTTAAATTTTCTAATAGTTGGCTTGGTGAAAAATACATCTTCAATAAAATCAATTTTTAATGGGAATCTAGAGCCTTTAATTGGTGCAACGTAGAATTGGACTCTTGCCCGATTGTTGGCAATAAATTCATTCTCCAATTCTATGGATTTTCCAATACCTTTACTGAATGCCGAAATCAGGTTTTTTATTTCTTCCAAATCGTATCTTGGTGAAAAAAAGTCCAGGTCGCGGGAAAATCTGTGCTTCAAATAGTAGAGTTCTAATGCTGAGCCGCCCGATAAGGCAAAACTTTTAGAAAGATGAGAAAATATCTTTAATATTTTTAACTGTGCCTCACGAATTTTCACATCCATCTTTTACCCCTTTATAGTTTAAAAACTATAGTCAATATAGATTATATCCTATATTTTGGAATCTGTCAAGTGATTTTTGATGTTTCCAAATTTTTACCCCGAAGGGAACTCTGTTCTCCTTCGGGGCTTAAGAATTTAAAAATATGGGGGAAATAAAGAAAGAAGGTTCTAAACAGGTTGGTGAGAAAAGAAGTTGCGACTCGAACCTTTTACTTTCATCTTCCAATCTTCGAAGATTCAAAGATAGTTAGAGTTAAGCGTTACTTCGAACACTTGCCCATTTCCGCCTCCGCCTGAGGCGGATGAGCCTCTGGCTCAAAAGGCGCCTGTCCGCCGTTAGTTTGGCGGACCTGCCTCTGGCATGGCGCGCGAATGGTTTAATGGGAAACAAAGGAATTAGACAAAAAGGCGGGAATTTAAAAACGAAAGAGAAGGGAAAACTATGTAGATTTTCGCCAAACTGACTAGTGCCCGTCTGTCTCAAATATCTGCGGCAGTCTGCGTCAATATCTGCGACTATTCCTCAAGGCAAATGAAATACGTTGAGTATCTGCGTTTTACCAAAGGCCAGGGATCTTTTCTCCGCAGAAGGAGCATCTTCCCTCTTTTATCTTATTCTCTAAGATGGCGAAGTGGATCCTTCTCACCAATCTCTTCTTGCATTTTGGGCAGTAGGTGGAGTTCCCTTCGTGTCCCGGGACGTTCCCGATATAGATATACTTTATGCCCACCTCTTTAGCAATATCTCTTGCTCCTTCTAAGGTCTTTATTGGCGTGGGGGGAAGGTTCTGCAGTTTATAGGAAGGGGAGAACCTGTTGAAGTGGATGGGAACCCCATCCCCTAGGTTCTCTTTTATCCATTCACACATCCTTCTGATATCTCTGGGATTATCATTCAGAGTAGGAATGATGAGATTCACGACCTCAAGCCACTTCCCCTCTTCCTTAATAATTTTTAGGGTCTCAAGAACCGGCTCCAGTTTAGCTGATGAGGCCTCGCTATAAAATTTATTGGTAAATCCCTTGAGGTCGATGGTCACCGCATCGCTATATTTCAGAAGTTCTCTTAATGGTCCGGGAGACATGGAGCCATTGGAGTGGAAGAGTATCTTTATTCCTTTCTTCTGAGCAAGTTTTGCGATGTCGAGCATATACTCATAGAATACGGTGGGCTCGTTATAGGTAAAGGAGATGGTGGGACATTTATTCTCAATGGCCAGTTCCACAATTTTCTCTGGTGGAAGGTCATAGTTTAATGTTTGGTAGATATTCCTCTGGGACATATGCCAGTTGTGGCAGAACTTACATCTGAAGTTACAGCTGGCGGTTCCAATACATAATATCCTGCTTCCGGCAAGCATATGATGCTGGGGTTCCTTCTCAATGGGGTCTATCTGGACGGCACAGGGGATGGCATAGACCAGGGTATAGTATTCTCCATTCTTATTTATCTTGTTCCTACAGAAGCCGATCTCCCCATCCCTGGTTACGCACTTCCTGAAACATAGGTTACACCTGACTCTCTTCCCTGGTAACTTCTCCCAGTACATCGCAGGATGGAGTCTAACCTCCCCTTTCTTGGGCGTAGCACCAGTTCTGGGGTTGTGTGGTTTTCTAGTATTCATGATAAGTGCTCCTATAATGATAAAAAAAGCAAGGAGGAGGGTTGCTCCCAAGGTCCTTGCTATTCTTCTATCCAATCTCATAATTAATTTACTCGAGAGTATAGGTGGCTCTTACAGTGACTAAGATTTCAATATCTCTCAGGTTTGCCACCTTCGGCCCGGAAGGAAGTCCTTCTTCGAACTTCTTTAGCCAGAGGTCAACGGATCTCCATTCATAGGTCTCTTCAGAGAAGGATTTCATTCCTTTTATCTTCTTCCCTGAACTAACTGCAATTTCTTCTGCCTTCTTCCTTGCCTCTTTTAGGGCCTTTTTCAATGCTTGGGATTCGTATCTCTTGTAATCCTTTACAGAATAGAGGATGCAGGTATTCTCTCCTTCCAAGATGAAACTGGAGAGCCCTTTCCTTCCCCAGACATTGGCACCGGCTTTAGTAGCAATGTCAATATATCTCTCTGTCCCTTCGAACCCATCTAAGGTTATCACTATTCTTCTAAAGGTTTGGAAACCGGCTAAGGATATCTTGGGCGGAAAATACTGGAACTTGAAGAAGGGAGAAAGGGTGTGATTATGGATAACAATAGACTCCTGCCGAACTCCAGCTTCGCCCAATCTCCTTATTACCCTCTCAACTATAGCCCTATTCTCTCTTAAAGCATCTTGGGCAGAGGAGTTCTGATTCTCCACTCCCAAGAGAAGATAGGCAACATCTGGCTTTACTTTAATGCTTCCTTCACCAATGACGGAGATGGTTTTCTCCTGAGCAAGAAGGGATAAAGAAGACACCATTAGTAATAAAAATGCGAAACCGATCTTTATTTTCATCTTCTTACTTTGGAAGGGGCCAGGAAATTCCCTGGCCCCCTATCGCTCACTCCACAGTATAACTCACCCTGATGGAGACAGAGATCTCAATATCTTTCAGAGCATTAACCTTCGGTCCCTCAGGTAAGTCCTTTCCATATCCTCTTTCCCACCAGCTATCAGGTCCTGAGGCATGTTTCCACTTGGATATGGACTTTATCTTCTTAATTTTCAATCCCTTGGTGGCTGCAATCTTCTCTGCTTGAGGTCGGGCTTCGGCAAGGGCCTTTTCTAAAGCCTGCTCCCTATATTTCTCTACTTCCTTGACAGAGAAGAGAACACAGGGCCTTTCCCTGGGATCATATCCTTTTTCTTTCCCCCAGATATTGGCTCCGGCTTTGGTTGCTCCATCGATGATCTCCGCTACCCTCTCTCCCATCTTATCCGGATCAGAGCCAATCTTATCCAAGGTAACGATGATCTTCTTAGATACTTCAAATCCAGTAGGGGCCTCCCTTTGGAAATAAATCCTTCCTGCTCGGCTCATTACTGGTCCGATTACTCTTATGTTCTCATTCTTAATCCCTTTCGCTTTTAACTCCTTTGTTACCAAGGTCATGACGCGGTTGTTTTCTTTTAAGGCTTCTTGAACAGAGAGGGCCTGGGTTTTTACCCCTAACAGGAGATAGGCAACGTCTGGAGTCACCTTGACCTTTCCTTCACTGGTTACAGAGATAGTCTGTTCCTCTTCATTACTCTCAGAGGTCTGGGCCTTCGCTATGGTGGGAATAAAAGCCAGGGCTGAAATCAAAACCAAGGCAGTGACTATTCTTAGTCTCATTTCTTCTCACCTCCTTTCTCCTTTTCTTCCTTGGGCTTCTCTTCTTTCTTGCCCTCCTTCTCCACTTCATCGGCATAGTTAAGATAGAGATTGTCCAGGGTATTTAATATTATTTTCTGCTCAGTATCAGTGAGGTTGCTTTCACTCTTCTCTTTCAGCATCTCAAGCATGTCTATGGTGGCCTTTGCCTGGACGAGATTCTTCTCCATCTTGCCCGTAGCCGGATTGGCTATCTTGCCCATTTGGGCCATGGCCGCTTGTTGGAGGGAAAAGATGAGGCTCACAAACTGATAATTCAATTCTTCCTTCTTCTCCTCTTCAGCCATCTCCGCCTCCTTTTATACACAGATAATCACAGATTTACTACAGATCCTCACAGATCACAGATTAAAAATGCAATTATTATTCGCGGATATTCGCGTCTTCAAATTTCTCTACAGTAAAGATATAGATTTCAATATCCTCATTTTTCCAAGCATCGGGAGGAAGCCCGGCCTTCCCGCTGCATAAGTGGCTTAAGAATTCTTCCCTGCTCCAGCCAGTCTCAGTTGCCACCTGAGGCAAGAATATCCCTTGATTTAATCCCTTCTTTACCACTACCCCATGAACCCCCATCTTAATCTCATCGACAGTGGCCACTCTCTTTGTTGGAGATAAAACGGAGATTTCAATAGTGATCTTGGGTAATTCCCCTACAGTTACTGGCGGGAATCTGATATCCTTAGTGGCCGCAGATATGGCGCACTCGCTTATCGCGTGATAAAGGGGGAAGAGGGGTTCGATGAAACCGATGCAGCCCCTCAAGACCTCTCCCCTTCTCAGGGTAACGAAGGCTCCACGCTTCTGCTTTAGTTTCGGGTTCTCGGTCTCTATCCTGGGCGGCTTTCTGGTAGTAAGAAAACTTTTAATAGAATCCCGGGCAATCTTTAATAACTCTTCTCTCTCTTCTTTAAAATAGACTCCCTTCATCTTTTTTTCTCCTTTCTTTACAATGGCAACCGCGCCATAACCCACCACTCCATCCTTTGGCCCAGCGGTATCTCCGCTATTGGCATACTTTAAAATAATTACTTTATCTGCTTCCAATTTCTTAGCAAGCATGATGGTGGTTAAGACCGCTGCCTTGCCACACATATCGCCCTTCTTAGCCACCTCCTCTGGATTCAAGGTCATGATAGCATCTAAGGTTATCTTATCCAGCCGGCAGGCTTCCTTATAAGGATGGTAATGGGATAGGTCGGTACTGGCAATGATTAAGACCTTCTTTCCTTCTATACTCTTAAAAATAGCGTCTGCCAAAGTCTGACAGTTCTTTAAAGAGGAATCAGAAACGAGAATGGGAATGATTTTAAAATCCTTCAATGTCCTCTGCAAAAAGGGCAGTTGAACCTCTAAGGAGTGTTCCCTGATATGCGCTTGAGGGATATACCTAATGTTCTTATCTTGAGCAATAATTTTATTTGCTAAATCAGAATCAACTTCTACCAAGCCCAAGGGCGTTTGATAAGGGCCCTGATTATAAATAGAAGCCCCAGCAAAACCAACACGATGGCTGGGACCAATCAAGATCACGGTATCAAAATCTTCTCTTTTTAACTGTTTATAGGAATAGGCGGCTACCGGTCCGGAATAGATGTAGCCAGCGTGAGGAGAGATTAAAGCAATTAACTCCCCTGCTAACTCTACCTTCTTTGCCTTTGCCAAGAATCCATCCACCTGTCTCTGAAGAAAGAGTCTATTCCCGGGATAGAAGGCTCCAGCTACCGCTGGTCTTCTGATCTCTTTCTTTGGTGTATCCTGGGTCTTTTGAACTCGAGCATGAAGAACTGAACCCAAAAGAGTTATGGAAAGTGTGGCCAAAATCAAAGCCTTCTTTATCCCGCACCTTTTTATATTCATTTCTTACCCCTGTCTAAAGGTGCGGGGTTCATTCCCGCACCTCCACAAGTAATTTTACCACATTCAGAGCCGAAAAACAAACAAATTTTGATTTCATCAGGATGCAAACAAAAAATCGTTGCCAATTTCTTCCGACTTTTCACTTTCGCATGGCGATGAGCGCTTCGCTCTGCTCATCTACTAAAGACCTTTGCGGGTCTTTAGCCGAGCGAATGCCTACTATAGGTTTAATAGACACTTTGTTGTATATTTCCAAATTCTTAAGAATTTGAAAATAGAAAGAGAAAAAAATAAAGAAAGGAGGTTCTAAATAAACCGGGGCAAAGAAAGAGTTGCGCCTCGAACCTTTTACTTTCGTCTTCCAATCTTCGAAGATACGAAGACAGTCAGGGTTAAGTATTACTTTAACTGTTCGCCCATTCGCGCGAAAGGTCCAATCGAGGAGGAATGTTATAAAAACGGAATTTTCTTGGAATGTTTTAGATGTGCTGAGGTTAGATAGTGGTGAGGTAGGCGATGAGTTTGTAGATGAGTTTTGCAGCAGTAAACACGGATGGGCACGAATTAGAAACACGGATGGGCACGGATATGTCAAGAGGGGTAGGGCAGAGTTCTACGACATCAATGCCTAGGATTTCCTTCTCTTTTGTTAATAAGCGCAGGAACTTTAGGGTTTCATACCATCCTAGGCCGCCAGGTTCCGGGGTCCCTACAGCAGGCATAATGGAAGGGTCTAAGAAGTCTAAATCAATAGAAAGATATATCTTGTTCGAAAGGCGGGAGATGACTTTTTTCATCCAGTCTTCCCTGCCCACAATATTCTTGGCATAGAAGAGTTTCAAATTCTTCTTTTTGATAAAGTCCGCTTCTTCCTGGCAGAGGCTTCTTATTCCCACCTGAAAAATTCTGTTTTCTTCTATTAGCCTCCGCGCCACACAGGCATGGGAATACTTCGTTTCCTCATAGGAATCCCTTAAGTCAGCATGGGCATCTAAGATAAGGAGAGAGAAATTCCTTTCTTCTCTCCTTAAGCCCGCTACCATTCCCAAGGCAATAGTGTGCTCTCCACCTAAAGCGATGACCAATTTCTCCGAAGAAAAAAGGCCCTGGACTCTATCTGCCAGGGCCTTGATCATCTTTTGGGGATTATCAAAACCTTCTTTAAATTCTTTTAGGGTATGAATACCTATCTTATAGGGTTCAGAATCTGTCTCCTCATCATAGAGTTCCATATTCTGAGAAGCTTTAATGATTGCTTTTGGTCCTCTTTTTGTCCCCTTCCGATAAGTAGTCGTCGCTTCATAGGGAACAGGAAGGATGATTACTCTGGATTTTTCAAAATCAGAGAATTCCTTCTCGATATCTCCGAAGTTATTAGAAGTCAAACTTTTACCGGCTCCTTCTTTACCTCTGGTACTTCTATCTTGGCTTCCTCCTTTGCTTCTGCTGGTTTTATCTCGGGTATCTTCATCAGAGGAATGAGGATGGCAGCGGTTAAGACCGTAGTCCAGAGCCCATCCTTGTCTCCAATAGCAGACTGGGTAATGTTAGTAGTCTTCACTGTCTGACCACTAATCTTCCAGAGTTCCTTCTCCTCATCGTAACTCGTCCCAATCTCAAACTCTACCCCTAAGATGGTAGCCAGCATATAGGCCGCCAGATCTTCGGCATAATCCCCGGCTTTCTGTTCCGTCTCTCCACAAGAGTGGTGCTCTGAGAGATAGCCATACTGGTTAGGGTCTTTGGGGACGGCCACCCCAATGGAGGCAGCGATGAGACGGTGGGGCTCATTGGTAGCGTTCTTACTCATTACGCAGTGGATGATCTGTCCGGGAGCAAGATATTTCAGTCCTTCTGCTAAGGGAATGAGCTGGCAGGCAGGAGGAATGATGCTCGAGACATTTACTATATTATACTTTGCAATTTGAGCGTTACGCAGGGCAAGCTCGAAACTGGTCAGTTTCTCCTTATGCTTCCCCACTCCCTTGGTCAGGCATACTTTGGTTGGAACATACATCACCCACCTCCAGTAGAAGTAAACCCCGTTAGAGATAGGAAATGCTTCTTTCTGATTATCCTATTAAAAGCATTTCTGTTACCTCTGTTTAAACTGCCTATCATCTCTAACGGGGTAAAAAGTAGGAAAGTAGGAAAGTAAAAAAGTCAAAGAATCAATTTTACAGAATAATTAAAGCACTAAAAATTAGTAATGTCAAGAAAAATTTTAGACGCGGATTTTTTCTTATTGCATACTGCCCGGGCATAATGAACGCAGATTGTTGCGGATAAATTTAAGTACGAACAGAGGGAATTAAAAGAAATGTTGCAACTTGTGTCCGATCGGACAATGAATGCAACAAATTTCCCAAACAATTTTTATTGACTATTTGTGTGTGTTTATTTCTTTGCCGGTCATGGGAACGAACATGCAGCCGGTAATAATTTCTTGGACGATTTTGCCCTTCTTTTTCTGAATAAGGGTCAGTCTTTGGGGATAGGTATCAGCAATAGGAATGACCATCCTTCCCTCTTCTGCCAATTGGTCTATCAAGGGCTGAGGAATATGGTCTGGGGCACAGGTAACAATTATAGCGTCAAAGGAAGCATATTTTGGCCAGCCCAAGTAACCGTCACCGCACTTTACCTTGATATTCTCATAGCCTAATTTCTTTAAGGTCTTCTCTGCTCTCTTTGTCAATCCAGGAATAATCTCGATGGTATAGACCTCTTTGGCAAGTTCTGCCAAAATGGCTGCCTGATAACCAGAGCCAGTTCCAATCTCAAGGACTTTCTCGTTCCCCTTTAGTTTCAAAGATTCGGTCATCAAGGCAACGATGTAAGGCTGAGAGATGGTCTGACCATAACCGATAGGAAGAGGTCTATCACTATAGGCTGCTCTTCGATAGAGAGGAAGAACGAACTTATGCCTGGGAACCCTTCTCATTACTTTTAAGACCCTCTTGTCTTTTATTCCCCGAGCTTCAATCTGAGTCCTGACCATCGCTTCTCTGGCTTTTGTAAATTCTTCCTCTTGAGCTTGGCAGCCGACTGTCACCACCATTAGAAGCAGACCAAAGAATATTTTCTTTCTCATTTCCCAACTCCTTCTTTGAAAAGTTCGAACATCGCCTCTTGCATCCTAGGCTCAATCTTCAGGACCTTTTTGAATTCCCTCAAAACTTTTCCTTTCTTTATTCAAATTTCTAAACTAAGTTTATCATATTCAGGGAAAAAATACAAATAAAAAGACCCCCGTAAGATTTTACGAGGGTTTAACATAAGTTTGTGCTCAAGTTTTGCAAATTAAGGTATCCGGTTATTGGGTTTGTCGGATTTCCGAATGTCCTTTATTTCTAAATCCGTCTTCTAAAAGCTGTCTCAATTTAGGATAGGTATTATAATTAGATGTTAAAAGCCTTTCTCTCAGTTGTTTGGTGATTTCGAGGTTTTCTCTCTGCTGCTTTGTGGTACCACGCAGCCACCAATCCTTTGCTACATATAGTCCACGTTTGTTACGACCACCAACATTCTTGTATGGGAAGTATGTCCAATGAATGCCATGTTGGTTCATAAGGTTAATCACATCTCTTGTCCATTGAAGACCTTTATCGCCAGAGTTCCACAAGGCAGAAAATTCACCTACAAATATTGGGCGCTTGTTTACCTCGTCATAAGAAAGTAATAACTTAAGTTCTTCTTCCAACTTTTCCCTGCTCTCGTATTGTGATGGATCATAGTATCCTCTCCTACTTGCATCAGCATACTTATGAACTTGTAACATTATATTGCTGTCTTGGTATTCTCCGCCCCAACGTACCTCAACATCTGGGTTATAATAACCATGATCCAAGATGATTGTGTGGTTCTTATCTACCTTTCTGATCTCACTGATAACCTCAGAGTAAAAGGAATGAAAATCTTCTTTGGTTGGCGGACCGGGCTCGTTGATGATGTCATAGCCTGCAACACCAGGGTTGTCAGCATAATGCTTTGCAAGATAGCCCCATACGGAAATAACCCTTTGCCGAAAATCTTCATCAGACCACAATATATCACCACCATAGTGTTTTATGTTTCGTTTCATCCCTGTGGCACTTTCGCCCGCATCTGTAAGAACAATAATCACATAAATACCATTTCGATACGCCATATCTATAAAGTCATCCATAGTTTTAATAAATCCATCATCGTATTCATAAGGCTCGGTTTCTAATGTCCAGAAGCTGAAATAACTATGAGCCCTTATTACATTGGCACCCATAGCTTTCATGTCCTTGATATCATCTTCGATCATATAGTACTTGTAATTCTGGTCATTGAATGCGTCTATTGTCTCTATATCGTGGCGTTCAGAAAGATCCTTATAGCTTGCAAAAATAAGAGGTCCTGCATGAACATTAAATCCCCTGAGAAAAACTTCATTTCCCTCCTGGTCAACAACTTTTTTACCTTCCACATGGAGAAAACCGGTTTCAGTAGGGTTTAGTGGTTCTTGTTTCCTGCATCCACTAATAAAGACTATACTGATAATCAGCACAGCTATTATTAATAACCCAATTAAATTTCTCTTATTTTTCATCGTAGTCTCTTTCATAGATTACAATCCTTTAAATCTGTCCTTGTAAAACTTGTTTTAACTTAGGAAAAGTTAAAAAATTTGATGTTAATATTTCTAGTTATTCTCGGGATAGCTTCTCTTCCAAAACGGGAATGATTCTGGGAGAGAGGAAGAAGCGAGCGACCTTCCTCAGTCTCTGTTTCTCCGTCTTTACTTTATTCTCCTCTGGCAGAATCTTCTGGGCCAATTCGGCTTTCTTCAAATCAAACTCCAGATCGGAGAGGGCCCTGGCCTCATCGAATATCTTAGCTAAGCGCTTCTTTTCTTTTCCAACGTCTACTTCCTTATGAGTATGCTTCTCCAGGCGGGCAGCCGCACCCATCAGAATTCCCTCTTTCCTCTGCTGGTAAATGGTCTGAGGCATATCGTGTATTCTCTCCAGAAGTCGTTCCATTCCCACCGCGGCTCCTGCCTGGCCCACTCTTTCCGGATGAGTAAGGTCGCGATAGGGAATGATGCAGGGCTTATAGGCATCGACCATTACCAGCTGATTCTCATTCAGTATCTTAGTAACATCCTTGCCCAACTTTAACATTTCCTCTTCATACTTATCTCTAAGATCGTGAAGTCTCTTCTGCGAGGAACCTATCTCTCTGGTGAGATACTTGGGAAGTTCCTCAGTCCTCATTAACTTTCCACGCATCTCTTTAAGAGAGGGTTCACTATGACCAGTAATTTCTCCCAGCTGAGTGGTAAAGGTTTTTTTCTTTATCTCGGCCTCCCGGGCCTTGGTCAACAGAGCCAGCATCTGGTTCCTGGTGAGGTAGATGTTATTGATGAGGTTAAGGATACGGATATCCTCCCGCACCTCACTCTTCCTCTCCAAAGGCTGGGCAACGGCTACTGAAGATAGAAGCATCGTCCCTGCAATACTACATACCAATGCTCTCCATAGATTATTCATTTCCATCACTCCTTTCTTTATCAATTATATTTACTTCTCTATTACTCATATCTCAAAGCCTCTATGGGGTCCAGACGGGCTGCCTGACGAGCAGGCCAGAGTCCAAAACCTATCCCCGCCGCAACAGAAAAGCCGGTAGCCAGAACTATAGAGAAGGGAGAGACTTTAGTGGTCCAATCAGCGAAGGTGGTCAAGAGCGCGGCAATACCTGTGCCAAAGATGATACCCGCTAATCCGCCGATAAAGGTCATGACCACAGACTCGATAAGGAACTGGGTCATAATATCCTGGCGACGGGCACCGACTGCCTTGCGCAGGCCAATCTCTCTGGTACGTTCCGTAACCGAGACCAGCATAATATTCATAATGCCAATTCCTCCCACCAAGAGGGAGACTGCGGCAATGGAGCCCAGGAGCCAGGTCATAGTCCTGGTGGTACTTTCTACCATCTCCTGGATCTCGGACATATTGCGTATCTGGAAGGTCTCTTGTTCTTGATTGGCAATATGATGACGCTTAACAATAAGTTCACGTATTGATACTTGCGCTTCTTCCATTAGTGCCGGGTCTCTTACCTCTACATCGATAGAATCTACATAGTCTTTTCCTAAAAGTCTATACATGGCAGTAGTAACCGGGATAATGACTATATCATCAGAATCACGCCAGTGAGAAGCGCCTTTTTCCGGTAAAATTCCTAATACCCGGAAATTTATGCGGTTTATTTTAATGGTGGCGCCAATTGGATTTTCATCTCCAAAGAGCTCTCTGACTATGGTGGTGCCAAGCAGAACTATCTTTTTCCGCATTCTTAATTCATTCTCTGTAAAGAACCTCCCCACAATGGGAATAGCAGCGCGCATGGGAGCATAATCCACTCCCGTGCCATAAACCCGGGTATTCCAGTTCTTATTAGCATAGACGATCTGGCCTCTGCCCCTAACCGAGGGTGAAACTCTCCTCACCTGGGGAAGCCGGGCTAGTGCCTCTGCATCCTGCAGGGTAAAACGAGTAATAGTGCCTGCTTCTAATGCCACGCCATGCACCCGCCGTGAACCAGGCCTTACTATTAAGAGGTTTGACCCTAAGGAAGCTAATCTTTGTGATATGGATTCCTTTGCTCCCTCCCCTAAGGCAAGCATAGTAATTACTGCCCCAACACCGATAAGGATGCCCAGAATAGAAAGAATAGAACGCATCTTGTGTGAAACAATAGCATGCACCGCTTGACGGAGATGATCTACAAATTCGGCCCTCCCTACAGAGAGGCGCGTTTCAGATAAAACGTCATCTATGGAGATACTCATGGCAGTTAAGGGGTGTTTTTCGGTTTCGCCTTCAACTCTTTCGTCAGAGACAATTTGACCATCGCGCATCTGGATGATCCTTTTAGCATGGGCGGCAATTTCTTTTTCGTGAGTTACCATAACAATGGTTTTACCCTTCTCATTCAAACTTTTTAAAATTGAAATAATCTCCTCTTCACTCCTGGTATCCAGATTCCCGGTTGGCTCATCGGCCAAGATAATCAACGGTTCATTCACTAAAGCCCGGGCGATGGTTACTCGCTGTTGTTCGCCTCCGGATAGTTCATTCGGCCGATGAGTTGCCCGCGGCGTAAGACCAACCTCTTCAATGGCATCTTGAGCTTTCTCCTTTAAGCGGTGCTTGCCAGCATAGATTAGGGGAAGCTCTGCGTTCTCCAAAGCATTTATTCGAGGAAGAAGGTAAAACTGTTGAAAGACAAAGCCGACCAAGCGGTTCCTTAAAATGGCTAATTCTTCGTCTCCCAGTTTAGTTATTTCACTTTTGCCTAATTGATAGGTGCCGGAATCCGGTCGGTCTAAAAAACCTAATATATGAAGAAGGGTTGACTTTCCTGAGCCAGAAGGTCCAATAATGGCAATGAACTCTCCGGGGGCAATCTTCAGGGACAGGCCACGTAAGGCATGTACTTCTACCTTGCCCATCTGATAGGTCTTGGTTACGTTTTTTAATTCTATCATCTCGATTTCTTTTTCCTGGAAGGCATGAAAGGACTGCTTTGACTTTTACTTTTGGGGAGAGCATACTTTTGGGTCTTTATTATTATGGTGTCTGTTGTCTTCAGCCCGGAAATAATTTCTATATTATCATCATCAGAAATACCGGGTTTGACCCTACGTTTAACAAGTTCTTCACCCGGCCCCGGACTGAAGAGAACAAAACTGCCTTTTTGGTCTCTTTTAACAGCTTCCACAGGTATAAGTAAAATATCCTCTTTGCTTAACTCTGTTATCTTTACATTGGCACTCATGCCTGAACGGAAAACCCCGGGTATTTTTTGGGGAAGTACATCGACTTCATAAATGGTAACATTATTTACCACCTTTGACTCATAGGCTATGTGATCAACTTTTGATTTTACTTTATGTTCTGGATAAGCATTTAAGCTAACCATTGCTTTCTGTCCGAGTTTTATCTTGCCGATGTCGGTCTCATCGACCTGAGCTTTTACTATGAGGCGGTCTGATAATACTAATACCGGGGTGGTGGAGGTCACCGTCTGTCCCGGCTCAACCGCCCGCACAATTACCTCACCATTTATAGGGGCTATTAAAGGGGTAGGCTTATAAGCCTCCCGCCAATATTTTAAAACCTCTTCGCCCTGGGGCCGGGCGGCGTCTAAGAGGGCGGCCCTTTCTGTGGAACTCATCCAGGCTAAAATCTGGCCCTTCCTAATTTTATCGCCTTCGTTTACCAAAATACTCTCGATGCGTCCATCAATAGACGGCTTTATTTCTAATCTGTTTTGGGGTTGAACAGTGCCGGTAGTAGAAATAAAGACCTCAATCTTTCCATAGGTAGGATTTATTTCTTTAATAATCTCCTTGGTGGTTTTACCTTGTCTTATCTTCACTATTAAAACGATAACTATAGTCAGGGCAATCAGTAAACTTAGATAAATTTTCCATCTTTTAATCATCCAGGGTTCCTCCTTTGGCTTGAATCCAATTAGCCTCAGTTATAAGAGCATCTGCTTGAGCATCCAAAAAAGATTTCTTGGTGCTAACTAAGTTATCCTCAATGATAATCCAGTCATTGAATGTGATCAGGCCGCTGGAATACTGGGTTTGAGCAATCTTTGCTCGTTCTTCGGCTGCGTTTAAAAACTTCTTCTGCACCTGGGCTTTGTCTATGGCATCCTGAAATTCTGTCCAGGTCTCCTCTAAAGTAAAAATAACACTGTCCCGACCGCTTCGTTCATCAGCCTGTGTCTGGTCCAATTTTGCCCGGGACTTAGAAACTGTGGCCCAGCGCTTCGCGCCTTCAAAGATAGGAAGGGAAATAGTTGCCCCCACCGACCATGCTTCCCGGTCAGGCGGCCAGTCGGAGGCGGTTTTCCCATAGCTGGTGCTGGCGTAGATTTGGGGAAAGAAATCTGCTTTGGCTGACTTTAAACCAAACCTTGCTGCTTCTTTCTGGGCAATGAGATCCTGCAGAAAAGGAGTATGCTCGGCCAAATCTTCAAAGTTAAGCCTTTCTCTATCGGAATAAATAATCCCAAAAACTCCTTTCACTCTAAGTGGTACGAACTTTGTGCGACCTAATTCTTTATTCAACCGCCTCTGGGCTAATCTAATATTACGCCTTGCCTGAGATACTTCAAATTCTGCCTGGGCTAAATTTGCCTCTGCGGTTAAGAGTGAACCTTTATGTTCTCTTCCTGCCTTGTAACGCAATTTTACTAACTCTGCGTTTTGTTTCCGGCGCTGGGCAATCTCTTCTGTAATACTTAAAAGTTCCTGGGCCCTTAAGAGTTTAACAAAGGCCTTTCTTAATCTTAACCTCACATTGGATGAGGTGACTTCGTAATTAAACTGTGAAGACTTGATCTCCTCCTTAGCCTGGGCTATATCATAGGGAGTCTTTAAACCGTCAAATAATAACTGTTTTCCAGTAACCTCGTAAGAATAGGTATCGGTCTTATCTTTAGTAGTAGCTGATTTTGAAGTCTTCTCGCTCAAACTGCTATCTATTTGAGGAAGGAGGTTACTGGTAGTAATCGCTTTATTCGCTTTGGCCTGATTTAACTTCTCTTCGGCGGAAACTAAATCCGGATGATTCTTTTTCGCTATCTTAACGCACTCTTCCCAGGTAAATATCTCTTCAGCATGGAGGCTAATAGAGAAGATGAGAGATAAATGCAAAAGCAATGGAATCTTGAACCATTTGGAATATTTCATTAAACTATTACCCATCTTTTTTCTTCTTATTAAAATTAAAGGAGGTAAGAGGCAGGTCAGGTACCGCGGATAAACTCTGCCCTGCCTTTCCTTACCTTACTTTCCGCGCTCGCTACCCCTCGGGGAACCTTCTCTCTGACTTTTTGTTCCCTTTCTTTTCTCTGATGACTTTTCTCTTTTGGAAGGCCCCTTTAGCATCTTCCGCATCTCCTTGCGGAAGTCCCTTTCAAAAATAATGAGTCTTGCCCGTTGTTCTGGAGTTAGGATGCTATCGATCTCAGCCCGTAAGGCTTTATTCTCTGCTTGAAATTTTTCCTTATCGGCTTTTATCTCAGCCAAAGCTTTTTCTAAAACCCGAGGAGAGGCTTTACTTTCCAGGAGTTTCGCCAATTTCTCCATCTTTACCTTACGTACCTTAAAATAGTTTTCCCTCATCTCTTTCATCTGCCGCTGCTTTGGAAGGAACTGGGCAATCTGCTGTTCAGTCAGTTTCAGAGTCTCTATAGTACGCACTGTCCTAATGGTCTCAAGCATCTCCTTTGATCTTTCCCTCCCGGGGATACGGGACTGAGCAGGCCTTCTCTTTTCAGCAGCCTCCTCCGAGGCCCCAGCTGTAACACCGGTCAGCAGGACAATCAGGGCTACTCCGCCAATAACGGCCAGATACTTCTTAGAGAGTTTCATACTTCTCACCTCCCTTTTAGACACGGATTCTTTTTTACTGCTTATTGTGTTAGCTCAAAAACACGGATTAGCACGGATAAAGTTCATAATGATAATTCCTGGTTACTGTCTATCAAAGAATTGAGCATCTCTTGAGGAATCAGAGCCTGAGCAATCTCTTCTGGTTCAAAGGATTCGGCAATGAAATAATCGAGTTCAGAATTAGAGGCCATCACTTCTTCTACCAGAACCTCTCTGGGAAGATTCTCCAGATTAAGGCTGGGAGTTCTCAATAGACTAATGGCTACTACTACGAGTAAAACTAGGGCAGTTGCCGTGGCAAGGGCTAAGGCAGGAACCGGTCGCCACGCCAGCCTGGGGAGTGGTTTTTCTTCCAACCTTCTTCTCAGTCTAGGCAGATAATGGGTCCAGAAGCCTTCGGGCATCTCTTCCCTTACCTTCAGCCTTACTAACCTTTGAGTCTTCACCAAGGCCTTTACCTCCTGGGCACACTGGGAGCATTTTGACAAATGCTCTTCAAAGAGAGCCTTTTCCTTCTCGGAAAGGGTTCCTTCCAGGTAGTCAACCATCCACTTTTTAACTTTGCGACAGCTAATCATCTTCCCCTCCACTAAATTAGACAATAAACACCCCTAAAAGGTTTAACCTTCGACATAGCCTTTTAATCTCTCCCTTAATTTCTGCAGGGCCTGAAAGAGGTTGGCCTTTATATTTCCAATAGAGCATCCCAATATAGAAGCAATCTCCTTATGGGATAGTCCCTCCAGATGGCGCAGGGTAAAGACCGCCTTCTGCTGAGGAGGTAGAGAATCGATGGCCCTTGTCAGGTCTTCCTGCAATTCCTTATTCTTCAGGGCCTTCTTGGGATTGCTCCACCAATCTACCTGGGCCACCTCTATCCTTTCGTCAAAGGATACCTCTTTCTTCTTTGCCTCTTTTTTAAGGTGATTCAAGCAAAGATTGACTGTTATTCGATAGAGCCAGGTATAGAAACTTGATCTTCCTCTAAACCTGTGAATTGACCGGTAGGCTTTGATAAACGCCTCCTGGGATAGATCTAAAGCATCGGCATGGTTACTGGTCAATGAATAGGCAAGATAATAGATTCTCTTTTTGTACTTATTCATCAGTTCATCGAAGGCTTTCTCCTCGCCCTTCTTGAACCTGCCTACTAAAAGGCTATCCTCATCCTTCATTACTTCTATCCTTCTTTCAAATTAGACAGATAAATACCCAAAAAGGTTTAATAAAAAAGCGAGGTATCGAACCTCGCTTTTGCTTGTTCCATCTTCTAACTCTTTAATCACCTAATTTTACTACATCGAAGAGGTGGGCCAGGGAATCGATAATGGCATCTGGTCTTAACTTCTTTGCATAATCCCTTCCCGTTAGGCCAGTGAGAACAGCGATGGTCTTTGTCCCCAGGGCCTTGCCTGCCTTTATATCGTTATAGTAATCACCGACAACCACACAATCCTTTGCGGGAACCTTGAGTTTAGTAATTGCTTTCTTGATAATCATCTTTTTGGAAAAATGATGGCCATCTGCCAATTCATCCTTTGCCTCATATCCTGTAGCAATTACAGAAATATATTCCCCAATTCCAAATTCAATTAGTTCCTCTTTTACTTGAGAGACGGGGGCGATGCAGTTGGTATTGGCAGCGATGGGTATCTTTGCCTGGTAGATTCTCTCTAAGGCCTTCTTCACCCCAGGAATGAGATGGTCTTCTCCTGTACGGAAGGAGCGGAACTCTTTCAGAAAGGAGAGCCAGAAGCGATGGAGCTTCGCCTCTCTTTCTTTACTCCTCAGCGATGCCACTACCTCATCCAGGATGTCCTGAGAGTATTTTTTGACGAAATCCCGGTATTCCAGAGGTTTTAGCCCGAGCTTCTCCAGGTTCCTGTTGAAGACAATATAGAAACGCTTCAGGGTGTTTAAAAGCGTTTGATCGACATCAAAGATGAAAGCCTTTACTTTAAGTCTCATCTTATCTTGACTACCTCAAAAAGATGGGCGATAGAATCGATGATGGCGTCTGGCCTTGCTTTCTTGAGATACTTTTCGGTCACCAGTCCGCTCAAAACAGCAACTGTCTTGGCACCTGCTTCTCTGCCTCCCTCTACATCCTCCACCGTATCCCCTACTACGACACAGTCTTTCGTAGGAATCCCGAGTTTGGCTATTGCCCTAGGAATGATCTCCTTCTTAGGGAGGTAACGTTTTTCTTCACCCTGGAAAGCAGTAACAATGTGTGGGATAAATTTCGCAATCCCGTATCTTATTAGCTCCTTCTTAGTCTCTTCTTTTGGAAGCATGACATAGGTAGCGGCAGCAATGGGTATCTTTGCCTGATAGATCTTCCTCAGGACTTCCTTTGCTCCTGGCATGAGAGGGTCATTCCCCCCCTTATAATCGTGGGAGAGATTCTTCCAGAATTGATTCAACCTCTCTTCTCTATTCTTGCTTCCTTTAGGAAGAATGCAATCGTTTATCTTTCCCTGAGAATATTTCTCTCGAAACTCTTTCCAGGGAAGGGGCTTAATACCAAATTTCTCCAAGTTTCTATTGAAGATGGAATAGAAACGCATCTTGGTATCGATGAGCGTACCGCCCAGATCAAAGATAAAGGCCCGGGCTTTAATCATTTTTCTTCTGGCTTTGTGGTTACTATCTGGGGGAGGAGATCCTTGGCATCAACAATTCCCAGGATCCTCTTATTCTTATCGGCCACTACTAAGAGCTCTGCCTTGGCGAGAAGCATGATCTCGATGGCCTTCTTCAATGGCGTCCCGGGTTCAACAAAGGTGAGTCTCCTATCCATAATTTCCTCGATGGGCTTCTCCAGTCCAGCAACAACCAAGGGAACAGCCTTGGCCTTGAATTCAAAGACCCGCTGTTTGATGTAGCCATAGAACTTTCGAGAGTCTACCCGAGCATGGCCCAGCTCCATAGGAACTACTGCCGTTCCCTGGATAAAGTTCAGATGGTTTTCTAGGGCAGGCATCTTGCTTCTGTGATTTAGACTTAGGAGGTACCTCAAGGAAGAATCGGGAATGATCTCTTCTTTCTCTTCAATAATGGTTGCTAAATAAGTAATGTCATAGACATCCTCCATACTCACCCCTAACTGGGGGTAGTTGTCCCTGATATAGAAAGCGAGCTCATCATCCTGATCTTTATAGGAAGGGGTATACTTCTCTAAAGTATCTATGGCGTCTGATAGGAAAACCCCCAGGGCTAAATCGAGGTTAAAGAGTAGACCAGCGCTGATGATTGCTGAATCATCGCTATGTCCCGGTCCTATGCGATCCCGGATATACATGTACTTTACCACTTCCTCATCTATTCTTTCCCCTTCTTTCGGAGTAACAATCAGGCCTTTTCTCTTATACTCTTCTATCTTATCCTCATTGCCCATATGGGCCAATATCTCACCATCCAATCCCATCTTCTGCATTATTCGAGTATCGACAAGATAGCACGTCCCTCCACCAATAGTGATCTTATACTTCTCCTCAACCTCTTTTCTAATATCGCTATTATCCCTCAGGCCCCCGATATATAGTCCTCTTAGGACTTCATAGGGATCGACGGTAAATGTTCCCAGGAAGGGGATGCCTAAAAAAGGCTCTCCTTTTTTATTAATTAATCTATCGCGCTTCTCTCCTCTTATCGCATCCTGGGCAAACTGAACAATATCATCGATTAATGCTTGACGCTTCTTCTTTATCAGTCCCGGATCGAGCCCTAAGGCCTTGACCACATCGTCTATGGTGGTATTCATCCAGTGGCGTTTCCTAAAGGCCCCTACTCCATTATGTGCCCTTCCCTCCAAAGACTGAACGAATAATAGGTTCTCTATCTCTTCAGTCGTCGCCAGGTGTTCAAACTTACTTAATCTTTTAAAGTCCTTTTTAATCAATTCTCTCGGGGCAACACTCCATCTCGTTAATTCCTTCGCCATTTCTCCTCCTTGAACACGGATCATCACAGATTTCTTACGGATAGGCACAGATAATCAGTGGCATTGCCTGATTTATTCAAGCACCCTACGATTCCAACGAAGTGCATCGTGTAATCCGTATCTTTTAATCTGTGCCCATCCGCGTAAGATTATATTTTCAGAGACCTCATCATACCATCTTCTCGTCAACCTTATTCCCTTCAGCATCATAGAGATAGGCCATATTCCCTGGATGCTGCCAAAAAGGATAGTCATAGTCCATATAGAAGTTATCCTGGGTAACGGCTCTCTTTCCTGTTCTTATCTTGACAATGTAGCCTACCCTAATCTGATGCTGGGGAAAGGTGAACTTTACTCCAGAATCGTCCCTTATCGTCCACCCAGTTAGACCCTTGGCCAAGGGGCCATAATTGATTACTTGGATGTACTCCATCTCAATATTCTTCCACTCCCCTGTTTGAGGATTCTTTCTCGGTGCTGGAACATCGCTGCCGATCTTGAAAATCTTCACTCCCTTTGCCATACTATACCTCCTTTCCAAATTGCTTCTTTAATTCTTGGGCAAAGATATCGTAGGCTTCCTTATCAAACAAGGCGAAAACAATTAGTCTTACAGGGGATGGGATTACCAGAAAATCCTTTACCGTTTCGACCATAATCTTCGCTGCTCGTTCCAGAGGAAAGCCAAAGATTCCAGTTGATATTGCGGGAAGGGCAATGGAGCGCACTCTCTTCTCCTGAGCTCTCTTCAGGGCGTTTAAGGTAGCATTCTCTAATTTCTCATCCTCATTCCCTTCCCCATACCTCGGTCCTACAGCATGGATGACATACTTTGCCTTCAAATTTCCAGCACTGGTGACCACTGCTTCCCCAACCATCGTCCCGCCAATCTTATTACATTCTTCCTGGATGCTGGGTCCTCCTTTTCTTCTAATGGCTCCCGCTACCCCTCCTCCAAGAATGAGAGAGGCATTTGCCGCATTGACGATGGCCTCGGTATCCAGTTCCGTAATATCGCCTTGATAAAGCCTAATAACGGTTTTGCCTACTTTGTATTCCACTTCACTCTCCTTTGTAACCGCCGCAACGCAAAACGAGTTGGATTAGTATATTAGGTGGATTAGGTGGATTTTTATTCAACTATTCCAATTAATCCAACCAATTTACCAGTCTAACTGTCCTCTTCTGCGTCTCTGCGTTATCTTACCGCAATGAAAAGCGGTCTCAGAGTGGAGAGATAGAACCAGAGAAGTAATATTCCTAAGAGAATGATTAATCCCCCATAGATGCGAAGGTTAACCAAGGTGAGCCGTCTTTCGAATGCTTTCTTAACCCTGCCAGGAAAGATGAGGGCGCTCAGACCCTGAAGGAAGACGAGCACTGTAATTACAATGTAGATGGAGTTTAGATGATTGGTAATGAAGTAAAACATGCTACCACCCCTTAGGCCACTTTTTCTTTCTCTTCTTTCTGCTTTTTTTATAGCCCCTTTTTAATTCCTTTTCCAGCAGTAACAGATCCTCTTCCAGCTCATCTCCTTCTCTTCTTATCTTTTCTCTTCCCATTTTGCCTCCCCTTAATAGTTCGGAGTACGCCCTGCGGGCTTGAGTTCGGTGTTCGGTGTATTCTTTTGTCTCCCAACTCCGAACTCCTAACTCCGAACTATAAGCTATTTATTCCTGCCTTAGGATCTGAGTGAGTAACGCTGGGTAGTTGGAGGCTATCCCATCCACTTCCAGATCAATGAGTCTTCTTATCTCTTCTGGGTTATCTACCGTCCAGGCAATAATCTTCAGGCCCTTACTATGGGCTTTCTCAACCAAATCTTCAGTAATCAGGTTATACCTAGGCAGGATGAGATCTGCCCACTTCCATTTCCTTTCCTGAAGAGGAGTAGCGAATAAAAGCCCAGTAATAATTGGGGGTTTAAGCCTTTTAACCTCTTTCAGGAAGAAGTGGTTGAAAGAGGAGACAATCGCCTTTTTAATAAAAGCCTCTTTCTTTAAAAGGTTTACTACTTCCTTGGGCAGAAGAGGGTTTTTCCCCTTTAATTCGATGTCTAATTTTGCCTTTCTCCGAACAATTGCAATTACCTCCGAGAGGGTGGGAATCCTTTCGCCAGAGAATTCTTTTCCAAACCACGATCCAGCGTCCAGACTCTTAAGTTCTTTCAAGGTTAATTCACAGACCTTACCTCTGCCATCCGTGGTGCGCTCTACTGTTTCGTCGTGGAGCAGGACTATCTCCTTATCTTTGGAGAGCTGGGCATCGGTTTCAATGATCTCTGCCCCCTGGGCAATGCCTCTTTTAAAAGAGGCTATGGTATTCTCTGGCGCTTCTCCGCTTGCTCCCCGATGGGCAACCTTCCAGATTTCTGACTTCACTTCTCCGCTTCTAATTGCGGTAGAAATTCCTCAACATAAGAAGAGACATTCTCCCAGGTCTGGGCATCCTGGATGGTAAACTTCTGCTGCCTGGCCCACTTCTCTCCCTTCTTCTGCCAGAGGTAGAAACAGATTTGCTTCCTCCCCCAAGAATCAATTAAGGCCACGGCACTCCACCACTTGGGGTTCTTTTCTAAGGTGTGATAACCCAGTACTTTTAGGGTCTCACTTACCGGAAGTTTCTCTTCTGGTTCCTTGGGCATACTTATCACCTCCTTGTTACACGGATTATCACTGATTAACTAAAACGGATTAGCACTGATTTAATCCGTGTTTATCCGTGTCGTTATCCGTGTTTATCCGTGTCTATGTTTGGCGATTTCTTCGTCGACGATCTTCAGGGCCTTCTGGGCCTTCTTCTTCTCTTCGGCGATGAGGATGACAATATCCCCCTTCTGTACTCCGAAGGCCTTTTCAATCTCTTCCCTCTCTTCAGCCGAGATCCCATACCTGGGGAGTTCGTCTGTGGAGATGTAGCCCTTAATCCCAGTTGTCTCTTCTAATCTCTTCTCTATCTCTAAAGCAAGCGCCTCATTCTCTAATAGGACTCCAGCGAAGTTCTTCGCTTTCATTCCCAAGACCACTCCCCCTTTGTCCATGATATCGCGGATAAGATTGGAATGGGTCTGACTGAAGAGGTTAGAAATATCCTTCATTGACACCTCTTCTGCATTATTGCATCTCATGTTGTTTCACTTCTCCTTTATTTTAAGCAGTTGGAGCACTCCTAAGCCGATGGCAAATAGCAGACAGGTGTTAGCGAGCCTCTGAAAGCTGAGTGGTCCGAGGCCGACTGGGGGAAGAATGTTGCCCGCTAAGGCAGCAGCCTTGTAGATCAGACCCAGGATGAGGCTTATACCTGCTACTCCCCCTAACAAAATGGCCAATCCCTTCATCTCTCATCACCTCCTTTCAACACAGATTCACACATATTATTTACGGATTAGCACAGATAACAGATAGAACTTACGGCTAAAATGGGAAAGTTAAAAAACTTACCTAACTAAACTTCTTCTTGCTTTTCTTTCAAGCTTAAGTTTCTAACTTTACTTCCCCTATTATTATTGGTATTTTTCCCAGTGGATGACTTCCTTTAGGGCTTTCTTACCATGAGGTTTCGCTTCTTCTTTGGGATAGCCTAAGGCGATGAGGCTGACTAATTTGAACTTTAGGGGAATGTTGACTAACTCATTTATCTGGGAAGCATAGGGCTTCTTATCCCCCGCTACCCAACAGGTCCCCAGACCATAGGCCTTGGCGGCGATCAAGATATTCTCTGTGGCGGCAGAGCCATCCTCAAGATAGTACTTTGTCTCTTTGCAGAAGATTATGATGCAGACCGGTGAGGTAGCGATGAACTTCCCATAGTCTGTAATATCAGCGATTCTTTTTCTCAAATCCCGGTCGGTAATTACTACAAACTCCCAGGGCTGGATATTATTGGCTGAGGGTGCAAGTCGGGCACAATCGATGATATCTTCAATCACTCCTTTAGGAATCCCCTGCTCATTAAAATCCCTGATGCTTCTTCTCTCCTTAATGGCTTTTAAGGCATCCATCTCTCTCCTCCTTAGACACGGATTTTTTTATTTTGCTTACTGCGAATGCTTATTTGACGCGGATTAGCACGGATAAACTTTGGACACGGATTTTTTTATTTTGCTTACTGTTTGGGGTTAAATAAGAACCTGCTTCGCAGAACCTTGTTTTATTCACTTTGCTCATAAAATACCACGGATAATCACGGATAAATCTGTGTCTATCCGTGTTGTTATCTGTGTCTATCCGTGTTGTGGTGGAGGCGGCGGGATTTGAACCCGCGACCTCTGCGTTGCGAACGCAGCGTTCTCCCTCTGAACTACGCCCCCAGATTTAGGATAGACGCCAGACAAGCTGGCTAGATTCTTCGCGATGCTCAGAATGCAGAGTATCAGGGAATTCCCGATAACCTGATCACCTGACTTTCTATTTGTAGCAGGTGATGAAGCGTGCTATGGAACGATCGTAGGTCTTTTCCACATCATTTGGGAAGAAACAAGCAGGAAGTTCTTTATTCCTCCAGTGATAGGCGATGCACTCACAACAGATCCCCTTCTTATCACAGGGCTCATAGGTACAGTTACATTTCGCTCTGTTCTCCTCTTGCTTACACTCCATCTCCATCCTTCCTTATACACGGATTTTTTTGTTTTGCTTACTGTTTGGGGTTAAATACACGGATAATCACGGATAAATCTGTGTCTATCCGTGTTGTTATCTGTGTCTATCCGTGTTTTAAAAGAGGCTTATCTGCTTGGCCCCTTCCTCTTTTTCAAATATCTCTACCTTCCCATAAACCCCATCATATCCTGGCTCAACCTTTATCTTTCCCTCCCTTGTCCGGGAAATCCCTTCTGCCACTTTAGAATGAACCTTGTCTAAATCTTCAATGGGGATATCTAAAAGCACCCGAAATTCGCTTCCAAAGTGATTAACCAGGTAATCGTATAACTTTTTGACCGCTGTTGAAGTGCGGGTCTTATCTATAGAAACAGCAATGATCTCCCTCAAAGGAACTAAGTGCCGGAAGGGAATGGCGGCTTTTGGTTTAAACCCTAATTCTCTATCTGACAGTTCATCCACCCGATGCAATACTCCAATGGTAAGAGGCCTTTTGCATTTGGGGCAGATATTATTATGTGCCTTGGTTTCCTTGGGAGAAAAGGTTATTCCACAATTTCGGTGCCCATCGAAGTGGTACTTCCCTTCCTCAGGGAAGAACTCTATCGTTCCCTTGAACTTATCCTTATCCTTCTTCTTGATAGCCTCAATTATCTCTTTATAATCTAATTTACAGTTAAAGATGTTTGCCTCCCTTCCCAGATTCTCTGGGGAGTGAGCATCAGAATTAGAGATGAGGGCAAACCTATCCAGTTTTGATAACGTCCAGTTCATCAGGGGATCACTCGATAGACCGGTCTCCAAGGCATGGATATTCTTGGTATATTCTCCAAAGCATTCTTCTATATCGTCGAATCCCGAATTGGCCCCGAATAGGGAAAACCAGGGAGTCCAGATATGGGCCGGAATGATGAAACAATCCTTTGATATTCCCAGAACGATCTCCACCAAGTCCTTTGCGGGAAGCCCCAAGATGGGCCTTCCATCAGCATCCAGATTTCCAATCTTGGAAAGCTCCTTATTTATCTTCTCTACAACATGAAAAGTGGGGGCAAAGATTATAGTATGAATTTTACGTACTCTTCCTCCCAGAGAGTAGATGCTCGATACTTCCCCAGTCAGGAAGAAGTGGGTCCCATTACATTCATAGAGACCGTAGGAGACCTCTTTCAGATGGGCCTTTAGTTCGCTTAGCCACTGGTAATGGGTAAAGTCTCCAGTTCCCAATAGATCAATCCCCTTTATCTTAGCCCACTTAGTTATTCCATCAATATTCATATTCTTAGAAGTGGCTCGAGAATACTTGGAATGAATGTGGAGATCAGCGATAATCACTTTCTCTCTCCAATGACCAAGAGCCCTTGCTCCTTAGCAAATCTCTTCAATTCTTCATCGAACTCCTTTAGGTCTAGGTCTTCTGGAACATCGAATCCGATGCATTTCCCTTCCTCATTGGCCTCAAAGGGAAAGGATTTATTGATATCAATCTCCCCTTTAATAACGAGATAGGTCATCCCATAATTCTCTTTCACAACATGGATAACCCTCTCACTCTCTTTATAGAAAATTTTTATCGCCCACCTTTTAATATTCATTTCTTACCCTTGCTTAAAAGTGCAGGGCTCATCCTAATCTCTTTACCAGTCTGGCTATCCTACGGCCTAAACCTTTACACTGGCTCTTGCTCCTTTCATCTGGAGCACCGATAGCTACCGGGCCATAATGGTCTCCTTCCGGGGTTCCCTGAATAATCATGCCGTGGATGAGAAAGGCCTTCAGAATATCCATAATGGTCGTTTCATTTCCTCCTCCGATATTGGCAGAAGAGGAAAAAGCCCCTCCTATCTTCCCTTTTAGTTGCCCATGGAATTTTACGCTCTCATCGAGAAGTTCCTTAATGGGGGCAGCCATGCCCCCATAGTAGGTGGGGGAACCGATGATTATTCCATCCGCCTTCAGGAGTTCCTCTGCTTTGGTATCCTCCGCCTTCTTCACTTCTACCTCAACTTTTTCCTCTTTCACTCCCTCTCCCACAAACTTTGCCATCTCTTCCGTATTTCTTGTCTTTGAATAATAAATGATCAAGATTTTCTTCACCCCGCACCTTCCTTCCCACCCCCGCACCTTTCTGATTTGCTAATTTTGCATTCTCTGAAAATTATTCCTTGTAAAGACAAACCAGAAAGTGCAGGGTTCATCTTTTACCTCACTATCTTCAATTCTACTTTTTTAAATACTTCCTTCTCCTGAACTGCCAATTTCTGGATAACCCTTCCTCCCTTCCTCTCGACCATCTCTTTTAGCATTCTCATCGCCCTTCCCTTGCCTAGGCCACTACCATAAGTAACGAAGATAGAAACCTCTTTTCCCTCTAAACCCTGACACTCTTCCAGATATTCGTTCAGGGCTGGTGCCGGACTACCAGCCCAGACCGGGGTACCAAAGAAGATAGCGTCATAACCTTCCAAGTTAAAGTTTGCTTCCTTTATCTTTCCCTTAACTCTGAAAAGGGCCCGTAGGGCGTCTCTTAAGAAAGAATGATCTTTTTCCTCAGCCAAGCGGATTTTCTCTATCTCTTTTCCTGCTGCTACTAATTCTTGTTCAATCTGGTCAGCCAATCTCCCTGTATTTCCGGTCTTAGAATAATAGACAACCAGAACTTTTGCCATCTCTAATCTCCGATTTTTCTCTTCGTCCACTCCAGAGGATTAACCACTACCCCAGAGGCGCATAGTCCCCAGTGCAGGTGAGAACCAGTAGTCAAACCCGTCTGGCCCATGGTCCCGATTAACTGGCCTCTCTCCACTCCCTCTCCCTTTTTGACAAGCCGTTCTCTGAAATGGGAGAAAATGGAAAAGACCCCCTGGCCATGGGATATGATTATCGTTCCTCCATGAACCTTCATATCCTCTGATATGACGACTATTCCAGAGTTAGGAGCAACAACCTCCGTTCCTTCCTTGTTTGCTATATCTATTCCTTTATGCCTCCAGGATGCTTTTCCTCGATTGTAAACCCGATAGGCTCCAAAGGGAGAAGAGATCCTCCCCTCTGCCGGAAGGATAAATCTTCCTTCCCAGAGCTGATTCCCCTCCTCCTTCTTACATGTTTTTCCTATCCTCTTCCCCTCCCTTCTCAAATACTTAGAAGTGAGATGCTTACTCTTTTCCGGAGGGATAGAGAGGACCTCTTTCTTAAAAACTATCTTCTTTACTTGAACCGTTTCCTTCCACTCAATCCCCAAGCCCCTTTTAGTCTTGATTCTGAAGAGAATGTTATATCTTTCAGGTTCAGTAGTGAGAGGTATTCCAAGGATGGCCCGATATCTATCTTTGCCTATTTCATAGAACCTTATCTCTTTTCCCAAAAACTCTACCCCTAAATCCTTCAAGGTCCCCGGAGATTCAAGGTAAATTACCAGCGTCTCTCCCTGTCCCACGCTTTTGGGCTCTATCCTTATATTGAGTTCCTGAGCTTGGACAGAGAAAGAGAGGATGAATAAGGAGATAATAGCGATTAAGAATTTCTTCACTCTTGGAGAATGAGACCAGGCATCATCTGGGACATATCCGTTATCTGAGTTCCTGGAGGAAGTTCAAAGTAGCTGTCTGGGATATTAATACCCATCTGGATATTTCTGTATCTTGTAGTTATCGTTTCACCGCCAACGGTCATCACAGATTTCAAGGGGAAGTTCTTCTCCCTCCAGACCCATATCTTACCTCTTGCTCCCGTCTGGGGATAGGTAATCTGGTAGACATCGCATAGTTTTCCTTCGATCCTCTCCTGACCTAGTGGCCTAGCTTCTATACTCTTGAGGTATTCCATCGTATCCTTGGGATTCTCACTTCCCTGACCAGCCCCAGCACTGACATCCATCTTCATGGCCATCTTCTGAGCAGGATAGTAGAGGTACATGGTTCCTTCCTTCATTAGGGTGACCATCTTCTGACCTTGTGCCATCTGCTCGATCCTCATCTTCTCTCCCTTTACCCAGACCTTAGAAGTTATAGTTCCCTGGGTTGGAGAGGTTACTATCTGGTCGTAAGAGATACTAGAAGCCTGTTGAGCAAAAAGCAAACCCGAGAGAAAGAACCCCATAATTGTCAAAACCCCCAGAACAACCAATCCTTTCTTCATTTCTATTACCCCCTTTCTAACAGGTTAAGTGGAAGGCACCGATGATCTTTTTGGATTTGGAGAGCGCATTAAAAGTCTTGTAGGCCTCTTCTGTCCTCTGGGCGATGAGCCTTATTCCTTTGGACCTGATATGCTTCCCTGTCTCCTCTGGAATCTCTACTAAACCAGAAGCGCCAGTTCCTACTACAAGGACCTCTGGCTTGGCCTCTAAGATTTCTTTTATATCCTCAATGTCTAATTTATGACCCTCTATCCTCCACCAAGAGCTCTGAATTCTATCTGGATAGATAATGAGATCAGAGGTATACTCCTTGCCATCAATGACCATAGAGCCGAAGGAATAGGATTCAATCATCGCTCTCCCTCCTTTTAGGTAGGTATTAGTTAACTGTTGAGCGGTGCGTTTTACTTACCCCGCTGGTGAATAGCTGCTATTCAATTTGCCCGTCCCGATAGCCGTCGGGACTGTTTACCGTTAACCGTTTTTTATCGTACACCGTAAACCGTTCCAGCCAGAGGCTGGTCCGCCTTTGGCGGAAACCGTAAACCTCTATTCTGGATTTTAATCCAACTATTTCACCCAATCTAACTATTTCACCCAATTTTGCGCTTTTGCGTTCATCTCTTTTTATAATCCGGGCATTCGATAGCATTCGGTTTCTCAGGGCGAGAACAGGCACCTCGATAATCATACTTGCAGGAATCGCATAAAAATCTTTTCGCCTTGAAGAGCGATTTCAACTTTTTCAAAAATCTCTTCATCTAACCTCTCGTCCTCTCACCTGCTCACTTTCCCACTTTCTCACTTTCTTATTTTTCTACTTTTATAGTATTATCTTGTTCAGGGGATATTCTACGATTCCATTTGCTCCGGCCTCCTTCAGTTTAGGAATTAAATCTCTTACCACCCTCTCATCAATAATGGTAGTAACATCCACCCATCTGGGATCGCTTAAGGGAGAGACGGTAGGCTTCTGAAGGGCGGGGAGAATTTTCAATACTTTTTTAAGGTTCTTCTTTTTCACATTCATCATGAGCCCCACCTTGCCAAAGGCGTTGATGGCCCCCTTTAAAAGGAGAGCAAGTTTCTCTACTTTCTTCCTCTTCCAGGGATCCTTCAAGGATTTTTTATTCATGATAAGCCTCGGAGTAGATTCCAGAATGGTCTCAATGATCCTCAGGTTATTTGCCTCTAAAGAAGCGCCAGTTTCTGTGATCTCAACGATGGCATCCGCCAATTTAGGGGGTTTGACTTCTGTTGCCCCCCAGGAGAATTCAACTATTGCCTTCACCTTATTTTTCCTCAGATACTCCTTCGTTAAATTCACGGCCTCTGTGGCAATCCTTTTTCCTCGCAAATCCTTAACCGACTTTATTTTGCTTGATACCGGCGCTGCCAAGACCCATTTCACCGGCCTCATTCCTCTTTTGCTATAGACCAGATCTGCCATCTCAATGACCTTTGCCCCATTCTCCATTATCCAGTCCTTTCCCGTTATTCCACAATCGATGACCCCATCCTGAACATATCTTGCCATCTCTTGGGCTCGGATGAGCATGCACTCTATCTCTGGATCATCGATAGAGGGAAAATAGGACCTCTCATCCACTCTTATTCGATAGCCGGCCTTCTCAAAAATGGAGATGGTCGACTCCTGCAGGCTTCCTTTGGGCAAACCCAACTTCAATTTCTTTGCCATTTTGGCCTCCTTCTTTAATGATTTCAGTGATTACAGAATGATTATGGAGGAATCCTTATTCTCTTATTTCTGAGTGTTAACAAAGAAACAAGGTTCTGACGAAGTCAGGTTCTTATTTTAAGGCCTTTTCTCGCTATCTTAAAGTCTAAGATTCTTCCTCCAACTTTCTCAACCGCTTTTATAACCCTTTTCCTTCTTTCTGGTTTAGCGAAAGTAATGATTGAACCTCCACCTCCAGCACCACATACCTTGCTCGCCCAGGCTCCGGTCTCTTTCGCTACAGACATTATTCTTCTTATCTTAGGGGTGACCATTCCTTCTACCAATCCCTTCCTCGCCGCCCACTCTTCATGCAAAGCATCTGCCGCTCTCCTGAAATCGTCTTTCAGAATGGCCTCTCGCATATCAAGGGCTGCTTCTCGGATTCTTTTCATTCTGTCTACTATACTCTTCCTACCATCTATGTACTCTCTCACCGCCTGCCAGTTGGTAAAACTGGAGCGCCTTGATTTGCCAGTAAAGGTCAGGATCAGGTGTTCTTCTAATCTCTTAATCATCCTTCCTTTCAATAGAGACTCAATCCGATCCTTCTCTACGCCATACCAGATGGCATTCACTCCTCCATAGGCAGCGGCATAGTAGTCCTGCTTTCCGGTGGGAGTGCCGATACTCTGAACCTCTAAATCGGTATCGATATCTATGAGTTCTTCCAAACTGTATTTCTTCTTTCTCAATCTATTCAGTCCAGCGCTCAATGCCAATGCAAAGGATGAGGAACCACCTATCCCAGAGCCCCTCGGTGCCTGACACCTGGTAGTGATATTTAGACCCATATTGGAAGGGGCAAAGAACTTAATGATCCGGATGAGATAATCAAGTTCCGTTCCATACTTCAGAGACTCAATATCCTTTGCCCTAACTTCTTTTCCCAAATCCAAAGAATTAATATGAATCCTTTTATCTCTTCTCTTCTCTATCTTTACCTGGGAATAAAGGTTAATGGCTACATTAACCGTTAGGCTTCCCTCCTCAAAGAGATAGAGGGGGTAGATATCTAACGTCCCTCCTGCTAAATCCACCCTGGTAGGTGCCTTTACCTCAATCATCAGAAGCAAAACTCTATCTTTTCTAATAAACGGAAGGTTCTTGCTATATCTTTTATTCGCTGGTGGAGTTCTGAAGAATACTTTTCGCTCTCTCGTTTGTTGAAGAGTGCTTTACTTACTTTAGAGATATTTTCTGGATAATACCTTTTTAAGAAGGGATAGAGGCTCTTCCAGACACCGAACCTGAGGTTTAATCTGTCAACGTAGATATGATCTAAATTTAAAGAAGAGACGGCCCCAAATAATCTCTTTAGGCTCTCCTCCCTATCCCCAATGAAGGGAAGGAAGGGTCCTAAGAAGCAATAGCTTTTAATCCCTAATTTTGAGGCTTCTTCCAAAGTAGAGATCCTTTCTCTGTTTGAGGAAGAAAGGGGTTCGATCTTTTTCTTTAAGTCTTCATCCATAGTGGTGATGGTCAAGCCTAACTCCACCTGAGGATAACCTTTTAATATATCGAAATCCCTTTTTACTAAAGAGCCCTTGGTCAGGATGGTTATGGGAAATCTATTCTCAACCAAGATCTTAAGGCATTTTCTGGTTAACTGATATTTTTCTTCTAAGGGTTGATAAGGGTCACATACAGAACTTACGAAGACCTCACCCCTTGGCTTTCTCTTTATCTCTTTCTCCAGGACTAAGGGGGCGTTTACTTTGACATCGACGAACTTTCCCCAGGGCTCCTTATGTCCCGTATATCCCCGCATAAAGCGAGCGTAGCAGTATAGGCAGCCATGCTCACAACCAGTATAGCAGTTCAAAGAGTAATCAGTAATACCAGATTTACTCAGGATAGACTTACATACTTTCTCTTTAACAACTAACATTAATTTATCATTCGCTCATTCGTGCGAATGATTCCAACATACTAAGAGTGAGATGTCTCATTAATCTATATTCTTACTAACTTTCCTTCTGCCTCGGCAACGATATTTCCTTCTCGATATTTAGCATTTGCCTTAGTATAGATTATTCTCTTGGTCTCTTTTATTATTTCACCAGTCACAATAATATCTTTATCTATTCTTGCTGGTTCTTTGAAGCGGAGGTTCATCTCTGCAGTCACGGCCGGAGTCCCAATTTCGTATGCTAATTTCACCATGACCTCATCCAATAAGGTAGCCAGGAATCCTCCATGGACAATTCCCCCAAAGCCCTGCTGCCATTCCTGAGGCCTAAGGAGGGTCTTGATTTTCTTCTTTTCCTTATCGAATTCAAAGGAGAGTTTCAAACCCCTCTCATTCTTCTCGCCACAGACGAAACAGACTCCAGTATCTTTATATTTCATCTTACCCTCGCTTCGCTTGGGAGTTAACAGTAACCAGTTTACAGTGAACAGTTAAAAAGAAAAGTGATGGCGCCCCTGGCAGGAATCGAACCTGCACACCCAGCTCCGGAGGCTGGTGCTCTATCCTTTGAACTACAGGGGCTTGCGGGGGTTATAGGCGCTCTTTTGCTTTTTCGATGGCTTTTTTTAGAATCTCTTTTGAGCCTTTATAGGCCACAGCCTTAAGTGCTTCTTCAGGAGTGAACCATTTAGCATCCCGGATCTCTGAGGTCTGGATCTCAAATTTTTCTCTCCCTCTTGCTTCCATCAGGAAGAGATAGACGGTCTTGAAGATTAGATCTCCACGTAAGCGGTAGAAGTAGTTTATCCTGTCGAATTTTTCTATTGTCTGGAGTTTCTTGAGGCCAGTCTCTTCTTGTGTTTCCCGCAGGGCAGCATCTTCGCTGGACTCATCCTTTCTGATATTCCCCTTCGGCCAAGTCCACCTTCCATAGCCATCCTTGATCAGGAGAATCTTGAGTCTTCCTTTTTCTTTCTTGATTACGATGCCACCCGCAGAGAATTCTCTTTTGGCCATTCTAAATTTTCGACCCTCGATCCTCGACCCTCGATTTCCGAGTTATTTCATACTTGTAGGCCAGTCTCTTGAGGAGCTTGTGGCCCTTCTTATTCTTTCTATAGTCTATCTTCCTTCCCGACCTTCCGCTTCCTCTTCTCACAGCTCAGCAGTAATCAGGGTATCTGTGGTTGCCACTCCCGGAATAGCCCTTATCCTCTTCATCTTAAATCCTTTTCCTTGAGTCCAAAGTAGTGGCCGATTTCATGCCTCACTACCTCACGCACTCGTTCTTCTATCTTTCTCCGACTACGACAGAGCAACTCAATTGGTTTTTGATAGATGGTTATCTTATCCGGCAATATGTTTCCATACCAAGGGCCCCTCTTCTTCAGAGGCACTCCCTGATATAGGCCAAGAAGTGTAGTCGAAGGAGATATTTCACATTCTGACAGAGTAGTGGTCCGAGGCTTGTCTTCAACCACGATTTCGATGTTCTCCAATTTTTTGCGAAACCTCTCCGGCAGTTCCTCGAGCGCTCTGAGAACCAATCTCTCAAACTCTTTTCTCTCCATAGATACCACAGAATCCAGTTAGCTGACAAGGTATAGGGTAGTGAAATAGGTGGATTGGTTGGACTGGTTGAATTAAAAATCCACCCAATATACTAATCCAACTATTTTCCTTATATACTTGTCAACTATTCTATCACTTTGTAGACTACATCCCCTTCTCGGGCATGCTCAGAAACCTTGATGCCGATAGACTCTCCCACCTTGGCCTCCTGAATGGTCTTATGCTCCAGTTCCATGGACTCCACCTTTTGGGTGAAGTCTGAGGTGTGGCCCTTGAAGTGGATGGTATCCCCTATCTTGAGGCCCTCTTCCTCGATCTTGATGATGGCCACAGTGATCTTGCCAAAGTAGTGGGTCACCACGCCAATCTTTTTCTCCTCTGCCATTTTCTATCACCTCCTCTCTCTAAACGGTTACTACATCCCGTAAATGCGGGACTGTTACTAATAGTTACTACGCTTCGCTGTTACTAACAGTTGCAGTAACGCTTAGTAACCGATAGTAACCACTAGTAACTGATAGTAACCTTTTGTATTAGATGGCTAATGTTTTGATCTTTATTCTTTCTTAGGTTGGCCTTCCTGTTTCTTCAAGAGTTCTTCCTTTCTCTGAAGGAGATGCTGGGCATACTTTGATTGTAATCCCCCCATCCTCTCCTTTGTCTCTTTTAATTTCTTCTCTATCTCTTCCAGATTCATATTCCTTATTTTCTTTCTCTTCTTTTCCTCTTTGGGCTTTGGTGGTGCTTTGGCTTCCGGTGCTTTAATTTCTTCTGGTTTTGCTTTTTCTTCCGGTAGTTTCTTTTCCTCAACGGATGGTGCTTCTTTTGGTGCCTCAACAGGTTTTTCTTCTTTAGGTTTTTCTTCTGGCTTTACTTCAGGCTCTGGCTTAGGAGCTTCGGGAGGCTTCTCTTCTATCTTTTCCTCAGGCTTCGGCACTTCCTCCTCTGGTTTCTCAGGAGGCTTTGGTATCTCTTCTGGGGCATCTACTGGTTTTTCTTCTTTTAGAATTTTTTCAATCTCCTCCTTTGGCTTCTTTTCCTCTGCGGGCTTTGCGGGTTTCTCTGCGGCCTCTGCGCCTGCCTCGTCGACAGACAGAGTTGCAGGTTTTTCCTCTGGCGCAGGTTCTTCCTTCTCCTTTTCTTCTGGCTTTAGCTCTTCTTCGGGTTTCTTTTCTTCAACCATCTTTGATTCCTCCTAAATGAGTTTTTGGGCCTTGAGGCTGGTGTATCTATCACCAGCCATAATCACATGGTCATGGACTTCGATGCCCATTATCTTCCCGGCTTCAATGAGCCTCTTGGTAATCTTTATATCATCATCACTCGGTTTGGGATCTCCAGAAGGATGATTGTGGACTAAAATAACCGAGGCTGCAGAGTGAGAAAGGGCGGACTTGAAGACCTCCCGAGGATGGATGAGACTGGCGTTCAAGGTCCCCTTGGATACCGATACCTTCCTGATCAACTGATTCCTGGTATTCAATAGAACGAGGTTGAAGTGTTCCTTCTTCTTATTCTTAAACTCCGCTCTCATTAATTTATAGACATCTTCGGCGGTCTGAATCGTCTTTCCTTTGATCTCTTCTTGAGAGAATAATCTTTTTCCCAGTTCTAAGGCCGCTTTTATCTGGGTGGCCTTTGCCTGACCAATCCCCTTGATTTTAGTCAATTCTTCTATAGAGGCTTCTTCTAACCTATTGAGGTCACCGAACTTGCTCAACAGGCGAGAGGAAAGAACAGAGACCGGCTCTCCCGGGGTTCCCTTACCAATAACAATGGCTAAGAGCTCAGTAAGGGATAGCTTATCTGGGCCATATCTTATGAGCCTCTCCCTGGGCCTTTCTGCCTGGGGGAGATCCTTTAAGGTCATCCTCTCCATCATTTCCGCTCCTCCCTATAGTTTCTTCATCAATCTCCCACAGTTTGGACAGTAAACGGGGAGGGGAGGCTCACTTGCTATCTTCACCATCTCCCGGCAATGCTCGCATCTGAACCTGATAATCCCCTTCTTTTTCCTCTCCCTCTCCTCAATTTCATGAAGATGCGGTTTTCTTTTCATTCTTCACCTTTTTCCCTCTTCTCCACTCTGGGCCCAGAGTCTTTGAAAATACTTTTCGTAAGAATCTGTTATCTGGGGAGCAAGCAGTAGAACATTAGAACCTAAGTAGAGTTCCAGGCCTCCATATCCCCAATTGCTGGAGCCTAAGAAGGTGGCTCCATCAACAATGATCAGTTTAGCATGAGTGTGAACCTCCGGAGAATCAAACCTTACCTCTACCCCATTCTCTTCTAAATACTGGGCAGCCTCTTCATTGTATCTATTCAGTTTCTGATTATAATCGCTCTTTTCTAAGAGAACCTTGACCTCCACCCCTCTTTTTTTAGCCCATATTAAATCATTGAGTATGGTATTTACTATGCTATCCTGATACTGGGGATAGTATCTCATGCCATACATTATAATATGGATTCGCTTCTGGGCTTTACTAAGCAAATTATGGAGCTCGCTAAAATAGTCCCTTTTTACTGCTAAGGGAATAACTTTTTTTGTTTTCAATAAAGGCACCTCAGGTTCTTGGGTAGGATCCTTCCAGAGGAGTTGAAAGTACTCTTCATAATAACGGGCAACATCTGCATCTTTAATGAGAACATTAGTCTCATTATTGTAATCCAGAGACATATAACTCCAGTTGGTGGAACCAAGAAGGACTTCCTTTCCATCAATAATCATGAGCTTATGGTGGAGGAACTTCTTCGGTGAATCAAGTCGGGCCTCGATCCCCTTTCCCCTGAAATAGGAAAAGCTCTCCTGATTACAGAAAAGATTATTCTCTAACAAGACCTTTATCTCTACTCCTCTTTTCTGGGCAGAGATAAGGTCTTCCATTAAGCTTATAGTAGTACCATCCTTATGGATCTCCAGAAGAAGGATATGGATATACTCCTTAGTTCCTTGGATCAGCTCCCGGGCCTGAGGAAGATAGCTCTGATTCAGAACGGGGGCAATAGTGGGCTTCTCTATTTCTGCAGGAGCAAATCCAAAAAGTAGAATCAGAAGGAAGAGAAGTGATATTCTCCATCCCTTTCTATTCTTCACTTGATAGTCCTTTCTTTTGAAATAATTGCTTCTGCTTCTTTTAGACTCTTGATTCTCTTGATATTGGGATGGGGCTTTCCCCATCTATTCCAGGGATAATCCATAAGTAAGACCTTTACCTTTCTTTTAGCAAGGTCCAAGGCATACTTATAGTAATCTTCAATGAAATAATCGAATCTGTGGCCACGTAATAGGGCTGCCTGGTGCTTGCTTTTGTGATTCTCTAAGAAGATGAGTTCGGAATAGGGCATCTTATGTTCCTTTAACCACTGTAAGGTCTCCTTCTTAATATGTTTCCTCGGTCGGGAGGTAACGATGACTATTCTGTGCTTCTCTCTTTTTAACTTATCTAAGAACTTTTTTACTCCTTTAATGGGCTTAATCTTTAGCCAGCCTCCTTCGTGGTAGAAGGTCTTCCAGAAGAGGCGCATCTGGTCATCTGTTAGCCCGGCACACTCCTCATACTTATAGGAAGTGATGTCCTTTTGTTTAAGACGGAGATTGAATAACCTATTTATCATTCTTCGGTAAGCAGGTTCAGAATCGGCTATTACTCCATCGATATCTATTCCAACGATCATTCTATCCCTCACTCCATTCGGAGTAACCAGTAACTAGCGAACAGTTAAAAAAACTGGTCACTGTAAACTGTCAACTGTAAACTTCTTTCATTTAAGCATTCTCGCTATCCTATCTAAAATTCTTCTTGCTACTTCTTCCTTGAGTAGTCTGGGTAGGTTCTGGACTCCTCCCTTTTTATCAATTATCTTGATGATATTTGTCTCTCTTCCTGCCTGAGAGTAAGGGTTAGCAATGATTAAATCCAGGTTCTTCTCTCTTAACTTGGCCTTGGCATTCTTCACTAAATTTTCTGTCTCAAGGGCAAATCCCACCAAAATTCTCTTTCCCTTCTTCCTAGAAACCTCTTTCAGGATGTCTGGATTCCTCTCCAATTCTAAAGTAAAACTTTCCCTTTCCTTGATCTTCTTCTTCTCCCTTTTTTTCGGCCTATAGTCTGCTACTGCGGCACAGGATATGAAGACATCCGCTTTCTTGAAATTTCTTAAGACTTCCCTTCGCATTTCTTTCGCAGTCTGGACATTGATGACCTCTGCCCCGGAAGGAGGAAGTAGCTGAGTGGGGCCACTGATCAAAGTAACCCCCCCTCCTCTACTTAAGGCTGCTCGGGCTAAGGCATATCCCATTCTACCGCTTGAGCGATTGGAGATGAACCTTACCGGGTCCAGAGGCTCCTGAGTCGGTCCGGCGGTGATCAAGATTCTCTTTTTTATTAACTCCTTCTTCTCTTTTAGGATCCTTTCCGATTCCTTCACAATCCTTCCTAAAGGAGCCAGTCTTCCCTTGCCCATTCTGCCCGAGGCAAGCCTGCCAAATGCTGGGCCAATAAATCTATAGCCTCTTGCTTTTAATTTTGCTACATTCTCTTGAATTATGGGGGTCTCCCACATATTGGTATTCATGGCTGGAGCGATGAGAATGGGTGCCTTAGTGGCTAGAACTAAAGTAGAAAGCATGTCATCTGCGATTCCATTTGCTAACTTAGAGATGGTATTGGCCGTTGCTGGAGCGATGAGAAGGAGGTCTGTCTCTTCTGCCAATGAGATATGCTCCACCGTTTCCCTCTCTTTTCGGTACTTTTCGAAGAGGCCGGTCACTACCCTATTGCCCGAGGTCTTAGCCAATCTTTCAGGCAAGACGAACTCCTTTGCTGCCTCGGTCATAACAACAATAACTCGGCCAATTTCTTTGAGCCATTTCACCAGATTTTCTGCCTTAACAGCAGCAATAGAGCCAGTAACTCCAAAAACGATGGTCTTCTTGAACACAAATATCTCCTTCATCACTAATCGTCTTTCGTTTATCGGTTGCGATACTCGTTTCGTCTTACGTAATAAGGACGCCCTTCGCTAACGCTCAGGAACCTTGTTTTCTCGCTAACGCTCGAAAATACGGTTGCGTGTCTGACGATAAACGTTTAACGAAAACCGAAACGAGTTGCGTAACTGTCCCTCGCCGTTAGCTCGGGATATTTCACTTTGGTGAGGTATCCTGAACGAAGTGAAGGGCAACCGTTTGACGTAATCTGTAGCTTGTAACCTGCGGCTTGAAGCCGATTACTTTAGTTTTTTGAGTTTCCTTTGAGCCTTCTTGCAGTAGCGGGATTCGGGATACTTTTTGATCAACTTCTCATAGGCCTCGATGGCCTGAGCATTGGACTTCAGTTCCTTTTCGTAGATCAGTCCTATCTGGTAGAGACAACCGTCAGCATACTTGCTCTCCGGATACTTCTCAGGGACTACCTGGTAGGCCTCGATTGCTTTCTGGAAATCCTTGAGTTTTTCCTCATAGATCTTGGCTACACCCACTAGGGCATAATCCGCATACCGAGAAGCAGGATACTCTTCTGCCAGGCGGGAGAAGGTCTGGATGGCCTTGGCATAGTCGCCCGTCTCATCCCGATAGAGCTTTGCTGCGGAGTAAAGGGAGTCCTGGGCGCGCTTGGTCTCCGGGTATCTCTGGGCAAAGAGTTCGTAGTTCCTAATTGCCTGGCCATATTCCTTTAGCTCTTTAGCATAGATCTCGGCCGTATTCCACAGGGAGTTATCTGCCCACTCACTCTCCGGATGGTCGCTCACTACATTCTGATAGGCCTCTACGGCATGCTTGTAGTCCTTGAGTTCCAAATGATAGATATTTCCCACCTTGTATCGGGCATCGGCCAAGAGAGGACTTGCCGGATAGAGGTAGACTACCTTGAGATACTGAGCGATGGCCTGATGGAAGAGTTTCTGTCTATTGACCAGATGGGCCAGTTTCAATTGGGCGAGGTCAGCCTGCTCGTAGTCGGGATATCTTTTCAGAAACTCCTGGAACTGGTCATAGGTGAATTGGTAGAGTTTGGATTCTTCGAACCGGTAGAGGTGCTCAAGGTATCTGAAGTGTCTCGATGAGGCGGGTTCTGTCTTGAGTATCACATCCGTGGCCATCTTTGCCCGAAGTTCCCGATCCTCCCCCTTCTCCGGGACGATGCTCAGCATCTCCTGTCTTGACTTCTCTGCCCAGGAGTCTCCAGGGTAAAGATAGAGGCCCTTCATGTGGCTAGCCACAGCAAAGAGTTTCTCCTTCCTTTTAGTGTAGAGGTTACCAATCTTGTACTGGGCCTCTGGTGCTGCGGAACTATCTGGACACCTATCCAGAAACTTCTGGAACTCTTCCTGAACCAGGAGATAGATCTTGGCATCATTCAACTGATAGAGCCGGTCGCAGTAGGCAAAGAGTCTCTCCTCCTCCGTAGCCTCTTGGGCCTGAACCAGGAAAACCCCATTCAGCATCAATACTGCCAGAATCAAACTTGCTAATTTTCTCATTTCTTTCCCTCCTTTCTTAATCTCTCTATTCTCTCTCGCGCCATAGGGGCCCATCTATCTCCTGGATAATCGTCTACTAATTTCTGGTAGGCATCTATGGCCTGCGAGTTATTTTTGAGCGTCAGCGAAAAAACAAGGCTCTGCGAAGCAGGTTCTTATTTTTGAGCGTCAGTGAAAAAACAAGGTTCTGCGAAGCAGGTTCTTATTTTTTAATCTCCTCTCATAGATCTCTCCCATACCAAAGAGAGCATTGGGTGCTTTATCTCCTTTAGGATAGTTAGTAACCACCTTCCTGAGTTCCTCTACTGCCTTCTGATAATCGCCCAGTTCCTCATAGATGAGCCCCAAGCCAAACTGGGCATTATCTGCCCATTTACTCTCCGGATATTTCTCTAAGACCTTCTGAAACTCTAATGCGCCTAAAGCAAAGCTCTTCTCCTTGAAGTAGCTTGCACCCTGATCAAAGTATTCTCTAGCGGAAAGGACCCTCTCTCTCTTTCCACAACTGAGAGAAAGAATGAGAACTGAAAGGATGATTACTGCCAGGCTATTTCTCCCGAAGTGATCCCTTCGGGATAGATTTCTTCTCACCTTTCTTCTCCTTGGTTGCTTTTGGCGGTACCTCCTTCTTTTCTATAGGGGGAAGGGGTTTCTCTCCTTCCTTCTCAGGTGGTGGTTTGACTCTCCTTTCATACTTTATCTTTCCCTGGAGTACCTCCTCTAAAGCGCGAGAAGTTATCTTTCGTGCCTCGCTCTCTATTAGTGCCGGAGCCCCAGCGTTGAGCTTCCTTGCCCTTCTGGAAGCAATGACTGCTAAACGATATCTATTCCCTTTTCCTTCTAAAAGTTTTTCTAACTTATAAGCGATAGATACCAAATACCACCCCCATTATAGATTTGCTCTCTTGAGAATCTCTGGTATATACTCCTCCTTTCCCAGGGCCATGAGATGAACCCCGTCACATTCATTCTTTATCTCTTTGATTAAATCTACAGCGATATTCATTCCTTCCTTCAAAGGGTCCTCTGCTTTCTCCAACCTTTTAAGATATTCCTTGGGGATCTTCAACCCAATCTCATCCATGAGTTGGGCCATCTTCAAGGATTTGAGAAGAAAGATACTGATAATAACTTTTGCCTCCAACTTTGAAACTTTCTTTTGAAAATCTTTAAAGGTTCTTAGATCGAATATAGGCTGAGTCTGGAAGAACTCTGCTCCTGCTCGAACCTTCTTCTCCATCATTAATACCTGTAATTCCAGGGGTTCAAAGGAGGGGTTGGCCACTGCTCCCAGACAGAACTTGGGGGTTCCCTTTAATCTCCTCCCCGCCAGATCTTCGCCTTTCTCCAGGGTGCGAGCGGTTTTTAAGAGTTGAACCGGGTCTAAGTCATAGACCGGTTTAGCTTCTGGGTGATCCCCAATTGTTGGATGGTCACCAGATAGAATGAGGATATTCTCAATCCCTAAGGCACTTGCCCCCAATAAGTCTGATTGTAGGGCAACCCTATTCCTGTCCCGGCAGGTGAGTTGAAAGATGGGTTCCAGGCCTTTTTCTTTTAATATGTGGCAGACAGCTAAGGGAGAGATACGCATTATCGCCCTCTGGCTATCAGTGACATTCACCCCATCCACAATCCCTTTTAGTGCTTTCGCTTTCTTTAGGAGATTGGTGAGATCTGTTCCCTTGGGGGGAAAGATCTCACAGGTAATGATAAACTTCTTGGATTTCAATCTTTCAGAAAAACGGGACATTACCTCACCACCCTCCTTCCGGGCATCAATATCTTCTTGTAATCCCGCGGCTCATAGTAGGTCTTAAGGGGCTCCTTTGTCTTCTCATAGATCAAGGCCCAGACACAGTCTATCTCATCATTTACCCCGCTCCTGCGCGCAGGGGCGGGGTTTACTTCACATTTCCCATCCCGTGCCCCGCCGCAGGGGCCGTTCAATAGTCCCTTGGCGCATCTCGTCAGAGGGCAGAGACCTTCAAACTCATCCAAGAGGCAGTCGCCGCAGAGGGAGCAGTATTCATAATATCTTCCAATCCTCTCTGTGGTTCCAGCAAAGAGAGGATTTAGAGCAGGGATGAGCGGCCTGTCGATTAGTTTCCCTATGGTCTGCAATCCCACGCCACAGGCCATGATTAATAAAGAGTTGCTATTCTTTAAGGAGGAAAGAGAAGAAAGGTCTTTCTTCACAATGCGCTCATCACAAGGGGTATCGAGAACAATGGTACCAGTAATCTTCTTGCCCTCTTTCTTTAGTTCCCTTTTCATTTCCTTTACCTCATCCTCTCCCCCGGTCTGGCACTTTGTGGCGCAGGCAGCGCAACCCACGATGAATACCTTTTCCTTACCCTTTAGCATCTCTAAAATCTCTTCTCTCGGTTTCTGTTCACTAATAATCACTGCTTACCTCCACGGATTAGCAAGAAGGTTAATATCGGTTAAAAACTGTTATCAACGGTTAAAATCGGTTGCATTTAAAAGAGCAATTGATATTAACTGGTATTAACCGTTATTAACTGCTATTAACTTTTTATCTGTTTTTCTTGCTCACCCTTGCTCTTATGAGTTCTTTTGCTTTCTTTACCGCTTCAATAGCATCCTCGGCATAGGTCGCTCCAATTTTCTTAGCATACTGACTGGTTACTACTGCACCTCCCACTAAAGTGGGAATATCTATCCTCCGTCTTTTCAGTTCATCACCTATTTCTTTCATCCGGCCCATAGTAGTGGTCATTAGAGCAGAGAGGCCAATTAGATCTGCTTTCTGAGAGAGGACTTCCTGAATAATCTTTTCTTTCTTAACATCCTTTCCTAAGTCAATTACCTCAAAGCCATGATTGGAGAGGAGTAAAGAGACGATATTCTTTCCGATATCGTGGATGTCTCCTTCTACCGTAGCCATAACTATCCTCCCCTGGGTAGAGATAGTCTCTCTCTTCATTTCTTTGCTTAATCTCTCACAGGCTAATTTCATGACCTCTGCCGAGGAAATGAGCTGAGGTAAAAAATAGATCCCCTCATCGTATCTCTCACCAACTAAAGTAATGGCCGGGGTCAGAATCTCGTCCATAATCTTTAAGGGCTTAAGTTCTTTTTTCAGGGCCTCTTCCGTAAGTCTTAAGATATCTTCCTTATTACCTTCAATAATTGCTTCTTTCAACTGAATTCTAATATCCGCTTCTTCTTTTGGTCTAATCTCTTCTTCTATTATTCCCTTCTGGACCTTGATATACTCCTTTGCTCCTTTATCCTCGCCCTTAAGAACTTTTAATGCTAAGGAGGAACCCTTTAACTTAACATCCCTGGGATTCATAAGGGCAGCATCCAGACCATAGCTCTTCGCCAGATGATAAAAAGTAGCATTCAATAAAGGCCTATTGGGAAGGCCAAATGAGATGTTGCTCACTCCTAAAATTGTCTTGACCCCTAATTCCCTCTTTACTAACTTCAGGGCTTTCAGGGATTCCAATGCCTGTTCCTGCTGACTGGCCACTGTCAAAGTAAGGGTATCGATGAAGATGTTTTCTTTAGAAATCCCAACTTTTACTGCTCTATCAACAATCTTCTTGGCAATCTGGAGTCTCTTCTCGGCAGTCTTCGGTATTCCCTCTTCATCTAAGGTCAATCCAATAATCGCTGCTCCGAACCTCTTGGCCAGGGGCAATATAACTTTTAAAGATTCCTCTTTCCCATTTGCAGAATTGATGAGAGCCTTTCCTCCAATAACTTTTAAGGCTTTCTCAATGGCCTCTGGATTGGGGCTATCGATGGAAAGAGAAAGGTCAGTTGTCTTTTCTATAACCAGGATCGCTTTCTTCAAAGTCCTTGCTTCGTCTATTCCCTCTCCACCAACATTCATATCTAAGACCTTTGCCCCTTCCTCTGCCTGCTTCTTTGCCTCCTCCCTCACTAAAGAGAATCTATCATTCCTTAACTCTTCCTGAAGGGCCTTCTTCCCAGTAGGGTTTATCCTCTCCCCAATGATGACTGGTCTCTTAGCAAAAGAGGCGATCTTAGTTCTTGATGCCAGATAAGTCATCGATTTTACTTTTCTTTTCTTGGGTCTTTTATCCTTTACTTTACTGATAATGGCCTTAGTATGCTCAGGACCGCTTCCACAACAACTACCTACGACATTTATTCCAAGGTTAACAAACTCTGAAGCATACCTCGCCATATAATCTGGGGAAGCGGGGTAGACGGTCTTTCCTTGAACCATTCTGGGAAGCCCGGCATTGGGCTCCACAATGAGAGGAAGATCGGTTGCCGAAGCAAATTTCCTCATTACTTTTATTAACCCTTCAGGCCCCAAGCTACAGTTTGCTCCTAGGAGATCTGGTTTTAAAGGTTCTAAGATAGTGGCAGCTATCAGAGGATCGCTTCCCGTGACCATTCTTCCCTCTTTAGTAAAAGTAAGGGAAGAGATTACGGGAAGATCACAATTCTCTTTTGCGGCTAAGAGGGCAATCTTCACCTCCTGGATGTCGAGCATGGTCTCCAAGATGATGATATCTGCTCCTGCCTGAGCAAGAATTCTTATCTGTTCTCGATAGACATCGTAGAACTGGTCAAAGGTAAATTCTCCCAGAGGCTCTAATAACTTTCCGGTGGGGCCAACAGAAGCAGCAACCAATGCCTTATCTCCTGCCGCTTCCTTTGCTATCTCTATTCCTCTGGTATTGATTTCTTCTAACTTATCTTCTAAACCACTCTCCTTTAGTTTTAATCTATTCCCCCCAAAGGTATTAGTGGTAATGACATCCGCTCCAGCATCTACATAGGAGGAATGGACTTTAGCAACTACTTCTGGATGGGTGAGGTTTAACCCTTCGGGGCATCTTCCTAAATTAGGGGGGAGTTCCGTCCCCATCGCCCCATCAAAGACCAGGATTTCGTCTTTTAATCTCTCCAAAAAGGATTTTTTCACTTTCCTACTTTCCTACTCTTCTTCTTTCCTACTTTAATCAGTATAATCCAATGGCTGCTGAGACCGACTTCCTGGGTATCATGAAGAAGGCCTCGTTGCAGGTAACCCCGATATTTGAGGCCTGGGTGACTTTCAGGAGTTTCTTCTGAATGCTCAGATCCCAGTTCCCGTATCCCGGAGAAAAGCGGGGGGTGCTCTTCTTCCTCGCCTTCTCTACGATTATGGAGTTCAGATACTCTGCTCCTTCATCTGCTGCCACAGAGCCGATGGTATCCAGGATAGTGGCCTTGGTATACTCATCTTTCTGGTAGAGACGGTTGACCTCTGCCTCTAAAGCGGGGCCAATGGTATCCACAAAGAGAGCAATTTCCTCTGCTTTTGCCATGGCCTTGGCGATGGTCTTTCCCTTAAGGGTAATATTCTTTAAGGCAATTTTATCTTTAGATTTAGATTCTACTGGCAAGATAACATAAATCCCTTTACCCCTGATCAGTCCCTTAGCCTTCTTCATCTCTTCCTCAATCAGAGCATCGATACTGGAGGAGAGAACGCTTTTCTTCTTCCTATAATACCCCAGGCTCTTCAAGACCTCTTCTTTCTCAATCTCGATGGGAATATTCTCTATGACTTTCATTTCCTTAAGAGTTCAATTACCTTTTCCATATCCTCTGGCAGGGGTGCGTTGAATTCCATATATTCCTTGGTTCTAGGGTGGGTGAAGCCCAAGGTCTGAGCATGCAATGCCTGCCCCTTCAAATTATCTATTGCTATTTTAAGTTTTAAGTTTTGAGTTTTGAGTTTTTTCGTCCCATACTTCGCATCCCCCACTATGGAATGGCCGATATGGGTCAGATGAACCCTTATCTGATGGGTCCTTCCCGTTTCTGGGATGGCTTCTATGAGAGTAAAGTCCTTAAACCTCTCTAAGACCTTATAACTGGTAATGGCTCTCCTTGCTCTTCTCACACCAGCAGCCATCTTCTTTCTCTTCACTGGATGGCGACCAATAGGAGCCTCAATTTTGCCTTGCTCTTTTAAGACTCCACCCTTTACTAAGACAATATATCTTTTATTGACTCTTCTCTCTTTAAACTGTTTGGATAGGGTAAGATGGGCGAAGTCGTTCTTGGCAACTACCAAGACTCCGCTGGTATCCTTATCTAACCTATGGACAATCCCTGGCCTTAAGACCCCACCGATGCCGGATAGGTCCTTACAGTGATAGAGTAAAGCATTTACCAAGGTGCCAGAACTTACCCCTGCCCCAGGATGGACCACCATCCCCCTTGGCTTATTGACCACAATCAAATCCCTATCCTCATAGAGGATACTAAGGGGTATCTTCTCCGGCTCTATTTTAAGAGGCCTTGGTTTGGGAATAGTGACCTCTATTCTATCCTTAACTCTTACTTTATAGCTCGGTTTTACAACTAAATCGTTTACTCTTATCTTGCCAGAGGAGATTAATCTTTGGATCTGGGAACGGGAAAGGTCTAATCTTTTTTGCACAAGGTAGAGGTCTATTCTCTGGTTGGCCTGGAGATGGTCAATGACGAACCGGAACATATTACTGAAGTTCCATGACTACCTTCATCTTCATATCCATCTTGGTCTTCATCTCCGTCTCTTCCCCCGCTCTCTTCATCTTGGTAGTCATCTCCATGCTCATATCCACATCCTGATCGCTCTTTACAACTATCCCCTCTTTATGAGCAAAGTAAAGTATCCCTTCCATCTTCTGAGAAAGCCTATCAATGACCATCCCTACTTCTATCTGAGGCTTGCCCAGGGACATGTCGAAGACCAGGTCAGTAAGCAGAACATCCACCTTGGCCTCTATCCGGGCACAGTTATATCCCTTAACCTTCTCAAAGCCTTTCAGGGTGTACTTGGTCTCGATAGTAACCGGTTTACCTACCTGGGGAAGAGGAAGTTCTACATCTTGAGTCCAGGATTCTCCGATCCTTACCTCTTTTTCCGGGAAAGCGGGTTGACTCTGTTTGATCATTCCCTGAATATCAAGTTGAGGCATGAGTCTCTTCAGTCCTTCAAGCCCCTTAACCTCCAGGATCTTCCCGGTCTTAGTCACCTTCATACTCATGGACTGTCCAATGAGTCCCTTAAACGGAGAAGGTCTTCTCTCTGCTTCAGGAGCAGTAGAATCATAAATGACCTTTCCATTCTGCCTCATGATGATAGCATCCTTGTCAGCAATTATCTCCATGGTTTGTCCAGCAGAAGTAATCTTCTCTGTCAACCGATCATAGGAGAGTTCTAAATCTGCGGTTCCCTCTTCATCAACTGCCAAGACCTTTTGGCTACTATCCATCTCCAGATGAATGTCCATATCTATGCTCTTAGCTTCTTTCTCTCCAGGAAGGCCACTTAAGGTCATGGCCCCTTTACCGCTTGCCTCCATCCTGTATCTCAGAGTCTCGCCTAGGATATACCTATTCTCCAGTTTCACCGCTTTGGGGGCGCAACCAGCAATGACCAAAAGAATAAAAAGTGGCAGCAAAACGCTTTTCTTCATTCTATTTTCACCTCCTTTCTTTTAAGCACAAAAAACATGATGAAAGCTAAAATAAATATTCTTACTCCAATTAATTGAGAGATGCTAAAGAGATTAAAAAATACCGGACCCCGATTATCACCCCCTTAAGAACTCAATGCCAAATCTGGTGATGGCATATAAGAGAAGATAGAGCCAGAAGAGTTCCCCATTAAATCTCTTCCTCCTTCTCACCAGAATGAGGATAAGAAAGATTATCAGGGCATTGAGAGAAGAATATAATTGAGTGGGATGAACGGGAAGGGAGTATTCATTGACACTCTTGATTAGACTTTGAGAGAACTGTTCATAAGAGGCCATACTTCCCGGAGGGAATTTGATTCCCCAGGAAACCGGCTTACCAAAGCAACAGCCGTTTAAAAAACAACCGATACGGCCAATGGCCTGGCCAATAGCCAAAGAAGGGGCGTAGATATCTACTACCTTCCAGATATTTAGCCTGCGGACTTTCAGGAATAGTATGGCGCATAATGTCCCTAGAATGAGTCCCCCAGAGTAGATCAATCCTCCCTGCCAGAACATGATGATCTCAAAGGGATGAAGAAGATAGTAATTTAAATTGAGAAGAACAAAGAGTATTCTAGCGCCGATTATCCCAGTTAACAGGGCAACGAGAGAGAGATCTAATATGGTATTGGCGGAAACTTCTTCTCTTCGTGCCTGGCGGGTGGCAAACCAGATACCCACAACAAAGGCCAAGGCAAGCATCACCCCATAGGAATAGATGGTCAATGGCCCTATTTCGAAGAGGATGGGATGCATCTTACTTTCCTTTTTTAAATAACACGGAGAAAAGGAGGATTATTGCTCCAATGGTAATGGCGGAGTCTGCGATATTAAAAGATGGCCAGTGGTGACCCTTCAAGCTAAAATCTAAGAAATCGATGACCGCTTTTAACCTTATCCTATCTATCAGGTTTCCCAATGCCCCTCCTAAAATAAGGCCCAGGGCCCAGGAGGGGGGACTTCCTTTTTTAGAGAGCCTCTGGTGAAAGAAGAGGATGAGGAGGACGGTGAGTAGGGTAATGCTAATAAAGAATAATGTCTGATTGGGAAAGAGGCCGAAGGCTGCTCCTTGATTCTGAACGTAGGTGAGATGAAAGATATTTTCAATTACCGGAAACGATCCCCCAGGCAGTATGATCCGACAGATGATGAACTTTGATACCTGGTCTAAAATGAGGATGATGGCTGCCAGGAGAAAAAGGAACATCAGGTTCTCTTCTCCTGACTTGCCTGGCATTTGATGCATAGCTCAGCATAAGGAATGGCAGCAAGACGCTTCTTATGGATCTTTCTCTGACATTGGATACAGAGGCCATAGGTTCTCTTCTCAATACGATACAAAGCCTGATCCACCTTATAGAGTAGGTTTTCCTCGCTCCCCCTTAAGTTCAAGGCTTTCTCCCTCTCATGATTTACAGTGGCAACATCTGCCATGTGAAAGGAATAGCCAGAGAGATCACCAGTAGAATCCCTCTGGGTCTTTGAGAGAGACCTCCCTTCCAGATGCTCGATCTCCTCCACCAGACTATTCCTCAATTTTAAGAGCTTCTTCTTATAATATTCCAAACTCTTCTTTCTCATTTGTCTCCTCCTTCTATCAATCGTTTACCGTTGAGCGGTGCGTTTCACTTGCCCCGCTGATGAATAACTACTATTCAATTTGCCCGCCCTTCGGGCTGTTTACTGTTTACGGTTTAGGATCGTAATCTTAAGTAAAAAGAGAGAGGGTTTTTTACCGTAAACCATACACCGTTAACCGTAAATCCCTCACGCTATTTACCACTCGTCTTCAGTACCTGATCTAGTACCTGATTGATCTTGGCAAAGAATTCTCCAATTATTGGAAGAGCTTCCCCCTTTTTCATAATCATCGTACCAATAGCAACCAAGATAGCACCCAGGACCGCCATTCCAATAAACATCCCTACCCCACGCACTATTCCTAAGAAAAGGTTCATCCAGATGAATTTCCGGGGTCTTTTGAAGAGTTCCACATACTCACTTCTCAACTTCTCCAAGTGTTCGGATAATCCCTGCACTGTAGTCTTTAACTTCTCCAACGCTTTAGCCTCATTTTCTCTTTTGATCTCTTTCTCTTCCATTGCGACCTCCCTTCGGTCGGAGTTAACAGTTTACAGTGTACAGTTAAAAACTGGTTACTGTTCGCTGGTTACTGGTTACTAACTGTAATATTTCTTGATTACTCTAATGCACCTTGGGCAGAGGGTAGGGTACTCTTTACTTTTGCCCACTTCTATGGAATAGTTCCAACAGCGGCTACATTTCTTTCCTGGCGCCTTTTTCACCTTGACCAGTATCTCTCCATTCCCTTTCTTTACTAACCTTACCTTAGAGACGATGAATAAAGCAGGAAGATCTTTCTCATATTTTTTCAGGAATTGGTATTCCTTCTCACAACGGATCTCCACCTCTGCTTCTAAGGAATTACCTATTCTCTTCTCCTTCCTGGCCTTTTCTAAGGAGTCTAAGACCCTTTCCCTGATGGAGATTAATCTCTCCCATCTCTCTTCCAATTTTTTATTCAAGAATCTTTTATTTACTTTTGGCCAGTCAGAGAGATGGGCGCTTTCCTCTTTCTCGCCGGGAAGATATTCCCAGACCTCCTCTATGGTATAGGAGAGGATGGGAGCCATAATCTTCACTGAAACTAGGAGTATCTCATGGAGGGCGGTCTGGGCAGAACGCCTCTCCTTTGAATCTTTTCCCTGGGTATATAATCTATCTTTCAGGATATCGAAGTAGAAAGAAGATAGCTGAATGGTGCAGAAGTTGTGGACCAGATGGTAGATCTGATAGAAGGAGAAACTGTGGTAGGCCTTGGTCACCTTCTCCAGGAGACTCTGCAACTGGGAGAGGGCCCATCTATCTATCTCCAACATCCCATCATATTCTATGCTATCTTTTTTGGGATCGAAGTCGGAGAGGTTCCCCAGAAGATAGCGGAAGGTATTCCGGATTCTGCGATAGGCCTCCTGCATCCTCTCTATTATCTCATCAGAGTAGGCAACATCCTCCTGATAGTTCTCAGAGGCCACCCATAATCTGGTAACATCTGCCCCGTTTTTTTTAACCATCTCTTCAGAAGAGATGAGGTTTCCTAAGGACTTGGACATCTTCCTCCTCTTGCCATCCACCATGAAGCCATGGGTAAGAACCGATTTATAGGGAGTCTTTTCTTCACATCCCAAGGCGGTCAATAGAGAGCTCTGGAACCATCCCCGGTGCTGGTCGCTTCCCTCTAAGTAGAGGTCAGAAGGATAAGATAGTTCTTCTCTGGTAGTCAATACCGCCTGGTGGCTCACCCCGGATTCAAACCAGACATCTAAGATATCGGTTTCTTTCCTAAAATTCTTTTCTCCACAATTGAGACAGATAGTGCCTTGAGGAAGAATTTCATCTACTCCCTTCTTAAACCAGCTATCAGAGCCCTCCCTTCTTACTAATTCCTTAACTGCTTCCAGGCTCTCTTCACTTGCTAAGTAGTGATTACACTCTTTACAGTAGAATATGGGAAGAGGAACCCCCCAGGCCCTCTGCCTCGAGATACACCAGTCGGGCCTGACCTCCACCATCCCCCTGATGCGCGATCTGCCCCAATCCGGGATCCATTCCACTTTGTCTATTTCAGTAAGTGCTCTTCTCCTTAAATTCTTATGGTCTACAGAGATGAACCACTGCTCCGTTGCCCGAAAGATGACCGGGTTCTTGCATCTCCAGCAATGGGGATAGGAGTGGATAAGAGTTTCCTCATAGATTAGATTTCCGGTCTCTTTTAGTTTCTTAATGATTCCTTCATTCGCCTTAAAGACATCCTGACCTTTAAACTCTCCTGCCTCTTCAGTAAACTCCCCCCTCTCACTCACTGGGGAAAGGATGGGTAGATCATACTTCACTCCACTCTGGTAATCCTCCTCTCCATGGCCCGGTGCGGTATGAACACAGCCCGTCCCGTCTTCTTTAGTAACATAATCTGCTAAGATGAGCCTTGATCTCTTATCCAAAAAGGGATGCTGGCACTCCAATCCCTCAAATCTCTTACCCTTAATGGTATCCAACACTTCAAAGTTCTCTATTCCCAGTCTCTCCATAATGGGGGCAACTAAATCTTTTAACATAATAAATATCTCATCATTTATCTTGAGGAGTTGGTAATCGAAGTTGGGATGGAAGGCAATGGCTACATTGCCCAGGAGCGTCCAGGGAGTGGTGGTCCAGATGATAATATAAATCGGTGAACGGTGAACAGTGATCGGTGAACGGTCAGGGTGGAGGAGTTTGAATTTGACATAAATTGAAGGAGAGGTACGATCCTTATATTCCAGCTCCGCCTCTGCCAAGGCGGTCTTGCAGGTGGGGCACCAGTGGATGGGTTTCTTCCTCTTGTAAACATAACCTTCTTTAATAAGTTTAGCAAAAATTTCTATGATCTTTGCCTCATATTCAGGGTCCAATGTTAAATAAGGATTCTTCCAATCACCGAAGACTCCTAATCTCTTGAACTGTTTTTTCTGAATATCGATATACTTCTTAGCGTAATCCTGGCACTTCTTTCTGATCTCAACCTGAGAGAGTTTTAGTCCCTTGGGCCCCAGGAACTTCATCACCTGGTGCTCTATGGGGAGACCATGGCAGTCCCAGCCAGGAACAAAGGGGACATCAAAACCAGACATGGTTTTGAACTTGACGATGATGTCCTTTAATATCTTATTGAGGGCGGTTCCAATGTGAACATCCCCATTGGCATAGGGAGGACCATCATGAAGAATGTACTTCTTGGCCCCCTTCTTCTCCCTTATTCTCTGATAAATATCCATTCTATCCCAGAGAGAGAGTATCTCCGGCTCCCTCTTGGGAAGCTCGGCCTTCATAGGAAATTTCGTCTTTGGTAGACAAAGAGTTTTATCGTAATCCATCTTTTCTTTCTCTAATAGATGTAATTTATTTAGTATACCATCTATAGAAGGGGAAAGTCAACCCCACCCCCATTTTTGGGGACGTTTTTAAAAATCTTGTTACTTTCCCTATTAATATTATTTTAGCAACTTGAAAACTTCTTATAAGTGGGGGCGGGGTCAAATGAATAGTTTCTTTAGACTCTGCCTGTAAGGTCTTCGAGCAATTCTCTTCTCTGTAATGATGGCCTTAACGAGTTTATTAGGCGTTACATCAAAGGCGGGATTGGCTATCTTTGTCCCCTTAGGAACTAAGGGTCTGTTTCCAATATGGGTCACTTCCCTTATATCCCTCTCTTCAATGGGTATCCTGTTGCCAGAGGAAAGTCTTAAATCAATGGTTGATGTGGGGCAAGCAACATAGAAGGGAACCTTATGCTCCTTGGCCAAAACTGCCAGAGAATAGGTTCCAATCTTATTTGCTACATCACCATTTCTTGCAATCCTATCTGCCCCCACAATGACCAAATCAACCTTCTTCTTCTTCATGAAGTAGCCAGCCATATTATCAGTAATTAGGGTAAAGGGGATCTTAGCCTTCTTCAATTCCCAAGTAGTGAGTCTTGCTCCCTGGAGCCTGGGACGAGTTTCGTCAACAAAGACCTTAACCCTCTTGCCCTCTTCATGTGCCCTCTTAATTACCCCTAAAGCAGTTCCATAACCTGCAGTGGCCAAAGCACCAGCATTGCAATGGGTGAGGATAGAACTTCCCTTCTTAATCAAGGAGGCCCCATACTTCCCGATTCTTCTACAACAATCTATATCTTCCTGGACGATCCTCTTCGCCTCCTGAATCAATATCCTCTTAATCTCTTTGAGACTCCTATCTTTATTCTCTTGAAACTTCTCCCTCATCCTTCGGCAGGCCCAGAAGAGGTTGACTGCAGTTGGCCTCGTCCTTTGAAAGGTCTTTATTATTCTATCCAGTTCCTGAGATAATTTTTCATAGGAGGATGCTTTAGAATAATTTATCCCTAAAGCGATACCCAAGGCAGTGGCCACTCCAATAGCTGGCGCCCCCCTCAGTCTCATTCCCTTTATTGCCCGGGCCAACTTTCTATAATCGCGAAACTCCAGAATCTCTGTTTTGAAGGGGAGTTTTGTCTGATCGATGAGTTTAACTCTACCTTTAGACCACCAAACAGTTCTCATCTGTCTTAACCCCTATAAATGTGAAACGTCTATCGGTTGCGGTTGCGCTACTCGTATCAAATGATACAGCGCAAAATTAAAAATCAAAATGACAACGCAAAATGTAAAATTTAACTTATGCTTACTCTATTAATGTGTATCTGTGCTGTGCTAAATCATTTTGATATTTAATATGTAATTTTGATATTTAATTTTTAATATTTGATTTTTCAACGCAACCTTTAAACGTATAACGCTTTACTTAGGACATAGAGCCTTTAATACTTTCTCTTTGCTGATTCCTTTAATCTTAACTAACTTATCTCTCGATTTTAGTCCAGATATAATCTCGATATCTGACTTTGATATTTTCAACTCTTTTGCTAAAAATCTTATGCACTCCTTATAATATTTATTAGACGAGGCAAGCGAAGCGCGTCGTCATTTGCTTTGCCTTTCACGGGTGGAGCATTAATATCTATCTTCAATGCTTCTCCACGAAGTCCCTTAATCTCATTTCGTGGAGCAGAAGGTTTTACCCTGATTCTGAAAGTTACCCCGTCCTCCCCCTCCTCTACCCTGAGGTTCATTTCAACCTGAAGCTTAACTCTATTAGTGATTTAATGACAAAGAAACGCAAGAAAATCAAAATCAAGATAGCAATCATAGGAGAAAAATCAATAGGTACCCCTCTTATAGGAACTAATCTTCTAATGGGGCGCAAAATAGGTTCTGTAGTACGATGGAGAAACTGGACGATGGGGTTATAGGGGTCAGGATTCACCCAGGAGATTACGGCACTAATAATAATGAGCCAGATTAAGATAGTGACCACCATATTCAGGATAGTAGCAATTGCTCCAATAAAGTTTGCCAGAATAAACATCTTTACCTTTTAAGTTCTTCTGATCTTTTGGCGGCTGCTTTCAATGCCTTATCCAGAGTCTCTTTTAATCTTCCCTCGTCCAGGACTAATAGGGCGGCCTCTGTCGTTCCTCCCTTAGAGGTCACCCTTTCCCTTAAGGTAGCAGGCTCTTCACCTGTCTCTTGAAGTAATTTAGCGGAGCCGAGGACCGTCTGAATGGCGAGGGTGGTGGCGGTCTTCTTATCCAGTCCCAAGGAGACCGCTGCTTCAATTAAAGAGGCGATAATATAGAAGATATAGGCCGGACCGCTTCCCGAGAGAGCAGTAACTGCATCCATGAGATTCTCCTCTACCTTAACCGTCTTCCCCACTGCCCCAAAGATGCTCTCTACTATCTCCTCTTGTTCTTGAGAAATATATTTCCCTATCGAGAAGGCGCTCGTTCCTTCCTTCACTGCCACCGGGGTATTGGGCATAACCTTGACAACCGGGATCTCCTTTTTTAACATCTTCTCGATATAGGAGGTAGTAATCCCAGCAGCGATAGAGATAACCAGTTTTTTTGAATCTAAAGATTCTTTAATCTCGTTTAAGAGCCCTTCTATATCTTTGGGCTTCACCGCTAAAATAATAACATCTGCTTCCTTAACTGCTTCCCTATTATCTTTAGCCCCAATGACTCCGAACTCCGAACTCCTAACTCCTAACTTCTCTTTATCAATATCACTTATAATGATATCCTCTGGCTTGGTAAGTCCTGCCTCAATAATTCCTCTCATTAAAGCAGTAGCCATATTCCCTGTTCCCAGAAAAGCAACCCTCTTTTTCAGCATCTCCAACCTCCAATTATACCTATCATTAATAATTTACTGGACTTTTGCACTTTCCGTCTTTCGTTATACGTTGAAAGATATAAGGCTATCCGGTTACCGGGTAACCTTGACTGATTGACGATGAACGGCAGATTTGCAACGGTTAAGTAATTTGCTTATACCATAAATACACAGTATATAACAGAAATAGCCAAAGTGCAAACAAAAATTTTGTTTCTCTTAAGTATCTTTGAATACTTTGAGGGCTTTCCGGGCGTTCTTTAGCATATTGGTGTTGTTATTGAAGAAGGCATAAACTGCCTGGGGCTTCTTCTCCTTAATCCTCTTTGCGATATTTTTTAATTCTTCATCCGTATAATTGTGGGAGTACCAGGTATATCTTCCGTGGAGACGCTCATAGATTAGACCACTGGTGTTGTAGATATCTAAGGGGAAGTCTGGACTGTCCACGCTCACCCAGGTAATTCCTAATTTCCTTGCCCACTCAATCCATTCTTTATTATACCATTTAATATTTCTTGCTTCTAAGGCGAACCTTTTCTTCAGTCTTGTCTTCTTAACAAATTTCTCTAATCCATCGACTGCCTTTGGGGTATAGTTGGGAGGGAGCTGGAAGAGGTAGAAGTCTATCGATTCATCCAGGGGGGAGAACAATCTCTCAAACTTTTTCCAAGTGGATAGTCCTTTCTCACCAAATTTGAAGACATGGGTGATGAGCCTATTGGCCTTTATTGACCAACGGAATTCCTTTCCTTTTTTTGCCCAACTCTTGATTTGATTAGGGAAGGGGAACCTGTAGAAGCTGGCATTGAGCTCTACAGCGTTTAGGCCCGAATTTTCCTTGAACCAAACGAAGTTCTTCTTGGGATTCCAATCGTAGTACCAGCCAGAGGTTCCCACAAAGATTCTCTCCATTACTCCTGTCCACCTCCTAATTTTAATCTACCACATTCTCCCAAGAAAAGAAAGGAAAATTTGACCCCGCACCTTTTCAATATTCACCCCGCTCCTTCTTCTCCCCAAATCCCGACTGCAGATAAGGAAGGGGCGGGGTTCATTTTCTACCTTAATGCTTTGAATGGATAAAAGGTGCGGGGTTGACAACCAAAGGGCGATATGGAATAATCTAACCCAGGAGTAGAACCGTGAAGCGCTTTTTAACTCTTCTCATCATATTGGCCATCTTCGGCGCTGGCTTCCTCTTAGTGAAGAAGGGAGAGGAGTTCATGGCCCCATATCTCAAGAAGGTCTTTCAGATAGAAGAGAAGATAGGGGGGAACCAGGTGTTGTATCTCAAAGAAGACCTTTAAAAGCGAGGCTGATAAGGGCCTACTGCGATTATGTTGTAGATGGAGATACCATAAATGTTGCGCTTCAGGATGGCTCTAAGAGAAGGGTAAGACTGGTGGGCATCGATGCCCCAGAGGTAAGGTATGGGGGAAGGGATGAGCCAGGAGGAAAAGAGGCCAGGGAGTTTGTGAGAAGTCTATGTGAGGACAAAACAGTCTATCTGGATGTGGATGATGAGAGATCGACAGATAAGTATGGAAGGATGCTCGCTGTGGTCTATGTTGGCCAGAAGAATGTGAATGCTGAGTTACTGCGCAAAGGTTATGCAACCATCCTCTATATTCCACCCTCAGAATTCGATCCTTATTCCTGGTAAAATATTTTCTAAAAAAGAAAAGGGCCCCAATCTGGGGCCCTTTTTATTGTAAAAAGTCCTACTCTTTTTCTTCCTTCATCCCCTTCCAAGCCTCATTCAGACTACAGCCCTTCTCTTTCGCCCTCTCCTCTAATTCTCGGCACATGAAATCTGTTGCCGGAAAGTCTGGATTCCTCTGGTAGAACTCCTGCCACTCCTTCTTAGTGAAAGCCATTTAAACCTCCAAACAAAAAGCAGGGTCCTACCTGAATGGGAACCCTGCCTTTCTCTCACTTACTTGCTCTCCTACTTTTCTACTGGTTACTGTTCACTGGTTACTGGTTACTTTTTAATAGGGAGGCATCCCTCCGGGCATAGGTGGCATTGGTTTTTCTTTCTCTGGGATATCGGTAATTAAGGCCTCCGTGGTAATCAAGAGAGCAGCAATACTTGAAGCATTCTCTAAGGCAGTCCGGGTGACTTTTGTAGGATCGATCACCCCGGCCTGAAGCATGTCCCGATACTCCTCCGCTACCACATCGTATCCCACATTCGTCTTCTCTCCCCTTACCCTCTGGACAACGATGGAGCCCTCCAGCCCGGCATTATTTACAATCTGCCTTATGGGTTCCTCTAGGGCTCTCTTAACAATACTTACCCCTATCTGTTCATCCCCTTCTAATTTGAGTTCATTGAGAGGAGGTATGCACCTCAGGAGGGCTACCCCTCCACCAGGAACGATTCCTTCCTCTACTGCCGCCCGGGTAGCATGTAGAGCATCCTCAACCAGAGCCTTCCTCTCCTTCATCTCTACCTCTGTAGAGGCCCCGACATTGATTACCGCCACACCCCCAGCGATCTTGGCCAATCTCTCCTGGAGTTTCTCCTTATCGTAGTCAGAGTCACTGGTCTCGATCTCCCTCTTAATCTGGGCTACCCTGCCCTTGATGGCCTCTTTGTCTCCTGCTCCCTGAATGATGGTGGTATTTTCCTTATCGATGGTCACCCTCTTTGCCTTTCCCAGATCCTCTACCTTAACATTCTCCAGGTTTATTCCTAAATCCTCGGTGATGGCTTTACCTCCGGTAAGCGTAGCGATATCCTCAAGCATGGCCTTGCGCCTATCACCAAATCCCGGAGCCTTTACCGCAACACAACTGAAGGTTCCTCTCAGCTTATTCACCACCAAGGTAGCCAAAGCCTCTCCCTCTACCTCTTCGGCGATTACTAAGAAAGGTCTACCTGATCCAGCGATCTTCTCCAGGAGAGGAAGCATATCCTTTATTGTTGAGATTTTTTTCTCATAAATCAGGATGTAGGGTTCCTCTAAGACGGCCTCCATTTTTTCCGCATCGGTAATGAAATAGGGGGAGAGATATCCTCTATCGAACTGCATCCCTTCCACCACCTTCAGTTCTGTGGCTGCTCCCTTTCCTTCTTCAACAGTGATCACTCCGTCTTTGCCCACCTTCTCCATGGCCTCTGCAATGAGTTCCCCAATAGTAGCATCGTTATTGGCGGCGATGGCTGCTACCTGGGCGATCCTGGTCTTCTCCTTGATGGGCTTGCTGATCTTCTTCAATTCCTCGACCACTCTTTTCACTGCCTTCTCTACCCCTCTTCTCAAAGCCATGGAGTCGGCACCAGCGGTAACGTTCTTCAAGCCTTCTTTAAATATTGCCTGGGCAAGGATAGTGGCAGTAGTTGTTCCGTCACCTGCTACATCACTTGTCTTCTCTGCCACCTCTTTTACCATCTGGGCCCCCATATTCTCATAGGGCTCCTCAAGTTCAATCTCCTTGGCTACGGTAACTCCGTCCTTGGTTATGGTAGGAGCACCGAACTTCTTATCCAGAACAACATTTCTCCCCTTGGGTCCTAAGGTTATCCTTACCGCCTCTGACAAGGTATCTATTCCCTGCAATAAAGAACGTCTCGCTTCTTCACTAAAACTCATCTGTTTCGCCATCTTTACTTCCTCCTTTTATACACGGATAATCACGGATTCTTTACGGATGGTCACTGATTTATCCGTGCTAATCCGTATTGTTATCTGCGCCAATCCGTGTTTATTTTAGGATTGCTAAGATATCCTCACCTTCTAAGATAAGATATTTTTCTGTTTCTATCTTTATCTCTGTGCCACCATACTCTTTGTAAAGGACCCTATCCCCTTTCTTTACCTCTAAAGGGACTACCTTTCCATCCTCAAGCATCTTCCCCTTTCCTACCTCAATCACTTTCCCTTCCTGGGGCTTCTCCTTAGCAGTATCGGGAATGATGATTCCTCCCTTCTTCACTTCTTTTGGTTCCAGGGGCTTTACTAGCACTCTATCTCCTAATGGTTTGATGGCCATGTAACACCTCCTTCTATACACGGATAATCACTAATTCTTTACGGATGATCACGGATTTATCTGTGCTAATCCGTTTTGTTATCCGTGCTAATCCGTGTCTATTATATTCCTTTTTAGTAAAAAGTCAAGGAGTAAATGCAAATTTTTAAAAAAGTTCTTACAGTCCAGCTAATTTAAAAAATTCAGTAAGGGGGGCGGTGGCTACCCCGATGGCGGTATCCCCTCCTCCGTAATAGACAAATATTTCTCCATCCTTCAAGACCGCCCCGCAGGTAAAGACCACATTGGGCACCATCCCCTCTAACTCCCACTTCTCCCTGGCCTCCAGAATGGGCCCAGTATGGCGATAGATGACCTTTGTCGGATCCTCTAAATCCAGGAAGGCAAAGCCTATGCTATAATGCTGGGAATTTGAAACTCCATGGTAGATAAAAAGCCACCCTTTTTCTGTCTTGATGGGTTGTGCGCCGGCGCCGATTTTAAAAGCCTCCCATCCCCCTTCGGGTATCATCATGATGTTGTGGTCATACCAGTGAACTAAATCATCCGAAAAACAAACCCAGATATGGGGTGAAATGCGGTGATAGATAACATACTTGCCTTTATACTTCTCCGGCAGTATGACACAGTCTTTATTAAAGACCCGGGGTATGGGGTAATGGCGCTCTGTAAAGTTCCATCTATGATTTAAAAAATCATCAACCGAGATTGAAGTCAGACCAATCTGAATAACAGTAGCTTTACGTTCAAATTTTATTATATTATTTTCCCCAAAATCTGGAAGCCTGCCAAAGGCGGCATAGGGAATATATAAAGTATCCCCGATCCTGGTTATCCTGGGATCCTCGCATCCCAAACAATCTATCTCACTCTGGGGCCCAAAGACCGGCTCAGGAAGTCTCTCATCGATATGGAAGCCATCCTTGGAAGAGGCATAGCCAAAGCGGGATACATGTTTCTTATCTCTTCCCCGGTATAAGAGATGGACCTTACCCCCAAGATAAATGGCCGCAGTATTATAAACTAATTGCTCCTCCCAGGTGTGCTCCTTTATGGGCTCTAAGATGGGATTCCCCTCATATCTCTTTAGCATTTCTCTAACCTCCTTCCAGGTAGGTATTTGTTACCAGTTTACAGTTAACAGTAACCAGTTTACAATTCTGAAATTCTACTGTTTAAACACCAAGATACAATAATTAAACAAATTCCAATATCCAAATTCAAAACAGTTTGGTGATTGATTATTGGGCATTGATTATTATTTGGTGTTTGTTTCTTGGTTATTGATTATTGTGGATTTAGGGTTTAGCCATACTGGTTACTGTTCGCTGGTTACTGTAAACTAACCTATTCTTCTACTCTTTCAAAGAAAGCAGATCATTCAATTTTGCTGTAGCAAGGCAGATAACAGTATCCGCCCCACCATAGTAACAGAATAGTTCGTCGCCGATCAGAACCGTTCCGCAGGTAAAAACTATATTCGCCACATAACCCTGCTCTTCATATTCCTGCTCCGGTTCCAGTATGGGATGCTTGCTCCTGAAGAGCACCTTCTCTGGATCGTCTAAGTCTAAAAGCATCACTCCCAAGCGATAGGTCCCAAAGAATTTCTTTTCCCTTCTATCCCTCCAGGCCACCCCATGATATATACACAACCAGCCTTTTTCTGTCTTGATGGGCGGACCGCCAGCTCCAATCTTCCCCTCATCCCATAAGCCCTCTCTGGGACGGGCAATTATCTTATGGTCCTGCCAGTTTCTTAAGTCATCAGAATAAGAAATCCAGATATCGGGGGGAATACGATGCATAAGAACATATCTTCCCTTTACCTTCTCCGGAAATAAGCAGGCATTTTTATCATCCTTATTGGGAACGGGCAACTCGGGAAGGATGCATCCGTACCTCTCCCACTTCCAATCATTTTTTAAGAAATCATCCACCTTTATGGATGCCATACAGACATGGGCCTTCTTCCCATTAAACCCCGCATAGGTCATGTAGAGTTTATCCCCGAGTCTTGTCAATCGGGGGTCTTCAGTTCCTCTTTTTTCAAGCTCAGCGGCTGGTTCGTATATGGGGTGGATGAGTCTTTTATCAATCTTGTAGCCATCCTTGCTGAAAGCGTATCCCAGTTTTGAGATTTGATCAAAGCCCAGGCCTCGATAGACAATATGCACTCCCTCCTGGTAGTAAACGGCAGCGTTAAAGACACACCGCGCTTCCCAGTTATGTTCCTTAATAGGTTTTAAGATGGGATTCCCTTCATATCTTTTTAACATTTGTAACCCCCTCTTTTGCAAATTTGTCGGCTATCGTCAAACGGTTGCGGTTGCGCAACTCGTATCGTTAATCGGCAAACGTCTATCGGAAAAGAAAACGCAACCGAAAAACATAAGACGAAACGAGCCTCGCAACCGAACAACGTATAACGAGAACTGAAACGGGCTTCTTAACCGTAACTCATAAATGCAATCGATATTAACTAATATTGACCGTTTTTAACCGATATTAACCTCTAAGAGAGCCTCTTAAAGAGTTCCAGGAATCTTTTTGCTATCCTTATTCCTGAATTCTCTTCTACATACTTCTTCTGCTCTTTTAAAAGTTCTCTATATCTCTCATCTTCCTCGAAGACACTCTTGATATTGGCTATCATCCCTTTCTCATCCTCATAGGTCATAATCGCCTTACCAAACTCCTCGACGAAGTTCGAATGCAAGGCCACCATGGGACAGCCAGAACCGAGAACCTGATAGGCAGTGGAAGAAACGGCAACCGTAGGGAGGGAGGGCTTATTATAGAGAAAGAGATCAGAAGCATAAAGATAGCTATAGAGTTCGCCCATATCCAGAATCTTCTCTCTCAATTCCACAAATGGGTTTTCCTGAGCAATCCTTCTCCATTTTTCCAGGGAAGGAGGATAGGTGGTCACCACCAGAATTTTAAGGGGGTACTTTTTCTCCAATGATTTCAAGGCAGGAAAAGCATCGGCTCCTAATACGGAGGCCAGGCCAAAGAGGAAGATTATCTTTTCATCTTTAGGGAGGTTAAGTTTTTTTTGGCTCTCTTCCTTATTCCCTGGCTTCCAGGGATAACAGGGGTAGGGAATCATAAATATCTTATCCTCGGGATAGGCCTTCTTTAGAAAGTCAGCATATCGTTTATCAAAACAGACAATCCCATCCCAATCAAATTGATAGAAGGAAGGATCGGGAGATAATTTCCCATCATGAATGACGTTGATAGTCTTTGCTTTCTTCTTTATGTGGGGGAATATTTTCCCCAAGAGGTCCTTAGGAATCATTCCTATATCCTGGGCTACAAAGAACTGGTAATCGGAAGTAAGTAAAGGCACAGGATCCAAAGTTTGAGGGGTGGCTCTTGAAGTAGAAAAACAGCGAACGACAAAATCCTCATCCTCTCCAGTAATGACCGTCCCATGAAAACTTTCCTTTAGAAAAGTGAATACCTTAAGGGTATGACCCAGTTCCACCCATCCTCTTCCAACGAGTTCTGCATGTATCGAGGCCCCAGAATCAGTATTCCAAGCTCCTATTATCCCAATTTTCATTTCACATTCCTTTCATATATTAAGCGAAGGCCCTCCAAGGTCAACAGAGGATCTACCTTCTCGATGGTCTTTGATTCTGTGGCAATTAGCTTTGCCAATCCACCAGTAGCGATAACCTTTGGCTTGCTTCTCAATTCCTCGCTAATTCTTCTTATAATCTCATCCACCTGGCCCACGAAGCCATAGATTAGACCAGACTGTATGGAACTTACCGTATCCTTCCCGATTACTCTCTTGGGCTTTATAATCTCTACTCGGGGGAGTCTGGCCGCCTTCTCAAATAGGGCATCGGAGGAAATCTGGATTCCCGGGGCAATGATCCCTCCCAGGTATTCTCCCTTCTTGGAGATGACATCAAAGGTGGTCGCGGTACCGAAGTCAACAACAATTACTGGTCCACCATGCTTCTCATAGGCAGCTACGGCATTGACTATCCTATCCGCCCCTACCTCTCGGGGATCGTCATATTTTATGGCTATCCCGGTCTTAATGCCCGGACTAACGATCAGGGGTTTAATCTTGAAATACTTTCTGGCTAATTCCTCCAGAGCGCTCAATACGGGAGGAACGACACAAGAGATGACCATGGCCCTTATATCCCCTTTCCTTATCTTGTTAAAGCGAAATAACTCCTCGAGGAGGATATAGTGCTCATCTGCGCTCCTCTGGCGGATGGTAGCAACATGCCAGTTAATGACTAATTTTTCTTTCTTTATTCGCGTTGATTCGCGTCCTTTTTCCATTCGCTTTGATTCGCGTTTCCTGAAGATACCAATGGCTGTTGTGGTATTTCCCACATCAATAGCTAAGAGATATTTCATAGCTTTTCTCCTAATCATAATAAACTATCACAAGATTCCTTCTTTGTCAAATGAATATGGTATAATAAAGATGCCTCCCCGATTTATCGGGGAGAACTTTGTTATTCCTCCGCATCTTTAGTAGACGAGGTAAGCGAAGTGCGTCGTCATAATTAATAAAGGAGTAGCCGATGTTAGGGAAAAGAGTTTTTGCGATAATATTGGGAGTTTTGGCTTTGTTTCTCCTGATTGGAGGAGCAATTTATCGTCATTTCCCTATTAAAGTGAAGGAGGAAAAAATGATAAAGGCTGTCTATGGATTCTCTAAGGATTTAGAGATTTTTAGGGGAAAGAATGGGAAAGAAATCGCTAGAATAGTGAAGGATTGGGGAATAAATGCTGTCTTCGGTGGCTATGAAGACCCAGAACTATTAGAAGCCTTGCATAGGGTAGGGATAAAGGTCTATGGAACGGTGGGGATCTTTGGGGGAGAAGAATACTGGAGGAGATATCCAGAGAGTCGACCGATAAATGATAAAGGTAAGCCGATTGAGAAGGATAGATGGTATGCCGGGGTTATTCCAACCATAGAGGCAATTCGTAGAGAGAAATTAGAAGAAATAGAGAAATTAGCAACAAAGGATATCGATGGCATCTGGCTCGATGCTATCAGATGGCCCGGCCACTGGGAGGTTCCTTCCCCCAGAATAGAGGAGACCTCTTTCGATCCCATTACTTTAGAAAAGTTCCAAGAAGATACTAAGATCTCAATCCCTGAAGAACTACTGATAGCAAGGGAGAAAGCATCCTGGATTCTGAAGAATCATGAAAGGGAATGGCGGGATTGGAGATGTAAAGAGATTGCGGACTTTGTGAAAGAGGCAAGGGAAATTACCAAGGGAAAAACTTTAGGAATATTCACCGTTCCCTGGCAAGAAAAGGATTTTAATAACGCCATCAAGAATATAATCGGCCAAGACTATTTTTCCTTAGGTGAATATGTCGATTTCCTCTCCCCTATGGTCTATCACCAGATGTGCGAAAAAAGAACTGATTGGATTGGAGAGATTATAGAATATGTCCATAGAGAATCGGGTAAACCGATCCTTCCCATCATCCAAGCAGGAAATATTCCCCAGGAAGAATTTAAAGAAGCAATAAAGATTGCCATTGAAGCAGAAGGTTCAAAAGGAGTGATTATCTTCACCATCCAAAATGTCCTGAAAGAAGAAAAACTCTCAGCAATGAAGAACACCTTCTCCTCTCTTCCTTAATTAAAAACATGACTGTCTTCTATTTCTAAAGATCACCTCCTGTTCTTCCTAATCCCCTATATTAATTCTTTATATTGTTTCCAAATTCTTAAGCTTTTTACTAAAAGCAAAAACCCGCCCTGCCTGCAGGCAGGCGAAAAGGCGGGCTCTTGGAAACAAGAAAAAATTAAAAAATGCTTTAATTTCGCATTAAGGTTACGTCGCCAGCTAAGATTTTTTCCTTTTTCCCTTCTTTTGTCTTTATGATTAGTGCTCCATGGGAATCGATGTCTATAGCCTTTCCCTCTATGATTCTATTCCCAGAGACCGCTTTTATTCTCTTTCCTAATGTGGCAGAGATTTTCTTCCACTCTTTTAGAATAGGTGCAAAGCCTCGTTTCTTAAGGAGAAGATAAAAATTCTCTATTTCTTCAAGCATTCTTTTGGTAAATTCTACACTATCAATCTTGCGACCCAGTTCTTTTTCTATTGAAGTAGTATTTTTTCGGAATTCCATAGGAAATTTTTTAATATCAATATTTAAGTTCACTCCAATCCCGATCACTACATAATTGACCGTATCCTGTTCCGCACCCATCTCCGTCAATATCCCACATACCTTTTTAAAGACCCTAGACCTTTTCTTTCTCATTCGCCCATTCGCGCGAATGGTCCCAACTTTAGATCGGATTAGAACATCGTTTGGCCATTTTATGAAGGCATCCAGGGGGTAGAGTTTCCTTATTGTCTTTGCTACTCCCAAGGCAGCGATGATCGTCATCCTCGGTGCCTGAGTAGGAAGAATCTCTGGTCTCAGGATTATGGAAATCCACAATCCACCGAAAGGCGAAGACCATTCTCTTCCCAGGCGCCCCTTTCCTTTGGCTTGAGTTTCGGCAACGACTATTGCCCCTTCCCCTATTCCCTTCCGTGCTAACTTTATGGCAAAATCATTCGTTGAGCCAATCTCCTTAAAGTGGTATATTTTCTTTCCTAAGATTTTAGTCTTCAAATCTCTTTTAATCTCATAGGGCAAGAGGAGGTCGGGAACCGAAATTAAGGAATAACCCGATCTTTTTTGACTATTAATCTTATAGCCCTCTCCCTTTAGGGCCTGGATATGTTTCCAGATAGCAGTCCTTGAAATCCCCAGTTTCTGGCTCAATTCCTCCCCGGAAACATACTCTTTCTTTCGTTGATACAGAAGATTTAAAATTCTTTCTCTCAAAGTTTTGTCTCTTTTGCGCTTTTGCGGATGTTTTGCGTTTTTGCGGTTACAATATTTAAAATTTTCTCTCTCATATTTTTATTTCTCTGCGTCCTCTATGTTTATTCTGTGTCCTCTATGTTTATTCTGTGTCCTCTGTGGTTGCAATGTTTAAACTGATATCCAAGGCTTTGGCAGAATGGGTCAGGACACCGATAGAGACTCTATCTACTCCAGTCTTAGCAATCTTTTTCACATTCTCTAAAGTTATTCCTCCTGATGCTTCAATAAGAGGGATCCTAGATCCTGGATCCTGGATCCTGGATTGGATTAGCCTTATGGCTTTCTTCATCCTTTCTATGCTCATATTATCAAGCATTATAATATCCACCCTTGCTTTTAAGGCTTCTCTTACTTCTCTTAAATTCTTCGCCTCTACCTCAATCTTCATCCCTTTTGGTATCTTCTCCCTTATCTTTTCTACTATATCCTTTAAATTTTGCATTTTGCATTTTGCATTTTGCATTTTAAGATGGTTATCCTTTATGAGAACCATCTCCCAGAGTCCCATGCGATGATTACACCCTCCTCCGCACCTCACAGCATATTTCTCCAGGTATCTTAAGCCCGGGGTAGTCTTCCTAGTATCGAAAATTTTGACCTTATAAGGTTTAACTCTTTCCACAAATTGATTGGTCAGGGTAGCAATTCCGGATAACTTCTGCAAAAAATTTAATGCCGTCCTTTCTGCAGTCAATATACTCCTTGCATTACCAATAACTTCTGCGATCGCCTGCCCTTTCTTTACCCTTTCTCCCTCTTTCACTTTTGCTTTAAATTCTACTTTTTTATTCACTGTCTTAAAGGTTAATCCCATCACTGGCAATCCAGCAATGATCCCTTTTTCTTTGACCCAGATGGCCCCTCTCGCCTTCCTTCCTTTGGGAATAATAAGATTAGTAGTAATATCTCCCTTCCCAACATCCTCTTCCAGAGCCATCCTCACAATAGGCCTAACTTTCTTTAGATTTAATCCCCCAATTTTCTTTTTCATTTTTCTCCACCACTTTCGCATTAGAGCGAATGCTTTCTATACTTCAATTGGGACTTTTTTAGCCCCTTGCTTCGGAAAGTTTTTCTTTCAATTTCATAATTTCATCTCTTAACATAGCGGCGATCTCAAACTCTAAGTTATCCGCGGCTTCCTTCATCTGCCTCTCAAGGTCAGAGATTACCCGGGGAATGTTCCTCGCTGGCAGGTACTGATATCCTCCTTCTCTTAATAGGGAGGAGACATACTCCTTCGATTCGCTGGAAACCACTAACATATCCTGAATGGACTTCTCGATGGTCTTGGGAGTGATGTGATGCTTCTCATTATATTTTAACTGAATAGCCCTTCTTCTATTGGTCTCATTTATGGCCCCCTTCATGGAGCCGGTTACCCGATCGGCATACATGATGACTTCTCCATTGACATTCCGCGCGGCTCGACCAGCGACCTGGATTAGAGAGGTTTCGCTCCTCAGGAAGCCCTCCTTGTCTGCATCCAAGATAGCGATCAATGAGACCTCGGGCAGGTCCAATCCTTCCCGCAAGAGGTTTATCCCTACCAGACAGTCGAACTCTCCCGCCCTTAAGTCTCTCAATATCTCGACCCTCTTTATGGTATTGATCTCGGAGTGAAGATACCTGACCTTCAGGTCCATCTGGGTTAGGTAATCCGCTAAATCCTCTGCCATCCTCTTGGTCAAGGTAGTTACCAGGACTCTTTCTTTATTCTTCACCCTTTCCTTTATCCTTTCAATCAAATCATCTATCTGATTCTCTGTCGGCCTCACAGAGATCTTGGGATCAATCAGTCCCGTAGGCCGTATGATCTGCTCCACGATCTGTTTACTCTTCTCTATCTCGTATGGCCGGGGGGTAGCAGAGACATATATTGTTCGGGGCATCAATCTCTCGAACTCCTTAAACTTTAATGGTCTATTGTCCAGGGCAGAAGGAAGTCGGAAGCCATGCTCCACAAGGGTCTTCTTCCTTGAGATATCTCCATTATACATCCCATTTAGTTGGGGTATGGTTTGATGAGACTCATCGATGATGAGTAGGAAATCTTCGGGAAAGTAATCCAATAGACACCAGGGCCTCTTCCCTGGCCTCCTTCCCGATAGATGCCTGGAATAGTTCTCTATCCCGGTACAGTAGCCGATCTCCCTCATCATCTCTAAGTCATACTTTGTCCTGGTCTCCAGTCTTTGGACCTCTAACAATTTATTCTGGGAGCGCAATTCTTTTAACCTCTCCTTCAGTTCCTCTTCGATGGATTTCATGGCTCTCTCTAATCGGGAGGAGGTGGTGACGAAGTGCTTTGCGGGATAGATAATGGCCTTCTTGCAGTCAGCGATCTTCTTACCAGCCAAGGGATCTATCTGGGTAATTTTCTCTACCTTGTCCCCGAGTAATTCTATTCTATAGGCGTTTTCCGTATAGGCGGGAAATATCTCTATGGTATCCCCTCTCACCCGGAACCTTCCCCGGGCAAAATCGATATCATTCCTCTCATACTGGATGCTCACCAATCTCTTCAGTATCTCTTTCCTTGAAATCTCCTCTCCTTTCTCCAAGAAGACCAGTAATTCTCTATACTCATCAGGAGAGCCCAATCCATAGATGCAGGAGACGCTAGCTACGATGATCACATCATCCCGGGACATGAGGGAACTGGTGGCCTTCAATCTCAATCTATCAATCTCATCATTTATGGAACTATCCTTCTCAATATAGGTATCTGTCTGGGGAATATAGGCCTCTGGCTGATAGTAATCATAGTAAGAGACGAAATACTCCACGGCATTCTCTGGAAAGAAGCTTCGGAACTCAGAGTATAGCTGGGCTGCTAAGGTCTTATTGTGGGAGATGATGAGGGTGGGCTTTTGGATATGGAAAATGGCATTGGCCATGGCAAAGGTCTTTCCCGAGCCGGTAACCCCAAGCAAAGTCTGGTGTCTCATCCCCTTGTCAAGGCCTCTATTCAAAGCCCTAATTGCCTGGGGCTGATCCCCTTTTGGTTTATAGTCAGAGACCAATCTGAACTTCGGCATTTATAGGCCTCACTTCGTTCGGCAAAATGCGGATGCATACAGATTGGGGCGGATTCAGACGGATTATTATCCGTTTGCATCTGCATCCATCTGTTTAAATCTCTTCCTTCCAATGTTTTTAATTATTTTACCACAACTTTTGCTTAATAACAACAAAAAGGCCCCAACCGGGACCTATCTTATAAAGTAATAAAGTTTTTCTGTTTTATTGAGGCTTTTTTATTTCTTTGATCGCTTGCTCTGCTGCCTGGCGCAGTCTTTCGTTTTTATCCTTCTTCGCCCTTTCTAACTCGGATAAGGCCTCCTGAGCCCCCATCCTTCCCAAGGTAATGACAGCGCATATTCGGATCTCATCATATTTTTTTCTGCCCAGTCGTGGCTTCTTCTTAAGGAGTCCAATGATCTCTGGTTTTGTTCCTTTAGGATCTATCTTGACTAAGGCTTCGATGACCTTCTTTTGAAAGGTAATATCCTTCTTTAAGAACCTTCTTCTGTGAATTATCTTAAGTAGCGCCGGAAGGGCTCCTACTGCCCCCATATTCCCTAAGGAAGTAACGGCTACCTCGCGCACCAGATTATCCCTATCCTTGAGGGCAATAGTTAACAGCTCCACCGCCCTCTGGCCTCCCAATTTTCCCAAAGCAAGGGCCGTCTCCACACGCACCTTGAAGTAGTCATGATTTAAGGGGAGGATAAGGGAAGAAACGGTAGACTCATCCCCGATATCTCCCAGAATCTCAACAACATCCTTCAGCACATACCATCTCTTATCGGATAGGAGGAGCTTCAGGGGTTCCAAGGCCTTCTGCCCCATTCCTTTAAAGACCGGGATAATCCTTCTGCGCACCTCTATATCCTTCTCCTCTTGCAAGACCTCAATAAGGGGATTAACTGCCCTCTCTCCTAGGGCAACCAGAAGGAAAGATATCTCTTTTAGGTTTAGAGCCTCACCTTTCAGGGCAGTGAGGAGGGCCTCTATGGTAGAAGGATCTGCGATTCCTTTCCTTGCCTCAAGGGCGCGCTCCTGCTCTTCCCGGGACTGCTTACTGGCAGGAGAGGCATGCTGGGTAAATTTCTTTACTATCTCGATGGTGGGGGAATATTTCTTGAAAGAGATAAGTTGTTTCGCTATCTTCTCCAAGTTAGTTGCCAGGGCAGAATAGACTGCAAGAACCTTCTCTTTTTCCAGGTTCTGGATAAGTACTCTCGTGCTTTCCTCCACTATCTCAAACTTCTTATTCCAAAGAAGAATTTCCATAAGCTTTAAGCATTCCTCCGCTGTCTGTTGGCGAATAACAGAGGCCGGATCTTCCAAATTTTTTAAGAATTTCTTCAGAATAGGACTAATGAGATCATCCTTCCCAGAGGTAATCAACCCCTTAATCACTGATTCCATGGTCTTTAACAGGGCCTCATCCAGAAGCTCTCTGGGCTCTTTCTCAAGCAGTCTCTTTGCCCTCTCTTCGCTGGAGAGGCCCGGCCACATCTCTTCACCTATTAAGTAGGAGTAATCCTCCTGTGACATGCCGGCTTTCATCAATCTCTTCTTTAAAAGAGGTCCCAGCCTCTCCTTTCGCTCGGGATAGGAGAAGAGCCTCTTTGCTAAAGACTTCAGGTTTATCAGCGGTTCTCCTCGATTATATTCGCTCAATATGATATCCAGGATGGCTTGGTTGGAGAACTCGTCTATGATATCCCTTAAGAGGTCGTCTGTCCCATCAACCCTCATCTTCTCCTTTTCCCTTAGAATCATGGCGCGCAGCTCCGGTTCTAATGATAGGATTACCTCTGCCCATCCTGCTTTAAGCTCCTGCCAGGCCTGAACCGAACCATCCAGGAGGTCATCCCCTACCCTCTGGATGCTTCTCAGCACGGCCTCCGCCCTGAGGTCCACTCCCTCTTCAGTTCGGCCAACGGCATTGGCCACATCAGTAATTAGTCCTCCAACGCGCTTTGGATCCCTCTTTATCTCTTGAACAAAGGTATCCTTAAATTCACCTATCCCGGGGGTCTTCCCCAAAAGATACTGGATTATCAGGTCCACCCCCTCCTCAATCCTGAGCACTCTCTTGCCTTTGGCCAGCTTCTCATAGCGCACTTCATTTATCCTTAGATGGCTAATGCCTGGCTGGAGTAATGCCTTTGTTGCTCCACCTTTCTTCTCAAGGATATCTGGTTTAGTGGCCAGAACCTGGAGGAGGGCCTGGAACTCCTCCATCTCTAGGCCTCTGAGGAAGGTAATGCTCTGAATTTTCCGGCTACTTAAGTCAGAGTTGAATTTGATGAATGTCTTATCTCTCTCCTCCAGCGGGAGGTCCTCTACCACCAATTTATTCTCAACGACGCTTATCGTTAAGTCCCTCTCCTTCTTCAGGTAATCCCTTAGTTCCTGATAGGAGGCCTTTAGGGATCGGGCGATCATGGGATGCTTGGCAGGATAGATGCCCATATCAGTAGTAACGATGTGTAGTTGCTTGATGAGATGGCCAGCCCATTCCCTGAGGCGCGATTTATTATTCACCCCGCCCCTCCTTTCGTGGTCAAGCAAATAATTTTTATAAAGAAAGAATCTATTAGTTCAAGTTTTTCAATCTCAAAATTACCAATTCTGTGAGGGGTGGGGCTCATTTCTTTCTCCTAGACTCCACCCTTTTCTGGATGAGGAGGAAGATGGTATAAATAATGATGATCTGGAGAATGACGAATATCCAGCCGAATCGGGCACCAGTCAATATAGTCAAGTGCATATTAAATCCCTTTCTCCTTTCTTTTCTCTGTGATTATTGCCCGAGTAGTTAAGAAGATGCACCCTCCCCAGACGAGCCCCGTAGCTAGAATAATCATGATGACTGTTGAGGGCCCGATGCCCAGGGGAACAAATTCTCTTATTTTAACTACAGGGAGAATCCTCTTAATTACCCCCCTCTCCTCAAGGACGGTAATGAGGCTCAGGATGAAGATGAGGATAGTTGCTGAAGGAACGACGATCCTCATCCAGGGTCTGATCCACTTCCCGAACTTATGCCGGGCATTCTTATGTAGTTCCTGGAAGCCCTTCTCCTTCATGACCCAGCCCATACCAACGATAGCCAATAGTCCAAAGAGGGGCAGGGCCAATTGGCCGATGATGATATCCATCTTGGAGAGTAAAGCCAGTTTCTCTCCCAAACCTCCCATAACATATCCGTTGAGAATGAAGGGAAGACCCATAAGCCACATGATAAGCCCGGTGAAAAGGGCGCTCCTCTTCCTCTTCCAGCCCACCTCCTCATCCAACCAAGCGATACTCGGTTCCTGGATGCTTATGGCGGAAGAAAGAGCGCCGAAGGCTAAAAGAAGGAAGAATAACCCTCCGAATAGCCAGCCGGCGGGCATCCTCTCAAAGACTTTAGGGAGAACAAGGAAGGTCAGTCCTATGCTCTGGGACCCGGAGACTGCACTTCCCAATCCTAAGGCAAAGGCAGCGGGAAAGATGGCGAAGCCAGCCAAGATAGAGGCCGAGGTATTTCCTAAGGCGCAGGCCACAGCATTGGTGGGGATCCCCCATTTATCTTTTAGATAAGAGCCATAAATGATCATGGCCCCCATGCCCAGACTCAGGGTGAAGAATATCTGGCCCAAGGCAGCGATCCAGGCCGCAGGATTCAGTAATGCTCCCAGGCGGGGCCTCATATAGAATTCCACACCAGCGGAAGCCCCAGGAAGGGTGAGGGATCTTATTGTGACGATGATTAAGAGAATGAATAGGGCGGGAATCATGAATTTACAGGCCTTCTCAATCCCCTTCTGTACCCCGAGAGCCAGAATGCCGCTCGTAATAGCAACGGCGGCCAGATGGAATAAAAAGATATAAGGACTGGATAAGAAGCTCAGGAAGAACTCTTGAGTATCTTTCCCAAAGTATAGCCCAGCAAAGGAGGCGATGATGAAGAATAGAACCCAACTAGTAATGACAATGTAGTAGGCATAGAGAAAGAAGGGGCCGATGATCCCCCAGGCTCCTACCTCCCTTCCCTTGGGAAATTTAATTTTTTCAAAGGCACCTAAGGGGTCTTTCCGGGAATATCTTCCAATGACCCACTCGGCCATCATGGCGAAGATGCCTATCCCGAACAAGAGAACGAGATAGGGAATTAAGAAAGCGCTCCCTCCATGGCGACCGCAGAGGTAGGGGAACCGCCAGATATTCCCCAAGCCTACCTCAGTTCCGATCATGGCCAGGATCATGCCTGTATGTGTCTTCCAGACCTCTCTTTTCTGAGCCATGGATTACCTCTCTTGCAACCGCAAAGACCGCCAAAGGTTCGCGAAGAACGCTAAATCTTTGCGTTTTTGTGGTTATTTTTTGCGCTTTTGCGATTGCAGGCTTTTAAAGCTCTTTTTTAACTTTTCGGATCTTTCCTTAAGTTCTTCCTCCTTCTTCCTTTCTTTAGCAATTACTCTTGCCGGGGCTTTACTTAAAAAATCTTCGCTCTCCAATTTCCCTTTTGCCCTTCTTAGTTCTCCTGCCACCTTGTCCATCTGCCTTTTCAGGCGCGCTCTTTCTTTCACCAGATCGATCAATTCTTTAAGGGGGACCCAGGCTTCAATCTCACCGATTACCGCACTGGCAGAGGGGATGGGCTTTTTGACATCCGGACCCATCTCTATCCTAGATACCCGAGCGAGGTTTCTGATATAAGTGGCGTTCTTCTCTAAAGTCTTCAGCTGGTCTTTCCTCCTTATCTTGAGAATGGCCCCTATCTTTTCCTGGGGAGCGATTCCCATCTCTGATCTAATATTCCTGATCGAAGTAGTGACCTCTATAACAAGGGCCATCTCCTTCTCTATTTTAGTATCTATTCTCTTCTTATCAACTTCTGGCCAGGAACTAATCATAATGCTTTCTAATCTGCGGTCATCTGCGCCTGCCTCCTCGGCAGACAGGTTTATATCTGCGGTCATCTGCGTATGGCGCTTTAGCGCCTGCCAGATCTCTTCTGTGATAAAGGGCATGAAGGGATGGAGAAGTTTCAATGTTCCCTCCAGAACATACCACATCACATACTGCACCGCTTCTTTAGACGATAGGTCTGTCCGTCTGTCCGTCTGCCCGTCTGTCCGTCTGTCCGTCCCGATAGCTCGATTGCTTGATGGCTCGATAGCTTCTTCTTGTTGGTAGAGTCTGGGCTTTATCATTTCCAGATACCAGTCGCAGAACTCATGCCAGATAAACTGGTATAGGGATTGGGCTGCTTCACTTATCCTGTAATTTTCAATGGAATCTGTTACCTCTTTGACAACTCTATTGTATCTACTGAGAATCCAGCGGTCAGCCAGGGATAAACCGGTGATCGGTGATCCGGCCCCGACATCTGTCGGGGTGCCCGCGGTGATCGGTTGAAAATCTTTGAGGTTCATGAGGACGAATCTTAAGGCATTCCATATCTTATTGGCGAAGTTTCTACTTGAAGTGAACTTCTCATCGAATAGCTGTAAGTCCTGCCCCTGAGCACAGGAAGAGGCTAAGGTAAAGCGAAGGGCATCCGTTCCATATTCAGCAATAATGTCTAAGGGATCGATAACATTCCCCAAGGATTTACTCATCTTCTTCCCCTTCTTGTCCCGAACAATACCATGGATGTAAACTTCGCTAAAAGGTATATCGTCCATTAATTTCAGTCCCATCTTTATCATCCTCGCCACCCAGAGGTGGATGATTTCATGGCCAGTAATTAAAAGACTTGTGGGATAGAAGTATGCTAAATCCTTTGTCTTCTTCGGCCAGCCGAAGGTAGAGAAGGGCCAGAGAGCACTGGAGAACCAGGTATCTAAGACATCTGGGTCCTGAACCAAATTTTTATTCCCACAATTGGGGCATTCCTTCGGCCTCTTCCTCGCCACAATGATCCCTTTTGATCCCAATTTTGCATTCCGAATTCCCGTTTCTTTCAAACATCTCTTGCAGTAATAAACGGGAATTCGGTGTCCCCACCATATCTGCCGTGAAAGGCACCAGTCTTTCAGACCCGCCATCCAATCCAGATAGACCTTCTTCCAGCGCTCAGGGATATAATTTATCTTTCCTTTCTCTACTACCTCGATGGCCGGTTTTGCTAATTCCTCTACTCTCAAGAACCACTGCAGAGAGATCAAAGGCTCAATAGGTGTAGAACATCTATAACACCTTCCCACAGGAACAGAATAATCCTCTTTCTTCTCTAAATAGCCCTTTTTCTTTAAATCTTCCAGAAGCCTCTTTCTACATTCATACCTATCCAATCCCTCGTACTTCCCGGCCTTTTCAGTCATCTTTGCAGAGGTACCTATGACTCTTACTTCAGGAAGTTTATGCTTTCTTCCTATCTCAAAGTCATGGGGGTCATGGGCTGGGGTGATCTTTACTGCTCCAGTACCAAACTCTGGATCAACATACTCATCACTGATTAGGGGTATTTCTCTATTAAGGATGGGGAGGATCAGGGTCTTGCCTACTAGTTTCTTAAACCTCTTATCCCTGGGATTGACCGCCACCGCAGTATCGCCGAGCATAGTCTCTGGCCTGGTAGTAGCCACGGTAATGAAAGCAGGTGGGCAGGTGGGCAAGTGGGCAGGTGGGTTGGGCTTGAAGAAGTATTTAATGTAGTAGAGGTGGCCCTTCTCTTCTTCGTGCTCCACCTCAATATCAGATAAAGCAGTCTGACACCTGGGACACCAGTTTATAATGTATTCGTCCCTATAGATTAGGCCCTTCCCGTATAGTCTGACAAAGGTCTCGGTCACTGCTTCTGAGCATCCCTTATCCAAGGTGAATCTCAATCTTTCCCAGTCGCAGGAGCATCCTAACCTCTTCAATTGCTCGATAATTCTATTCCCATACTTCTCTTTCCACTCCCAGACCTTTTTTACAAACTTCTCTCTTCCCAGATTAAACCTACTCTTCCCCTCTTTCAGTAGCTCCTTCTCTACAACATTCTGGGTAGCGATTCCCGCATGGTCGGTTCCTGGGATCCAGCAGGCATTGTAGCCTCTCATCCTCTTATATCTAATCAAAATATCCTGTAGGGTATTGTTCAGGGCATGGCCCATATGTAAGGACCCAGTAATATTGGGAGGAGGGATGACCATGGTAAAGGGCTTTCTCTTTCTATCTACTTCGGCGTGGAAGTAGCCCTTATCCATCCAGTACTTATACCACTTCTCTTCAACTTTTTTTGGTTGATATCTAGTCGGTATAGCCATTAATTTCCTCTAACACAAGAATGCCAGAACTAAAGGTATGGTAACAATCATGAGTAGGGTACTGACGAGTATAGTAGAGGCGGCCAATTCTGGTTCGGCATCAAACTTCTGAGCGAACATGAAACTGGCAACGGGTGAGGAGAGAGAAGAGATAAGAATGATGACCGCCCTATTCAGGCCAGTTATCTTAAAGAGATTTACGAAGATAAGTGCTAGCGAGAGGCCCATAACTATCCTCGCTAAGGCGCAGGCAAGGGGAAGTCTGAAGGAAGTGACCTTGGTATTAGAGAGTCTATAGCCGAGCATTAAAAGCATCAAAGGGATGGTAGGCCGAGCCACCATCTCAATGGTCCTCTTTCCGATCCTTAGGAACTCGAGGAATAGAGGATAATTCTTAAAAAGACTAACTAGTGGAGCACGATAGAGGCTCAAGATAATGCCCATGATTGCGGCATAGATTACTGGTATCTTAAGGGTGTTCTTTATTCCCGACTTCCTACTTAAGAGGTAGATCCCTAGAGAGAAGAAGAGGAGGCAGGAGGCAACATAGTAGATTATTCCTTTGGAGAGGCCTATTATTCCAAAGGCGAAGAGGGAGACGGAGAGGCCCATATTCCCGGTATTGGGGAACATGATGGGAAGGTAGAAGGGCCGGGGGTCGAATCTCCTTATCTTGGAAAAGAGGAAGATAAGAAGCCCTCCACACAACATGACAAAAAAAGCCCCAAAAGCAATGTTCAAAAACTCTCGTGCTACAAACTCTTTATTTATCATGGAGGTGAAGACCAGGCAGGGGGTGGTGATATAGATGATGATATCGATTAAGGGATCGAGTTTGAGTCTTGTAACGCGCGAGAATAAAAAACCCACCCCTACGATAGTAAAGATGGGCAGGATAGTCCTTGAGATTAGAAGTAGCGTCCCCTGGGGCATATAATCACCACATTATAAAAGAATATCAGATTATCAGAACATCAGATGGAGAAGGTCAGATATCAGAAGGCCAGATTGATTAAGGGTAGGGATGGGTAGTGAGTAGTGGGTTAGGTTGTGAGTAGTGAGGGTGAGGCAAAAAGACCCCACAACCCATCCGCACAACCCGACTCACAACCCACGACTCACCCTCATCCCGGTATTCTGATGTTCTGAATTCTCATTCTGATAGTCTGATGTTCTGATAATCTACAAATCTGTTATTTTCTATGTTTCTTGAGGAGTTTATACTCCAGACTATCGACCAGAGCCTGCCAGGAGGCCTCAATGATATTGGTGGATACTCCAACCGTTCCCCATCTCTCCTTTTTATCTCTGGCCTCCACAAGGACCCTCACTGGAGCAGCGGTCCCTGCCTTAACATCCAGAACTCTCACCTTATAGTCCGTAAGGCGAACATTTTTTAGAGAGGGATAAAACTCCTCCAGCGCCTTTCTCAAGGCGTTGTCTAAAGCGTTTATGGGGCCGTTCCCCTCTGCTGCGGTATGCTCTTCAATCCCTTCCACCTTCACCTTTATGGTTGCCTCACAATTTAAGGTTCCATCCTTTCTCTTCTCCACCGTGACCCGGAAACCCTCTAAGTCAAATAGGCTTTTATACTTTCCCAGGGCCTTTTTCATCAGGAGTTCGAAGGAGCCCTCCGCCCCCTCGAACTGATAGCCTTCGTCTTCAAGCCTCTTTAAGTCTTTTAAGACCTTCACTGTCTGAGGGGTCTTCTTCTCCAGATCCAGGCCATACTCCTTTGCTTTGTAGAGAATGTTACTCCTTCCTGCTAATTCACTGACCAATATCCTTCTATGGTTCCCCACCAGCTCTGGCAGGATGTGCTCGTAGGTCCTGGGGTCCTTCTTCACTGCGCTCACATGTATCCCTCCCTTATGGGCAAAGGAGGAGTTTCCTACGAAGGGCTGCCTCTCATCATGAGGTAGGTTGGCAAGCTCTGCTACATACCTTGAGACTTCGGTCAGCCTTGCCAGCTGCTTCTTCTTGATACACTCCATCCCCATCTTTATCTGAAGGTTCGGTATCACGGAACAAAGGTTTACATTCCCACATCTCTCCCCCAAACCATTTATCGTCCCCTGAACCTGGAGTGCACCCTCCTGGACTGCAGTCAGGGTATTGGCTACAGCAAGGCCGGAATCGTTATGGGCATGGATGCCCAGAGGAACTTTAATCTTTTTCCTTACTTCACGCATGATCTTTGATAGTTCAAAAGGAAGGGTTCCTCCATTGGTATCACATAAGACGATCCAGTCCGCTCCCGCCCTTTGGGCCGCTTCCAAGGTTTTAAAGGCATAGGAAGGATCATCCTTATAGCCATCGAAGAAGTGCTCAGCATCGTAGATTACTTCCTTCTTCTTTTTCTTTAGATAAGAGACAGAATCTTCAATTAGCTCGAGGTTCTTCTCTAAAGAGACCCCCAGGGCAATCCTTACATGGAGGTCCCAGCTCTTCCCAAAAATACAGACCACCTTGGTTCCCGATTTTAAGAGGGCTCTGATATTGGGATCCTTCCCCGCAGGATATTTCGCTCTTCTGGTAGAGCCGAAAGCAGTAAGTTTAGCATTCTTCAGTCTCATCCTCTTCATCCTCTGGAAGAACTTTATGTCCTTGGGATTGGAGCCCGGCCAACCTCCCTCAATGTAATGGATTCCAAGTTCATCCAGCCTCTGAGCGATACGCACCTTATCGTCTAAGGAGAAGGAGATTCCCTCTGCCTGGGCGCCGTCCCTCAATGTGGTATCGTAGATTCTCACCTTAGTCATCTCTTAACTCCTTCCTAAACCGAATTCCTTATGTAATGACCTCACTGCTTTCTTGACCTCTTTTTCCCCAATGACACAGGAGATCTTTATCTCACTGGTTGAAATCATCTCAATATTTATTCCCTTTTTTGCTAAGCAGGAGAACATCCTGGCGGCCACTCCGGGATGGGACCTCATTCCCACTCCCACAATAGAGACCTTGGCCACTTCCTTGCTTGAGGCCACTCCCCTGGCTTTTATTCTTCTTGCTATTTCCTTGATAGCGGGAAGGGCCTTTTTCAGATCAGTTCCTGCTACCGTAAAGGAGACATCTGTTAAACCCTTGAGACTGGCAGATTGGATGATCATATCGACATTGATGTTTTTCTTTGCTATCTTACTAAAAATAACAGAGGCAATCCCCGGCCTATCAGGAACACTCTGAATGGTGATCTTCGCCTGATTCTTATCATAGGTGACCCCGCAGACCTCCGGGGCCTCCAGGCCCCTCCGGGGCAGAGCCCCTCTGGGGCGGAGCCTCTTCTTGGTAATCATGGTTCCCTCCTTATTAGTAAAACTTGGGCGAACATGTAACTTCACATTATATCTCTTGGCCAATTCCACGCTCCGTAGCTGCATTACCTTTGCTCCCAGAGACGAAAGTTCCAGCATCTCATCATAGGAAATCTTCTTCAGTCTCTCAGCAGAAGGAACCATTCTGGGATCTGCAGTATAGATTCCCTCCACATCGGTATATATCTCGCAGGAGGCGGCTTTCAGGCTGGCAGCCAGGGCAACGGCCGTGGTATCGCTTCCTCCCCGACCCAGGGTAGTGATATCCTCCTCCCGACTTATCCCCTGAAAGCCAGCAACCACTACCACCTTCCCCTTCTTTAATTCATCCTTTATCCTTTCAGTATCTATGGAGAGGATCCTGGCTTTGGTATGTGCCATATCGGTGAGGATCCTGACTTGGGGGCCAGTGAAGGAGATGGCCGGACAGCCTAAAGAATGCAGGGCCATAGTTAAGAGAGAGATAGAAATCTGCTCTCCCGTAGCCAGGAGCATATCCACTTCTCTTTCCGAGGGATGGGCAGTTATCTCATAGGCGGAGGAGAGGAGGCGGTCTGTGGTATCGCCTGGGGCGGAGACAACCACCACCACCTTATTTCCCTTCTTCGCGGTCCTCTTAACCCTCTTGGCTACATTCTTAATCTTCCCGACATCAGCGACTGATGACCCTCCATATTTTTGAACAATTAAAGGCATACTGCACCTTCGCGATCGATATCTAAGATCTTATAATGACTTTCGTGACCTGCCTTCTGAAAAGTACTGACCATGGCCTGGCCTATTTCTTTATTTTTTTCTTCACTATTTCCAATAGAGAAGGCCGCGATGGTAGAGCCAGAACCACTTAAAGCCACACCTTGAGCGCCAGCCTTACGAGCCGCATTAAAAACCTCGTCCATTGCCGGAATAAGTTTTTTGCGATAAGGCTGGTGAATTCGGTCTTGCATGCTCTCATCTAATAATTCTGGACTACCTTCCCCAGTCAGAATTGCAGTCGTGAAAAGAATACTACTCGAAGTGGTAACTACATCTATCAGACTAAAATTTTTTGGCAAGACCTTACGGGCCTCAATAGTTGAGACTTTGAAATCAGGAATGGCAACCACTATCTTCAAATCATTTCGCACCTTGGAAAATCTTAAAAATCTAACCTTATCGCCTGTTAAGGCAGCAACTGTCAATCCCCCCACTAAAGCAGGGACTACGTTATCCGGATGACCCTCCAATCTTGCCGCTATTTTGAGGATCTCATCTTGAGATAATTTATCTCCTATCAATCTATTGGCGGCCACCAAGGCTCCGATGCGTGCCGCAGCAGAACTTCCCAATCCCCTCGCTAAGGGAATGTTATTGATGAGTTTTAGGTTTACGGTTAACCGACCCCGACGTCTGTCGGGGTGCCCGCCGTTTACGGTTTTAAAGGTTTCTTGGGCTGCTTGGTAGGCGATATTAGACTCATCCTTAGGGAGGGAGTCCGTTCCTGCCCCTTCAATCTCGATGGAGAGTTTGTCTGACTTCTCCATCTCTATGAAGTTATATAATTTAAGTGCCAAGCCCAGAACATCGTAGCCTGGTCCCAAATTTGCTGTAGTCGCCGGCACCCTAACTCTTACCATGTCTTCTCCATGTCGCTTACGGTTGAGCGGTGCGTTTTACTTACCCCGCTGGTGAATAGCTACTATTCAATTTGCCCGTCCCGACATCCGTCGGGACTGTTTGCCGTTTACCGTTTTTTTACCGTAAACCGTACACCGTGAACCGTAAACCTCCTATGTTCTGCTAATAGCCTAATTCCTTCACTACTGCTTCCAATGTTGGGGGGAGGACCTTTGGTTTTACAGCTTGGGCAATGGCCCTATCTGGATCCTTCAGTCCATGACCAGTCAAGATGCAGACCACTAATGGCTGTGATCGGTGATCGGTGATCGGTGATCGGTGAAGTTCTTCTTTGAAGTATCCTTGTCTATGAAGTTTGAGCAGGCCAGCGACCGAGGCCGCAGAGGCCGGCTCCACGAATATCCCCTCCTGAGAAGCGATTAGCCTGTAGGCATCAAGGATCTCTTCATCCGTTACTTTATCTATTAGCCCTCCGGATTCATCCCGGGCTTCCTCCGCTTTCTTCCAAGAAGCAGGGTTACCGATCCTTATTGCCGTGGCAATGGTCTCCGGTTTCTCAACCATCTTTCCCTCAACAATGGGAGCGGCGCCAGCCGCTTGGAAGCCAAGCATCTTCGGTAGAGATTTAATCTTCCCCTTTTCTTTATATTCCTTATACCCCTTCCAGTAGGCAGTAATATTCCCCGCGTTCCCTACCGGCATTACCTGATAGTCTGGCGCTTTCCCCAACTCATCACAGATCTCGAAGGCCGCTGTCTTCTGTCCTTCAATGCGGTAGGGGTTTATGGAGTTGACCAGTTTTATGGGGTATTTCTCTGTTATCTCCCGGGCAAGTTTCAGGGCCTGATCGAAGTTCCCTTCAATGGCAATCACCCTTGCCCCATGCATCAGGGCCTGGGCAAGCTTGCCCAGGGCAATGGCTCCCTTGGGAATCAAGACAATGCAGTCCAAGTTCGCTCGAGAAGCATAGGAGGCAGCAGAGGCCGCGGTATTACCCGTGGAGGCGCACATCACCGCCTTTGCTCCCTCCTCCTTTGCTTTAGAGACAGCAACCGTCATTCCCCGATCCTTAAAGGAACCTGTGGGGTTTACCCCCTCATACTTGAGATAGATCTCTAATCCCAGGGATTTATTTAAACTCTGAGCCTTAATTAAAGGGGTATTCCCTTCGTCTAAGGTAACGACCGGTGTCTTCTCTGTTATTGGCAGATAATCCCGGTACCTTTCAATCACTCCCACTTAGAGTTCCCCTTCTACCCGGATGAGCATGGACTTCGCCTTCACTACCTTCAGTCGATCGATCTCTCTTAAGGCCTTCTGGATTGAGGACTCTTTGGCCTCATGAGTCATCATAACGATGGGCACCTTCCCTTTCTCCCGCCTCTCTTTCTGGATGACACTGGCTATAGAAATCCTGTGTTTCGCCAGGATCCCAGAGATGGAAGCTAGGACACCCGGTCGGTCAACGGTTGTAAAATGAATGTAGTATCTTGTCTCCACCTCCCCCATATTCTTAATCTTCAAAGGCCCCTTGCTGAAGTTAGAGGATAGGAATCGGCCGCCTGACTTGACCAGATCCATGATGTCCGCTACTACAGCACTCGCTGCGGGAAATCCTCCTGCTCCTCTTCCGTAGAACATACTCCTCCCTATGAGATCTCCTCTTACATAGATGGCATTATAGGCCCCATCCACCGCTGCCAGGAGATGCTCTTGGGGGATCATGGTGGGATGAACCCTGGCCTCTAAAGAACCGTTGCTCTCCTTGGCAATGGCCAGTAGCTTCACAACATAGCCGAACTCCTTGGCATATTGAATATCTTGAGAAGTGATCTTCGTAATACCTTCCCTATAGATATCCTTTAAGTCTACGAAACCCTCGAAGGCCAAAGTAGAGAGAATGGTCAACTTATGGGCAGAGTCTATCCCCTCTACATCTAAAGAAGGGTCCCTTTCCGCATAGCCCTTGGCCCGGGCGTCCCTCAGGGCCTCCTTGAAGCTCGATCCATAGTGGCTCATTCCAGAGAGAATGTAATTCGCTGTGCCATTGATGATCCCGAAGAGAGAGGAGATCCTATTTGCCGCCAGGCCCTCCCTTAGGGCCTTGATGATGGGGATACCACCCCCTACACTCGCTTCAAAATAGATCTCCACTCCCTTCCTTTCTGCCTCCTTAAAGATTCTCCTTCCCTTCTTTGCCAAGAGGGCCTTGTTCGCTGTTACTATTGGCTTACCCCTCTTGATCGCTCCCATGATGATTTTCTCTGCTACGGGAGAGTCACCGATCAATTCAATGACTATATCTATTTCCGGATCATTTAGGACATCATTTATTCTCTTGGTTAATATTTTGGCGGGCACTTTTACTTTCCTTGGGGTAGAGATATCCTTATCGACAATCCTCTTGATGACTAACTCAGCGCCCAACTTCCTTTTGATGAGTTCCTTTCTCTCTTTGAGAATTTTTACCACAGAACTTCCTACGGTGCCAAAGCCAATCAGTCCAATATTAATCTTTTTCATTTCTCCCTCTTCCAGACCATGGCATCTAGCAGACCTTCTTCTTTCAGCCTGGTTACTAATTTTAAAGCATCTTCTTTATGCGGAAAGGAACCCACCCTTACCCGATACCATTTCTTCCCTTTTAATTCCACTTCCTCGATATAAACGGGATACTCTTTGACCTTTAATCTATTGACTAATGCTAAGGCCTTCTCCTCACTTTGAGAAGAGGCGACCTGAACCGTATAGGGAAGCCCTTCTTTCAAAGGAGGAATCTTAGGAGTAATTCGGGGTGGAGAGACCATTTCCTTTTTCTCGATTCTCTTGGATATGGGCTCCTCTCTTAGCTCATATCCCCTTCCCACAAGATAACCTAAGAGAAAGATCAGGGAAGCGATGATAATGATACCTAAGATGGTAAATAGGAGATTCCTCATATCTCAATACTCCAGAACTATAATCTTTTCTTCTTTGGGCAGTTCTTCTTTTCTGCTCTCCAACTCTTTTTTCTTCTCTATATTCTTATTGCCAGAAAGAAATCTTTCTACCCCTTCTATGGGAAGATCGATGGCCGGGGTCTTATAATGCATGGGAATGGTAATCTTGGGTTTCAACTGCCCAACTACTTGTGTAGCTTCCTGGGCATCGAGGGTGAAGGTTCCTCCCACGGGAATGAGGAGGATATCTACCTCTCCTATGGCTCCAATCTGTTCTTTAGTGAGTATATGACCTAAGTCTCCCAGGTGAACGATCTTCATTCCATCGATCTCAAAGGAAAAGACGGTGTTCTTTCCCCTTTGGGCTCCTTGGGCCTTATCGTGAAAGGTATCCACTCCTTTTATCGCGATATCTTTTATTTTCTTCTCGCCTACTCCTCTTACTATCTCTGGTTTCCCTTTTACTTGGTCCGTAGCGTTATGGTCATAATGCTCATGGCTTATGGTAACCATATCTGCCTCTAAGGGGGGAATCTTGTACCCCAGAGAGGAATTGAAAGGATCAGTGACTATTCTTATTCCCTTCTCTGATTCAATGAGAAAACAGGCCTGACCAAACCAGCGTATCTTCATATCGACCACCCTATCAGCGGTTACTAACAGTTACCGGAAATAAAAGCAACCGTTAGTAACAACGAAGTGTAGTAACCGATAGTAACAATCCCGGCTTTGACGGGATGTAGTAACTACCATACTTTTTAATTTATCCCGCTACGCGGGGCTACATCCTTTCGGGGGCTTTGATCCCTAAGAGTCTCAAACCATTACGCAAGACGATTCTTATTCCTTTCACCAGGGTTAATCTCGCCTGAGTCAGCTCTGCGTCCTCACTCAAGACCCGATGCCTATTATAGAAAGTGTGGAACTCGCTGGCCACTTCCCTGAGATAATTCGGGATACTGTGAACCTGATAATTCTGAGCACAAGAAGTGACGATATCTGGAAAGAGGGCCAAAAGTTTTAGGATACTTTTCTCTTCTGGGGTATTGAGCAATTTTAAATCTATCTCTTGAATCTTTTTTCTTTTTACCTTTTTTTCCTTGGCCTTTTTAAAGATGCTCGAGATTCGAGCATGGGCATACTCTACATAGTAGACCGGGTTCTCCGGGGATTCTTTTTTGGCCAGTTCTAAATCAAAGTCCAGATGAGAATAGGAGGAGCGCATACAGAAGGAGAAGCGGGTAACATCTCTTCCTACCTCATCCATTACCTCTCTTAAAGTGATGAACTCTCCCTTCCTGGTGGACATGGCCACCGGCTTTCCCGAGCGGGAGAGTTTGACCAGTTGATAGAGGATGATGTCCAAGTTCTCTTTAGGATGACCCAAAGCACTTATTGCTGCCTGGAGGCGCTCCACATAACCATGATGGTCAGCACCCCAGATATTTACTAGATGATCAAATCCTCTCTTAAACTTATCCTCATGATAGGCGATATCTGATGCTAAATAGGTGGAGGACCCATCCTTCTTTTTTATTACCCTATCCTTCTCATCCCCAAACTGGGAAGACCTAAACCATAGGGCCCCTTCCCTCTCATAGAGATAACCTTTCTTCTTCAGATTATCGATAACTTCTTTAACCTTTCCTTCCCGGTGGAGGTCGGATTCTTTCTTCCAGGAGTCTATCCTTATTCCAGAATCCTCAAGGTCCTTTCTTATTCCCTCTATAATATCTGAAGAGGCATATTGAGTGAAGAATTCTATCTTCTCTTTTCGATGCTTATCGCCCTCTCTATCCTTTAATCTGTGGGCCATCTCAATCAGATACTCTCCCTGGTATCCATACTCTGGGAATTCTACTTCTTCGCCCAGGAGTTCCAGATACCTGGCCCTCAAGGACTTGCCCAGGTTCTCTATCTGGGTGCCGATATCATTTATGTAGTACTCCCGCTCCACCTGGTAGCCAGAGGCCTCCAGGATATTGGCTAAGGTATCAGCAAAGGCCGCTCCCCGACCATGGCCGACATGTAAGGGGCCGGTGGGGTTGACACTCACCATCTCAATCTGGATTCTCTTATCTTTACCTGTCTCGCTTTTCCCATAATTCTTCTCTTTTCTTAGAATTTGGATTAAATTTTCAAAGAGCAACTCTTCAGCCAAAAAAAAATTGATGAATCCCTTGGCCTCTTCAACCTTCTCTATTATCTTAGGGCGGGCCTCAAGGTGTTTTACCAAACTTTTGGCAATCTCCTGGGGCGGTTTCTTTAACTCTTTGGCTAAAGAAAAAGAAAGATTTGTGGTAAAGTCCCCGTGTCCCCTTTCCTTCGGTCTCTCCAGAAGGACCTCTGGATACTTCTTCACCTTAATTTTCTTAAGAGCCTCTTGAAGAGACTCAATGATTTTTTCTCTAATCTCCATCATATTCCTCAGAAATTCGTCTTTCGGTATACGTTATAGGAAAATCAAAAATTAAATATCAAATATCAAAATGAAACCATATAGAAAAATCAAAATGTAAACATCAAAAATTAAAATTACACACCCTATAAGAAAATTAAATATCAAAATTACAGATTAAAACTTAAAATTTTACATTTTGCATTGTCATTTTGATTTTTGCACTTTGATTTTTGATATTGTGCTATATCATTTGATACGAGTTGCGCAACCGTAACCGTTTACCGAATCTTCCTGGGCTTGGGAAAGGGCTTCCCTGGTCGGGCGAAGAGATACCCCTGACCAAAGTCTACTCCCAGCCTACATAGAACCTTAAGCTCTATTCTTCTCTCTACTGCCTCAGCGATTGTCTTTGCCTTTGCCCCCTTTGCACAGTCTACCAAGACCCTAATAAACTTCTCTTTCAGGGGATCCCGCTCTATATTTCGCATCAGGAAAGCAGGTAATTTGAGGTATTCTGGCTTCAATTCCCAAAAGACCTTTATGTTATTATAGCCTGTTCCGGTATCATCCAGAGCAAAATGAAAACCCTTCCTGCGAAAGAGGGCCATGTTTTTCTTAAAATCTTTGATATCTTTTATTGCACTTCTCTCTGTGATCTCAAGAACAATATCTTCTGGCCTCAAGGCTGATTCTCTAAGATAGTCCAACCTCTGGTATAGGCGGCTATCCAATACCGGAGTTTCAATATTGAGAAAGAGTTTCAGTCCTTTAGGAAGTCTTTGGGCACTCTTGATGGCCTGCCTGTGACAGAGATTCTCTAATTTTAAAGTCATACTACTGGCATTTGCTGTTTCAAACAAGAGAGCCGGTTTCTCCAAGGCCATGCCCTCTGGTCCCCGACTCAGGGCTTCATACCCCAAGAGCTTCTGATCTTTTAAAGAAACAATGGGCTGGAATAAGGTATGAATCTTTTTCTCTTTAATGATCTTCCTCAATTGGACGATTCTCGTCTTCTCCATCTATTCTCCTCATTACCACGAAAATACGAAATTAAGAAAACACAAAAAAACTTAATTTACTACTCTTTTTATTTCTAAAGTCGCTTTAGCAAAATTTAATAACAACCCAGTTTTCAATCCCGTGGCTTTTAAATATGAGATTACCTGTGCTATATGACTTCCATCAAATTCTTTCACTGCTTTTAATTCAATAATTATTGTTTCATTAACAACTAGATCAAGTCGATGTGTCCCTACCTCTTGACCGTTATAGTGTATCTTTACTTCTTTCTGAGTTTCAACTTTCAGCCCATCTTTCTTTAATTGGATTAGCAAGGCTTGTTGGTATATTGATTCTAGGAATCCTGGTCCTAATTTTTTATGTACTTCTATTGCTGCCTTAATAATTTTGCTTGATAGTTCTTCAAATTCTATACCCATCTTCGTGTCTCCGTTCTTTCGTGTCCTCGTGGTAAAGATTTATTGTAGATAATGCTCAAGGTAATCTCGACCGATGATGACTGTGACATCAACCAGGGCCTTCTTCTCTATCCTATCTTGGGGCTCACCACAGCCTACTACCCTGGCTACCTCCCGAGCCAATCCCTTCTTACCACTTCTATTCAAGATGAGCGTCTTTCTATACTTGAAGTTCCGGGCATTTCCGATATTTACCACATCCAGGCCCTTTCTTCTTAAGTCTTGAGCCACTTGGAAGGCGATCCCCCCTCTACCACAGCCATTCAGGACCTCAACCCGGATAATTCCTTTTCCCTTCCCCAGTTCTCTACTGAGTTCCTTGAATAATTGAGAGGTGGCTAAAATATCCACCTGCCAGTAGCTCATCCAGTCTCTATAAATGGTTCTGCCCGGAATCTTTTTTACCTCTATCCCGGCCTCTCTTATATTTTCTGCTTCCTGAGCCAGGGCCAGGATATCCTTTACCTTAAGGTTGGTAAGGGGGGAACTTTTGAGGAGTTCTCGTGCTAATTTAGAGTCTGGGGGGAAGTCTCCAAATCTCTGGATGAGGGTCCAGATGAATCTCTGCCAGCGGGAGAATTTGCCGAACTCGCCAAAACGAGGTTCCTCAAACTCCAAGTAGGCCAGACATTCTTTCCCAGATAACCTCCTCTTCCCCTCTAAAAAGCCATTCCCATAAGAAAGGGGCTGATTGATCTCTACTTCTATTCCTCCCAGAAGGTTAATAATTCTGACTATATCTTGGTCATCGAGCACAACATAGAAAGGGATCTCTAAATCCAAGAGACCCTCCAGGGTCTCTTTCACCAGGAGATACCCCTTCTGACGGTAAAGGGTGCTCAGCTTCATAGATTCAGTGACCAGGGTCTGGGGTGGTATAATTACCAAGGCTATTCTCTTAGTATTGGGCTGGTAGTTAATAAGCAAGATATCTTTCAATCTCTGCGGTTCCTTTACCCCCTCCAGACCGATTATGAGAAAAGAAAGCCTCTCTTTCCCTTCCAGCCTCCTCTCTAAGGCACTCTTTCTAAGAAGAAAAAGGGATGCTAATAGAACTATTAGGATGAGGGCAAGAATTATCCTTTTCATCTTAATTATTATTTAAATCCTTCTTTGAGGAGTTTGAGCAAAAGCCCCTGCCAGGGATGCGAGGGATTGGTATTGATGGAATAGAAGACCCAGGTTCTGGTCTCCTTGGTCTTCACCAATCCTACATTCTCCAGGATCCCCAAGTTACGTGAGACCCGGGCAATGGTCATCCCCGACCTCCGGGCAATGAGGGTCACCGGTAACTCCCCCTCCTGCCAGAGAAGTCTCAAGAGCTTCAGCCGCGTCCTGGACCCTAAAGCCTTAAAGACCTTCTCGGACTGTCTCAAATCCTTCATTATCTCCTCCTACTCTAAAAGGACTTTTTGTATCTTCAAATTATTGAGAATTCATAAATAGTATATCAAATTAAAAGATGCTTGTCAACCCCCGCCCCCATTTTGTTCTTATGTCATACGTCTATATTATTCAGAATAGAATTTCACATAAAATTTATATTGGTTCCACCACGGATTTGAGACGGAGGATACAAGAACATTGGGCAAAAGACAAAAATTGGATTTTGATATATTATGAAGCTTATCGTATCCCAAAAGATGCTAGAGAACGTGAGCAAAAATTGAAACATCATGGAACCTCGCTTGCCAATCTCAAGCGCCGAATTAAAAGAAGTTTTCTCTAATACAAATGGGGGCGGGGTCAAAATTTGGCCACTTTTTTAAGAGAGCTTCTCAATCCGTGATGGGCCAGAGAGTAATCGAAGCTGAGCAGAGCCTTCTCATAACCACAGGATACTTTAGGAAAGAGATTCTTATTCTCTATCTCAACAATCTCTTGATATTCAGCAATCGCTTTTTTGAATAAGCCCTGGGAAACATAGAGGGTAGCCAGGTTATAGTGGGCCTCGGCATAATTTGGCTCGTAGTAGACTGCTCTTTCAAACCTCTCAATCGCCTTATCTACCCAACCTATCTTAGCATAGATGACCCCTAAAGCGAAAGAAGAAAATGGGAAGGTGGGATCGATCCTCAGAGATTCCTTAAACTGGGTGATGGCCTTATTCATCAGGAGCCTGTCCCTTCCCTGGGAGGCGAGCCAGTAGATGACCCCTAAATCCCTCCTGTAATGATTATCCCGAGGGCTCAACCTGACCATCTTCTCACATTCCTCAGTGGCCTTCTCCAGCCAGAAACTCCTCTCTTCTTTAAAGAGAAGAGCCAGGTGGCGATAGAGGTCTCCTAGGTTCTTATGATAGCGGTCGTTGGTGGGCTCTAATCTCTGAGCGGTGAGATAAGAGGATATTGCTTGATCGAAGGCCTTATTCTTTTGATGGTCGATCCCTTTTCTATAGTGTCTATAGGCTATCAAGGGAAGAGTTGCCTGGCCAGCGAGGATTAAGGCAACACAGATGATGAGGCTGCCACGAATGAGAGGACTGTGGTAGAGGTGGTGGAAGAGGGAGTCTGGGTAATGGGTCTGTCCGTCTGTCCGTCTGTCCGTCTGTCCGTCGCCCGCCTTCGCTTGGAGCATGATGAAAGCAATGAAGTAGATGAATAAGATATCTGTTGCTGGGGGACGGAGGACGAAGTCGATGAAACTGTGAAGGAGAACCCCAGTTAGGCCAGAGAGGAGGCCGATGGTTATAAATGGTTTACCGTTAACCGTTAACCGTTTACCGTAAACCTCCTGTGCTACTTGAGACTCTTTTAAGGTCCTTAGGCCGGTGCGGAGGATGAGAGTTATTATCCATAAGAAGATTATTAGGGTGGGGAGGCCAGTCTCTGCTGCTATCTGAAGATATTCGTTATGAGCGAATCTTGCCGATTGACCATAGCGGGCAATGGTTCCGGAAGTCAAGGGGGTAGGGATCTTATGCCTCTTGAATATTATCCCGTAAGTCCCCATCCCGCTACCCAAAAGGGGATAGTCCCTTATGATCTCCAAGGTTCTTCCCCAGATTTTAAGCCTATCGAAGATGAACTTATTGGTCGAGGTTCTCTGGAAAGAGAAGGAGCGGAAGGAGAGTGGTTCTCCCAATAGGATATCGCTTGAAGCATCGGAATTTGAATAATTCCGATGCTGAGGATTAGGGGGGTTGGGGGAAAGAATCTGCTTGCCCTCAAGGGGTGACAGGGAATTTTTCCGAACTGTTGCAGGAAAAATCCCCGCCAGAGGGGTGAAACCCCTATGGAAGTATTCCCGAAGGGGATATCTTGGGCCCTGGGCCTCGATTCTCGGGGACGAGCCAGCCTCCTCTACCTGAGGAATCTGCTGAGCTGAAGGAGGCTTGGGAATAAGACGGAGGGAAGAGAGGGTTCCCGAGAGAAGGATGAGCAATAGAACCAAGGTTAAGAATCTCCATCTCGCCCTTAAAAGCTCTTTTCTCCTCAGATACTTGAAGATGAGGGTGAGAAAGAGGATCAGGGAGCCGAAGAGGGCCAATCGTCCTCCTCGAGAATGGGTGGCAAAGAGACAGGAATAAGTAAGAAAGGTGATAACAAAGCCCATCCCGGAGAGCCACTTGGAGGAAGCGAATAGGGCATAGACAAAGGCCAGGGGAATGATTAAGAGGAGATAGCCGGCCAAGGAGTTAGGATTGGGAGGGAAGGTAGAGGAAATTTCAGTTAAATTCGGCCAATGGGAAAAATACTGATAGAGCCCATAAGCAGCAACAATGCCTCCTATACTCAGGATAGCAAGAAAAAGAGACCTGAATTGATATTTCTCTTTAAGATTATTGATTAAAAGGAAATAAAGTAAAATGAAGAGAATGACCTTATAGAGTTCACTGAGGCTTGCTCCCTTATTGATAGAGAAAAGGGTGGAGAGAAGAGCAAAAAGGAGAAAAAGTGCCAAGGGAAGATTTAGGGGACTATTTATGAATCTAAAACTTCTCTGGCCATTCATCCTCAAGAGCCAGAGCATACTCAGGAATAGAATGAGGATATAGGTGGTGGTTAAGGTGCCGATTCCCTTTGTGGCATGGATGAGAGGAGTATAGAGGATAATAGAAAGGAGCCCTCCCTTCACTATTCGGAATAGAATCCTTCCCTTCATCTGGCAAACCCCTTGCAGGCGAGCTGGCGAGAAAGTGAGAAAGTGAGCTTTTTACTCAGCTTCCCACCTGCCCACTTTCTCCATTTTATTCCGTCTCCAACGGGGTAAACTTTACGAATATGGGGTTGGAAATTATTTTACTTCCCGGGGCAGCGATATTTATACGGTAGTAGATCTTCTCCCCGGGTTTATAGTAATCATCCTCATAAGTGATTTCTGCTGGGTTATTGGCATCAAAAACTTTAATGATCTCTCCTTTTCGGATTAGTCTCACTTTGATTTTTTCTATCTTGAGGGCGGGACAGGAAGCTTTAATCTGTATTGTGGGCTTGTTCTGAGAGATGAGTGTTTCGCCCATTATGGCTACTCTATCATTATTCTTTATTACAAAACTATCTAACGAGAGGGTTCCCTCCCCGCGGTTATCAAGAGCATACATCCTCCCCTTTCTCAAAGCATCGAGTACTGCTTCTTGGTTCAGTTGAGAGATAAGGAAGACGGTTTGAACATCATCTATCCTCTTGCCCGGCCGGGTATAGCGATAGTCCACCTCTCCTATAGCCCATACTGGCCTCTCCCTCTTTCCTTCACAGTATTCATTTAGTATTTTATCCCATATTCCACCTGGGTTGGCAACTTTTCTCCATCCTTCGTAAAAAGCGGTAAAGCCAGTGTAGTTGCAAGTGGCTAAGAGGGATTCTGGAAAGGGAGGGGTATAGGACCTCACCTCCCCTCTCTTCACATCTGTAGTTGCCTCAGGAAGGCTCCAGAAGGTAAGGGCATCTCCCTGATTGGCATAGTCTATCAATCCCTGGTAGGGAGCCTCCCCCTGGTCTCCATGGTATTGGTCGTAGGTGGCGATTTTAAAAGGGAAGTTGTTGAATAGAAATAAGCCGGAGAGAATGATTATTATTATCCCCAAAATACGATGGGGGTGAGACGGAATGGTAAAGAAACGATCCTCAAATCTGAGCCGCTGGACCTTGCGCTTCCTGACTAACCAAATACCCAGGACCAAGGATATAAATGGCCAGAAAAGATAGATGCTTCTCCAGGTATAATGGGCTGAGAATGGATTCGAGACCATGGGTAGATTCTTAAAATCTTGGGCCTTATTTAGTCCAATGGCCAGGAACTGCTTATGCCAGTTATGCATGGTCAGATCTTTTGTCTTAAAGTAACTTCCTGTCCAGTAGTAGAAGGGGGCAACCTCTGTTCCCGGAATGATGACCATCCTGGGATGGGAACTATTTATTCGGGATATATAGTTGAGGTAATTCTCTACCCCATAGTCCAACAAGGATTTCTCTGTGAATGCTCTTCTCACTATCCGGCGCAGGGGAAAGAGCCCATACTCGCACCTGATAAGAGCATGTTCTGTGACGATTACTACAGGAATACCTTTTTCTCCAAGTTTTTCAACTATCTCTTCTAAAGAATAAATCCCGGTGCCCATATCGGTATGAATGCCGATGACCCCGGGAACGAAGGTATATTCTATAGCAAAGGCTGGCCCTATTAAAAAAGAAGTAAAGAGTAGGAAAGTAAGAAAGTAGAAAAGTAGGTGCTTACATTTCATCGTTTCCTGCTTATCCTCCTCTCTATAAAGCCCAGGGTTCTTATTCCAGCAAAGGTCCCCATACTAAGCAGAATGAGGAGGATGAAGGCATATCTGAGAGGAATGAGGGTGAAGAGGTAGCCCATTATTCCCAGATAGATGGAGACAAAGTAAATAAGTAGAACAGCCTCTCTATGGGATAGGCCCATATCTAAGAGGCGATGGTGGAGGTGCTTCTTATCGGCGATGAAGATAGACTTCCTCTTTAGGAGCCGGCGGAAGATGGCTAAAAGAGTATCATAAGTCGGTATTCCCAGGGCAACGAGAGGAACCATTAAAGTGACTGCAGTCATTCCTTTGCTGACGCCGATGGTTCCCAAAGCAGCTAAAAGGAAGCCCAGGAGCATACTTCCCGCATCGCCCATGAATATTCGGGCAGGATGGAAGTTATATCTCAAGAAGCCCAGGCTGGAGCCCATAATGGCTACACAGATGAAGATAGCCAGGAGGTTGAAACGCTGGAGGGAGACGATGAAAAGGATAGAAGAGGCAATGATAGCCACCCCTGCGGCCAGACCATCCAGACCGTCTATCAGATTTATGGCGTTGGTCAGGGCCACGATCCACAATAGGGTGATGAGGAAGCTTAAGGCCAGAGGGAAATGAATGATCCCGCCAGCAAAGGGATTGAGAATGTATTCTATTCTAAACCCATACTTGAATAGAATAGAGGCCGCTAATATCTGCCCCAGGAATTTAAAAGAAGGTCTCACTCCTTTGATATCATCGAACATGCCTATAATTACGATGAGTGTTCCTCCTAAGAAGAGGCCCACCAGATATTCACTTCTGAGTAACTTCTCCAGGCAGGAGGCAAAGAATAAAGCAGAGATAAAGGCGAGATAGATGGCCACCCCACCCAGATAAGGGATGGGCTTTTTATGGACCTTCCTCCCTCCTGGCTGATTAACAATCCCCTTCCTTATGGCTATTCTTCTCATAAACGGGGTCAAGAAGAAAGAAAGGGCCAGAGCAATGACAAAAGTAAAGAGAACATCTCCATAATTAATCATCTCTATACCTCCTTACCTCTAATTATCAGGTCGAAAACCTGATTTGTCTCCGAACTCCGAACTGTAAACTCCGAACTAAATCATCTGTGCTCATCTGTGCTTTCAATCAGTTCTTCATAGACCTCAGTAATTCTCTCTACCATAGTCCTTGCAGTAAATCTTTCATCTATTCTTTTCCTCCCTGCCTCTCCCATCCTTCGGGCTAATTCCTCATCCTTTAATAGAGTGACAATCGCTTTGGCCAAAGCATCTGCATCTCCCGGTGGAACCAATATCCCGGTCTCGCCATCTCTCACCACATCAACGATGCCTCCCACCTTAGTAGCCACTACCGGCTTTCTCATGACCATGGCCTCCAAGAGTACTCTTCCCATTCCCTCAAATAGGGAAACGAGTAAAGCAAGATCAAAGGTAGCGGTGATCTCTGGAATGTCGGCTCTGAATCCAGTAAAGATAATGTTGTTAGATAGACCTAATTCTCTAACCTGAGTCTCCAACTTTTCTCTCAAGTATCCCTCACCAACGAAGAGGAACTTGACATCTGGTATCTCTTTGATAACCTGAGGAGCGGCTTCTAAGATGGTCTCATGCCCCTTTCCCTCCCAGAGTTTGGCTACCACACCAACTATCTTCTCCTTTGGCTTTATTCCCAATTCTTTCTTCTTCTCGTCGATATTGATATTAATTTTAAACTTCTCGGCCTCAATGCCACTATAGATAGTAATATACTTCTCTGGTCTGCCAATCCCTAACCTCAGACCCCACTCTTTTAATGGCTCAGAGATAGTGATTAATTTGTCACAAAGCCGGGCAGCGAATCTTTCCAGTAAGATGAATAGTATCCTCCGGGGTGGCCTCTCATATTCGTGAAAGGCGAAACCATGGATGGTATGAACAATTATGGGCACTCTACTAATCTTGGCTGCTAAACGGCCAATAAATCCCGCCTTGGAATTGTGGGTATGGACAATATCATACTTCTTTTGCCTCATTAAACGAGTTAGTTCCCATAGGGCCCAGAGGTCATGAAAAGGACTAATCTTCTGTCTAAAATGATTTATGGGAAAGAATCCTAAGCCCTCTTTTTTAACCTTATCTATCAGTGCCCCTCCCGGGGCACAGGCTAAATCCACCTGATACTTATTCCTATCCAGCCCTTTCATAGTCAGAAAAGTATTTATTCCCGAACCACTGACAACTGGTAAGGTATGAACATGCAATACCTTAATTCTAGACATTATTCCTCTACTGCTTCTTCTCTCTTGGCATAAATGAGTAACTGATCCCCCATATTGAACTTAGCAAACAAGCAATTAGTTGGAAAATTTAAAAGAACATTCAATCTATTTACTACAAGCAAGAACTTACTACGTGATATCTCTACCTTGCTTTTTACCGCTTTGACCGATTCTTTTATCTTTTTTGCTTTACCAAATTTATCTAAGGTTTGTAAAATAAAATCTTGAATTCCTAACCTCCATAACCCTTCCGTGGAGAAAAAATTGACCGGGCGTGTCACTGCCTTAATAACTTTGAAACCTGTCTTTTCCAATATTTTTTTCATTGTGGTTAAAGAAAAATAATAATTATGAAATATATTGAAACCTACCCAATATTTTCTGGTTATTTTGTAATAAATACTTCCTATATGGGGGGTTTCAATGATTAATAGTCCGTCTTTCTTCAAAATTTTATTAAGCTTCATTAAATCATTTAATGGGTTTTCTAAGTGTTCAATAACATCTAACATGGTAATAATGTCGAAATATTGAGATGGAAAATTCGCTTCTGCTATTGTCCCGGTAAGTACATTGAGACCTAGTTTCTTTCGAGCATAATTAGAAGCGTATCTCGACACTTCGAGGCCATATGTTTTCCAGTTGTTTTCTTGAGCAATCCTTAATAGCCATCCCTTACCACATCCGATATCCAAGATCGAACCTTTCTTTTTAAACTTCTGGATTCTATTGAATATTTCTTGGGCTTTGGTGATATCTCGGTTTTCATAGGTTGAGGTATAATTGCTGCGGAAGTAATAATAATTCTCTTTATATAATTTTTCCATTTCTTGCTTAGTAAGTTTCGGACTTGTATAAATTAAACCACAATTATCACATTTAACAATAGTGATGGGGATTTTATCATCAAAATACCTAATGTGTAAAAGCTGGTAGTTGTTTAAACCACACAGATTACAGCTTACTTTCTCAGGCATTGCTATTCCTTTCGGATTTTCTCCAGCTGTTTTTCAGCTGCCAGCATTACATCTTGAACTGTAATTAATTTCATACAGAGGTGCTTCCTGCATCTAAACTTATAGCAAGGGCTACAATCCACTTCTTTTTTGACCATAATAAATCTATCCTTATTTCCATAAGGGCTGTATCGTAAAGAACAGGGTCCCATTAAAGCGACCAAGGGAGTTTTCACGACAGCTGCAATATGCATAGCCGCAGTATTATTGCTGATGAATAAATCACATCTTTTAACTAGAGCTACCGATTGTCTAATGGTCGTTTTCCCTATAGTAATAGCAGGTTTTGCCTTCATTACATCTGCTATTTCCTGGGCTAATTCTATTTCCTCTGGTCCACCAGTAATGAGGATTTTAGCCTTATATCTCTCAGTCAGTTCGTCAGCTACTTGAGCAAAGCCTTCTTTATTCCAGCGACGTGAAGGACGAAAAGCACCAGGATTGAGGCCGATCACTAAGTCTTCGTCAGTGATTCCGTTCTGCTTAAGGAATTTTCGAACATATTCTCTATCTTTATCAGAGATAGGAATCTCCAATCCTTTATCTTTTATATCAGCGCCTAAGGCCTGCATTACATCCAGATTATACTCTACTTCATGCCTTTCAGAGAATCGCTTATCCGGCACTTTGATAGTGTAAAAGAAACCTCGGCCATCAGTATCTCGACCCACCCGATATCGGGTCCCGATTGAGTACATAAGGAGCGCCATCTTGAGGGCTCCTCCCAAAGTAAAGAGATTATAGAGATTAATTGCCATATTGAATCGCTTTTTGCGTAAAGACTTGATTAATCTTGTTATTTCTTTTAAATTCTTGCTCGCTGGATTTAAACAAAAGAGTTCATCGATATAGGAAGATTCTCTGGCTAATTCACTGGCCCTGGGTGTAGTAAGAAGAGCAATATGGGCTTTGGGAAATCTTTTTCTCAAGGCCCTTAAGGCAGGACTGGCTAAAATCAGATCACCAATACCCGCTAACTTTATTACTAAAATTTTTTTAATATTATCTAAAGAAACTTTCTTTCTTGCTTTCATTAGTCTCTCAATAATTCATCCAGTTCTGGGGGCTTAGAGAAATCCTCACGGTCAATAAAGGTTCTATACCATAGTTCAAAGACCAACAATGCCCAGATCTGATGGGTATTGTCTTTTCTTCCGCTATAATGCTCTTCCAGTAGCCTTTTCACATAATTGGAGTTAAAGTATCCTCGCTCGGTTGTCTTGGAACCTAATAAAATCCGGGAAGTAAAATCCTTCAATTCCTTTTGAAACCACATACCAAGAGGCACCATGAACCCCTGCTTCCCTCTTTTTAAGATGGTAGGGGGTAGTAACTCTGACATAGATTTCTTCAATAGATACTTCATATGCCATCCCCTTATCTTCATCCCCTGAGGAATAGTAGCAGAGAATTCTAAGAGTCTGTGATCGCAGAAGGGAACCCTCAGTTCTAAAGAGTTAGCCATGCTCATCCTATCCCCCATAAAGAGGAGATCGTCAGGGAGATAGGTCTTAACATCTACATAGAAGACTTTATTTAAAAAATCCTCTGCCCCCGTTTTCTCAAAGTAGGACTTATGGATTCCCATAGTATCAGTATCCTGATAGGCCCCAGAATAAAGTTCTCTTCTCGCCTGTTCATTGAAAAAGGAGAGCCAACTAATGTATCTTTCCTCTGGAGGAAGAGGAGCAAAGCGGACAAACCTCTTCAGCCTATTGGCGAGATGGCTCCCCTTGGTTGATTCTGGTAATCCATTAACGATTTTTGATATTACCTTCTCTCTCAAAAATTCAGGAATCCTTAGGTAACTTTCTGCGAAGCGTGCTCCCAGATACCTGGGATAGCCGCCAAAGGCCTCATCCCCTCCAATGCCTGTGAGGGCAACGGTAACATGCTCTCTTGCTACCTGAGAGACTAAATAAGTTACAATGGCTGAGGAATCAGCAAAGGGCTCCTCAAGGTGCCAAATGAGTTTTGGTAAGAGTTCAATTACTTTCGGCTCAACTATGAATTCCCGATGATCTGTCTTGAAGTGCTTTGCCACCAGACGGCTATATTTTAGTTCGTTATATGCCTGGGCCTCCTTTCCATAACTTATAGAGAAGGTCTTGACCGGCTGGTCCATTATTCTACTCATCAGACCAACCACGATGCTTGAATCTATTCCGCCGGATAGGAAAGCGCCGAGAGACACTTCGCTCATCAGCCTCTCCTCAACCGCCTCCTCCAAAATCCCATAAATCCTTTCAGCATAATATTTTTCATTTTGCATTTTGAATTTTGCATTTTGCATTTTGCATTTCAGGTCCCAGTACTCTTTAATAGTGACCTCGCCATTTATCCAGGTTAAAGTATGGCCGGGAAGTAATTTCTTTATCCCTCTGAACATGGTATCTGGTGCGGGAACATAGAGAAAGGTCAGATAGTAGTCCAAAGCCTTAAGATTAACCTTCCTTCCAATCTTCGAAGATTGGAAAATAGACTTAATGGTAGAAGCAAATAATAACTTTCCATCCTGAAAAAAATAATAGAGGGGCTTGATGCCTAATCTATCGCGGGCTAGAAAGAGTTTTTCTTTCTTCTCATCCCAGATGGCAAAGGCGAACATTCCTTTTAGGTTTTTGACACAATCCTCGCCATACTCCTCATAGAGATGAACAATAACCTCTGTATCGCTCTTAGTATAAAATCTGTGGCCCTTTTGCTCTAAATCAATCCTTAAATCCTTATAGTTATAGATTTCACCATTAAAGACAATCCAGACAGTCTCATCCTCATTATGTATCGGCTGATGGCCAGTCTCCAAATCAATAATCTTAAGCCTCCTCACCCCCAATCCCACCTGACATTTTGCATTTTGCATTTTGCATTTTGCATTGATATAGGTTCCTTCATCATCCGGCCCCCGGTGCTCCATTATATCGCACATCTTTTTTAGTAAATCTTTATCACTAAAGCCCACCATTCCACAGATGCCACACATCCTATCTCACCTTCACTCCCACTTTCCTACTTTCTCACTTTCCCACTTTCCCACCTGCTCACCTGCCCACTTTCTCACCTTCTTACTTTCTTACTCTCCTACTTTTCTCCTTGAACTTCCGCGAAAACTTCCAGGATCTGTTTAGTTGTCTTTTCTGATGTAAATCGTCGGGATCTTTCCAATCCTTTCTGGATCAAATCGTTCCTCAACGTAGAATTGGTCAAAACTTCGATAATGGCTGCCTTAATCTCATCTACGTTGTAAGGGTTCACTAAGATCCCCGCCTCCCCTACCACCTCAGGCAAAGAGGTAGTATTTGAGGTAATAACCGGAGTGCCACAGGCCATAGCCTCTAAGGGGGGAAGGCCGAATCCTTCACGTAAAGAGGGAAAGACAAAAAGTTCGGCAGCACTATAGATCGCGGGTAAATCCTCTTCAGAAATAAAACCAGTAAAGACTACCCGCTCTTCTATTTTTAGATGTTTAACCATTTTTTCTAAACTCATGCAATATCTATCCCTTCTACCCCCAAGCACTAACTGATATTTATCCTTTGTCTTTTGCGGCAATCTATAATAGGCTTCGATTAAGGCTTTAACATTTTTATGGGGATTAAAATTGCCAAAGTAGAAGATGAATTTCCTATCAATTCCATATTTAGAGGTAACTTCTTCTGAATTAGAACTGATGGGGCGGTATCTTTCATCTACACAGTGACAGATTACCTCTATCTTTTCTTCTGGAACCCGAAAGTATTCTACAATATCCTTTTTGGAGTATTGTGAAACAGTTATAATCCTATCCACCTTTCTACTCGATAGCTTTAGTAATGTTCGAAAATAGAGTCGATTTTTAAACCACCCTTTCATTGAAATTGGGGGAAGAAAGAGAGGATTTAAATCATGTATTGTTATTATTGATTTACAGGGAGTAAAAAATGGCTTCTTATAATAGGGGGAAAGGAAAAGATTTATTTTATCCTTTTTCAAAGCTCGGGGAAGCTGAACTTGATCCCAAAAGGGGGCAAACCACCCTTTTATTACTCTTATCTTTATATTCTTAACCGTTGTAGTATATTCTGTCTTCTGATTAGCGAAAAGAATATACTCGTTTTTTTGGTCTTCCTGGGCAATATAATCCAGAAGATTTTTCAAGTATCTCCCGATCCCGGTCATCTTGCCCTTTTCCATCTCCCGAATGTCAATGCCAATCTTCATTCCTGTTTCCTGACCATAGCACAGTTGTTTTCTACAGTAGCCCCAACCTATATCTAAACCAATAAGAGATGATTAGGATTATTATGCGAATTCCTAATATGGAGGCTTTAATCTTATTGCCTTGCTTCATTTTTTCACTCCACGGAATAAAGTTTTAAAACGATACTTGAGAATCAAGCAAATCATCTTTAAGCCAACCCCGATTGCCCTCATTATGTTTCCGGTTATCTTGGAGGTACCGACGCGGGATTTATAATTGACGGGAATCTCAATGAAACTTAATTTATTGATAATAGCCAAGAGCATAACTTCCGGCGAGAAATGGTCCCCCCCCACAGTGAATTGGTCTTTTATCTTAAGCAGGGCCTCCCGACGGATAAGCTTCATTGTGCATCCCACATCAGAAAGAGTAGCTGTGTTAAACATAAATTCCATCAACTTTGCTACTGCCCAATTGCCAGCTAAAAGGAGAAAATGCATATTTGCGCCTTCCCAGACCAAACTCTTGTTTGTCCGGGTGCCAAATACTACTTCAAAATCTTCAGAATAGGCTAATAATTTTAAGATATCTTTTCCTAAAAAAGTGCCATCCGGCTCAGCCGTGATAAGGTAATCTCCTGTGGCCATATTGTAACCTGCCTGTAAAGTAAAACCATAGCCTTGCCTTTTCTCATGAAATAATATTGCCTTCTGAGTCTTTAAAACTTCCTGAACGGTCCCATCTGTAGAATTATTATCTATTACGATTATCTCATCGACAATAGGTAGTGAAAAATCTTCTATGGCTTTAGCGATATTTTCTTCCTCATTAAATGCGGGTAAAATTACAGATACCTTTTTATTGTTCCACATATTAGCTCTCCTTTCAGGTTGTTCTTCTTATAAAATCAATTCCTGCCTTTGTCCAATATAAAAGTTCATTCCAACTCTTTATTTTCTTTAGTATCTTAAAGATATATTTAGGTCTTAAATAAAACCCGCGCAGTAAATTTCTGTAGATATTGAAAAGTTCACTTGAGCTAAAATAATCTGTTCTCCAAGCAGGTTTATAACTAAAGAAAACAAAATCATTCCATCTTGTTCCTTCATCTAAATATCCTTTTTCTTTCATTATCTTATATATCTCAGTCCCAGGATAAGGTACCATAATCGATAACATCAGGATATCTGGCTCTATCTCGTAAATCAGTTTGGTGGTCATCTTTATATCATCCCTTGTCTCTGTAGGATGACAGCCAATTATAAATGACCCCTCAGTATATTCGATGCCTGCCTGCTTGGACCAAGTAAAAGCATTCTTTACCTGCTCAACTGTAATCTTCTTCTTAATCAGATTTAATATGCGGGGACTTCCCGATTCAATACCATAAGAGATCTTTCGACAACCACTGGCGGCCATCTCTCTTAAGATCTTAAGTGATGCAGTATCTACCCTGGCAAAACAATCCCAAGTAATTTTTTTAAATCTCCTTAATCCTTTACATAATTCAGTAACATGTTTAGGATTCATGGTCAGGGTATCATCGAGAAAACTAAAATGTGATGTGTCATATCTTTTTATACATTCATCCACCTCCGCCATAACATTTTCTATTTCTCGAAAACGGGTTGTCCGATTATGAGAGGCACAGAAGATACAGTTATAAGGACAACCACGAGTAGTTATTATTTCCGATATTTTTAAAAACTGGCGCGAAAATGCTCTGCTTACATGATGTCCCCGATATAAATTTTGATCAACTATATTTCTAGCAGGAAAAGGAAGCACATTTAAATCTTTAAAGAAAGGACGTGGGTTTTCTATTTTAACCGTCCCGTCCTCCTCACGATACGCCACCCCCTGAATACCGACAAGGGGCCGTTTCTCCTGAAGACAACGCAATATTTCCCACAGTGTTTCTTCTCCTTCTCCAATAACCACCATATCAAAATTAGTGAACTCCTTTAGGGTTTCTATGGGTAGGGCTGCAGGATGAGCTCCTCCTGCTACTATTAGGATGTTAGGAGATACCTTTTTTATTAAAGATGCTATCTTATGGGCACTTATAACCGTCGGCGTTAAACAAGTTATGCCAACCAAACTCGGATTAACCTCTAGAATCCTTCTACCTAACCCATCTTCGGTAAACCTTTCTACTTCATAATCCCATATTTCTACATGGTATCCTTTCTGTTGAAGAAAACTCGCTATATATCCCAGATTCAAAGGAAACTGTAGCGAAACAAACTCAGGATCGCTGATAGGTCGGGGCGGCCTAATTAAAACTGTTTTCATTATCTATATTATCTTTTCTGAGCAACAATTATATTGTGGGCAGAGAAGTTTTGGATTATCGGCATACCTTCCAGAATCAGTTCTAAAAGTCTTGCTGCGGGTAAAAAAACCCTGGGAATAAAGTCTGGAACAAATCCTTTTCTATGGACCTCTACCTTTTTTACCCCTTCTCTCTTAAGATCTTCTAATATCTCCTTTAATGGGATAAGTCTCTTGACCCCCTGGTCCCAGGGAAGTTTCCTCATAAAAATTGGCCAATAAGGATTATTGGGGTTATGAGCCCAAATAAGGACTTTTGCCTCTGGTTTGACTACCCTAACCATTTCTGAGAGAGTCTGGACTATTCTTCTTCTATCACCGATATGATGTAAGGTGACAATGGTTAAAACCAGATCGAAGCTATCTGATTTAAAGGGAAGAGATTCTGAGGTTCCACAGATTGCAGTATCTCTCTTCATTCTCTTCATCTCTTGAAGCATCCCTTTTGAAGGCTCCAGCCCCACTACCCTGAATCCCAATTTCTCTAATCTATTCGCCAATAAACCCGTTCCACATCCTACATCTAAAATCAGTCCTTCTTTAATAATACCTTTGATGAAGGCCATCCTTTTATTGAGATAATGTAAAATTATGTGTTGGGGTATAATCTTTTCGTACTTATTGGCAACCCTATCAAATTGGCCTTCCTTCATCTCTTCGCTCACTTTCCTCTCTTCCCCATAGCAAGTTTTTCCGCAACCAAACGGAATATTCCCCCATCTCCCTACATTCATAATTCTCTAAGAGATTCTCTCTTACCAATTTATCAGAAAAGACATTCCGGTAGGAGAAGAGACTGTTCCAAGATATACCATAAACGACACAGATTACTCGCTCATCCCTTATTGCTTCAAGAAATTTCTTACTACTCTTTCCAATGACATCGTAGGTATATGGGGGGAGTTTTAGGCCAGCATTATAGATTATGTCCACCGGCCCGATGATAACGCCCTGGGGGTTATTGCTTTTGAGTTCTCGGAAGAACTCTTCCAGCTGCCTCATATTCTTGATATCTCTTCCATAGCAATAAGTGGTGCTGTAACCCCCCTTGGCTTGAAGGATATTGAGAGAGATGTTGGCTGAGATAAGAACTATGAATAGAGATAGTATAACTGCTTTTAAGGGCCTATAATTACGGTGGCTTACTTTTATGGCCAGAATGGCCAAGGGGATGGGGACGAAGTAAAAGAGGAGATGCCAGAGAAAATCCCTGACCGCCCCAGGCAATTTTTCTGGAGCAAGAATGAGAAAGTTTCTGAGGTTATAATTAAATAGGTAGAGCAAATCACCAACAACTGTTACATTGTAAAGGATAAAGAATAGAGTTAGACCGGCATATAAAATCAAGCTTTTCCTATCGATTTTGAGATTCAATCTATAAATTATTTCTGCCACTACAAGTACTAAAACGGCTAATAAAGGATAGTGATACTTGGGAAAACTCCAGATAGTGCCACTCACCAAGATGTAACCAAAGAAAATGATAAGAACATATAGTAGACAAAAATCTGTTGGCCAAGTAATTCGCTCCCGGGAACGCTCTTTGAGGCGCATGGCTAAGGCTCCCAGACCGAGGAAGAGTAGAAAGGGGCTTATCCAGAGAGAAATTCTAATGGTGCGTTTTATTAGTTCTGGAAGAAGGGACGAGAAAATGCTGCCCAATCCCCTCTGGATGGGATGCGCAATACGTGCTACTAAGAACAGCGGTGGTAGATGATGGAGATAAGCATAGCTTACCCAAACAATACAGAATAGCCCTATTCCCACAGCAGTAATGAGAAGTGACTTAACTAAACCTTCTCTAATTCGTCCCTTTAGGAAGTAAAAGAGAAATAGGGACAGGATAAGTACCAGAGGAGTGGATAACTTTGACCACAGACAGGTAAAGAAGAGCAAGCCCAGAAGAAAGCACCTTTTCCTAGTGAGGTTATCACGTACTTTAAGAAAGGAAAGTATGAAGAGGGTTAGCAGAGGGGTGAGAATACTATTGTCGATATCAAGGATCAGCGACCCCTGAATCACCATGGGGTGAGTAGCATAGATAAAGGAGGCGAGTAGTCCAATATTCCGCCCCTTCCTATGATTAGGCGTCATCTCCTTCCCGATAAGGTAAATCAGATATAAGGTTACCATAAAACACAGGATAGCGAAGAAGCGCAAATTCTCTCTTCTTAATCCCAAGAATTTCACCATCAATCTGAGACTATCTAAATAGAGCGGCGGATGCCCGATACCTATCTTACCGTAATGTGACTGCTCGGCATCGAGCGCGAAGAAAATCTCATCTGCCTGCAAGGGTTTATGAATTGAAGCCAGAGCAAAAGCCGAGTAAATAGCAATAAAAATCAGGATAAAAATGATTCCCCTCTTATCCATTTTATTCTGCCTTCCCCTTTATCCCGCACCTTTTTTATTCAAAAATGCTAATAATACCGCGTTATCAAAAATATTAAAGGGTTTAAAGGTGCGGGATTTATTTAGTAAGACCCTTCTTTTCTAATTGCCTTTTGGCTTTTTCAAAGTAATCCACAGCCTTTTGAGTCTTGGCCCATTCAACTAAATCAGCGACTCCAACCTTGAAATCAATTTTAGGAACAAAGCCCAATCTCTTTTTAATCTTAGTTATATCTGCGTAGCCATGTCTAATATCACCCTCCCGGAATCGATTTACAATATCTATCTTAATCTGAGAATCCATTTTCTCAATGAGCTGCTTGGCAATCTCTAAAACTGTGGTTGGTCTACCGGTTCCTACATTGAAGACCTCATAATCGGCCTCACTTTTTCTCAAAGCCAAGATGCTCGCCTGGACGATATCGCTGACATGGATAAAATCTCTGCTTTGTAGACCATCTTCAAATATCACCGGAGGCCGATTGTTTAAGATGCGGCAAGAAAATATAGCTGCTGCCCCAGTGTAGGGGTTAGATAGAGACTGCCGAGGTCCGTAGACATTGAAATAGCGCAGGGCTACAGTGGGTATATTATAGGCCTGGCCCACGTTTAAGGATATCCGCTCCTGGAATTCTTTAGAAATGGCATAGACCGATCTTGGAAATAGAGGTCTATTCTCTTCTATGGGAACTGGGGTTACTCTTCTTTTACACCTGGGGCACCTTATTTTCCAATCCCCTTTTCTTAATTGTTCTTCCGACCTCAATTCAGGATAGACTATACCGCATACCCCACATCTATAACTGCCTTCTCCATACACCGACATAGAAGAGGCCACAATGAGTTTTTTTACCTTATGTCGCTGGTTAGCTAAAATATCCAGTAGGTTTGCCGTACCCAGGGAGTTGACTTGGGTATAGCGACTTATTTCATACATGGACTGGCCTACCCCTACTGCTGAGGCCAGATGGAAGATGGCCTCTACACCTTTTATAGCATCCTTTAGAGCATTTCTATCTAATACATCGCCCAGGATAAATTTCACAGCTGGGTTGAGATATTCAGGGGGCTTCTTAAGTTGCCTCCCTTCTGGTCCATGGACTTGGGGCTCTAAACTATCAAAGACCCTAACCGAATATCCTTTTTGTACTAAGGCATCTGCCAGGTGAGAACCAATAAACCCCGCACCGCCAGTAATAAGACATTTCATCCTTTCACCTTCCTTTATCAATTGCTATTTTTAATTTACGATTTTCTAGCATAAACTTCTAAAGCTATACCAAGATTAATTCTTAAAATTTTATACAAAATCCAAGCGAAGGTATCAAGAACACGTTCTGGAAGCGCACTTCTCTCTTTATCTATATCAAACTTTATGGGAGTAAAACCTGCTTTTCTAATTATTTCCTTTAATGTATTAACAGAAAAATGATAAAGATGTATTTTTCTAAGTCCTTGGGAAAAAATTTTTGGAGCCTTTAACTTAAAAAACATATATGCAACCCTATAGATATAATTTCTAACATTTGGAACCGCAACAACTAATATCCCATCGGGTTTTAATATCCTCTTTGCTTCAATTAAATTCCCTAAAGGGTCTATGGAGTGCTCTAACAAATGCCAAAAAGTAACAACATCAAAAGAATTATCCGGAAAATGAGCATCTCTAAGTTCCCCTTTAAATGCATCTATACCAAAAACATTCTTGGCATAGCTAACCGCACCTTCAGATATCTCTACACCATAGACATTCCAACCATTAAATTTTGCTTCACTTAAAAAAAAGCCGTATCCACAACCAACATCTAACAACGCTCCTGCCCTCTTAAAGGATTGAACCTTCTTTAACCTCTTTGCCTGTACCTTTTTGAACCTCCTTTCCCACGATTTCTTTACCGCAGCAGGTTGTTTTTTTAGCCATAAAGCATGGGGATCTTGCCTATAATGCTCAAGGAGTCTGGTTTCTTCTGGCTGAGGGTTAGTATAGATAAGCCCACAATTTTTACATTTAACTACTTTAAATGGTCCGTCTGCCTGCAAGATTTTAAAATTATTCTGACCACACAGATTACAGCCTACATATTTAAATTTCATTTTTTAATCCTACATATAAATTTTCTATTTTTTCAACATGGCCTTTTATATCAAATAACCCTTCTACACGTCTTCTTCCCTTCAAGCCCATCCTCTGGGATTTTTCTTTATCCCTTAGCAGGATAATGATCGCCTGAGATAGAGCCACCGGCTCTGCGGAAGGAATAAGCAAACCAGTCACTCTATCCTCAACCACCTCAGAAAGACCACCCACTCTGGTAGCTACAACTGGCTTAGCACAAGCCATGGCCTCTGCAGCAGAACGACCAAATCCTTCACTCACTGAGGAGAGAACAAAGAGATCCAGACTGGCCAAAATCTGCGGGATGTCTCTCCGATTTCCAGTAAAGATAACGCTCTTATTAAGACCTAATTCTTTCCTTAGATTCTCAAGTCGCTTTCTGCGCTCCCCATCACCTACAATTAAGAAACGGGCTTCAGGTATAGTTTTAGTTACCTTTTTAGCGGCTTGCAAAAAATACTGGTGTCCTTTATACCAATCCAGGCGACCCACGATTCCTACCAGTGGTGTCTCAGGGGAAAGACGGAACTCTTCTCTTATTCTCTCCCCATCGATAGCAGGATTAAATTTTTCTAAATCGATACCGTTATAGATAACAACAACCTTCTTTCCTTTATTCTTTAACCAGTCAAATCTTTTGCTAACTGCTTTTGAGATAACTACGATTTTAGTAGCCAGCTTGGCTAAGAGTTTGTCAAGCAACCTATCACGGTCGGCAATCCTCACATGCCAGATGAGAGGAGTTCTGGTCAATCTTGCAGCAATCCCCCCGTAAATGGTGGCTCGCGAGCCATTGCTATGGACTAAGTCAATCTTTTCCTTCCTTATCAATCGAACCAATCTATTAATTGTTTTCATCCAGGAGAAGATATTCAACTCCCGCAGAGTTTCCATCTTAATAATCTCGGTTTCAATACCCGTTCTCTTCAATTCATCAACCAAGCTTCCCTTAGATGGGCAGACAACCAGGGGCTTAAATCTCTTTTTATTGAGTCGTTCTAGAAGTCCCAACAGGCTTACTTGTCCCCCGCCAAATATCTCTCCAGAATTAGCTAGATATAGGATATTAAATGATTTCATTCTTTACCTTCTGCTTCTCCCATAATTTGGCATAAGTAGTAAAGATAACCAGGGCAGAGGAAAGGCTTATGAAGAAGCCTCTAAATCCATCTTTATAGCCTTTCCATAAAAAATATTTGCGAAAGAACCAAAATAACGGCTCCAACATAAAGTAAGTAAAGAAATTCTTTTTGCTTATCCTTATTCCTTTATCATATTCCTCCTGGGCAAGACGTGAGGTATTGCGATTAAATTTTTCAAAATATTGATTCAGACTTTGATAACTATCATGAATCATGGGATTTTTCAGATAGCCAACTTTCTTCTTCTCTTTTATCCTTATTACATCGTGAATACCTGAAGGCCATCTGGCAATACCCTTTTTAAAGAGTCTTATGCTGTAATCTGGATACCAGTCACAGCCTCTTATCCATTTCCCTAAAAAATAATTCTTCCTTGAGATATAGTAGGCAATGTGGGCTCTATTATTTACTGCTTGTCTAATCTCTTTCGCCAGTTCAGGAGTGATCATCTCATCAGCATCGAGGGTAAATATCCAATTTCCAGTACTTTTTTCTATTCCTAAATTCCTGTTGGTACTAAGACCGCCTTTGCTGTCATTTGAAAAAACCTTTTCCGTATATTTTTTGCAGATTTCTACCGTTCTATCGTTACTCATATCATCCACAATTACGATTTCATCTGCCCATTTAACATTTTCTAAACAATTTCTAATGTTTTTCTCTTCATTCTTAGTAGTAATTATTACCGATAATTTGTTCATGAATGAACTCTCCTTGCCTCAATGGGATGAAGTTTACGATAAATTAAAAAACATTTTTTCTCACTACTAAATGTATCCCACTACCAAAATCTGGAAGTAATCTGCCCGAAATTCCCTCACCTTGATATTTTACGATCTGAAAGCCCTCTTTCTTTTGGAACCAGTGTTTCAAGTCCAATGGATTAGCCAGATACACCGCATCCATATCCGGTATGAAATTAAACCTATTCTCTAAAACAGGCATTCGATATAAAAAGTGTGGCCGAGAAGACAATATTTTAATTATAGATATCACTATATTCCTGAAAAAGTCTACCATGATTAATGAGGGATTTGTCTTTCCCAAGAATAGCACCTCATTCCTTTTCTTTAGAAGGATATTCTTCAGGGCATTCAACTGATTGAAAGGGGATAGTAGATTAGGAGAAAGAATTATTATCAATCCTCGTGATTTTGTTACTCTCGCCATTTCTTCTAATGCCCTGGGGACATCAGTAAGATGTTCAATAGTTAAAAAGCAGCTGACTATATCGAAACTATCATTAGAAAAAGGTAAATCTAATATATCCCCAGCAATAAATTCTAAACCTTCGCATTTTTTATTCTTCGCCTCTTTAAGAAAAAGTGGGGATATATCCAATCCCATAACCCTAAAACCATTTTGATTTAACATCAAAGAGGATGAGCCCGGCCCACAACCTAACTCAAGAAGATAACTACCCCTTCTGCCATATCGGCAGATAAAAGAGACATATTCTTGATAGGCACTTCTATCAATGGAACTTATCCTATTTACGTATTGATCAGCAGACTGATAATACCTTTTTAGTTTTTCTCTAATTTCATCTGACTTTTTTATCATATTTCAATTTACTCTTAAGAAGATAAGGCCTGATCTTACTTTCTTTAAGCATATAATACAAAATATTCTTATATTTTTTTGGTTTATTCTTAAACTCTGGAGGTACTTTTTTAAATACCACCATATATGTCGAAACTCTACCCGGCAATATACCCCACAATAAATAATCTAATCTTATAAATATCTCTGCTATATTAACGCTGTAACATCTTTTTGTTAGCGGAAATAAGAATCTAACTACTTTGTAAATTGCCATTGAATGTTTAGATTTATAAGAAAAGACATTTTTATTATAGGTTGTAAAGAAACCTTCTATTTTATTTAACCAATTTAGCGATATTCCCCTTATTTTTCCACCTCGAGTAAAGCTTCTAATCTCCTCTTTTGTAAAAATATTTAAATGGGTCTGCTCCCCTTCCGGAGAAACAAATTCTTCCTCCTCTTTTTTATTTTTTGCCGCCGGAACAGAAATAATTAAAACTTTTTTAGCTATCCGCATTAACTCCTCAAATGCCTTCTCTGGATTTGGAACGTGTTCAATTGTTTCTGAGCACAAAACTAAATCAAAGCTATCATTTTTAATATGACTCATACTCTGGACATCTGCAACAAAACCTTGGAAGCCATAAATTTCTTTTGCTCTTTTAACCGCCTCAAGGCTTAAATCACAAACATTGACTCTAAATCCAAAAATTTCTTTTACCAAATGCGTAGCATACCCCTCAGCGCAACCGACTTCTAAGAAACTGTCTATGTTGTATTCTAAAGATACTCTTTTTATTTGTTTTAAAATATTGTAATTGTTTTTATATAAGCCTAAACAAAGATGATCCTTACTAAATCCATATATAGGTGCGTAACTTTTATAGACTCCCTTTTCATCGGTAGCTTTATATTTTTGCTCAAGCCATTCTTTCGCTCTTTTTGTATATTCATCCATACGGATTTTAGATTATAACCTCTTTAGAAATTTTCTTTGCCTTAATGGGATGCAGTTTGCGATAAATTCCCAGATTCGGACCATAGTCTACACAAGAGTAGCATTTGCATCCCTCCTGAAGTAGAGTCTCTTTGTTTATGCCTATTGCTTGCTGTCGAAATCTATGATATTTCTCGGAATTCCAGATGGTGATAAAAGAAGAATAAAATATATTTCCCAAAATAAGGTCGTAGCATCCACAACAGGGAATTACATTTCCATCTGATAGAATTCTTGCCGAACGCCAACCTACATAACAAGGAATACGGGAGTAGAAATCGGTAGTATAGACTCCTGTGGTTAGACCCTCCAGAATGTATTTTCGATAAGTGCTAATAGCAGTATCTATTTCTAACTCCATAGCCTTCTTCTCTGCTTCATTCAATAAATCTCTTAATTCAGCTAATTGTTCTTTAGTTAATAGAAGCCCTCTTGTTTCCGGAATAACATCTAACCTTTTAAAACCTATCGAGTCTGCACCCACCTCTTTAGCGAGCTCAATTATTTTTACCGTCTCTTGGTAGTTAAGATTACAAATTACATGTATTATCCTTACCTTAGGAACAGTCTGATTAAAGGTCTTTTTAAGTTCGGTTAACAGAATTAGCTGGTTCTTGATTCTCTTAAAGGTTTCCTCCTTTTGCCCGGGATGTATCTTTAGGTAGGTTCCTGCGGTTGCTGCCTGCAAACTGACATCCAAACTATCTACCCCTAAGTCAAAAATAGTTCTTATTCTCTTTTCATTAAAATAAGCCCCACAGGTAATCAGGGCTACCTCCATGCCTGCTTTCTTAATTATTTCGACAGCATCCAATATCCTGGGATATAGGAATGGGTCTCCCTGTCCACCGAGGATAATCCTTTTTACCTGGATCTTTTTAAAGTCCTCAATTAACTCTCTGAATAATTCATAATCCATCTCTTGGTTTGCCCATTCTGAAGAAGGGTGTTTCTTTATGAGTGGACTCCACCACCAACACATAAGACAATCAAGGGTACACTTTCTGGTAAGGTCAACCGAAACCTCTATTGGCCCAGTTAGAACTTTTCTGGTAATAATACCTAAGGCAACCTTTATCTTTTTTATCATCATTTAATTATTCCTTAAAAAGGTTAAAAATTTCATTATCATTTATTCTTGCAAATTGTTTTTCAGATCTTCTTTTTCTAATTACTTCCTTTAGATGTTTCAAAGCATAAATAAAACCTATCAAAGAAGTAATCTTACCTTTTAAGAGTGAAACAACGAGCCTTGCGGGAATAAAAAGGAGATGTTGAAGAAGCAGTTTCCAGTCAGCAATATTTCCTGTTTGATCAACACTGTTATCATCGATAATGATAATTTCATTACAAATATTCTCTTTTTGTAATACCTTCTTTATTTCTTTAACAACTTTCTCAAGCGTCTTTTCCTCATTACACGCAGGAATAACTATAGATAATTTCAATTTTTTATCTCTCCTTTTTCCCTACAATTGAAAATATTTCTTTTAGCCTTTTCTCATAGGTATGGTCACGATAGGCCCTTTCTTGACCTTTCTGGGCTATTCTGTTTCGTTCCTCTGGATGCTTTAAATAATGTTTTATCATCTCCTTTAACTGCTTTTCATCTTTATAACAGATTATTTCTGTGCCGATTTCATATAGATCGGAGAGGTATGAACTTTCATTTGTCAAAAGAAATGCTCCGCAAGCTGGTACTTGAAATACTCGTGGAGTGAAATAAAAGGCCTTATCCTCTGTTCCATAAGAAATTGGGATATCAAGGATAATCTTTGAAGCATTATATATCTTAACTGTTTCCTCTCCGTAAACATGCTGCCTACGATAGCATCTCTTCAATTTCGGACTTCTCTTTAACCAATGACCCCAGATACCCAGATCAAAATCTAATAACTGGGCCAATATTTTCTCTCGATTATATTTTAGCGTTCCCACAAAGCAAACCTCGTTACCATATATCCTCTTTTCTTCTTCCGATAAATCTATCCTTTTATGGACCTCGGGATCACAGGCTAAAGGGATGGTTTTAACGCAGCCTGCGCCAATTTTTATATAATTCAAAACATCTTCAGAATCGATGATAAAGAAATAGTCATAATATGGGGAGCTTTCTTGGACATAATCTTTGCATATCGGAGCAAGAACTGTATCATGAAACCAATTAACAGTCGTTATTCTTGATTTTTTAATTTTTCCCAAAGTCTCTAGGAAAATTGGAAAAATGGTACCGGCCATTAAGAAAAAAACAATATCAGGTTGATATTCTTTAGTTATTGCCAATAAAGACTTATTCATCTTTTCTCTTTCTATAGAATTAATGAAAGGAATTCCCCGAGGTGGAAAAGGGGAAATTTTTTTTATACCTTTTTTAAAAAAGGCGCCTATAGGGCTTTTCAAATACTGACTTTGTCGAAAATCAAAGACTTCTAAATCATAACCGAGATTTTCTAAGCCTTTTTTACAGTAGCCACCGATTGTTCCTAATGCTGTATCCTTTGATTGAGGAGCTACTAATAGAATTTTCATTATCTATCCCTTTTTATCAGGTTTTTTCTTTACGAAAGAGAGCCCTTGCCAATTGGATATCCTGTCGATTGAGTCCTCGAATAAGGAGCATTGTCAGGATAAAGATTATCGCACCTCCAATAATGGCCAGGGCTAAATGAGACCTTATATAATAGACATAGACCCCCATTACAATGGAGGCCGCCAATGGCTTCAGCATAGATTGACACCCGACTACATTATATACCCTGGTAGCAGGCAATAAATGTCCTATAATAAGGCCGGCACTTAGGATATAAGAGATAAGGGTGGCAATGCTCGCCCCTACAATCCCATATCTGGGTATCAGTATTAAATTAAGTATCACATTGACTACTGCTCCGGTACCGGCGAAAAGCAAATATACCCTCTGTTTATTAACAGAAATCAAGATTTCATAGTGGATTAATGCATAAAAAACAAATATTTCAGACCAAATTAGAATAGATAAAGCAGAAACTGAGGGGAGAAAACTTTCACCATAGATTAAAGAGATTATCGGTCTGGATAACAAGGTCGTTCCCGTAGCAATAGGAATGATAAGCATTAACATATATCTAAAACTTAATGTATATGCTTGAGTTAAGGATTGCCTTGAGGTCTTAAAATATCGTGACATTAAAGGAAATACAGAGGTCATAAATGCTGAGGGAAAGATAACTAACGTTTCTGGTAGCCTGACCGCTGCAGAATAATAACCTACTGCCTGGGCACCTTTCATCTGGAAGAGCATCAGTTGGTCAATCCTGGTGTAAATCATAATAAAGGCTGTTGTTAGAGCTAAAGGCCAGGATTCCTTGAAGAGGTATCTCCACATTTCCAAATTAATCTCAAATCTTGGTCTGACAAATCTTCTTGATAAATGCCGAATAAGAAAAATCTCGGGGAGAATATTAATAATTCCTGCAATTATAAACCAGAGAATAGGAGCCTTTAAGAAGATAAGGCAAAGGAATAGAGCCAACCTCAGAAGTTTGCTAAAAATGCCAACCATATAAGGATACCCCATCCTTAAATTAACCTCAAATATCAAGCCGTATATCATCCTAAAGGACAAGAGAAGATTTAAAGAGGCAACGTAGACTAATAACTTTGTGTTGAAGGAATATTGAAGAAAGGAGATGATGAGACAGGCCAAGCCAAGGGCAAATAGGGAGAGAATAATCCTCATAATGATAGCATTGCCAATGAGTCTATCTGCCTTTGCTCTATCCCGAGAAATCTCCCTTATTAATATCTGGCTCATCCCTAAATCTGTAATAATGACGAAAAACCCTAAATAAGCGAAGATAAAGGAATAGATTCCAAAGTTGTGCGCCCCAAGATAACGGGTAAGTAAGATTACTGTTATCAAGGCAATTAATACACTGATGCTCTTACCAGCTATAACTACGCCCGTATTCTTCGCTACCCTATGCACTGTCCCCATAGCAATCTCTTTACATAGCTTTCTTCTTCTTTTTCAAGTACTTCTTCCATAAATATCTTACGCCTAGCTTTATCAAGAGATACTTCAATGCTTCTTTAATCAATATAATAACTCTCTGCAGAATTAAGGGATAGGAACTATTCCATATCCCAGAGGTGGTATAAATCCATTTGAAATATTTTTTATGTTTCTTTAATACCTTAGGTAAAGTTTGGTAATAGCCCGTGGGGAGTGAACCAAGAGATAAAATAGTTTGAAAATAGTCTTTAATACGGGCAACTACAGATTCAGGATATTTAATGTAAGATTTAAATAAGTGATGTATAACTACCGGGATTACATAAACGCCCTTATCCCATTCCTTTAGGCTGAGAGAGTAGTCTACTGCGTAGAGGTGCCAATCATCACAAACAGTCTCATCAAAAGGGAGCATATCAAAGATAGATTTAGGAATTATTACCAAACATTCATCGACTGTCTGTGCCCTTGTTGGTTTTTGAATAGGAATATGAGGCAACCAGCGAGGGGGTATGCTTTGTTTTATTACATTTAGTTTCTTGCCCTCTTCATTCATACCCGTTATACCCGCGATTCCTAAATCAGGTATGGATTCTAAGATTCTCTCTACATCCTTAAGCCACGTGCTGGAACATAAATCCACATCTTGGTGGACAAACATTATATACTTGCCCTTTGCCTTTTCCCCGCCATAATTAAGCGCTTCAGCTGCTGACTTAAATCTATTTCTGGTATTATCTATCTTTATTAACTCAAACTCAACTGTTTGATCCTTAAGACTCTTAAGCAAGTAATCTCTTAGAATTTCTTCATCATTGTAGGTACAGACTATAGAAATCATTATCTAAACCACTTTTTAAGCTCTTCGTCCCGAATAAGACGAGCGGATAATATTTTCTTTCTTTTTTTGAACATCTTTGGAACATTCTTAATTGCATCAAAATTTGATTTTAAATAATAACCAAGCAACCGAAACCCTCTATTTTTAATACACCTTAAGATTGTTATGGTAATAGCTTTGGGTTTTCTTATTAAAAATTTAAGTACAATCTCTGTCGGTAAGTTTTTGATTATGTAGTAATATCTATTTCTTTCAAGAAAATATATTTTGAAAGAAGAGGTTTTTCCAACAGTAGCAGAATGCCTATGATAGGCAACTGCTTTGGGAACGTACATACATTTCCATCCCGCTAATCTAGCTCGTAATGCGAGATCGACATCTTCATAATAGGCAAAAAAATCTTCATCAAATAGCCCAATTCGAGATAACATCTCTCTTTTGTATAATGCTGCACCAGCACAAGCCCCAAACACTTCCTTAACTTGATTATATTGCCCGGTATCCTCTATTCCATAACCATCCTGAATAGCCCCACCATTTTTGGTAATCGATATCCCAAGGGCATCGATCATCTTCGGATTAGCTAACGATAGCATTTTGGGCTGGCAGGAACCCACCTGTTCATCCGATTTTGCCACTTTCACAAGTTCTTCTAACCATTGTGGCTCAACTTTAGTATCATTATTTAACAAAACGATATATTGCACCTTTTCGTCTTTTAAAGCCTTTTCTATACCAATATTATTTCCCTTTGCAAATCCGTAGTTTTTATCAAGAGGAATGATTTCCACATCAGAATAAATTTTTTTAACAAATTCTATAGAACCATCCGTTGAACCATTATCAACCAAAATAACTTTGAAATTCTCATATGATTGGTTAAAGACAGACCTCAAACAGTCATTGAGATATTCTTTACCATTCCAGTTAACGATGATAATTAAGACCTTTGGAGTCATTTTGTCAGTTTCCAATCCTAATCAAATAATGCTCTTGCAATCCTCCTTGCAATCCTCGACAATAATGTCCTAGATGAGAGAGATGCTCTCAAAGTATCCAAAAATTTATAATCCACTCCTTTAATTTTAGGAATAAAATTTCCTGTCCTCTGTATCTCAAAAGGATCATCTTTCAACAACAGGTCATTTTTAATACAATAATCATAAATGTCTGTTCCTGGAATAGGTGTAAAATAAAAAGGACCCGGCTGCTCCGGTTTTATAGTTCTTATCATTCTTATTGTATCCTTTACTTCTTCTTTGGTCTCAGTCGGAAGCCCCATCATAAAGGTTGCTAATATCTTAATTTTATACTTTTTACATATCTCAGCCGCCTTATAATTCTGCTCTACTGTGGTTCCTTTTCTAAGAAGATCAAGGATCCTTTGATTGCCACTTTCAAACCCTATTACAAGCCAATTTAATCCTACTTCTGAAAGTCTTTTTATCATTTCTTCATTTTTACATATTATATCGGCTCTGCTATTAGCAAGCATTTCTGCATTAAATCCTTCTTTCTTATATGCATCACAGAACTTATATATCCAACTGGGAGAAACCGTAAAGGTATCATCCCACCATGTGATGCTCTTAAAGTCATACTTGCCCCTTAAATCTCGCAATTCTTGAATTACATTCTCAACACTTCTCATTCTAAAATGACGCCCGAATACAGATCTTTCCGCAGGCTGGCAATAAGAACAGTTGTATGGACAACCCCTTCCGGCAATCATAGTTACATGAGGAAAAGGATGCCGAGGAGCAAAGTAACAATTTAGTTCTCTTTTATAGTCAAATAATTCTCTGTCTATATTAGGAAGAAAATCCAAATCAGGAGTTATACCCTTAGATATTCTTGAGAAGGACTCTCCTTTTTTTAAAGCATCTAAGAGATTTGTAAAAGTAATTTCACCCTCACCTGTAATCACATAGTTAATATTATCATTTTTCAAAAGTTCTTGCGGAAATAGTGTAGCAAATATACCACCTGCTACAGTTTCTATCTTTGGATTTATTGTTTTGATCACTTCAAAAGCTTTTAATGCTGACTTATAATCCAGATATGATACAGAGATACCTATTACATCTGAACTTTTGAGAGTCATTATGTTTTTAAAATGTTCCCATGAATTTAAGGTTCTCATATCTATTAAATCTACTTCATATCCTTCTCTTTTTGCATATGCCCCTATGGAAGCAATACCATGTTGAATCCACTGTAGTTCTCCATCAAGAGGAAATAGTTTTGTTTTTCCGAAGCCCTTAATACCTATTCCTGGATAAATTAAAGTTACTTTCATAAATTAAAACTCCTTGTATTTTGTTATTGCCGGTAGTAATTTTTTGCAAAGTTCTATATCAGAAACACTAATATAGCCGCTTTTCCAAATTAGCCATCCATAGATGCACATATAGAGAGTTCCTGTTAAACAGATAAAAACCAGTGAATAGTTTCCAATTTGCTCAAATATGAGCAAAGGAATAAATAAAGAAACTAACCCAACCAAAAAAGGCAAGAAGAAAACCTTTTTTGCAGTTTGGACAAGACTTATATTTGTAATCTTATGGAAAAGAACTAAAAAAATTGTTGAACAAATAATGAAGGAGATACAAGTCCCTAAAACGGTTCCATAATATCCAAATTTGATAATTAAAATAATACTTAGAGTCAACTTCATTATCGTAGAGAGGACAGATATATACATTCCATATTGCGGTTTTCCTATACCGTTGAAAATATAAAACCCGGGACCTGTCAAAAGATTAATAAAACTCGCAACAAGCAACAATTGTAATGTAATAGCAGTTCTATCATAACCAGCACCTAACCAGATACGTATGAATGGATGGGCAAAAGTAAAAACTACTATAAATGTAGGTATTCCAACCAAAATGAGATATTTCATAGACCGAAAATACAATTCCTGAAGTTTCCCTTTTTCACTCTTGGCATCTAATTCTGAGGCGGCAGGCATAATAGCTGATATCAGCATCGAAGGTATCTCGCTAATTCTGGATGTTAAACCTTGTGCAATGGCATAGTAAGCAACAAATCCAATATTTAAAAAATATGCTATAAGAATTTTGTCAAGATGAAGATGAAACAATGAAGCAATTTTAGTTATCTGGATCTTATATCCGAAACTGAATAATTTTTTAAACATCCCTTTACTAAATAAAAACGGATTGAATCTTAACTCGGGTAATATTTTGAAAGCGATAATGATACTGATTATACTACTTATAACAAGTATAATAGCATTATTAACCATCAATCCTGGTAGTCCATATCCTGCCTCTAAAAAATAGATTGTTCCAATAACCATAGGTATAGAGACGGCTATTGCCACTTTATTACTAATATCCATTCGCTGCAAACCAGTTTGGACTGTTCTAAAGGGACTTAAAGCATTGGAAATAGCAAAGAGGATAATCCCGAGCAGAAAGACAAATAATGCTTCGTTATGCAATTCTTGCGGGATGTTAAAGAAATTAAGCAAAGGATTAATAATAAAAAAGGCCAAAGTAATAATTAGTACTGCAAATATTGAATAAAAGATAAAACCAGTGTTGACCACCTGATTTATCTTTTCATAATCTTTTTTGGTATAAAATTCGGAGATATATTTTACAAAAGAGGTTCCTATCCCAAAATCAAGCAGGCCAAAATAACCAGTAAGCACCCCAACAATCGCCCAGATTCCAAACCTCTCAATTCCAATATGGCCAATAATGTAAGGGGTTAAAACTAAAGCAACTAATATTCCCCAGAAACGACCAATAATATTAAAAATCGTATTTCTTATAATCTTCTGTGAGATACTTATATTATAGGTAGTGTCTTTCAAGGCTCTTTAGGCTCCTAAATAAAATAGACGAACAATTACCCCAGTATTCCTTGCTACCCTGTGTACAGTATCCATAACAATTCCTTTAAGTGATTAAGTAATGGGTAACGAGTTACGAGTTACGAGTAATGGGTTACGAGTAATGGATATCGGGTAATCTGTTATTTAGTGGTTAACCCGTTGAAATCTTAGCGCCGACCGTGAGGTTTCGGTGGTTTTGGGGGATGGGCAGGCAATAGGTGGTAGAGCCAGTAGTTTCTGTATTCCCTGAAGGTTATTCTATCCTGGCCAACAGCATATTCCCCATCCTGTGTTGGGATCTCAACTGTTATGATCGTTTCAGCATCAGGATCCATGGACTGATAATCATAGTCTTCTGGCAATTCTAACTCAAATCTCAGGCGGCCGTGGGTCTTCAGTCTTGGATGCTCTTTCCAATTAATGCTCATATGCTTAAGCCTGAAGGTCATATTTGGCTTTGGTCTTCCCTCTCCAGCCACGCCAATGGTAACAGTATCTGGTTCGGAATCCAGTTCTCCATCGTTGACCACCAGCTGATAGTAATGGATGCCAATATCAGCCTCGGTGTAAGTCAGGGTTACAGTTGGTTCGGTAGCGATTATCTCTTCGTCTTCATACCAGGTGTAAGTGAGAGGTGTTCCCTCTGGATCGTAGGAATTGGTTCCATCAAGAGTAACCCCCTCGTTGATAAAGATGACCTGGTCATTCCCAGCATCTGCAATCGGCTGTTTATTCCGAGAAGCACTTTCTGCTATCTCTTCTGCCGTTCTCGCCACATTCGAAATCCTAATTTCGTCGACGGTGCCGTTAAACATGGTCATTATTAAATAATTATCTGTTCCAATTGTTAAAGGTGCGTTATTTGTAGATAAAGTAACAGTAGAAGCGGCATTTTCATAACTCAACTGACCATTAACATAAAACTTCAAAATGTTATTAGTATCGTCTAATATAGCAGCAACGTGATACCAATTATTGAGATATAACTTTGTACCAGATGTTGAATCTTTTGTAGCACTGCTATACCAACCTAAATAACCATATTCTTGCCCAGTAACTTTTTTTACATGATACTGATAGTTAGCTGTCCGTATCCTTTTTGCAAGGATAACATTATGAATGGGAGAACCTACTTCGGACCATCCAGTCATATATATCCACGCTTCAAGTGTAATCGCATCAGTAATATCCAAACTTGCTGAAGCAGGAACTTCAACATAGTCATCCACACCATCGAATTGAAGGGCAGGGCCGAACATACCTGTTGCCCAGGTTGCGCCGTGAATTGTTCCATGGTTGTCATTTCCACTCTCATCATAGACAATATTCCCAGAACCCTCATTAAAGTGCCACAGAGCAACGGTATGCTCATCAGCAGTCAACTCAACAGCCCAAGTTCCTGTGGAAAAAGCCAGAGCCATCACCGCAAATAGACCTACAACCATTAAACCATACCTCGCTCTTTCCAAGACCTCAGTTCTCTTAATACTTTTCTTCATCTTCTTTTCCTCCTTCTTTTTTTAAAGTATTGTCAAATATTTAACCACAGAAGTCACTGAAAACACTGAAAGATTATAAAATCATTCTTTTTATCTCTATCTTAGTTTTGGCAAAGTTTATCAAAAGACCGATCCTTTTGTCCGTTGCCTTTAGGTAAGATAAAATTTGCGCCTGATGGATTTCATCGAATTGTTTGACGGTTTTGTTTTCAACTATTACTGAGTCCTCAACGAGTAAATTCAGGCGATGTTCACCCACGATAACTTCTTTGTAAGGTATGGATACTAACTTCTGTTCTTCAACTTTCAATCCCTGTTGCCTGAGTTCGTAAATTAAGGCATTCTCATAGATGCTTTCTAAAAAGCCGGGACCCAAAGTTTTATGCACATCAATAGCACATTTAATTATCTTATCGGTCAGTTCAGAATGTGGGTATTTATCTTCAGTGTATTCTGTGTCTTCAGTGGTTTTCATAAGATTTTTAACACTACCTTGTAAAAAATAATTTTGTAAAAGAAATGTTTTTACAAAAATTATTTTACTATGTTGTCTATCAATTGTTAAGCAGATGTAATCGCAAAGAGATTAAATAGATTGCCTAAAATTTTAAACTAAATGTTCTTCTTCTCCCAGTTTGGGAAGCATCATGACTATTGCCGCTATAAACCAGAAGGGCTCCATAATGCGCACGATGATGAAGGCATTGGCTGTTATCGATAAGATGACCAGACCGATGAAGCCAGAGATGAAGCCTAAGGTCAACCCTTGAGAGAAGCGATCCTCAATTCTCCTATAGACTCTCAGGCTACTTCTAAATATGGCTACCAATAGCCAGATGAAGACCAGTAATCCAATGAGGCCCAGTTCCCCAATGGTGCGCATAAATTGGCTATCGATGAAGCCTAATCCCGTGATCCCATAGCCTGAGAGGGGTCGCTCCCTCCATATTCTAAAGACATACTTCCAGCTCTCCACCCTCGCTCCGGCAGAGGTAGCCAGTGGTGCCTGAAAGGGTCCGATGGTATGCACCTCTCCTCTAAAGGTAGATACGATACGCGCCTTTACTGACTGAGGAAGGATAATAGGACTCAGGATGAGGAGGGAGACCAATATTATGGTGAGGATGAGCCTCTTCTCTCTGGTCAGAAGGATAAGGGTGAGGAACATAAAGGGAAAGGCTAAGAAGGAACCCCGGGATAGAGTGAAAAGAAAGGGAGGAATCATGAAGCAGGCCAAGGCCCCTGACCAGCGGCGACCCATCCGGGAAGGATTATATAGGGTGAGGCCAGAAGCAATGGCGAACATAAATAGAAGATACCCCCCTAAGGTATTGGGCTCTCCCTTCGGTCCCTCAAAGGGAGCGGTGACCCTGGTCACCCCCTGGGCTATCTGGAAGTAGCCATAGAGGCAGATGATGAAACAGACGATTAAAAAGATGAAGAGAAAGTTCTTTACCTCTTTTTTAGTTCTGATATTATTCGCTACTAGGAAGTAAAGGAGGAAGTATTCGCTATACTTCAGAAGATAGAATAGACTCTTCTTAGGATAGGCCACATCTCCGATGATCACTCCTTTCAAAGTAAATAGAACACAGACTGATATATAAGCAATGATGGGTAGGTTTAAGGGGGTGCGGACCAATAACCCTAACTCCTTATTGATGGCTGTCTTCGCCAACCAGGTAAAGATGACCCCAATGAGCAAAAAGTCCTCTATCCGAATGACCACCGCCCTTCCCGGGACCCCAGCCACCGCTAATTCTGGGGATAGGAGCATGCTAAAGATTATGATCCCCAAGGCGATATCCGTCCTCACTAAGGTAATGATGCCTATTATTACCCCACAGGCCAGGCCGATCATTATCCTGGGAGGAAGTTTGACGACATTGCTCCCTATGAAGAGGGCAAGAAGAATGATGAGCAGGAATAAGAGTATCGCCCTCATATTTATCTGGCCAGGTTCTTTAATCAATCTCTTTCCCCTCAACCAGATAGGCACTCGCTTTGCTCGTGCTCTATCTTCCTTCGGACAGCCCCTTTTGTCAAAGAGGCTGGGTCGTATCGTCTCTGTGCCTATTGCAGTCCCGCTCCTTGACCCGCCGCGTCCCGTTGGGACTCCGCCTCTAGCGGGGTCCCTTGCGGGAAAGGGCAAGGGGCGGTCGGAATTGAATTTATTCAAATTCCGATACGATAAAAAAAGTCGCAAAGTCGCCAGGTCCTAGAGCAGATATTAAATCCTAAAGACCTGCGACCTGCGACTTAGCCCTTCTTTCTCCTCCGGAAGAGGCCCCTTCTTTTTCTCTCTCCATAGTATCGGTAGCGGTAGTAGTAGTGGGGGGCGAGGCGCATCTCCGCTGCCCGGATATCATTAAGAACAATGCCCAAGATATGGGCCTTGGCATTATCCAATTGCACCTTGGCCCTCCTTAGAGCACCCCGGGCGGCCCTTCCCACCTGATAGACCATGACCACCCCATCCACCTGAGCACCCAATATGGTGCCATCCGTTACTGGAAGGATGGGGGAGGAATCGAAGAGGATGACATCATACTTCGTCTTGAATTCGCTTATCAGTTCCCTCATCTCTGGAGAGCCCAGAAGTTCTGTGGGATTGGGAGGGAGGTGTCCTGAAGTAAGAACACTTAGATTATCCAATCCCGGGGTCTTCAATACCTCCTCCATCTTCAGATCACCCAATATGATATCCGTGGTAGTCCTTATGGCTTCTTGTGCCTTGAGTTTCTTTATCAGGATGTCTGTCAGGCCCGGCTCCTTCTTCAGCCCAAAGATGCGATGGAGTACCGGACGGCGCAGGTCGCTCTCTACGAGGAGCACCTTCTTCCCCATCTGGGCTAAGGCCACGGCACAATTACAGACGGTTAAAGTTTTCCCCTCCCTCGGCTCGGCGCTTACGAAGAGCAGGGTATCCCCCTTCTTCCCCATCCGGGTGAAGTCGATATTGGTCTGGAGGCTCCGATAGGCCTCAGAGACTGTGGATTTTGGATTCCAGTGGACGATGAGCTGCTCCCTGAGCCTGGTGCCCTTCTCCTTGACCTTGACCCGATGCCTCCTCCAGAAGGGGACCTCCTCCCGTGCTTCCGGGATGTGGGGAATGACCCCTAAGACCGGGATCTTGAGATAGGCCTCCACCTCCTCTATGGTCCCCACTGAGGTGTCTATACTCTCAGTAACAAAGGCTAAGAGGAGGCCTAACATAAGACCGATAACTGCTCCCACTCCGAAGTTGAGCTTCTTATTGGGGCTGACCAGGCTCGCTCCCACTGCCTGATCGATAATGCTCACCGTCCCCACCTTCTCCGCCTCTCTTATCTGGGCCTCCTTGAATTTCTTCTGGAGCATGAGATAGAGGCTCTCATTGGCCGATACCTCCCTCATAATCCTGGTGAGTTCTATCTCCTCTGCCGGGGCGAGCTTCAGCTCCTTTCCCAGGGTTTCCATCTCTTCCTTTATCTTAATCACCTCGGGATGCTTCTCAGTATATCTACGCAGGAGACTGGAGAGCTTGAATCGGAGGTCAATGAATCTTGCCGTCAGGGCACCAGTAACCCCGGCGCCCTTTCCCTTCTCCCGAAAGGCCTTCAATGCCTCCTCCGCATTCTTCAACTTTATCTCCACCCCTGTTAACTGTTCCTCAATGAACTTCCGCACCATCCGAGCATCTTTTCTTCTTTCCTCAAAATTATAGGCGATGAAGGCCTCTACTGTAGTGTTTGCTAACCTGATCGCCTTCTGGGGATTGTCTGTAGTAGCCATGATGCGCAGGATATTGGTCATTCCCTCCCTCTTCACAGAGACGGCTCCCTGGAGGCTGCTTGCTATCCTATCTCTCTCCTCCTTGGGAGCAGCCTCAGTGACCAGGCCCATCCTCTTAGCTACCTCATCCATTATCGGTCTACTCTTGATTATCTCTGCTGAGGTGGCCATGGTATCCCCCGGGCCCCAGGTTAATAATTCAACAAGCAAGCCAGCCATTGACTTGCGCTCCTCAATCTTGATGGTCGTTGATGCCCGATAGATGGGGATCTGCATCTGGGTGAAGGCTATGGTCGTTCCCAAGACAGCGATGAAGGATAGGATGATGACCCACTGCCTCCTCCTGATAATCCTCCAGTAATCGTAGAAACTCATCTCATATCTTGGCATCTTTTTTCTCCTTTAAAACTTCCCAGAGATTATTCTGCTGGCCATCTCCTCCACTCCTCCATCCATTCTGCCGCCCTCAAAGAAGGCATGATCTGTCTTATCACATAATTGATGCTGGCAATAACCCTTGTGGGAACAAAGATAATATCCCCGGGCTCCAGGGTGATATCCCTCTGGAGTTCTCCCTTGCGCAGGATCTTTTTCATATCGACCAGGATCATCTGGGGACGATCCGGGCTCCATCTCAAGAGGGCCACGGTCTTCAATACCGCATCCTCTGTATAGCTACCTGCCAGGCCAACGATCCCCCCTAAGACTCCGATCTTCTTCTCAGGCAGATTATAGGCTCCAGGGTTCTTAACCTCACCTAAGATGAGAACCTTCTTGGCCTCTGCGATGTATATGGTATCCCCATCCTGAAGCATGATATCCTCACTCTTATCCCCCTGGATGAGTAATCGATTGAGGTTGATAGGGATGACCTTCCCTTCCTTTGTGGTAACCGTCACCTTCTCAAAGGAGGCCGCCTCGGTCACCCCACCTGCTAAGGTGATGGCCTCAGTGAAACTCACTTCCTCAGCGAACCTATATATCCCTGGATTCTTAACCTGACCTAGGATGAAGACCTTATTCTTCTTCACCACCTCTGGTCGAACAGCCGCCACCTCCTTGACAATGACCGTCACCTGGGGTTCCTTGACATAGAGAGTCAATCCTTTAGTTATCTTCTTATCTAATCGACTGGGGGTGAGGCCGCTTGCCTGAACATCCCCAATCAGGGGAAAGGATATCTTGCCATCCGAGCGCACCGTGACCTCCTTGGCTAATTCATCATACCCCCAGACAGAAATATCCAACAGGTCGCCAATCCCAATAATATATTCCTCAGGCTTTTTGGGCTTTATAGGAAGAACAACCTCCTCTCTCCTCTCCCTCACCTCTTCCCTCTCAGCCTCAGGCTTGGCGATGCTTACCAGGATCTTATCCTCTTCTCTCCCCACCCGATATTCGACTCCTGGCTCCTTGAAGTCTATCACTACCCGGCTGATGGGAGGCTCCTCCTGGAACTGGCCACACCTTATCCTCTGAATGGCCCCTTTCTCTACCTTCATTTCTTTCTTCTCCCACTTCAAAATAGTATCCGGGATATCGATGACCAATCTTGGAGGATCCTTCAATTCAAAGGAGGAATAGACTACTCTTCCCGTAGGGATGATGATTACCTGGGTCTCCTTGGGGAGTTCCCTCACCTCTATCTCTTCTACCTCCAAGCCAAGCGCCTCGTCTACTCTTCGGGCAATCTTCACTTCTTCTATCTCTCTCGCTTCCTTTCGGGCAGCCTTCAGTTCCTCTATCTTCCTCTTCCTTTCCAACTCCTCTCGCGTCTTATCTAAGTAGGCCTCTTCCCTCTCCTGGAGACGGGCCTCAATAAGCCTCCTCTTCTCAGCCTCTCTGGCCAATGCTACCTTGCACCTCTCTCGGTATTCCAGGGCTCTTTTATTCTTGGGATCGAGTTTTAGTACTTTTTCGAAGGAAGCCAGGGCGGGGGGAAACTCACCCTTCTCATAGTAAGTCCTCCCCTCTTCAAAATAACGGGCTATCCTTCCCTTCCTCTTTTCTTCCTCCCTTTTAGCAATAACCTTTTTTAATTCCTCCTCTGCCTTCCTTTTATATTTTAGGGCGCCCTTATGTTTCGGATTTAGGGCTAGTACTTTATCCCACTGGGAGATGGCCTTCTGGAGCTTCCCTTCCTGATAGAAGGCCTTCCCTAAGGTATAGTGCTTCTTAATGGTCTCCCTTCTTCTCTCCTCTTCTCTCTTCTTTGCTTTCCCTATCTCCTGGGCTTTCAATTGCTCAAGCCTCTCCCTCTCTAATCTCTCCTCTTCCCTCATCCCTTTCTTTGCCTTCTGGATATAATTCTCCGCTCTCACTAACTTAGGATCGAAGTCCAGTGCCTTCTCAAAATCTGAGATGGCCTCCTCAAACTCTCTCCTCTTATAATGGCGTTTCCCCTCTTTATAATATCTTTTAGCCTCTCTCGCCTGTTCCTTTGGGGTGAAGATCCCTCTCTTGTCGAGTTCTAAGGTGAGCAATTCTTCATCCACCTCTATGGCATAGGAGGTGGGATAGGCAAGGTAGATATCAACCTTGACGATGAGGGGCTTTTCACTATACTGCTCGGCCTCTATCCTCTTCACCAGGCCCGCTTTATAGGATATCTCCTTCTCTTCCCAGGTGAGGATGGTCTCTGGTAGGTAGAGGCGCAGCCTGGGAGGGTCCTTTAACTGAAAGGCACGGTGTGCTAACCTTCCGTCAGAACCCAGGGAGACTACGGCCTTCTCCCTCATATCCTGGACTTCAATCGTAATGAGGTGAATCTCTTTCTTCTGGGCAAAGAGGGAAAGGGAAAGCATGAGGCATAGGATCAATATTCCTAAGGCAAGACTATTTCTCTTCCAATTCTTCCTCATCAAGAGCCTCCTTAATAGATATGTAGTGATGTTGGAGAAGATTCAGTCTCTTGGCCTCTTTCAATCTCTCACCATCCGGACCAAGAATGATATTTATTATTGGTCGGGAAGGGGAGTCCTTATTGGCTCCTGTCACCCTCCCCACTTCTCCAGTATTGAGTCTCACCCAGCTCCCAATAGGATAGAGGGAGAGTTGAGCCACAAGGGCCTTCACCATCTGGGGAGCGAATAAATCCTCGCTATAATCTATAATGATCTCAAGCGCCTTATGGGGCGGCATTTTCTTGCGATAGACCCTGGGGTGGGTTAATGCCTCATAGACATCTGTCAGGCCTACTATCTGGGCATATTCGTGTACCTCTTCTTCCTTTACTCCTTCTGGGTATCCCTGCCCCCTGAGCCTTTCATGCTGCCGATAGGCGGTCTCTACGGCTGACTTTGAGATTTCCCTTATCTTTTCTAATATCTCTTTCCCGTACTTAGGATGCTTCTTTATCTCTTCATACTCCTCTTTCGTCAACCTCCTGCGTAATTGAGCGATCTCCATGACCTTCACCATCCCCACGTCATGGAGGAAGGCACTCACTCCTAAATCAATCAATTTATCCCTCTCATAGCCCAATCCCAGGCCGACCTCAATGGAGAGGATGGCGACATTTACCGAGTGGGCATAGAGGTAGTTCTCTTCTGTGGCCCTCTCGCTCGCCAAGAGAACCAGGCCATCATTCCCCTTTGACAGGGAGTTGACCATCTTCCCTATGAGAGGAGGGATATCCTGATGGCTCTTAATCCTTCCTTCCTCTGCCTCCTTCAATATCCTCTCTATCAAAGAGAGAGCCTCTTCGTATATGGTCTCTGGTCTTTCTTCCGGCTCTTTCTCCTTGGCTATTTTGGCCAGGCTCACCCCAGGCTCAGGGGGCTTCTCCTCTTTCTTAACTTTTTTCTTTTCTCCTCGAGCCTTCTTGAAGTAATCCGCCATCCGCACCACGATCTCTCCTACCTTCTATTCAATTCGTCAGTTTATTTTGTGTTCTGCATGCTGTGTTTTAACTCACAACGCATGACTCATCCCTTCTCCGATTCACCCATTCCCCGTTTCCCTTATTCGTCTACCTCACTCTCCCACGCTTCGCCAGAGGTTTATCCACCAATCGCTCCTTCCCAATTCCGACTCTAACTTCTCCTCATCAATGGGCTCTACTATGTGGAGGAGACCACTCTTCACTAAGTCGACCTCCTTGGGCTCCTTCAGTCGCTGACCATCCCGGTCGAAGAGGATGAGTATTCTGGGCCTCAAGGGAAAACGCTTATTGGCCCCAATGACCCTCCCGATCTCTCTGGAATCCAATCTCACTATGCTCCCTATGGGATAGGTGCCCAGTTCCCTCATCAATTCCTTTATTATGTGTAAGGAAAAGAGGTCCCTTGAGGAGTCAACAATCATCCTCATGGCCTCATGGGGCGGGAACCTCTTCCTATAGACTCGAGGGTGGGTCAATGCCTCATAGACATCCACCAGGCCCACGATCTGGGCATACCCATTTATCTTACAGGCTCTTATTCCTTCTGGATAGCCCTGGCCCCTAAGCCTCTCGTGCTGCTGATAGGCGGTCTGGATGGCTGACTTTGAGATATCCCTCACTTTTTCTAAGATCTCTTTCCCATATATGGGATGCTTCTTTATCTTCTCATACTCCCTGGGAGTCAACCTCCTGGGTAATTTAGCAATCTCCATGACCTTCACCATCCCCACATCGTGGAGGAAGGCACTCACTCCTAAATCAATCAATTTATCCTTCCCATAGTCCAATCCTAGACCGACCTTAATGGAGAGGATGGCGACATTTACTGAGTGGGTATAGAGGTAGTTCTCCTCGCTAGTCCTCTTATTTACCAGGACGACCAGGGTATTATCTCCTGAAGAGAGGGAATCGACCATCTCTTCCACTATCTTGCTAACCTCATGGCCGCTCTCTATATTCCCTTCCTCTGCCTCTTTTAATACCTTCTTTACGGTTACTATTGCCTTATCATAGAGGGCCTGGGAGAGTTTTTCTCTCTCCTCCCTCTCCCTCACCAGCCGGGCGACCCCTTCCCGAAAACTTAAGGCCTTTCTCTCCACCTCTTTCCTTCTCTCTATTGTCACAGCCCCCTTTAGAACTTCGAGTGCTTTATATCCATCCTCTACGGTGACAACCTCATGCCCCTTTCCTTCCAAGAGTTCCTTCATGAATACCCTGGTGTAGGTCTCATCATCCACCACTAAAATCCTCTGTCTTTTCATTCCCTTCCTACTCTGCACGCTCTCCACGATACTGAATATTCTCTTCACATCAAAGGGCTTGGAGAGAAAGTCCAGGGCACCCAGCCTCTGAGCCTCCTTCACCTCTTTCTCTACCGCATAGGCGCTTATCATAATAATGATTATTCGGGGATCGATCTCCCTTATCGCCCTACAGGTCTCCACCCCATCCATGCCCGGCATTCTTACATCCAAAAAAACGAGATGAAAGGCTTTTTTCTCTTTCTTTGTCTTATAAATATTAGCTAACTCAACCATTATTTCCCCTCAGGAGTACAATTTTTATTTATGCTTTGGGCTACCCATCTGTCCAAGGCTCTCTTCTGGAACCTCCACTGACCACCGACCTTAAAGGCCGGGATCCTTCCTTCTCTAACTAACCTATAGAGGGTCATGGGATGAATATCTAAATACTTAGCCACCTCTTTGACAGTCATTATCTTATCTGCCATTGACCCTTCTCCTAATCCAGACCAGATAGGCACTCGTTTCACTCATGCTCTATCTCCCTTCGGACAGCCCCTTTTATCAAAGAGGCTGGGTTCGTATCGGTCTAGTGCCTATCGCAGTCCCGCTCCTTGACCCGAAGGGTAAGGGGCGGTCGGAATTGAATTTATTCAAATTCCGATACAATAAAAAACAAGAACCTTTCCCCTCGTAATTTTTAAGGATACAAAAATAATCTACCACACTATTTTTGCTTTGTCAAGTATTTTTATAAATTGTTAAGTAAAATTAAACGATTTGATTTATTTCTTCTTAGAACGCTTTTCCCGCCTCTTAGTCTCAGTAGTAATCCACTTCTCCAGTAACTCCTTTCTGAAGCGCCACTGACCGCCCACCTTGAAGGCCGGAATTTTTCTCGTTCGGACCAAGTCATAAAGGGTCATCCTATGGATATTGAGATATTCCGCCACCTGGGTAATACCCATTATCTCATCTGGATTAAATGGCTTAGCAACATAATCAGAGGCACCTAATTTGAGTGCCTCTCTCACCTCATCTTCAACCGGGTAGCCGCTCATCATAATGACGATCGTCTTAGGGCTGGTCTTCTTAATTGCTTTGCAGGTCTCTACCCCATCAATGTCCGGCATTCTTACATCCAAAAAAACGAGATCAAAGGATCCTTTTTTCGCAGTCTCAATTGCTCTTCTCCCATCCTCTACAATGCTAATCCTATATCCCTTTTCTTTTAATAACTCATAAAAAAAGACCCTGGTATAGGCCTCGTCATCTACCACTAATATCTTCGCCTTAGCCATATATTCAGCCCCTTATACACAGATTATCACAGATTTTTTAATATCGTCTTACGGTTAAGGTTACGATGCCCGTTTCGTCTTACGGTTACGTCTATCGTCTTTAAAATTTGTCCAAGCGTTACCTAATTTATAAAGCTGTCTTCCTGATTTATCATATACATCAATTAACTCATCGCAACGTTTTACATTTACATATGTAGGATAAATATCTCTACACTGACTTAAACTAACAACCATCTCGTTACATTCACCCATAGCGTCATCGATATATTTTTGAAAGCCTGCTTTTTGATGACGTTTAGCATAGCCTTCTGCTATTAATCTTGGTATTGTTTTACATGCACGACTCGATTGGTCCTTTAAATCGTATTTTTCGTTATCAGGTAATTTAGGCACAATTTCTTTCATCACAATTAGCATAGCATTATAAGTATTCTGGTATACCTCTAAATTTCTAAAGCTCGTGATTCTCTTTTTTCCTTCCATTTTACGTTACCCTAACCATTAACCGATACGGGCTTCGTTACCGTTACCGATTAACGTCTTTCCATCTGCGATCATCTGTGTGCTTATTTCTTTGTCACAGAAAGCATAATGGTGAAGGTGGTTCCCTTGCCTCTCCCACTATCTACCTTTATATCGCCCCCATGATTCTTTATAATTCCGTAACTAATGGCCAGACCCAAACCCGTTCCTCGGCCTGGTTTCTTAGTAGTAACGAAAGGATCAAAGACCCTAATCATCTCTTCCCTTGTCATTCCTACTCCTGTGTCTTGAAATATCACTTCGATGAGTTCTCTCTTTAATCCCTGACTGCGAAGTCTGGTGATAATCGTCAGGTTCCCTCCTTGAAGCATGGCGTCTCGGGCATTGATGATCATATTTAAAGCCATCTGTTGCAGCTGATTGGCGCTTCCCATTATCTTTGGTAGATTAGAGGCGAAATGGCACTTTACCTTTATCTTCTGAAGTTTCACTTGAGTTTCCGCCAGAAGCAAGGCCTCCTGGATACTCTTATTTACATCTGTGGGCTGGAAGGGTTCTCTATCTTGACGCGAGAAAGTCAAAAGACCCCTTACAATCCTCTGGCACTGCAAGGCTCCCTTTTCAATCATCTTCACATACTCTGAGTTAGGATCGTCCTTTTTCATCCTTTCCCGCAGAAGTTGGGAGAAATTCAAGACCCCTACTAAGGGATTATTCAATTCATGGGCTACTCCTGCAGCTAGTTGCCCGGTGGAGGCCATCTTCCCCGCCTGGATTAACTGCTCCTGAGTCTCTTTCAGTTCTCCATAGGCCTTCTCTATCTCTCCCTTGGCTTCGGTTATATCCTCTAATATATTTAATATCGCCCTCCTGAAATCCATTAGCTCTTTAGTCGAGGTCTCTAAATCCTTGGCGTATTTTTCTAAATCCTCTTCCGCCTTTTTCCTTTCAATATGTGCTGAGGTATGGCTGATAGCTAAAGATAGATTATCTGCAATAGCCAGAATCTTTTCCAACTCTTCTTCAGTAAACCTTCTTTTTAGTGACAGCCCGAATACTCCCAAGGTTCCCAGGGCCTCACCTCGATACATAAGGGGAACGGCAATTAGCGTTTTTAGCCCTCCCCTGATAAATTCCTTCAGGGCCTGAGGCATGGAGGGATAATCGTCAATAATCATGGGCTTCTTCTTTGTCATGACATACCCTGCTATACCCTTACCTGCAGGAGCAGTTACCCGGTTCAAAAAATCCGGCATCTTATAGTTAACGGGATATCTAATGATATTTTTCTCCTTATCCAGGATACCGATGGAGCCAGCATCGGCTCCAATTAGTTCCACAGCAGCCACTATGGAAGTCTCCAATATTTTTTTAAGAGGTACTTCACTAACGGCCAATGACAAGACCTTTGTGATACTCTGTAGCGCTTTATTGCTTTCTTCCCATTCTTTTGTCTTCTTCTCTACTCTCTTTCTGATCTTCATGAATTAATCCCCAAATTATTCTCCTAAGATGCTTTCATTCCCTTCCTTAGTAAGTTGCATCCTGTTTTTTTCCTCTTCTTTTACTTCCTCTATTCATCTTAATTTCTCTTCTAACTTTTTTATCCTCTTCTTCAATTCCATCATCTTCAATTCCCGACCGACCGTTACCTTGCTGAACTTCTCTAACTCCTCATACTTTGTCTTCAGTTCTTCTTCTATCTTTATTCTCTCAGTAACATCATCGTTCAACAACACTATTCCCGTAACCTTTCCCAGGCTATTCTTCAAAGGATAGATTTTGAAATCAATTATTCTCTCTCCTACCCGCTTAGTCTTATGTCTCACCCTATCTATAATAAGCGGTTTATCGCTATTTAAAACAGTCTTTATTCCCTGACCAATGTCATTAGTCTGAATAAGGGGGAAGAATTCAAAGATATTCTTTCCCATTACTTCTCTGCGTTTAATCTTATACTTTTCCTCCATATACCTATTCCAGGTAGTAATTCTTCCTTCTCGGTCAACGGCAATAATACCGGTGGCCGCATTCTCAACGATATTCTCATAATAGCTCTTCATACTAACTATTTTTTGATGATATCGTTCTATCAGCCTGAAGGCGAAGTAGATTATTCCAGAGCATAGAAATAGTTTGACTACCCCTTCCATTATGTGTTCCGGATCAAAGGTCTTAAATCCCAGACGGACTTCAACTATTTCCCAGGTCCAGTAGAGAAACCAGATGCCCCCGATAACTAACCATTTTATCCTTCTCATCTCTCATCCACCGATTTTTCTCCACTCATCTTTAGTTGCTTCTCTAACCCCTTTATCTTTTTCTTCAATTCCGTCATTTTCAATTCCCGGTTCACAGTTACTTTTTCAAACTTTTTTAGGTCTTCAATCTTTGCAGTTAGTTCCGCCTTTGTCTTCTCCAAATCACTGATTATCTTCTTGCGCTCGGTGATGTCTTTAAGTGATACAACAATCCTGGCTTCTTCTTCTTCTTCTTCTTCTGCAAAAAATATTCTTGCTGAATCAAATTGCAAAATAAGTTCTCCTGTTTTTTCTGGATTCTTTTCCATAATTATCCTCCTAAACTGTTAGCCTTTGGTAACTCTCCATAAATGTTCTTAAAATTCTTAAGGAGCTTTTTTTCTACTAAGATGTAATTTTGGTTTAGACAAAAACGCAAGAATACATCGTAATTATTGATAAATTTACTCAAACGATTATTTTTTAGTTTATTACCAAAATAGTTTGTTATCCGCTTTCGCAGATTTTTGGAAGAACCTATATATATAACATTACTTTTGTAGTTCAGGTAATTAATTTTTGATGAAATGCTTAATTCATAAGTTCCAGTTTCAGTTGGAATTTTATTTAAATATCTTTTTAATAACATTATGTAATTACTAAAAGTTATATCCTTTTCATAACAATAAGTGGTTCTTTCTTTATAGTTAGGGATATTAAGTAATTTTCTGCAATTACATATCGTTCTAAGGGGTAAATGTACTCCTTTTTGAACTAATAGGCGTTGAATCTCCTTATCTTTCAAGGCATCTTCGTTACCCCTAACTAATTCTTTAACAAGGTATGAGTAATATTTTTTCTTTGATATAAATAAACTTTTAAGATTAATAACCCGATTTTGAGGATTCATAACCAATAAATTTGAAATTAACCTTGAAAGTCGAGTTTGATCAAGATATTTTAGTGGGTATAAGGATAAGAATTGTTTTAAGGTCAAAGGTTTTAGATCTGTCTCTTTGCCAGAAAACCAATATTTACTTTGATAACGGAAGAGGCTTTTTAAAATATGTAAAGAAAATTTATTTCTGGTGTTAATCCATTTCAATGAACATATTATTTTATTCTCAGTACAATTTTGAGTCGAATAGATATTTTCTAAACGTTTATCTGAAACCTTAAAACATAGAGTTCCATCTTTAATCATTGTTTTAGCATAAAATAATTTTTTTTTACAGACTTGTGGGTTGAAAAAGGCTTTATTGATCCCTTTGTTATTTTCTCAATATAGGTGAGATACTTTGCTAAGGGTATCTCCAATACTTTACTAAAAATTATTTTGCCTATTTGCTCCTTCCTCACGCCTATTTTTTAGAAACCCTGATTGCCGTATTATTCCCGGTGATTATTCTATTTTTTACCTTTTCAATAATTATTTCTGCCAGTTCTTGTTCTGTATAATTTAGCTTAGCAGAATATTTTTGAACGATGTCTCGAAAAGCTTTATTTTTTTTATATAAGTCTAATTTATCTGTAAAAACTAACAGACCTTCTGGGACAAATTTGAAAATATTTTCAATAACTTTCTTATGTTGTTCTTCGGTTTTCCACAACATCTTCTCCATCTTCTTGCGCTCGGTGATGTCTCTATCAATACCTCGATAGCCAACCAGTTCTCCTCTTTCATCCATTATTGGTATGCCACTTGTCTCCAGTACTATCAAATGTCCGTCCTTATGTCTATTTATATTCTCCAAACCGAAGAAGGGTTCTTTTTTAATTACCTTCTCTCTGAAGAATTTTGATATCTTTTTTGCCTCATCCTCTGACATCAAATCAAAGGGAGTCTTACCAATTACTTCATCGACTTCGTAACCCAAAATATCCTTGACCTTAGGGCTAACATAAATATATACCCCATCCCTATCGACTTCCCATACCCAATCGGTGGTAATCTCTACCATGTCCCTATATTTCTTCTCTGACTCCCTTATCCTTTCCTCCGCTTTCTTGCGTTCGGTGATGTCACGAATCACAGCTGCTATACCAATAACATTCCCCTTTGTGTCCACAACTTTCTGTTTAATAACATGGAAGCATCTGTCCCCAATATATTCTTCTCTTCTAATAGGACCCCCGGATTGTAAGGCTTCCTCATCACTTTTCCTACATTCTTCAGCAACTTCTTTTGGCATAAAATCGAAGTTTGTCTTACCAATAATGTCTTTTATCTTTCTATTATAGAACTTTCCGATTGATTCATTGGCTATTAAATATCTAAAATTCTTATCCTTAAGAAAGATGAGGTCGCTTGAGGAATTGATGAGGATTTCAATCTTTCCCTGAGAATTTCTAATCTCCTCCTCCGCCTTCTTCTGCTCGGTGATATCCCGGGCAATGCCAATGAGACCAATAATCTTCCCTTGGGCATTTCTCAGAGGAACCTTTTTTGCTTGAAACCAACGATCTTTTCCTCCAACAGTCATCTTCTTAGTTACCTCTTTAAGTTTGCCAGTTTTAAAAACCTTCTGGTCATCCTCAATATTTATTTTGGCCTGTTCTGGGGGCAGGAGTTCATCATCCCTCTTGCCCAGGACCTCCTCTTGCTTTGACTTGCCAAATGCTTCTAAGCACTTTTGATTGACCAAGAGATAGTGACCATCCAAATCCTTTACGAATATAGCATCCTGAGCAGACTCCACTATCAATCGATACTTTCTTAACTCTTCTTCCATCCCCATCTCTTCTCTTTCTTTCTTTTCCTTAACCATTTTGGCCTCTCTTTACGCCCTATGTAATTTGTTTGATATTATATCTTATATTGCATGGATTGTCAAATCTGAGTTTGACATCCTATTTCTTATCTGTTAAACTACCTATTGTATCGGAGGCTGTCATGCCCTATGCCATAGAAACCATAAATCTCACAAAATACTTCACTCCTACCCCTGGCCTGGGGAGATTGCTCGCCCATCCCTTCGGGACAAAGGGAGTGGTCAAGGCAGTAGAAGAGGTGAATATCCAGGTAAAAAGGGGAGAGATATTTGGACTTCTGGGTCCCAATGGAGCGGGTAAAACCACCCTCTTAAAGTTACTCTCTACTCTCATATTGCCCACCAGGGGAGAGGCCTATGTCAATGGATATAACATCCTGAAGGATGAAGCCGGGGTTAAGGAGTCCATTGGACTGGTGACTGGTGAGGAGCGCTGCTTCTACTGGCGACTGACTGGTAGACAGAATCTGGAATTCTTTGCTATTCTTTATAATCTCTCTTCGACCCAAATAAAGAAGAGAATGGGAGAGGTGGCTGGACTCTTGGAGATAGAAGGGATGCTAAATATCTCCTTTAAGGAATATTCTACTGGCATGAAGCAGAGGCTCTCCTTAGCAAGGAGCCTATTGCCCAATCCCCAGATTCTATTTATGGATGAGCCCACCAAGAGTCTGGATCCTACCGCTGCCAAGAATTTGAGGACTTTTATTAGAGAGAAACTCGTCTCTCAACAGAAGAAGACCGTCTTCTTGACTACCCATCAGATGAACGAGGCCCAGGAAATCTGCGACCGTATCGCCATCATAGACCAAGGCAGGATAAAGGCCTGCGGGACACTAACAGAATTACGAAGAAAGGCGAAGACCCCCAAGGCTACTATGGAAGAAATCTTTTCTTACTTCACCAGCAAATAGTTTACCAGTTTTAACTGGCTAACAGGCTAACCGGTTAACTGGCTAACATTTTTAAAGGAGAAATAAATTGTTCCTAAGGAAGCCTTTGGCCTTCATCAAGAGGGATTTTCTTGTTGAGATAAGTTATCGCTTCTCCTTCCTGCTCAACCTCTTCAGCATCCTCTTCTGGGTGGTCACCTTCTTCTTCATCTCTAAGCTATTTGGGGAGAGCGCTGCCCCCTATCTCAAGGATTACGGAGGGGAATACTTCCCCTTCGTTCTAATCGGATTGGCCTTCTCCACCTATCTGGGAGTGGGACTACAGAGCTTCTCAGGTAGCATAAGAAGGGAACAGATGATGGGCACCTTAGAGGCCATGCTCCTCACCCCTACCAAAATAAGCGTATTAGTCGTCTCCCTCTCCCTCTGGAGCTTCATCCGAACCTCTCTAAATGTCTTGATCTACCTTCTGCTCGGCGTCTTCCTATTCAAGGTGAGTCTAAACCTTACTCACCTTCTGCCCGCCTTTATTATTCTTATTCTAACCATTATCTCTTTTAGCAGTCTGGGAATCATCGCTGCGGGTTTCATCATCGTCTTCAAGAGGGGGAATCCCATAACCTGGCTCTTCACCACCCTCTCCATCCTCTTGGGTGGGGTCTACTACCCCATCACTATCCTTCCCCAACCCCTTCAGAGGCTCTCCCATCTTCTGCCCATCACCTACTCCTTAAGGGGTATAAGAAACTCCCTATTAGGAGACCCCAGTTGGGGAACTTTATTACCCAACATAATGGCCCTGGCCATCTTCTCCATTATCCTGCTTCCCTTAGGCATCCTGGTCTTTAACTACGCCATCAAGAAAGCAAAGAGGGACGGAAGTCTCATCCAATACTGATCCCCCTTTTATTTCCCTTCTCACACAAATCAATCGACGATCGTCGATTGATTTGTGCAATCTACTTCTTTCTCCTCGGCTCAATTCTTTTAAGGATTAAGCTATAATATTCTTCAAAGAGTTGATAGGCCTTCTCTCCCCTCCAATCGGAAGGCAAGAGATTATTGGGGAGCTGAGGATCGTTCCTCAAGATTTGGGCCAGATCTTTCTCTATTCTTCTCTTGAGATGCAGAAGTCCTATCTCTTGGCCTTTAGTGCTTGCCTCCCTCTTCAATCTGGAAAGTAGAGGATTATAATGGTCTATAAATTCGGAGTAGCGTTCATTCAATTCCTCGAGTTTCCAGATCCAAGAGGCTAAGGTTTTGCTATCACTTCTTCCCAGATGTTGAGCAGAGAAGGTCTCCACATACTTTTCCAGGCCCATTTCGTTAATCATGGATTGTATTCTTCGAGAACGATTGTAAGGCGATATCCAAAGGCTCTTCTGCATCCTTCCACATCCCAGGCTGACCAGATATCGCCTGAAGAGGTTCCTCATCCTTCTATTCTTCTCCGGGATATCGAAGCTCACTAGATACCATCTCCCATCCCATCTCCGCTCTTTTCTTTTCAGCCTATGGGGATTGTCCGGAATCTGGGCCCTCCCCTCATCTGTCAGAGAGAAGAAGACTCCTTCCTTCTGATTCACCTTCTTGATCTGGCCCTTTTTCTCAAGTCTGGTGAGTGCTACCTGGGCAGCACGCGCCGTTTTCCCCATCTCTTCCAAAAGAGAAGTCATGGGATCTCTATGAAGCCTGAGGGCATCGTCCAAAAGAGAAAGGATAATCTTTGTGGTAGAGACTCGTCCTTTCATTCCTCACTTCCTGTAGAAGAGTTTTTTCTATCCCTTTGCACAATTTTAGAGACGATCGTCGATTGATTTGTGTATTGGCTCAATTTAACATGTGCACATTTCAGAGGACGATCGTTGATTGATCTGTGTCAAAGGGAGTATTGGATAATTATCATTTTTAAAGATAGCGTATCAATTTGGGAAGAGGGCCTAATACTTCTCTTAAATGGCGTAGGTAAGGAAGAGGGGTCAAATTTTTTCGGGAGATGTTATTCCTCTGGGCCATTACCTGGCGGGGAGGGAAGAATGTTCTAAAGACGAACCTCCCCTTGGCAAACAGTCCCCTATTCAAGGAAAGGTACAGTAAATAACTTAAGCCTGGAAAGCGCCTGTTCTTCGAAATGAAGGATACGAATTTTCTTTCGAAATAACCAGGCCTCTCTGGCCTGAGCCTCTTCAAAACATAAGAAGGGATTTCCCTCCCTAAAAATTTCCTTACAAGATATAGGTTATAGTAGACCATACGATCTAGATTGAACCTGAAACTATCTTCAATAACTCTTTCCCAATTCAACCCATTACGATATTCTTCAATCACCTCAGAGATATCACACAGAAGAATGAGCCTATCCAAGGAGTGCTTCATCCTCAGGGCATGCTCAGAGAGATAGATAACTAGATGATGGGGTGCCAAGCTCAAGGCCTCTCCATCCGCTATCTTTATCTTCTCTGTCTCTTGCCAGATGCCCCCCATATCGATTCGGGAAGAGAACATATAATTAGGGACACTGGAATTTACCAGATGCCAATGGATGTGGAGAGGAATTGAGGCCTCATTTTCTTTTCTGTAGTAGAAGAGACTGTTGAGATATCCCGAAATTGGCTTTTCTATATAATCCAAGTAGTTATCTGTGGTAGTATAGCCCAATCCCTTTAATCCTTCATGGACCTGGAGAAGGTTTTTTCTTTTTACAAGGAGATCGATGTCGGACATAGACCTCAGGCCCGGATTCTTATAGATTTCTTCTATGAGAAAAGTGCCCTTTAAGACCATAGCTGGGATCCCTGCTTCTTTAAAAGCCTTCAAAACCCTACCCACTTCTTTCAAGAAGAATAGGTTGCGAGAAGTGATATTGAAATATCTTTCCTCTAAAGTCTCCATGACACTTGGAGGAACAATTCTTTCATTAAATCTCTTTAGATTATAATATAAAAGGCCGGAGAGCCCTTCTCTCTCGGCCCTTTTTAGTAAGTAATCCCAGTTTAATTTTTTCCCAAGTAACTTCTTGATTTCGTCCTTGGTTTCGCTATCTATCCTTGTTCGGGCACAGAGAAGGATTAGTCTATCTTCAAGATCATTCCGAATCTTTTTGTGGCCAAAAAGACCTCGCTTTAGTCGACGAGCAATGCCAAACATCAAACCTTCGGTCAGGAAAAGAATAGCCAAGACCGAATTGATAATTCTCCAGGATCTCTTTCTCAGATTAATGGTTCTGGATTTCTTCTTAATAGTGATTATCTTTCCTAATAGTTGCTCTTTAGGAAAGGGGGTATCGAGGAAGAGAGCATTGTCGCCTTTGGTGAGAAGAAACAATTCCCTCCGATACAAGAACCTATGGGTGTAAAGAGTTCCTTCCTTTTCGTAGAGGATGATATCTCCAGGAATAAGGTTTTCTGCTCGGCAGCCTTCGACCACTACCCTATCCCCGGGGTTGATCAAAGGTCGCATACTCTCCTGGGCAACTTTTAAAGAGACTTCTTTCCCGGATGTAATCTCTTCCCTCAAGAGATGAGCAACCGCTTCCTTAGTCGTGGAATTTAACATCCTTATATCCTCCAATATAAGAACCTGACTTCGTCAGAACCTTGTTTTGCTTATTGAAGTTCCGATACCTCAAAATAATTAGAAATATTGCATTGACACAAACTGATGGACGATCGTCGATAAGAATGTGTACAATCGCTAAATTAAGTCAATAACACAAAATGAGAGACGATCGTCGATGAAAATGTGCAGACTATCAAGTTAAACCGAAAGCACAAATTGATGAACGATCGTCGATCGAAGTGTGTAGGAAGTAAACTAAACAATTAAATCGATGACACAAATTGGGAGACGATCGTCGATAAGAATGTGTACAATCGCTAAATTAAGTCAATAACACAAAATGAGGGACGATCGTCGATGAAAGTGTGCAAAGGAGATAAACAAACAGAATTAGTTGAAGGATTTGAGGGAGTTTTTTGCTAAAGTTCAGGGCCTTGTTACTTTTGAAGCCGGACCCTGGGTAGGGTATAAATTAGCTATACAGGTTGGTGCAGCCTTCCGGCACTGAAGTACGACAAGGCCCATCGGGTGGTTCCTTGGCAGAACTGCAGACCACAGCTAAGGTCTCTATCTCTTTCTGATAGATGATTTTTGGTTTGCGATAGGTTTTTTTCTTGGGCATTTTTTTCACCTCCTCTATACACGGATTAGCACTGATTTAGTCGCACTGATTAGCACAGATTATAACTGATTAGCACGGATGATTAATTGTAATGCTTTGTTAAACTTCTTTATACGCGGATTAGCACTGATTAAAAACGGATTAGCACGGATTATGGCTGATTAGCACGGATATTTAGCCGTAGATCTTTCGTTTTATTTCCAGTCTTCTGGCTCCAAAGTTTGCTAATAGAACCAGCCTATACTTTGAGCCTCTAACATAGTAATAAATCTGATCTAGCATTGTTTTTGCTATGGCAGGAACCGCTTTTATCTCAAGGATTACTTTATCATCTATGATGAAATCAGGTTTATAAATACCTACTGTTTCTCCACGATAGGTTACTTTGAGCACCTTTTCTGTTTTAAATGGTATTTTTAGATGTTTAAGTTCAATGGCTATAGCATTATGGTAGACTGTTTCCTTATGCACCGGACCTAATGCTTTATGAATCTCATACAAGGCCCCTCTTATTTTATATGTCAAATCCTCATATAACAACTTTTTTTCTGTGCTCATCTATTCTTTTCAATCCGTGCTAATCCGTGGCTTTTCGTGGTTTTTCGTAGGTGGTTTTGCGGGCTCGGGCTAAAGTGCAGGCGGCTTGTGAAGGACCGAAGAGGTTGCCGTCTTCTAATAAAGCGAGGCCGGGACAGCGGAAGCAATAAGACTTAAGGGGGCAGGTAGAACACTCTTTTAGATCAGAGAATTTGGTGGCCCTGAGTCTCTTCAGGATGGGTGCCTGCCATATTTCGCTTAAAGGCTGTCTGGTCAGGTTACCACAGCTTTCTCGTATACTGACACAGGGATAGGCCTCACCATAAGGGGAGATATAGATGGTATTTAGTCCGGCACCACATAGGGGGCTATCATCTGGTATTTCTATTGGTTCCCACTCCGATGTTCTACTATTTGAAGAGAAAAAATCAATCAGGTCATTCTCTGTGAGTCTATGGGTAAGGGGCTTTTTAGACCCATTATCACAAGGTATAATACCGAGGTCAAAGACAAAGCCAGAATCTATCTCCTGGGCGAAGGCCTTTAATCTCTTAAATTCCCCTACATTCTCTTTCATTAAAACAGAGTTGATGGCAACCTTTATTTCTCTCTCTTTGAGGAGCGAAAAGGCTTTGACTGTCTTTCGCTGAGAGCCTTTTGATCTGGTAATGGCGTCATGAACATCAGGATCAGTAGCATAGAGACTCATCCTGACAGATAGAGGATTTAGGTCTCTAATTTTATTTGCTATTTGAGGAGTGACCAGGGTTCCATTGGTGAGGAGACGTAGGGCAAAACCCTTCTTTCGGGCATAAGAAGCAATCTCAAAGAAATCCTCACGAGTGAAAATCTCTCCTCCACTAAAGGTGAGATAGAGGGTGTTTGCTTCCGCCAGCTGGTTAATAATAGATTTTATCTCTTCAGTGGAAAGTTCTTTCTCTCCTTTCTCTTCGGTAACATAACAGTGGACACATTTCAGATTGCATTTATAGGTGAGGTCGAAGTGGACAGTGAATGGGATGTTCTCATCCACTGTTTTTTTGACTATTTTTTGATAATAATCTAACTTCATTTTAAGACCATCATTTCTTTTTTGGTTAAACTTTTTACAAACTCTATGGTGTCTTTGAGGGCTTTTTTCTTGGTGACCTGGAACTCCTTGAAGATGGTGTCTGCAATCTTTTTTATGCTTCTCTTTCCATTGGAGAGTTCCCAGATGCGACTTCCTACTTCATTCAGGACGTGCACCCGGCTCTTCTTTAAGAGGACGATGACCGCCTCGCCATCTACTATGCGGGATGCGGTCTGGGGAGATTTAGAGGGGATTTTGTTTTCAATAGACATTCTTTACTCCCATTGTTTTCCAGTTAGCCAGTTCTTCCTCTATGCATCTCCAGAGAGATTTGTTGGGGAGGAAGTGGAGTTCGTAGCAGGGGGCTTCTCTTATGAGAAGAGAAGAAATGCTTAGTAACTTAGCGATTGGTTGATGTTCTTTAGGGATGCCGGGAAGGGTGAGGACTTCGGCCAATCCCTGAGAATAAGGGAGTCTCTTTAAACAGGTTTTATTATCCTTTACTAATTTGAATAATCCAGCGATCTCGAAGACTCCCCTCTTCCCCTGACTCTCCTTTAGTCTATCCCAGTAGGGAGTACCGAAGACTTTACAGGAGCCGTTAATCCTCTTAATGACTATAAGGTCATCGCTCAAAATAATATAATCTTTCGATAACTGGGCAACTGTAGATTTGCCGCTCTGGGAGGGGCCGAAGAAGATATAGGCCCTGTTATCTTTTACTATTCCTGCAGCGTGAAGGATTAAACCGCCTTCTCTGGTAATTAAAATATTATAGATATTTCTTAGGAAGTTGGCCAGGGATCCCTTAGCATAAGGAGGAAGGAGATCTACCTCTCCCTTTCTCTTTGAGAGATCCATCCTTCCAAAAAACTCATCCGCCCTAATGATAACTTCCTCTCCAGAAAAAGAAAGGCCCAGAGGGAAGAATTCCTGGGCTTCCAAGTTGTTTACAAGATTAATTTTTAAGTTAATCTCTGCTAATTTGTTTGACTCGAACTCTGAGAAAGTTTCTCTCAACTGCTGAAGTAAGGAGGAGTCATCTAATTCTAAAGAGGTGACGATATTCGCCACCTCTATTTTCAGTTCATGTTTCATATAAATCCTCTTTACTCTTTCCCTTTATCTCCCTTTCCCCCTGTCATCGTTTCTCTTTATGACTCTCGGCCCTCGTTGCTCGTGACACGTTGCTCGTTGCTCTTCATTATTCCCGGATAGGGTATTTGTAGGGAGGTCTCGTGGCTTCTTTGGCTATCCAGAGGATGGGCTTTAACCCTGCCCTCATCAGGGTTTTCAAGGCTTTCTTTCTCTCAATGAATCTGGATATAGGTAGGCTATGGCGATAGTAGAAACGGACAAGGGCTTGACCTAATGGATTGGTCAGTAGATGTTCATCCCGGAGCCTATACAGGACTACTAATGGCTCGTCACTTCCTAACGACCTCGTCCCTTGCCTTTATCCTTCTCTGGAGGAGCACTTCCCTCTAAGATTTTCATGAATCTTGGTGTTCCCTTTGGCCTGAAGGGCGAGTGACCTGGCCTCCTCTTTCTTTCTGGTCTTCTGGGCCTTGAGAAGGTTGTCCTGAACAATCTTTAGCCTCTGGGGAGCAAAATTCCTCTGCCCCGGCCTCTTTAACGCTCTGGATGGCAATTTTAGCGTTTTCTATCTCCTCTATCTTTAGAGGTCGCTTATAGATAGCGAGTGCTACTATCAAGATCAAGACAATCAGACCGGCAATTAATAGTAGTATTTCTTTTAATCATTAATGCCTATCCCAATCCCACTATTCCAAATCATAGGCCAGTCTCATAGAGCTCAGCAATTTCCTCTGCTGACAATGCCCTGTTGTAGACGGCCACTTCGTCTATGGTGCCATCGAAGTAATGCTGGCCCATCCTGTTTCCTATCGTTAAGGTACTGTCTGAACTGTCGATCGGTCCGTGGGCAAAGTTCGTTGAGTTGTCCAATTGACCGTTGATGTAAAGTCTTACCTCGTTTCCGGGGGAGGGGTCGTAA